>JANPMK010000118.1:0-103236 GCA_031422775.1 Akkermansiaceae bacterium | reverse complement strand
TGAAAAAGCCTCCGGGGAGCAGTGCTCTGAGCGGAGGCTTATATCCATGAAAATGGCGACCCGTAAGGGAGTCGAACCCTTCTTGCCAGGATGAAAACCTGGAGTCCTAACCGATAGACGAACGGGTCGTTAGTCGCGGTGCGGGCGGTAAGAAAGCGGAGGCGTTGGTTGGATGCAAGGTTTTTTTGGGAGAAGATGAGATTTTTTTCGAAATGCTTGTGGAAGAAAAAGTTGAAGTGGTTTCGGGTGGATGAGAACAGGATATCTGCACGGCGAGTGGAACATCATGTTCCGGTCATTAAAACCAACCACGTAAAGGCTTGATATGTCGGGAGGGCTGTGCATTGTCGCGCCCCCGCAATGGCAGGTTCCACTTTTCAAGCACTTCCCGGTTTCCGTGACTTCACTCCGCGTGAATGCGCGGTGCGTAATTATTTGTTCGAGACGTGGCGGAATGTGGCGCGTCGCTGTGGGTATGTGGAGTATGAAACGCCGATTCTGGAGGACACCGGATTGTATCTGAAGAAATCCGGCGGTGAGCTTTCCTCGCAGTTGTTTCGTTTTGAGGACCAAGGTGGACGTGATGTGACCTTACGACCTGAGGTAACGGCGTCCTTGGCGCGGATTGCAGCAGCTGAGCAGCGCCAGTATCCGAAGCCGCTTAAATGGTTCGAGATCGGTCAGTGCTTTCGCTATGAGAAGCCGCAAAAGGGCAGGGGTCGTGAGTTTCATCAGTTCAATGTCGATATCCTCGGCGAAGCGGGTCCGGGAGCGGATGCTGAATTGATCGCGTTGGCCGTTGAGACGATGCTTTCGTTTGGATTTGTGGAAGGGGATTTTGTGGTCCGGATCTCGGATCGGAATGCTTGGGTGAAATTCGCGCAAGCCCGTGGCGTGAGCGATGAAGCGATGCCGGATTTCCTCAATTTGGTCGACAAGCTGGAGCGCGAAAAGCCTGAGGTTCTGACTGA
Organism: Akkermansiaceae bacterium; assembly: GCA_031422775.1. GTDB lineage: Bacteria > Verrucomicrobiota > Verrucomicrobiia > Verrucomicrobiales > Akkermansiaceae > Luteolibacter. The sequence goes on along the minus strand of JANPMK010000118.1, from coordinate 102,265 downwards.
GAAACTCGCGAAATTCGGCGCGACTTTGGAAGAAGTGAAAAACTTCGTCGCGAATCCGCAGGATGCCGAGGGCTCGTTTCAAGAAATTTTAACTGACCTCAAAGCACGCGGATTCGGTAAGTTCGTGGAGTTGGATTTATCGATCGTTCGTGGCTTGGCTTATTACACCGGAGTGGTGTTTGAAATTTTCGACTCGAAGAAATCCATGCGCGCGGTCGCTGGTGGGGGGAGATATGACACTTTGGTGAAAACCATTTCCGATGGTGCGGTGGACATGCCAGCGACGGGATTTGCGATGGGAGATTATGTGATTCGCAATCTCATCGAAGAAACCACACATACTGCAATGCAGATGGAAGTTTGGTTGCAGCGCAATGCTGCTGGCTGCGAAGTTTACATGGTCATTCCTGATGAAACTGTGCGAGCTGATGCGTTGGCGTTGGTTACGGAATTGCGTCGCGCTGGGATATCTGTGGATCTTCCGCTTTCCAGCGTGAAAGTTGGCAAACAATTTCAAGCTGCGGAGAAATGCGGTGCACGGTTTGCGTTGATCGTGGATGCTGAGTTTCCCTCCGTGAAAATCAAGAACCTTGGAAGCAGGCAGGAAGAAATTTGTCAGGCGGCTGAATTGGTCATATGGATCAAGCAACGTTTGACTGAACCAGACGGACCGTTGCTGGCATGAAGAGGAAATTAACCGCAGATGGACGAGATGGACGCAGATAGAAGAGATGAGATTCATGTTCTGGAAACGGAACGGATTATTGGCTGCGCATTTACGGTGCTGAATCAAGTAGGCCATGGGTTTTATGAAAAAGTTTATGAAAACTCACTCGTCGTTGAATTCGTCCACCAGGAAATCTCTTGTATTCAGCAGCCGCGATTTCCGGTAAGTTATCGCGAAACCAAAGTCGGCGAATTCATTCCAGATCTCATTGCTTTTGAAAAAGTGATCGTCGATGCGAAAACTATTCCACGTATCACCGATCACGAGATCGGGCAGATGCTAAACTATCTGCGTGTTACAGGCCTGCGGGTAGGTCTCATCTTGAACTTCAAATATGCCAAACTTGAGTTTCGAAGAGTAACTCTTTCATCCATCTAAATTCTGTATTTTTTAAATTTTATTATTCCAATCCCTCTTATCTGCGTTCATCCCGTCGATCTGCGGTTTAACCAAATCCATTTTCATTATGCGTACACATCACTGCAACGAACTTCACGAATCCCACATCGGCCAAACCGTCACATTGATCGGTTGGGTGAATTCCGCACGAGATCACGGTGGAGTGATATTCATCGATTTGCGTGACCGTGAGGGTCTGACCCAATGCGTTTTCCGCCCTGAAGAAGGAGCTGAGGTCGCGCAGATTTCGCACAGCCTACGTGAAGAAGATGTGGTGCAAGTGAAAGGCAAAGTTTGCAAACGCCTTGATGGTGCGGAGAACGATAAGATGTCGACTGGAGCGATTGAAGTCGTTGCTAGCGAATTGAAGATTGTTAACAAATCCGATGTCTTACCGTTCCAGCTCGATAAGGAACTTTCCAACGAAGATATCCGGATGAAATATCGATATCTCGATCTGCGTCGTCCGCGGATGAACAAGAACATTCGTCAGCGCAGCAAGATCACATCAGCAGCAAGACGTTTCCTCGATGACACAGGATTCTATGAAATCGAGACGCCTATCCTTTCGAATCCGACACCTGAGGGTGCTCGCGATTTCCTCGTGCCATCGCGTTTGAACCCGGGTAAATTCTACGCCCTTCCGCAAGCACCGCAGCAATACAAGCAGTTGTTGATGGTTGCGGGTGTAGAGAAATATTTCCAGATCGCGCGTTGTTTCCGCGATGAAGATTTACGTGCAGATCGTCAGCCAGAGTTCACACAGATCGATCTTGAGATGAGTTTTGTTGGTCAAGAAGATATCATCGCGACCGTGCAAGGCTTGCTGCGTGCAATGTTCAAAGCAGGTCTTGATATCGATTTGGCGAATGAGTTTCCACGAATGACTTATCGCGATGCGATGGATATCTATGGTTCAGATAAACCCGACACACGCTTCGAAATAAAGATCACCGATCTCGCGGATGTCTTTGCAGCAACCGAATTCAAAATTTTCCGTGGCGTGTTAGATGGCGGCGGAGTGGTTCGAGCGATCAACGCCAAAGGCTTCGCTGGAATTACAACAGGGCAGATGAATCGTCTCAATGAGATCGCTGTGCAAGCAGGGCTTCCGGTGAAAAACCTCGCCTTCATCAAGTTGGAAAACGGTGAATACAAGAGCCCGCTCTGGAAGATTTTCTCGGACTCCGAGAAAGAAGCTGTCACCGCAAAAATGAATCTCGAAGAAGGCGATATCGTATTCTTCGCCGCCGGTTCACGCGAGAGCGTCAGCACGATCTTGGGTCGGGTCCGCAGCGAATGCGCGGTGATGATGGAAATTCTCAAGGACAGCACTGCATTCAATTTCCTCTGGGTTGTTGACTTCCCGCTTCTTGCACATGATGAAGAATCGGGCGATTGGGCTGCGGTGCATCATCCGTTCACACGTCCGCATCCTGAAGATATCGAGTTGTTAGAAAAGGGCGACTACGCCAATGTCCGCGCCGTTGCCTATGACATCGTTCTAAACGGTTACGAACTTGGTGGTGGATCGATCCGAATCCACGAAAAAGATCTCCAAGCGAAAATGTTCGAAGTGCTCGGTGTGAGCCCAGAGGAGCAACAGATCAAGTTCGCGCACATCTTGGATGCGTTCCGTTTCGGTGCGCCTCCGCATGGTGGATTGGCACTTGGTCTGGATCGTATCGCGATGTTGGTTTCTGGTGAAGACAGCATCCGTGAGGTGATTGCGTTCCCGAAAAACAACAAGGGCGCTGATCTGATGGCACAGAGCCCATGTGAAATTGGCTTGAAGGAGTTGCGTGAGGTCTACGTGCAAAGCACATACAAAAAGAAGACCGAAGAGCCAGCGAAGTAAGTATGATACATGATACAAGGTAGGGTATTTACCTATCTTGCAAAAAGGGTTCACGGTGGAGTTCAGATTCATCTGCGCTAGTGTGCACGAGTGGCTGATGTAAATGCACAACCGAACACAACATCCAAAAAACCTCGTGGTTGTCTATTAAGACTGCTGCGTTTGGGTTTGCTGAGTGTTGTTGTTTTATTTGGAGTAGCTATTTGGCTCAACGGTCCTGGAGTAAGGTGGTTGGGTCCTAAGGTCGTTACGCGCTACTTGGAAAAAGCAGGATTTGAGGTTGATCTCAAAATTTCAGGCACACTTTTTGGTGGATTAGATTTCTCGGATGTAGAACTACGAAATGATGGATTGGTCGCTAAGTTGAAGATCGATCACTTGGATGTGGACTATGTGATGGGTGAAATCCTCAAAGGGAAAATTCGAAACATCAAAGGTGACGGAGTGAATTTGGATATTCATTTATTAGAGACTAAAAATGAATCCAAGCGGCCAGTGAATTTACAAGAGCTTAGTAAAGCACTTGCTGTGATGAGGACACGTTTGATGCCGATGGGATTGGAATTCAAAGATGTAAACGTGCGAGTGATTAAGAACGGCGATCGTTTACTATATCTCGAAGATGGCGCGATAAAGCATCTTGCGGGTGAAAATCAGTTTGAATTGGTTTCAGGTAAAGTATCCGATGCGACGGGAAAAATTACGGTATCTCAGCGAGCGGAGATCCAATGGTTGAAAGATGAAGTGAGGTTGGATCAATTTGAGTTACTACCGGAGTTTGGCGTTAGGGATTTCGTGGTGAAATTACCAGAGAATGGAGAGGTTGAAGTGTTGAGTCAGATTCGTTTGGAGGATGCGATGTTTGATTTGGTGGTGGAGCCCGGTTTCAAAGAGGCACGGGTTAAGCTCATAGAGGGAAACCTGGATTTGAATAAATCGATGGATGGTTTCGGTTTTAATCTGCCGCTCGCGGGTAAGCTGAACTCGTTTTCCATGGTAGCTACCGATTTATATCCAATCGGGAATCAGAGAAAGATAACTGCGATAGGTTCCCTAACTGATGCTTCATATGCAGATTGGAATTTCCCAGTGCTCGATGTGAATCTTGATTTGGATCCGGCAGGTAAGCTCACCGCGAAGTTGGATGGTGTGAGCATGAATACGGAATTTTCAATTTTGGCCACGAGTGAGACGATTAACAAATCGGTTGAAGTATCTGTATTTCCATCGATGGAGGGTGATATAAAAATTCAGAGATCTGCTGAGTTCTTCGTCGCATTGCAGAAAAAGTATAATTGGAAGATGGATTTTTCGCACTTTCCAGAGAGTGAGCTAAGCGGAAAATTAAAATTAAATCTTGATGGTGGATTTCAGTCGGTGGCGGGGGATTTGAGTTTGGATGCGCTCGATCCGAACGTGGTTCCGGTTCGGTTGATCGCTGATTATTCCGACAAGCAACTCAACGTGAAATCATTCATCGCCGAGGGTCTTGAAATTTCGGGGAATTATCATTTCGGTCGTAAGACTTATGAAGAGCTGACTCAATTTGAAAGTTTCAGGACTGAAATCATGAAACCTTGGGTTGAAGGTATGGGATTTGAGTGGCCGGGATCTGGGCTAATGAATGGTGGCTGGATAGGATCGGGAGATTTCAAGAATAGAATACATAAAGGGAAAACCTCAGACTTTTCGGTAGAGTGGCAGGCACGCGGAAGGCCCTTAGTCAGTGGAAGTGGAGAGTTCGAATACGCATGGCCGGGGGATGTTTTGGTGGGAGGTTGGGTTATCAAAAGCGAGGGTCAGCAAATTGAGTTAGATGCGTCGATCCACGAAAACTTGCTGACTCTGAGTGCTTTCAAGTGGTTCGATGGAAAGGATCAGATAGCGATTGGGAGTGGAAAAATTTCTCTGCCGGAGAATTTCACCGAGCTGAAATCCTGGATTTCGAGAGATGAGGGGGTTCTGGACTTTAAGATAAAATCCGAAGTGATTGCGTTCTCGAAGCTCAGGCCGTGGGTGGGTGGTTTTGAGCAGTTAGATCCAGCTTCAACAGGAGAGGTAGAGATTGATTTGAGTGGGGGATTCGCGGCTCCTGAGGTGAAAGCGAGTTTGTGGTTTAGAGATATTAAATCTGTGGACCAGCCTTCTTTACCTAGTGCGGATGTGGTGCTGAATTTACAAACCAAAGATGGATTGGTAAACGTAGATGCGGAAGTTTCGGTTGAGGATTATCCGCCAGCTAGCTTTGTAGCATCGATGCCATTCCTTCCAAAGAAGTGGGTGGATCAAGCCGGGAGTTTAGAAACGGAGATGATTACAGGAAAGCTCCTGTTACCAAGATTAGAGCTTTCTAGAATTCAGGCACTGATCCCACAAGCGAAAGAAGTTTCAGGCAAGATTGACGGATATGCAGATATTTCGGGGACGGTCGGCAGCCCTATAATCATGGCGAACTTAGACCTCAGCAACGGTCGGGTGCGTCTGAATAGCAAGGCCATACCCGATTTCGAGGGGGTTAGTTTAAATCTGAAATCGGATCTGAAGCAGATCAAGATCAAGGGTTCGGTTAATGATTTATCTGGTGGAAGTATCAATTTAGATGGTTCGTTGGATTTCAATAAGGAGCTGGGACTGAATGGCAGTCAGATCGATTTTAATGTTAAAGGCAGAGGCGTGCCGTTGTTGAGAAATGAGTATTTGATTATGCGAAGTCACATGGATTTCAAGGTTAAGGGACGGCTGGATTCGGCTCGCGTCAGCGGGAATATTGGAATCATCGACAGTGTTATTTATAAAGACATGGAGTTTATTCCGATCGGCAAACCGTTTTTGGAACCTAAGCCCGCTAAATTACCAGCTGTGGATGTCGTGAAAAATGTTGGGGAGAAAGTGCCGGAGGCTTTCAGTAAATGGACCGCTGATATTTCTGTAAAAACGGTCGATCCGATTTTGATAAGGGGGAACCTTGGCGAAGGCGAAATTGATGTGGCTGTTGGTATTAGTGGAAATCTAGGCGATCCGATACCGAACGGTTATGCAAAAATGCGTAATGCGTTGATTCGTTTGCCTCTAACGAAGTTGCGGGTGAGTAAAGCGGTTTTGACTTTCAATGAGGCCACGCGATTTGATCCAAGTATTGAGATTCGAGCGAATGCGGACCCACGGCCTTATCAAGTGGATATTTATGCATACGGAAGAGCATCGGATCCGCAATTGGTCTTGGCTTCACAACCACCCTTGCCGAAAGAAGAGATTATGACTTTGCTGGCCACGGGAACAACATCTGCGGGGTTGGAGAATTCACAGCTAGCGGCTTCTCGCGCTACTCAGTTGTTGATCGAAGAACTGAGACGAGGAAGATTCCGTTTTGGTAAACAGCTCCGTCCCATATTCAATTTGTTAGATGAAGTGAATTTCAGTATCGCAGAGCCAGATCCTTATAGTACGACCACTTACAATACAGCAACCGTTAAGCTGAGTAGACGTTGGTCGGTATCGGCTGGAGTAAATGAGGAGGGTGATCAGCGAGTGATGACAACATGGAGGTTCAGTTTCAAATGATTCGATCGTTCACGACATTTTATGGCTTTATAAACCTCCAGCGGTGGTCGTTGAGTTTGATTTTTATACTAAGTGTTGGATCGTTAAACGGGGAAACGCAAATTGATATACGTGGGCTCGAAAACACCACGAATGGAGAGATTTTAGAATTGCTGGCGGGCCGGTTGGTCTACGTTCGGGAGAAACCTGCAAGTGCATGGCGAGCTAACGATGCGGCGTATATGGTTGAGCAAATTTTACGGAACGATGGCTATCCAGAAGTCGAGGTGAGTGGGGAAATGGTTTCTAATAATCGTATTTTGTTATCTGTGAAAGAAGGGATACGGAGATCATTGGGAAATGTGGAAGTTGAAACTGAGGGTGAAGTGGAAACCTTGGTGAAGTTGTTCAAGATACCATTTGAAAAGCGATCTATGATGAAGCAGGGAGATATCCCTTATCGAGAAGATCATGTAGCGGAGGGATTGGACTTTGTGCTTAGCCAATTAAAATCTGAGGGCTACTGGAGAGCGGATGTGAGCCTGACTTCTACCAATATTGATCCTGAAACTGGGAAAATGAATATCAAGCTGAAGGTTAGCCGAGGAACCCGATTTAAAATGGCTACACCCGTTGTGAATAGTCCGGACGGGCGAGGAGTGAAGCGATCGGTCACCACATGGGAATCGTATGTCGGTAAATGGGCGACAACGGAAACGATCAATCAGCTCAAAGCAGCAATGGTCGAGGCTTTCATTAGTCGAGGTTATCCGGATGCGGAAATTATCATGACGAGCCGTCTCGGAGAGGAACTCTATTATGCTGAGTTTCGAATCGAGCTGGGGACGCGGGTGAAGCTTTTAGAGGTAAAGACAGAGGGCTTAGAAAAAACCAAACCCGAGCGAATCGGCAAGATTGTGCAGCCGTTAGTAGGTAAGTGGTATGATGAAGCCGGCATGAATCAGAAGGTTCGTGATTTATTGGCGACAGGGGCTTATCGTTCCGTGCGGGTCGAGACCGAACAGGTAGCGAATAAGCGCATCAGTGCGACCTTACATTTTGAAGAAACGAAGGCGCGGGAGATTGCTTTATCCGCTGGTGTTGGATCATTTGACGGACCGCTATTTCGATCAATGTATACGGATCGCAATTTCATGGGAGAGCTGAGGGCGTTCACCGCTGGGTTTGAAATCAACGCGCGTGGTTTACTGGGGGAGATGAAGCTTGCGGATCCTTGGTGGAGAGAAAATACATCTCGTGAGTTGAGATTGTATGCGATGAACAAGTCTTACGAAGGATATGCAACTTTAGAATCTGGTGCGGAGATTCGGTGGAAATGGGATCTGAACGATCATTTCTCATTGGTATCTTTGTTAGGATATTCATTTGTAAACGTTGAAGAGGAAGGGTTACCCGCGGCCTTACTTGGCGATAACGTCTACAGTCATTTGAGATTAGGAATGATACCAACTTTGGATTATCGGGATAACGCGGTCATTCCCACCAAGGGATGGTATTTGAGTTTTCCGACTCAGCTTGGATTGGCGGTAGGGGAAGATAGTAATGGATACTTGAAACTGGGGGTGGATGGAGCGTGGTATTATCCCATCAATAAAATGTATCAGTATGGAATCGGTGGTTCGTTTTATTGGGTGATCCCATCGGGAGGCATCCAAGATTTACCCATCGATTTACGGGTATTTAACGGAGGCTCTCGGAGTGTAAGAAGTTTTCCTGAAAGGGAACTTGGACCGAGTTTCGGTGGCGATCCATATGGAGGTAGTATCAGTTGGGCGGTTCAGAATGAGCTCAGTCGTCCCATATTTGGCCCCTTGCGTTTGGTTAGTTTCATCGATGCGGGGGGGCTTTCTGGTGATTACACAGGATTGCTTGGTGGGGGGCTGGAGATTGCAGCGGGACTTGGGTTACGAGTCAATTCACCTATCGGTCAGATCAGATTAGAGTATGGTCACAACATGACTCAAGACAGAGGGGAACCCGATGGCACATGGCATTTTGCAATCGGAACGACGTTTTGATGAGGGTTACCACATCCTTTCAGGGACGTGTTCGCTGCGAATTGAAAATTCCCGTTGCGTTTGCGCGGGAAGGCAGTTAAACCGCTGGCGCATCGCATAGCGATTAGCCGGCTTAGCTCAGTTGGTAGAGCAACTGATTTGTAATCAGTAGGTCAACGGTTCGAATCCGTTAGCCGGCTCCATTTTTTGATTTCATGAGTGATCATTTCACTACGGCCGGTTTCAGCATCGCGATTAAAGTCGGATTTGTTTGTTTGTTAATCGGATGTGATAAAAAACAACAGGAAGTCCCCAAAGCGGTTCCAATTAGTCTGGATGGATCGATGGAGGTCGCACTGATGACGTTTAATTTGCGTTATGAGAACAGACAGGAAGTCGGCAAGCGCGCCTGGAGGAATCGAGTGGTGGGGATTGTTGGGATGTTGCAGAGGGAGAAAGTTGAGATTTTAGGAATCCAAGAAGGACTACATGGACAGGTTGCGGACTTATGGGCGTCGTTGCCAAATTTCGGCTTCGAGGGTGTGGGTCGAGATGATGGAAAGAAACGCGGTGAATACACGGGGATCTTTTATCGGAAAGATCGATTTGAGGCTGATCCAATAAATCGTGGGTCGATATGGCTTTCCGATACTCCAAGTAAAGCAGGTTCGAAGAGCTGGGGAAATTCGTTTCCGCGGATGGCGACTTGGGTGCGTTTGTTAGATCGATCCAGTGGTCAGGCGTTGTGGGTGGTGAATATTCACTTGGATCACATGCATCAACCCTCTCGAGAAAAGGGTGTGAAGCTATTTGCTCAAAAAATTGCCGAGATGAATCCCGATTCTGAACCTGTGGTTTGGATGGGAGATTTCAATGCAGGTGAGTGGAATCCGGCGGTTCGTTATATAGCCGATGGTATTCCAGCCAACGGATCGACCAAAGCGTTTCCGAGTTTGATGGAAACTTATTATCAGTTGCATCCAAAGGATAAGGCGCGCGGGACTCTGCATTTCTGGATGAGCGATCCGAATCGGCAGTGGAAGGTGGATCACATTTTCGTTTCCAAGCAGGCGAAGGTTTTGGAGGCTAAAATTGTGAAGAGTGGCGAGCCGTATTTATCGGATCATTTTCCTGTGAAAGCGCGGGTGAGGTTTCTTAAATAGTGAATGATGAAGAGTGAATAGTGAAGATCGAAGACTGATTCATTTTCACCATTCACTCTTCACCATTCACTCTTCAAACCAGCGTTCCTTCAGTGACTCCTAGTTTTTCGGTGGCGTGGATTTGGGTGAGGAGTTGGTCGATTTCTTCTAACATTTGAAAATGCTGTTACCACAAGGTGCCTCTAAAAATTTATCATACGAGGAAAACGGAGTTTAGTAGTATGCCACTCCCGCATTTTTCTTAAAGGCAAGGAATGCAGCCATCGCATCCGCAGGACGCTCGTAGGGTTGGCGCTGTATGTGCCACATCACCCACTCGCACAACCACGCAGGCAGGTCCGGTCTTATCTGCTGCAGAGGCACGACGTGATTTTGAATGTGCGAGACCATAACTTCCAAGCTGCTATCGCCAGCAAAGGGGTAGCGCTGCGTGAGTCCAAAATAATAAAGGCAGCCCAGAGAATACAAATCCGAGCGTGCGTCGAGCGGTTGTCTTTCGAACTGCTCGGGACTCATGAAATGCAGCGAACCGGCGAGGTCCGGCTTTACCAAATGAGTATCAGACTTCAAGGCTTCAGTCGCCAATTGCGCCAGTCCGAAATCGACAATTTTGATGTGGAGTGACCCTGAAGGAAGCCAAACCAGCATCACATTGGCCGGTTTGATATCTCGGTGCAAAATTCCAAGCTGATGCGCGGCGATCAATCCTTCTTGGGTCTGTATCGCAAAGGCGCAAAACTGCTCGTAAAGCATCTTACCGTGACGCGATAGCATTTCGAAGTTCTCGCCATCGATCAACTCCATGACAATGAAATATTCGTCCAACTCACGCCCAACATCGTAAATGGTGACAATGTTGGGATGCTGCACACGGCACAAAGTTCGAGCCTCAGCCAATAAGTCATCCACATCATTTTGCGGGTTATTTCCCGACTTGATGCGCTTGATCGCAACTGCTCTGTTAAGTGAGCGATCAAATGCGCGATACACTTTTCCCACTCCACCTTCACCGATGAGTTGAAACGATTCGTAACGTTCGGATAGCATAATCTAACGTCGCAACCAAATCTCTACACGACGATTTGCAGCGCGACCATCTGCAGTCTTGTTGTCTGCCACCGGCATTTTTTCGCCAAAACCAGCAGTTTCGACGGAGCGTACTCCCAGTCGGCTAAGAAAGTCAGCCACAGCTTTCGCACGCGACTCAGAAACCTCTAAGTTTCCAGCATCTGCGCCTTGGTCGTCGGCGAAACCAATGCAGACAATCGTAGCCTTATCGTTGTCCCCTGATGCTAGGAAACTCGCCAAGCGCCGCAAGTTCTGACGTGAGTTTACGTCTGGTGTCAGTTGTCCCGTCTCGAACCGGACATTGGCGAAGCTATCACGGCGATCAGCATTTTGGATGATTTTTTTGTAGCCATCGGCCACCCCAGAATCCTGTAGAAGCGTATTTTTTAAAAGATCAGCTTCGCGAACGTCGCTCTCCAGCGCACGGCCTTGACCGATTAATCCTGAATTATCGACTACTGCCTGCCCGCGGTCAGACATGACGAAATCCAAATAGTCGCTGGCCAGTTCACTCCGCTTAGCAGGTGCATAAAAATAGAGTAAGCGCGACAGTGGGTAGTCGAGAGACTTGATCGTTAGGCGGCTGGCCATCAGTGGGCGGGTCTCGGTGCTCGCGCTGATGGGAATAAGATTGATTGAAGAGGTCACATATGCCAATCCGACGAAACCAATGCCCGCAGGGTCTGCGGCACAGCTACGCACGAGTTCTGAGCTACTCTCAATACGCTTAGCCTGCGCTGAAAGTTTTTTTGAAAGCGGCTTTAGCACCTTGGAGTCAAACGAATCATATGTGCCTGAATGGTTGTCTCGCGTGTAAAGCACGATTGCTTCATTCTGACCGCCGAGTTCCGACCAATTGCTTATTTCACCGGAAAATATCGCTGCCACCTGAGCCACCGTCAATGAGGGTATCTCCCTGGCTTGGTGAGTGAAAATGGCAAGACCATCAACAGCAACAGGGAACACACTACCCTCTTTGCGAATGTCTCCATGCCCTGCCTTGATGATTGCCTCAACCTCCTCTGCTTTCGCCGGACGTGAGGCCATGCCTATATCGCAAAAGCCACCTGCGAGACCGACGTTGGGATAAACGTCATCGTTAATGAATGCGGTCGCAGTCCCGTGCGCTGCGATTTCCACAGACTTCCAATTCGTATCGAGTGTCGAATCACGGTAAACGAACTGGGTAAGTACCCCATTGCGTTTCATCGAAACATCTGTTGCTCCTCGTAATGCCAGCCATTCGCGTACCAGATCCGGCGTTAGTTTCTCGCCGACAGTGTTTGAGCCATGTATGCGCAGCTCAATCTGAATGTTGTCACGTTTTACAACTCCCATTTTTTCGGCAAAGGCTGCTCTCACTTCTGAATCAGTCTTACTTTGCAGTTCGATAATCAATTCGAATTGCTTTTCACGCGCTTCGTTTTCTCGTTTCAAAATTTTAGCGACTTCTTTGTCCTTCGGGTCGGTCGCTTGTATATTGCCAGTTTCCGTCTCGGTCGCTTTACCTGTTTTTTTCAAGAATGATATCAGTTCTTCGGTCTGCGTACGTTCCGAGTTCAGCCTCTTGAATTCTTTCTTCATCTCTTCTTCCGATTCACCGAAGGCGAAGCTCAGCAACATCGAAGAAACCATAAACCAACTAAATAGTATTTTTTTCATTTTTTTATTTTTTCATCTGTTCGATCAAATCGGCATTGTCAGAAATTTCATCGGCATCATCTGATTCCGTGTTAGTTTTCGTTCCAATTGTCATTTCTAAACTTAAATCATCGGTTGGTTCGGATACCATTTTTTCTGCATTGGCTACCATTTCCAAGTTAGATTTTTCAGATGGCTTGGGCAATGCTTCTTTCAATTCATCTACCACATCAAAACTAATTTTTTCCGTTAGCTCGGGCACCGTTTCTTTTGTTTTTATCACCTGCTCCTGCATGGGTTTAGTCGCTTTTTGCTCATGTTGAGTCAGAGACTTATCTTCATTTTTCCCCATGCCCATGCCCAGTGCTACTGTCGAAATCGAGCCCACTATTAATACCACAGCAGCAACTAGGGCCAGCATCAGTATGATTTTTTTACCTGCGGGTTTATTTTCTGAAACTTGTGGAGTATTCTTAGAATCGGAGTCTGTTTTTCCATCTGAATCGAGCACGTATACACGATTTGTGATGCCTGTCGGTGCCATAGACGTAGCTAACAATGATTCCAGTTGGCTTGGCGGCACGTTCATTATTGCCGCGATACCTTCCTCTAGCGAAACCAGTGTCACAGCAGGCCCCTCGAAGCCAATCAGAATATAGAGTTTTTTCTGTCCATCCAAGGTTTCACGGAGGTGATAGAACCATGGTGATACTCGTGGATGCGGAATTTTCAAGTTCATCAACAGCGAGCGCACGCCCTCCGGCACCGTTGCTTCCATGACAAGCTTACGAAGTGTGATCCAACCTTGGAGCAGCTTCATCGCTTCTCCTTGAGGGATATCATTTATACTTTCTGCAGCTACACAAGAAGTGAACGAATCCGTATTTGAGTTCCGGTGGCGGTATACCGCCGTGCCATCTTCTAACATCTCTAATTTCGGGAAAAGCCCACCAAACGCCTCAAACAAAAAATTCTGCACCAGTATATGCGAATAATGAACCCGTTGTGACGGCGGTACAAATCCCGAAGGCTGTATGGGTTTCAGGTCCTTGGTGTTTAGATGTATTGAATTTCCAGTATGCATTCGGCGGCACGCTAGTCTCTCCGATATTCGAATTCAACAACTCGTATTCATTTTGTAGTGTCAGTATTGACACAAAGCTTGCTTTTTTCAGTCAGTGTTATGCTCTTATGTTAGAAAAATTATTTGAAGCATTGTGTGAACTGAACTTGGAGTGCTCGAAGTGTGGATAAAGAGCGAGGAGGCGCTATTTTCTTTATTCAAAAAAAACAATCGTCATTCAACAATCGTCAATCTATTCCCAATAAGGAACTGTTTTATCATTCGGTTTGATTGACTTCGTTTCACTCCGTCCAGACAGTTAGGTCTTCGACATAGAATAAAAGTTCGCTTGTGCTCACAGGGTATTGACGATTGATAATTGTTGAGGTTTGTTTTTTGATTTTTATTCAAGCCAGCGTTCCCTCAGTGACGCCGAGTTTTTCGGTGGCGTGGATTTGGGTGAGGAGTTGGTCGGGGGTGATTTTTTCTGAGAGGAGGTTTTGGTAGGCGGTGATGGTGGAGATGGCGGCGTCGTGGGATTCATCGAGGAGTTCGATTCGGAAGTTGCGCAGGCCGGAGGTGAGGAGTTGTTGGAAGAAGCGAGCACCAGTTTGAGCGCGGCCGTTGAACAGGGTGTTGCGGCAACCGACATCGGCTTGCAGACGGTGAAGTTGGCCGACGCGATCTTTGAGGTGAACGACGTGTTTTTCGCAGGGGCGACCGCAGTCTTTGTAGGTGGTTCCGGTGCTGAGGAAGGTGCAGAACACGCAATGCTCCATATGAAACATCGGCATGTGTTGGTGAAGTGTGAGCTCTAACCAGTCGGTAGGAGTTTTTTCTAACAAATCTAAAACCTGAGAGATGTTGAGATCGTAGGAAATGGTGAGTCGATCTAATCCCGCGTTTTCCTTGAGGAGCTTCGCGGTGAGGGGGTTGGCTGCGTTTAGGGAGAAATCGCCGATCTTGATAATGTCTTGGCGATCTTTGAAGTGATGCAGGGCGGCGAGGTTCCGAAGTAGTAAGCCATCAGCACCTGCGCGCTCGATCATTTTGAGATAACCGATCTCGCCGCTTTTGATGATGCGCGGGGTGGCGAGGATGATCTGAGATTTGGAGTTTGAATTTTGAGATTTGAAAATTTCGACGGCGTCTTTGTAGCGACGTGGGTCTTCGAAGTCGCAGTAAATTTGAGACGGGTTGCATGAAATTGCAGCTTCGAGTTGTTCTAGTGTGCGTGTGAGGACTGCGAGTTTTGGTGAGGAGGTGATTGGTAGATCGGATATGGGGGGGAAGAGAGAATCGATACTAACAATCGATTGATGATTTACGATTGATGATTGTTGATTTTTGATTTGTTCAAGATTTGAAATCAAATCGCGACGCAGTTGATTTAGTGCAGAGATGGGGAGGTGGCAGTCGCCTTCAATTTGATTTTCGAGTGAGGCGAGCTCGTAAGGAGTATCGCCGAGGCGGGAGAGTTGAGCGGTGAGGACTTCAGTTGTGATGGGTTTGTTGGAGGCTTCTGTTAGGTGGATGGATGAAGAAGCGGTTGCGAGAGGGGCAGGATTCCCCTCTAACGGCCTGGTGCAAGATGCACCAGCTACTAAGGGTTCTCCTGCTTTTCCTGAAACGATGAGATGGAGCGGGGTTTTGTGCTGTTTGGGTTTGGCGTTTTGCCAGAACTTACGGATCGAGGATTCGAGGGCGGGGTCGGAGGTTTTGTAGAGCGTGACGCCGGGGCGGATGCGATCGAAGTTGATGCCCGAAAAATTACGGTGGAAGATGATGCGGTCGTTTTCGATTTTCCAAATGGATGCCCCCTGTTCGAGATCGCGGTTTTCTCCGGCGTCGAAGACGATTCCGTCCCCAGCTTTGAGTGGGGGATTTTGAGCAGAGGGCGGAGTATCTAAGCGGATCCAACCATTCTGTGCTTCGATGATCGTTCCGAGGAAGGGACCGCGCTTTTTTCCGAATTTTCCGTGGGTGAGGTAGGGGTGATTGGATCCAGCGAGCCAACCGGTCGTTAGGCCGCGGGAAAAAGTCATTTCTAGTTCGTAGCGGTCGTTATCAGTGATCGTGGATGGAGCATTTTCGTTTGTGGATGATGAGCGCGCAGCATCAATCGCTTTCCTATACACACGCGTCACTGCGGCGACGTATTCTGGTGTTTTGAGTCGGCCTTCGATTTTGAAACTGACTACTCCTGCTTTGATGAGATCTGGGATGAGATCGACTGCTGCGAGGTCTTGTGGAGAGAGTAGGTAACGATGTTCTCCGAGGTCTTGTACTTCACCATCGACGATTATCTCGTAGGGCATGCGGCAGGCTTGAGCGCATTCGCCACGGTTTGCGGAGCGTTGGCCGAGAGATTCGGAGGTGAGGCATTGGCCGGAGTAGGCGACGCACAGAGCGCCGTGAACGAAGACTTCGATTGGAGTTTCTAGTTGGAAGTTGGAAGTTTTCAGAGAAGAAGTGAATTTTTCGATCTCTTTGATCGATAGTTCGCGGGAGAGGACGGCGCGCTCCATGGGGAAGAGAGTTTCGAGAAAGGCGAGACCTTCGGGGGAGGTGATGGTCATTTGGGTCGATGCGTGGAGCTCGACGTGTGGGATGATTTCACGAGCCATTTTTGCGAGACCGAGATCTTGGATGATGAGGGCATCGACTCCGGCTTCGCCGACCAAGCGCAGTTGTTTTTCAGCAGCCTCGATCTCGTTGGTAAAGATCAAGGTATTCATCGCGATGAAGCCTTTCACGCCGTGCTTGTGTAGATAAGCCATGAGCTCTGGGAGATCGGCTTCGGAAAAATTATCAGCACGGAGGCGTGCGTTGAATTTTGGGAGACCGAAGTAAATGGCGTCGGCGCCAGCGGCGACAGCAGCGCGGGCGCAGTCCCAGTTGCCGGCGGGTGAGAGAAGTTCGGTCATGTGGGATTGATACTAAAAGAATTTTCAAGCATGCGCAACCATCGTGGCGAGGAGGTGTTTGTTTGTTGCGGTGGTGGTGTGAAAGGTGGGATTTATGAGGATTTGAAGACGCAAGATTGGGAAAGCAGAGCGAGTGATAACGAGCAATTAGAATAATGGCGAAGCCGTAATAGCTTGGACGGAGCGAAGCGTAGTCAAATTGGGCTGGGTGCGCGACTGGAGTCACGCGGTCCATTGAAAGCTGTGATTATTTCGAGCTTGGCGCGTTGGTGGGGTGGAAATGAGGATTTAGCGGAGAGGTGGTGGTTCTGCATGTGGATTTGGGATATGGATTGGTTGATTGAGAAATCTGATCTGGCGTGTATTGAATGAACCTATCATTTACCCAATACACAACATGGTCAGACACATTGCATTATTTCAGTTCAAGACGGAGGTCACACAGGCGAAGATCGATGAATGTTTCGTTGCGCTTCAGGGCATGATGGGACGGATTCCGGGGATTGTGGGATTTGAGCATGGTCCTTACGAGAGTGCCGAGGGGCTGAACGAAGGATTCACGCATGGTTTCATCATGACTTTCGACAGTCCGGAAAGCCGGGATGCTTATTTGCCACATCCGATCCATGAAGAAGTGAAAGATATTGTGGTGCCATGTTTGGAGCGGGTTGTGGTCTTTGACTTTAATTTACCATGAAATATTTACTGATCGTTTTGCTGGGCGTGAGCGTGTTGCACGCCGAACCTGTATCCCTGTTTGATGGGAAAACTCTAACAGGTTGGGAGTTTCCCAAAGATGAGGAGAAATTCTGGAAAGTTCAGGACGGAGCGATCACAGGTGGATCCCTTGAGGAAAAGATTCCGCGCAATCTCTTTCTGGTATCAACGAAGTCTTATGAAAACTTTGACCTGACGTATAAGCTGCGTTTGGTGAAAGGTGAGGGTTTCCAAAACTCCGGCATGCAGATCCGCAGTGCACGGGAAAAAGAACGCTCGATGAAAGGCTATCAGGTTGATGGCGGGATTGGATATTGGGGGGACTTGTATGATGAGCATCGCAGGGCGAAACTTTCAGGAGCTATAGATCCTGCGGCATTGAAGGCGGTGGCGAAGGATTGGGATTGGAATGAATATCGCGTGCTATGTGAAGGGACTCGAATCCAGGTTTGGATCAACGGAGTGCAGGTCACGGATTACACGGAAAAGGACAACACGATCCCTGCCGATGGAATGCTTGGATTGCAGGCGCACAGCGGGGGAAAATTTTTGGTGCAGATCAAGGATGTGATGATGAAAGAACTGCCGCCGACCGCAAACTCGGCGAAGTGGGCGGATGTCAAAGAGACAGCCAAACCTGCACCTGCTAAGCCCGCACCTGCAAAAAACCAAGCGCCTGCTGGAGCGCTTTCACCAGAAGAGGAACTTAAGAAATTTATTCTACCCGAAGGATATACAGTGGAGTTGGTCTCGTCTGAAAAGCAGGGTACTGAGAAACCCGTTACGGTAGCGTGGGATAGGCACGGAAAAATGTGGACGATGACAGCTACCGAGTATCCTTTGGATGCGAATGAAAATGCTGAAGCAGCTAATGCTATTTATGCGGCGGGAGGAAATGATCGTATTCTAGTTTTCGATGAACCTAATTCCAAGGGTGTGCAGACGCCGCGCGTGTTCGCTGAGGGACTTGCGCTTCCTCTTGGGATTCTTCCAATGATGGATGGCGTGTTGGCTCAGTATGGCACGCAAATACGGCGTTACATTGATGATAATAAAGACGGCAAATCGGATCGATTTGAAGTTGTGCTAGAGGGATTTGGAGTTCAGGACTCGCATCTTTTTGTGCACCAATTCGAACGCACACCAGGCGGTTGGATCCATCTGGCGCAGGGTGCTTTCAACTCCTCCGAAGTACGTCGGCCAGGTGGCTTGAAATTTGATGACGGCGTGGAAAACGTGACGTTTAACAATTGCAAGCTGGGTCG
The DNA here is from genome assembly GCA_031422775.1 of Akkermansiaceae bacterium. GTDB lineage: Bacteria > Verrucomicrobiota > Verrucomicrobiia > Verrucomicrobiales > Akkermansiaceae > Luteolibacter. The sequence goes on along the minus strand of JANPMK010000118.1, from coordinate 83,879 downwards.
GTTCAAGTCGGACGGCTCGCTTTTCCAAGCGCAAACGGGCGGCCCTAACAATATTTGGGGTTTGGTGATTTCACGGACGGGTGAGACATATATCCAAGAGGCGAACGACAATGGTCATCCCGTGGCGGAGTTTGTTTCTGGATCGCATTACCCAACGCCATTTGGACCGAAAATGAGAGAAGACGCACCGATCCAACCGCCATCTTTGAAAGATAGAATGGGTGGAACTGGGCTCAGCGGGCTCGCGTTGGCTGAGGACGAAGGTTCGCCGTTCGCGAAAGATTTCGCTGGAAAACAGGTGTTTTACATACCGAATCCGATCACATCGAAAATTCAGATCGTAACGATGACGCGCGATGAGAAAGGGCATCCGATTTACGAAAAAGGCGCAGATTTCATGGTGACCGATGACAAGAATTTCCGCCCGATCGCCGCGCACTTCGGACCCGATGGTTGTTTGTATGTGGTGGATTGGTATAACAAAATCATTTCCCACAACGAGGTCGCGAGAGCGCATCCGGATCGGGATAAAACCAGCGGCAGGATTTGGAGGATACGTCACAAGGATCAGGCGGTTGCGCCACGTGTGGACTTGGCGAAGCTTAATGGCAAAGGATTGTTAGGTTTGATTGGTGGAGCAAATGCCCGCACGGCTGCGATGGCGATGCATGAGATTGTGGATCGGAAGGAAACCAAGTTGGTGCCGAATTTGAAAACTATTTTAAACGATGCAAAATCAACCGATGCGAAACGTCTCGGCGCGCTCTGGGCGTTGGAAGGTCTGAATGCTGTGAATTCTGGTCTCTTGGTGGAGTTATCGAAATTTCCACAAGCTAACTTCCGTCACGAGGCGGCGAGAATCGCTGGTGAGAGATCGCTTTCAGAATCGGATTTTCTACGCGTGATGGAAGCGTTGAAAGACGATACTCATTTCCGAGTTAGGGCGGCGGTGATCAATGCGGTGCGATTGCATCGTGCGGCGACGCCAGCAATGGTTGCGATTGCTGCAGGTTATGCGAAAGAGCCGCTGCAAGCAAAGGATCGCGACGGGTATGACAGGGAGTTTGAAAGGTATTTGGTGCGATGGGCGATGGCTATGCATCCAGTGTCGACAAAAAAAATGTTAGATGAAATCAAATTGTCCGACGAAGCGATGGCGTTGGCGGTGAGATCATTCGAAGGTGAAGAGGGTGCGGTGATGTTGGTTCAAATTTTAGGTAAAATGAAGCGTGCTTTGACGGTTCAGGAGCTGGGACTTCTTGCTAAGCACATCAAACATCCGTTGGTTCTTGAGGCATTTAAAAAATTATTAGCCTCAAAAGATGATAGACAAATGATGTTGAGTTCATTGCTGCAGTTAGATCCATCAGTGGCTGCGAATTCCGATCTTGCTTCTCTTATCGGCGATGCCTGTGTGGCTTTATTAGAAGATTTGAAAAATCCGGAAAATGAACGCTTGGTCGTGGATGTGTCGCGGAGATTCCGCATTTCAAAACTCGGCGATGAGGTGCGGGCATGGGCGTTTTCCCAATCGAGGAAACCCGAAGAGCTTTCAGTTGGGTTGGCGACATTGCGTGAGATTCAAGTCCTGAAAGCTGAGGATTGTGAGAAGCTGATGGATCATGCGAATGCGGATGTGACTCGTGAAGCCGTGACGGGATTTGCTTCCTTGCAAAGTGAGGCAGTGATCGATGTGTTTTCCAAACGTTGGGCGAAGTTGCCAGGAGCCTTGAAGTCGATCGCGAGGGATGGGATGACATCGAATAAGACGCAAGCCGAAGTTTTTACGAAAGCATTGATCGCTGGAAAATTTGGAAAGGTCGATGGTTCATCGTTGGAAAAAGTCACAGCGGTTCTCGGTCAGAATCATCCGTCTGTGAAAGCTTTGTTAGAATCCCAAGAAGGCTTGTTGAAAAAAGTGATCCGTTTGAACGGCGGAGATCCGGACAAGTTGCTTACGAATGTGACCTTGAAAGGCCCGTTCACCGTGGAGACATGGATCAGTCTGGATGAAGGTGTTGGCGCGGAAGATGGATTGTTGGGGCGTAGAGGTGGGCCGGATTTCAATTTCTACGGAGGAAAGCTACGAATCCACGGCGGACCTGAACTGGGAGATATGATTTCATCTAGCAGAACGATCAAGCCGGATGAATGGATTCACTGCGCGATCACGAGAGACGTATCGGGTAAGTTCACGATTTATTTCGATGGCGAAGCGGAAGCGACGGAAGGAAAAACCAGCACAGCAGATTTTATCGGATTGAATTTAGGTGAAACCACAGCAAAGGCCGGGCCTGCGGCAATGTATGATGAGTATAGGATCTGGAATATTGCTCGAACAGCGGAGCAGATTCGGATGGATTATCGGACGGATTATTCGGGGAGTAAGTTGCCTGAAAACTTGGTTTTGAGACTTACTGGAAAAGATCTTGCCGGTATCAAATTGGCAGGCAAAGCCGCTGTAATCATGAGTCCAGATTTCCCAAGTTTGCTCACAACCCAACAGCGTGATCAGAATTTAGAGAAGTTTCGTCGATTTGAGGGGCTAGCAAAAAAAGCAGGCGATGCGGAAAAAGGCCGCGCTTTGATGGAGGCAACTTGTTTCATGTGCCATCAAGTGAATGGTAAAGGGTTGGCGATCGGTCCTGATCTCAGTGGCGCGGGCGCGATGGGTGTGGAGTCGTTATTGAGAAATATCCTGACGCCGAATGAACAGCTAGAAAGTGGATACTATCGCCACGATGTCCGGCTGGCGAATGATACCGTGGTCAGTGGATTCCTTGCAGGGGAAACGGCTGATTCGCTCAAAATCCGCCGGATCGGCGCGGATGAGTTGGTGATCATGAAAAAGGAGATTTCAGCGCACGATATTTCCAAGCGATCCCTTATGCCAGAAGGGTTGATCGAAGGTTTCACGGATCAGCAGGTCAGCGATTTATTTTCTTATCTGAACCAGTTGAAATAGCTGCGGCTTATGCAAAAAGGGTTTCTCTATGAGCCGAATCGATAGAAAATGACATCACAAGGCTTTACGTGTGAACAATTATGGGTAGTCTGCCGGCCAAATTTTCTTTTGTGATGCCAAGTTTACCTCCGTTTAAAAAATCATTTCTATATGCGTCGAGCCTCGTTTTGGTGGCAGTGACTTGCCTTTTGAGCGGATGTTCGTCGACGAACTTTCAAAACCAGATGGCAGCAAATCCGACGCCGACAGCCGGTTCGGTGACGCCGTTTCCGGATTTGTTGAATGATGCCGGGGAGCCGCTAAACCGGGGGATTTGGGCGGTAAATGAAGGTCTTTTGGTTGGAGCGATTCATCCAACGGCCAAAGTTTATCGGACAGTTGTGCCGACACGTGCTCGTGAATCGATTCGAGATTTTGCCCGAAATATCTCCTATCCGGGTCGGGTGGTAAATCACATGTTGCAGGGTCGCTGGGATGGGGCGGGGGATGAAACGAAGCGTTTTCTAACGAATTCCACTGTGGGCGTGGCCGGATTTTTCGATCCTGCGACCAAATGGAACATACCCAAGTCCAATGCTAACTTCGGTCAGACATTTGGAACATGGGGCTGGCAACCAAAGAACTATGTGGTGCTGCCATTTTTCGGACCAAGTGATGAACGCAGCGCGCTGGGACTGGTTGGAGACAAGCTTTCCGAGCCTCTCAATTACTATCCTCCGTATGACATGGTTTCTCCGGCAACGACTTACAATCAGCTGACGGATATCAGTGAAGAGGCGAAACGGTTGCTTGTGATGGATGCGGATCCGTATTCAACTTCAAAGATCGCATGGACATACACCAAAAATGATGCGCTGCCAGATTTGCAAATGCGCGGACCTATCGATTTGCCAACTTTACAGACATTTGGTGCGGTGAAGTTCGGCCCAAAAGATCCCGATTTCCTGACGCAGAGTCGTGATATATCAGTGAAAATTCCTGCGACGGGTCGGAAGATGATAAGCACTTACTGGTTGCAGCCTGTTCCTGCACCGTTGGTTTACATTTCTCCTGGATTCTATTCGCATCGTTATTCATCGATGACGGTTGGTCTTGCGGAACAACTCTATCAGAATGGTTACTCCGTAGTCAGCACGACCAGTGTTTTTCATCCGGAGTTCATGCACATGACATCGTCAGTTGCCCTGCCTGTCTATCCAACTGTAGACAGTCACGACCTATGGCTGGGAATCACTGAAACAGATCGTGCTTTGAATAAGAAATTTCCGGGTCGGTTTACTAAGCGGGCGATGATTGGCACTTCGATGGGTGGATTCATGACACTGCGGATTGCGGCTAGCGAGGCGTACTCAAAATCCGAGCTAATCACCTTTGATCGATATGTAGCTATCAATATGCCAGTGGACATCACACACGGATTCAAAGAGTTGGATAGCTATGTGAACACTCCGTTGAAATGGCCTGAAGCAGAGCGTCAACAGCGCATCAATAATACGATGCAAAAAGCCAGCTATGCTCTGTTAAGTAAGAAGCAAACACCGCAGCCAGTCATGTTTGATGGAGATGAATCGAAATACTTGATCGGCCTGACTTTTCGTGTGGCTCTTCGCGATATCATCTATGATAGCCAATCCAGAAATAATTTTGGAGTGCTTCAAACCCCCATATCCAGCTGGCGTAGAGAGCCTGTGTATAACGAGATTCTCGATTATTCGTTAAGCGATTACTTCGACAGATTTGCAGTGCCTTATTATCAACAAAAAGGCATCAGCGTGGATAAGCTGAAACGCGATGTGGATTTAAGATCCCAAGAAAGCAAGCTTCGTGCGCAATCGAAAATTCGCATCATTACAAATGAAAACGACTTCCTGCTCAGGTCAAAAGACGTGGCTTGGTTGAGATCGACCTTTCCAAAATCTCGCCTAACAATTTTACCTGAGGGTGGTCACCTTGGAAATATCGGGGAGCCGAAAGTTCAACAAGCGATCATGAAAAGTTTGGATGGATTAAAATAAAGGCGACGACATGAACATAGGCATACCGAAAGAGATCAAGGCACAGGAAAACCGGGTGAGCATGATCCCAGGATCGGTTGCCGATCTCGTGAAGCGTGGGCATCGTGTTCTTGTTGAGCGTGAAGCAGGGGTGGGCGCGAGTTATACCGATGAACAATATTTAGCGGCCGGCGCGGAGATCGTTGCGGATGCGAAGGCGGTTTTTGAAGGCGCGGAGTTGATCGTGAAAGTCAAAGAACCGCAACCGGTTGAAGTGGCGATGCTGACTCCGAAGCACACGCTTTTCACTTATCTGCATCTTGCTGCGGATTTAGATCTCACGGAAAGTTTGATGGCTAGCGGCTGCACTGCGATAGCATACGAGACGATCGAGGTGAACCGACGCTTACCGCTGTTAGAGCCGATGAGTGAAATCGCGGGCCGGATGTCGGCGATTGTCGGTTCTTACCATTTGGCGAAACATCGCGGGGGGCGCGGTTGTTTGTTAGGTGGAGTTCCGGGCGTTGCGCCGGGGCGGGTGGTGGTGATTGGTGGCGGAACCGCCGGGGTCAACGCGGCGCGGGTCGCAACCGGAATCGGTGCGGATGTCACGATTTTGGAAGTGGATTTCGAGCGGATGCGTTTTCTCGATATCACTATGGCCGGTGCGCATACCGTGTATTCTAGCGAAGCGAATTTATCCGAATTGTTGCCGCGCGTGGATTTGTTGATCGGCGCGGTGTTGGTGCCGGGTGCGAAAGCTCCGAAACTTGTCACCCGTGAAATGCTGAGGATGATGAATCCCGGTAGCGTGTTTGTGGACATCGCCGTCGATCAGGGCGGATGCGCGGTGACGACTCGAGCCACGACCCATGAAAACCCAACCTATGTCGAAGAAGGCGTGTTGCATTATTGCGTGGCGAACATGCCGGGCGCGTATTCCCGCACCGCGACTCAGGCGCTTAACAACGTGACTCACGCATGGACGCACTTGATTGCGGAACATGGGGTCGAGTATGCGTGCAAGCGCAGACGCGAGCTTATTAGCGGGATCAATACCTTCGGAGGAAAGCTGACCTGCCGTCCGGTTGCTGAGGCGCACGGGCTGGAGTTTACGGATCTTGCGGGATTGGCTTAGGAAAATTTCCCAAAGAAATTCCAATAAATCCGCTCAAGTCTTGACCCAAAGCGTATATTCGCATGGTTTGTCTGCGACATGATGACGGTGTGACCCATCCATTTCCGCGATCTCTCCCCCAAGTCCTGTTGCTTAATTTTTTCAAAACTTAATATCATGATCACCACGCTCACCGGTAATTCCTTCATTGGCTATTCACGCTCCACCGGCACTCAGCCATGTGGACAAGCAGTAAACCCTACAACGGGCGAAGCTCTTGCTCCCGTTTACCTTTCCGCCACCCCGGATGAGGTCGAGCAAGCCTTAGCTCTCGCTGCTGCGGCGTTTCCTGTTTACTCGAATTTACCCGGAAAAACCCGTGCGGCTTTCCTTCGTAAAATCGCCGAGAAAATCGAGGCCGTGGTGGAGGATATCGTCATTCGTGGTCCACAAGAAACCGCACTTCCTGAACCAAGGATGCGCGGTGAAACGGGTCGCACAACCGGCCAACTCCGATTGTTTGCTACTCTGTTAGAAGAAGGCTCATGGGTCGATGCTCGCATCGAGCGTGCTCAGCCAGATCGTCAGCCAATTCCAAAAGTTGACCTTCGTTCGATGCTTCGTCCGTTTGGTCCTGTTGCGGTTTTCTGCGCGAGTAATTTTCCACTCGCGTTTTCTGTCGCCGGTGGCGATACCGCATCGGCTCTCGCTGCGGGTTGCCCTGTGGTGGTGATCGCGCATTCGTCGCATCCAGGTTGTGCGGAAATCGTTGCGAACGCAGTGATCGCTGCTGCGAAAGAATGCGGAATGCCGGAAGGTGTTTTCTCCGTTCTCTACGGTGGCGGACGCACGGTCGGCCAAGCGGTGGTGAAACATCCCGTCATTCAAGCCGTTGGCTTCACCGGCTCACGTGCCGCTGGAACCGCACTCATGGATACCGCTGCAAAGCGTCCGCAGCCGATCCCAGTCTACGCCGAAATGAGCTCGATCAATCCCATCGTGTTTTTGCCCGGCGCACTCGCCAAAGGCGAAACCGCTCTTGCAGAAGCTTATTATGGTTCACTCACTCTCGGTGCCGGCCAGTTCTGCACCAATCCAGGCTTGGTGTTTTTACCAGAAGGGCAGGGAGATGAATTCCTTGCGAAATTGAAAAGCTTAGTTGAGGTCGGTTCACCCTCAACCATGCTCAACGCTGCGATCTGCAAAGCGTTTAGCGATGCAACCGAATCGTTCTCTAACATTTCCGGAGTCAACGTTCTCGCACTTAGTTCTGCTGAGAAAAAACAAGGCCAATGCGCCCCAGCGGTTTTCGTTGTTGAGATCGAAGACTTCCTGAAAAATGAACACTTGCAGGCCGAGATGTTTGGTCCCGGTGCACTCATCGTTCGCGGTAGCACCGCACAAATCGAAGCCGCCATCGCGAGACTCGAAGGTCAGCTCACCGCTACTGTCCACGGTACAACCGAGGAACTCACCCAATACACCAGCTTGGTCAACGCGCTCCAACAACGCGCCGGTCGCCTCATTTTCAACGGTTTTCCAACCGGCGTAGAAGTCTGCTCCAGCATGGTTCACGGCGGACCTTTCCCCGCAACTTCCGATGGCCGCAGCACTTCAGTAGGCACCATGGCGATTTATCGCTTCTGCCGCGCCATCGCATGGCAGAGCTTCCCAGATGCAGCACTGCCGCTTGAGTTACAAGAAGGCAATCCGCTAGGGATTCGTAGAATGGAGTGAGTTTTAAAAGGTAGGGTCGTCTCGCCGAGAAGACCGATGATCAAACGTTAAGGTTCGATCGCTTTAAGCAAGTGATTCTTTCCCGATTGCCTATTTATCTATTCACTACCTAAAGAAAATCTCGGTCAACATGGCGTGTTGACCCTACCCTTTTTTTAGAAAATTCCCCGTTTTTTCAGGCATCTGCCGCGGGGGATTTTTATTGATAATCATTCTCAATAACGCTGTGAATTAATTTTACATTTATGAAAGAAAATCGCTTGTGAAATTTTTCACAATCTCCCAGTCTTCGCGCGGCTTACCACCTTACTCATTTAGCTCATGGCGAATATTTTTCCACGCTGGTCAAACTTACTACCTTTTCAAATCGCATTTTGCCTTGGCGCTGTTGGCGCGGGCGTGGTTCTTGCGTTTGGATATTATGCAACTCCTAAGGCGCAGGTTGTTGGATACAAACCCTCTCAGCCGATCCCATTTTCTCACAACATCCACGTTGAGCAGTTAGGTTTGGATTGCCGTTATTGCCATTCTTTTGTGGATGTTTCCGGTCACTCTAACGTGCCGAGCGGTAACACTTGTTGGAACTGCCACCAGCATGTGCAGAAGGACAGTCCGAAGTTGGCTCCGCTGCATCGCTCGATGGATGTAAATTATCCTGGTTACGATGGAAAACCGATCGAATGGGTGCGTGTTCACAAAGCGCCTGACTATGTGTATTTCGACCACTCCGCTCACGTGAACCGCGGGATTTCCTGCCAGAGTTGCCACGGCGACGTGAATAAGATGGAGGTTGTCTATCAAGCCGAGCCGCATTCGATGGGCTGGTGCTTGGAATGCCACCGCGCTCCTGAGAATCACCTCCGTCCGTTAGAAGAAGTTTTCAACTTCCATTACGGCGATGCAGATGTCGCAAAATACAGCACCGAAAAAGGAGTCACGACCACTCTGGATCTCGGCAAAAAGCTTAAAGAGCAATTTTCGGTTAAACCCAAGGTCACTTGCGCAACCTGCCACCACTGATCACTTCACTTTCAAAAAACATTTCTCAGCAGCCCTGATATGAGCAAACGCATTTTGCAACACCCCGCAGTCCCCGAGAATGAGACCACCATCTCATGGCGCAGCACTGGCCAACTTGAGGACACCCAAGAATTCCGTAGCTGGATGGATCGCGAATTTCCGCAAGGTGCAGCTGAAATGGAAAACCAAGAGGCGATGGAGACGAGTCGTCGGTCTTTCCTGAAACTCATGGGTTCATCGACCGCCTTGGCCGGATTCGGCATGGTCGCTTGCCGTCGCCCAGAAGCTTATATTGTTCCTTATACCAAAGCGCCGGAATGGGTGATCCCAGGGAAAGCGACTTACTACGCATCTTCTCTCCCACGTGCAACGGGTGCCGTGCCTTTGGTAGTGACTACCTATGAAGGTCGCCCAACGAAAGTGGGTCCGAACCGTTTGCATCCGGATTACGAGGGAACCGATGCCTTCGCTCAAGCATCCGTGCTTGATCTTTACTCGACCTCGCGTTCGCGGAATGTCCTCAACGGTGGCAAAAAAGCCAAGCTCGCCGATTTTCAAGCGGCTATCAGCGAAATCGCTAAAGACAAGAGTGCAAAAATTGGTTTCGTGTTCGGTTGCGATGAAAGCCCGACCCGTCTGCGTTTGATTCAAAATCTCAGCAAGAATTTCACCAGCGCCAAGTTTTATCAATACGAAGCTCTAACAGCAAACGACAAAGACGTGCTCGGTGAGGGCGTTAAACTCGTCCCGGATTTCGCAAATGCGGATCGTATTCTTTCGTTGGATTGCGATTTCGCCGGAACCGATCCACAAGGTTCTAACATCACGTTTTTCAATCGCCGCAAACCAGAAGGTGCGGGTTACGAAGCGAAGCCGGATGCGAGCACGATGAACCGCCTTTACTCGGTGGAGTCAGCGTTCAGTCTAACAGGCGGTATGGCGGATCACCGTTTGCGAATTGCACCGAGTCGCGTCGTAGCGATCGCCGCACAAATCGCACGCGAGCTTGGCGCACCAGCCGGTAACATCGCGCCGCTCACCGATGCGAACGAACTGAAATGGGTTAGTGAACTCGCGAAAGATTTAAAAGCCAACGGCGCGAAAACCGCGGTTCTCGCTGGATCACGTCAGTCGAAAGCAGTCAAACATCTCGCCCTTGCGATCAACATCGCTCTCGGCAACATCGGCGAAGGTAAAGGTCTCAACGCTTATCAAACCGAGAACAAAGGTTTCGGCGACATCGCTGCTCTCACCGCAGATCTCAATTCCGCTGCAGTTGAAACCGTAGTGTTCCTCACACCTGCGAACCCAGTTTACGACGCACCTTCGGATCTGAAATTTTCCGAGGCTCTCGCCAAAGCGAAGACCAGCATTCACATGAGCGATCGCAGCAACGCCATGGCGTATGCTTGCACTTGGCACGTTCCAGCCACGCATTACTTGGAAACTTGGAGCGATGCGAAAAGCGTGCGCGGAGTTTACACCGTGGTGCAGCCAATGATTCTTCCGCTGTATCCAAATTGCGTTTCTGAAATCGAGCTGCTGCTCGCGTTTTTGAATGACGGAAAACTCGTGATCGGGGAAGGGGAGAAAGGCGCTCCAGCACCAGCCATGCTTGAAGTCAAAGCGACTTTCAAAGGCACTGAAACTGAGTGGAAAGAAGTTCTCAAAAATGGTTTCCGCGCTTCAGGTAATTATGCCTCTGCAACAGTGACTCTTTCCGCAGGTGCTGCTGACGAAATCGCGAAAGTGAAAGTATCGGCTCCTTCAGCAAAATCTCTCGACGTCATTTTTGCCACTGACGCATCCCTTTACGACGGCCGCTGGATCGACAACGGCTGGCTTCAAGAAGCTCCCGATCCTATTTCCAAACTCACTTGGGACAACGCCGTTATCATCGCCCCGAAAACGGCGAAAGAACTCGGCATCTACGATCAGATCATTCAGTTGGAGACAAAATTCGCATCGCGTTCTCCAGACGACGAAGGTCAAAACCGCAAGTCGCCGATGATCACAGTCGCGGTGAACGGCAAAACGCTCAAGCTTCCGGTTCTCGTTTCTTTCGGCCAAGCCGAAAATACCCTCATCATCCCGCTCGGTTACGGACAAGGTTTCAACGATGAAGATGAACTGGGTCGCGGAAATTCTAAAGCTAGCAAATTTGTCGGCCTCGTCGGTATGAACCGCGGTTTCGATGCTTATCCGCTTCGCACTTCCGAGACTTCCTATTTCGCCACCGGAGCAACGATCACGAAAACAGAAGATCGTTACTCCGTTGCTCTCACTCAAGAGCACAACGCGATGTATGGTCGTGCCTTAGCTCGTGAGATCTCGACCCAACCCGTCGATCACAAAGGCGATTTCAGCGAGCAACTTGCAGGAGTCAAAAAACAAGGCAACGACTCCCACGCACCGGTAAACATTTCGCTCTACAAACAGGAGGACATCCATGGCAATCCGTTGCTCAGCGATAAGCTTCATCAGTGGGGTATGACCATCGATCTTTCTTCCTGCATGGGTTGCAACGCTTGCCTCGTTGCTTGCCAATCGGAAAACAACATCCCCATCGTCGGTAAAGAACAAGTTGCCAAAGGCCGCGAAATGCACTGGATCCGCATGGATCGTTATTTCGCGACACACAAAGAAAACAAGTTCGATCCAGATAACGTTGCCCTCGTTCCACAACCTGTCGGATGTATGCAATGTGAGTCGGCTCCGTGCGAAACGGTTTGCCCGGTCAACGCCACGATCCACACCGAAGACGGCTTGAATGCCATGGCATACAACCGTTGCATCGGCACTCGCTACTGCGCGAATAACTGCCCTTACAAAGCGCGTCGCTTCAACTTCTTCGATTACAACAAACGTAATCCGCTCATCAAAAATAACCTCAACCATGGTCCATTGGGTGAGCGTCATGACAAAGAGCCAAATCATCTTCAGAAAAACCCGAACGTCACTGTGCGTATGCGCGGCGTGATGGAGAAATGCACCTACTGCGTGCAGCGCATCAAAGGCGCGATCATTCGTCAAAAACGTGGTCAGAAACAAGAAGTCCTCGAGTCCGGAAAACTCTCCACGGATACTTCTAACAACGTTTCCACCGAAACGCTCCGTATCCCGGTCGATTCCGTCAAAACCGCTTGCCAAGACGCCTGCCCGGCGGAAGCGATCAGCTTCGGAAACCTTCTTGATGGTAAGGCCTCAGCGATGGTCCGTGCCAAGGGCAACGACTCTGAATCGATCAGAGCGAACATCGGGGATGTGGAATTCGAAAAGATCAAAGTTAAAGGACTCGATCGTAACTACGACCTACTCAACTACATCGGCACCCGTCCACGCACCAGTTACCTAGCGCGTGTGAAAAATCCAAATCCGGACATGCCTGATGCTCCATATATCGGTCAATCCACCATCCACATGGTCTGATTTTTATAACTTTCTTATTTCCTAACACATGGCCTCCACTTCAGAAACCGCCCCGCATCAAGATTCAGGAATCAAACTTCCTGTTCTCAAGCGTGAAAAGTTGATTCTCAATGAGCGATCCTATCATTGGATCACCGACCGGATTTGCGGGATCATTGAAAACCGTCAGCCATTTCTTTGGTGGCTGCTCTTTATCCCATCGTCTTTGATCGCTTTAATCGGCGTTGGCGGGGGATTAACTTATCTAGTCGCGAGCGGTGTAGGTGTCTGGGGTATGTCTAACCGAGTTTTCTGGGGTTGGGATATTACGAACTTCGTGTTCTGGATCGGTATCGGTCACGCCGGAACTCTGATCTCTGCCGTGCTTTTCCTCACCCGTCAAAACTGGCGAACCTCCATCAACCGCGCGGCGGAAGCGATGACGATTTTCGCGGTGATTTGCGCCGGTATTTTCCCGGCCTTCCACGTGGGTCGTGTTTGGTTCGCATGGTTCCTCGCACCCATCCCTAACGCCAACGAGATCTGGCAAAACTTCAAATCACCTCTGCTCTGGGACGTGTTCGCGGTTTCGACTTATTTCACGATCTCTCTGATCTTCTGGTATCTAGGTATGGTCCCTGACCTCGCGACGATTCGTGATCGTTGCAAACCCGGCATTCGCAAAATTCTTTACGGGATTTTCGCCCTCGGTTGGAGAGGTGGAAACCGTCAGTGGAGTCATTACGAAATGGCTTATCTCTTGCTCGCCGCACTTTCTACACCGCTCGTGCTCTCTGTTCACTCGGTCGTTTCCTTCGACTTCGCGACCTCGGTGGTTCCCGGCTGGCACACCACGATTTTCCCTCCTTACTTCGTCGCTGGTGCCATCTTCGGTGGTTTCGCAATGGTGCTTACGATCATGATTCCCGCCCGTTTCATCTACGGCTTGCAGGATATGATCACCATGAAGCACATCGATAACATGGCGAAAATCATCCTGCTCACCGGCACGATCGTGGGTTACGCCTACTTGATGGAGCTCTTTGTCGCTTTCTACTCCGGTGCGATCTACGAAATGGATGCCTTCAAATACCGTATCGCCGGACCTTATTGGTGGGCCTACGCAGCGATGATGTCGTGCAACGTGCTTTCCCCACAGATCTTCTGGTTCAAATCGATGCGCGAAAACCTCTGGGTCGTGATGATCGTGGCGATGTGCGTCAACGTCGGCATGTGGTTTGAGCGCTTCGTCATCATCGTCACCACGCTGGCTCGTATGTGGCTGCCAGGTGATTGGAAAACCTACAGCCCGAGCGGTGTTGAAATGATGACCTTCGTCGGCACCATCGGACTTTTCCTGACCTTGTTCCTATTGTTCCTGCGCTTCCTGCCATGCATCAACATCGCTGAGGTCAAATGGGCGAAACTTGAAAGCGATCCACATTTCGAAGACAACGAATCCCACCCAGATGCCGGCACCGTCGAAATCCCCGCCTATCAACACGAACTTACCAGTGATAAAGGCTGAATTCCTGAAAACTGAAAACTTGAAACTGAAAACTTCTTCCACGTGAGCACTACCCGAAAACGAGTTTATGGCTACCTCGCCGAGTTCAAAAGCGCCTCGGCGCTCTACAAGGCTGCGGAAAAAGTCCGCGATGCGGGCTTCCGCAAATGGGATTGCTACACCCCGTATCCTGTCCACGGCCTTGACGGCGCGATGGGCCTGAAACGCTCCATTCTTCCATGGTTTGTGTTCTTCGGCGGTATGACCGGAACGGCTACGGCCTTCACTCTCGCTTACTACACTCAAGTGGTGCTTTACCCAACGGTCGTCCAAGCGAAGCCAACGAACATTTTCACCATCCCGGCGTTCTTCCCCGTGATGTTTGAGCTCACGATCTTATTCGCAGGTTTCACCGTGCTGTTTGGTTTGCTCGGCCTGATGCAGTTGCCGCGCCTCAACCATCCTTTGTTTGCCAGCAAACAATTCCACCGCGCGACCGATGACGGTTTCTTCATCGCCATCGAAGCACGTGACGAAAAATTTAGCCCACAAGGCACCCGCGACCTGCTCGCAGATATCGGCGGCGTGAACATCGAACTCGTCGAAGAAGAACAAGACTAACCTTTTTACCCGCACACTCACTCATCAGCCATGCGCTACTTTTTCTTAGCATACGTCATTATCGCAGTTCTCGTTGTCGGGATGCTGGGCTTCCGTGGTCAGCACTTCTCCAAACCTCCTGTCCAGATTTTCAATGACATGGACAATCAGGATAAACTCAAAGCCCAATCGCCGAGCGGCTTCTTCGCGGATCGCCAAGGCGCGCGTCAGCCAGTTGCTGGCACCCAGCCATTGGGTTTCAACGAAACCGGTAGCAAAGAGATCGGCGGAATTCCTGAATACGAATTCGGCGGTCAAACCGGTTACTACTACACGGGTCACGTCGGCGATTACTTCGGCACCGGAATGCCTGATGAACTTGAACTCGATTCCACAGAAAGCGCAGCCGAACTCATCAAACGCGGCAAAGAGCGCTACGCGATCTACTGCTCGGCTTGCCACGGCGAAACCGGAAATGGCCTCGGCATCACTTCCCGTTACGGCGTTCCTGGCATCGCTAACTTCCACCTCGATACTTTTAAATCCGCCACTTATCCCGATGGCCGTATGTTTGAAGTCATTACCGTCGGCAAAGGCATGATGGGTGGCTACGGCGCCAACGTTCCTGTCCGCGATCGTTGGGCAATCATTTCCTACGTCCGCACTCTCCAAGCCGCCAAAGAAGCAGCAACCGCAGCCAAATAATTTTCCCGATGTCCCACCACGTCACATCCTCAGACATAGCCATCCACGGCGACCACCTCGATAAATCGAAGGTCTCCACGATCAAAACCATTTTACTCATCGTTGCTGCCATCGGCACCATCGTCAGCCTGCTCGGGTTGTTCGGTGTTTTTGGTGTAAAGTTTCAAGGAACGTACGCCTACTCTTGGGTGTTCGCTTATTACTTTTTCCTAACACTTTCCATCGGCGGTGTGTTCTGGACTCTGCTTCACAATGTTTCTAACTCAGGGTGGGGGACTTCTGTTCGCCGCACGTTTGAAAACCTTGGCTCGACTTTCCCTTGGATTTTCCTCTTCGGTATTCCGTTGCTTTTCCCACAGGTGAATCAATACCTCTTTGAGTGGATGAATATTCATCGGGATACTCTGCACGGCGAAAATGTTAGCCGATTTAATGGATCAATCTGGCGGTTGTTCGGTCTATTTGGCTCAAGCTCAATGGAAGCAAGTTTGATTGAAGATCATCAAGGTCTTCTAGCTAACAAGCTTTGGTTCATGAACGAGGTTTTCTGGTTTGCGCGTTTCGCCTTCTACGGTATCGGTTTGACTTTCGTGATCTGGTTCCTTCGCAAACTTTCGACAGCTCAAGACACCGATCCGAAACCCGGTGTGACACGCTTGCTCCGCGCTCGCTATCATTCCACTTACACTCTAATCATCTTCGCGCTGACGATCACCTTCACTGGTTTCGATTTCCTCATGGGTCAGGATTACAAATGGTTTTCCACCATGTGGGGTGTGTATCTCTTCGCAGGGACGGCACTTAACTCGATGGCTGTGATTGTTCTCATCTGCACCTGGCTGATCAGTAAAGGTCACCTCAAAGACGTCACCGGACCTGAGCATTTCCACATCATGGGTAAACTCATGTTCGCCTTCACCACCTTCTGGGCATACATCACCTTCTCCCAGTTTTTCCTTATCTGGTATGCCAACATCACCGAGGAAACTTCCTACTTCCTGATCCGTAACACAGGTAACTGGAACATCGGCATGATCTGCCTCGTGGTTTTCCACTTCGTTGTTCCCTTCGTAGTGCTACTCCAAGCATGGCTGAAAAAGAACCCGAAATACCTCTCCATCGTC
Source organism: Akkermansiaceae bacterium (assembly GCA_031422775.1). Classification (GTDB taxonomy): domain Bacteria; phylum Verrucomicrobiota; class Verrucomicrobiia; order Verrucomicrobiales; family Akkermansiaceae; genus Luteolibacter. The sequence goes on along the minus strand of JANPMK010000118.1, from coordinate 67,702 downwards.
GCGGTTTACACGCTCTGCATGCACGTGCTCGATCATTATCTCATCACCATCCCAGAACGTGGTGTGTCTCTCGGAAAAATCAAACCCGAGGTTTTCGGTGATATCACCACTTCCATACCCGGTGCTTTCTGGGGCGACATTTTCGCCTTCGTCACCATCGGTGCTGCCTTCCTTTTCGTTCTCCTTCGTGCGCTCGGTCAACATTCGCTCTACCCGAACCGCGACCCACGCATCCTCGAATCCGCCAACCTTTCTAACTGATTTTTTTACCTAACCGCATGGACCCCACTCGCGATAACTTAATGATCCGATTCAAAGCCTTTATCGATGGGCTCGGAATTTTCACGCTCTTTGCCGTTTTGCTACTCGTCATTCTTGGCGCAGCAGCTGCCTTCGGCTGGTTGAAAAAAGGCGAGGAGCCTGAAGATAGTGCGGCTAAAATCCGTCAAGTCACCAAAGCTGAAGTCATTGCTGAACAAGCGAAGTTTCTCTCGAAAGAAGCGGTCGACTCCGTGACTCCGAACGTTGCGAAATTGTTAGCTAGCTCCAATCCCATCGCTGTCGAAGTTCCAGCACAAGTGATTCCGGGATCTGCGACGGAAAAGAAACTCGCGGAAGATGTGCCGATTGATCCTGCGCAGATGGAAATCGGGAAAGCACAGTTTTTGGTTTGTGGCGCGTGCCATGGTCAGAACGGAGAGGGTGTCGAAGGAGCGGGACCGCCGCTTGCAGGTTCTGAGTGGGTGAAGGGTCCGGTTTCAAATTTAATTTTGATCCAACTTCGCGGTCTAGCAGGTCCTATCGAAGTCAAGGGTGTCGTCTATGATAAATTCTTAGCCGGTATGCTGCCAATGGCCTATCAAACCGATGAGCAAATCGCCGGTGCCTTGACCTACGTGCGTAACAGTTTTGGAAATAAAGCCTCCGCGGTGAAACCTGAAGAGGTGAAAGCGCTACGTGGTGAAGTTGGGAAACCACAAGCCACTGTCCAAGATCTCATCAAACCCTAAGCTTTTCGCTAAACGATTTAACCAGTTCAGATGTCTACAGAAACAGCAAACACCAACCTACAAGATGCTCAGTTGAGAGCCGGTATCGACCGCTCGCTGCGTCATCCTGTGATGTTTTTCCTCGTAAGTGGTGCAGCATGGCTCGCCGTTTCCATGATCCTCGGAATCATTTCCTCTGCGAAAATGCATGCCCCAGGATTTATGGATGGCTGCTCATGGTTTACCTACGGGCGCACGCAAGCGGCACACCTCAATGCTTTGATTTATGGTTGGGGATTTCAAGCCGCCTTCGGTGTGATCATCTGGATCATGTCTCGGCTTTCTCGCCAAGAGTGCAAAGCTGCCGGAATCATTCTAACAGCAGGTCATGTTTGGAACCTCGGCGTTATGGCCGGAGTTGTAGGCATCATTTTAGGTTACGGAACCGGTATGCCATGGATGGAATTTCCATCCTTCGCTTGGCCTGTGCTGCTTCTTAGCTACTTCGCCATCCTGACATGGTCGATGGTGCAGTTCAAAGTCCGCCCAGAAGGTCACGTCTACATCTCACAATGGTATCTGTTGGCCGCGATGATTTGGTTCCCATGGATCTACCTCACCGCGAATCTTCTGCTGCATGTTTTCCCAGGTCATCCGGTCATGGCGAACGGCATCAACGCTTGGTATAAATCCAGCCTGATCTTCTTGTTCTTCACGCCAGTCGCTCTCTCCGCAGCATTTTATCTCACCCCGAAAGTAACGGGACGCCCAATCTTCAGCTACTCACTTGCTCGCCTAGGTTTCTGGTCGCTCGCCATCATCATGCCATGGGCAGGGATGCAAAAACTCGTCGGTGCACCGATTCCGTTTTTCATGCCTTACCTCGGTGCAGCAGCCACGATTTTGTTCTTTGTTCCTGCGTTCACCGCCGCATTCAACATTCTCCGCACCGCTTCTGCGGATATGGAGATCGTTAATAACAGTCCTTCGCTGCGCTTCATGATGGCGGGTGTGTTTGGGTTGATCGTGTTGGCAGTCGCTGCGGTTTTCCTAAATCTACCAGGTTCCACCTTGAAGCTCACCCAGTTTTCTCTCTCAGGTTACGGTTTTGAAATTCTCGCGATCTACGCGTTCTTTAGTTTCGTCATGTTCGGTGCGATCTATTTCATCGTGCCTCGCATCACACGTCGCGAGTGGATTTCCCGCCGTCTGATCAAGATGCATTTCTTTTTCTCGATCTATGGCATCATCACCGTCGCCATCGTTGCAATTTTCGGTGGATGGATGCAGGGCCTTGGCCAAGAGAAGTTTGATCAACCATGGGAATCCGCTGCTCTGAGAGCTTATCCCTACGTATGGGCAATGACGATCTCATGGTGCTTCATCTTGTTTTCCAATCTGTTCTTCTTCCTTCACTTGACCTTTATGTGGCTGGGACTGGGTCGTCGCAGCAATCACCCAACCTTGTTGGTTTCCGCCCACGGACACAGCCCACACGGAGAAGAAGGCGACATTGATAACGCCGGTTCTATTTCCGCACACTAAATTTTCATTCCTCAAATTATCCTCACATGAGCTTCCGCACTTTCTTCCTCAGCCTCTCCGCCAGTTTCGGAGTTGCATGGTTGGCAATTGTCATCGTTCCTTACTTCAAGATGCGTTCTCTGGAACCCGTCTCGATGGGTGAGGACGCGACAGGAACCAATGCTGTCTATATCCCAAAACGCGCCGGCAGGATTGCTGACGGCTCGCAAGTGTATGCAGCAAATGGCTGCTACCTCTGCCATACCCAGTTGATCCGTCCTGACTACGCGGGTAATGATGTTTTCCGCGCGGACTTCGCTGGCTTCGTCGATAAAGAAGAAGGCACCGATACTCGCCGTGAAACCAATGCCTTCGATTACCCATTTGAAAAGTTCGCTCACATCGGCATCAACCGCATGGGTCCGGATCTTTCCAACCTCGCGGTCCGCGTCGAGAAAAGCTACGCCAAAGATATTTCTCCTGAACAATGGCTTTATCGTTACCTTTACAACCCACGTCACGATCCTGCTCGCAGTCACTCGACCTGCCCGTCTTTCCGTTTCCTTTTTGATGAGAAAAAGATCACCGGAAATATCTCTGACGAAGCGCTTCCTTTCCACGGTGATGACGGCGAAGAAATTGTCCCGAATCCAGATGGCCGCGCACTCGTTTCTTATCTCTTGTCCTTGAAAAAAGACAATCCTGTGCCATCAGTTTTTAACTTCAAACCAGCCGAAGAATCTTCTACCGCACCCGCAGCAGCAACTCCGGCTCCTTAACTCGACCGCATCATTTTTGATCCCACAGAACCTTTCCACCATGTCATCGAATAGTCCGCAATCGAATCAGAAACCTGACCTCGACGAAACGATCAACGTCACCCAAGCCCACGGTCGTGTCGCTTCGGAGTCTGCCGCAACCGCACGTGAACATCGCATCGCCGATAACGGTCATGAGCCAATCTCTCTCTGGGTGATTGTTTCATGCGGTATAGCTCTCCTTATCGGTGGTGCCGTTCTTGGAAATGCCAGTTCTTGGTTTGATTACGATACTCTTGTAAAACCGAATTACGTGCGTGGTGTGCCCGAAGGTGCCGCTCCCTCAGGTCCAGTTGCTGATGAAGCTATCGATGCATACATTAGAAAGGGCCAGAAAGTTTATAATTCTGCGGGTTGTATCGGTTGTCACGGTCCTGATGGTCGTGGTGGTGCTGCATTCCCATCACTTGCCGGCTCTGCTTGGGTCACTGGCAATACTCAGAAATTCTCCATGGTGGTTATCAATGGTCTAAAAGGCCCGACCAGTAGCGGAAAAGATTACGGTGTGATGGCAGCTATTGGTGCTGGCCTCAAAGCAGAAGAACTCGCCGCGCTCATGACATTCGTGCGCAACGGCTTTGGTAACTCGACCGGTGACATCGTTACGATTGAAATGGCACAAGCCGCAATCGCTGCCTCTGCTGCTCGTGAGAAACCCGGCTCTGCCGTTGACGCTGATGAACTCACTGCAAAACACAATCTAATGCTTCCTGGTGCACCACTCGATCCTAAAACAAAGGTCGATCCTGCAAAACTCACACCAGTTCCATGATTTTCAAAACTCGGCTTTAACCGATTCCGACTCTCTAACTCTTACCCACACGCCTGAACCAACTTATGAGCGCCCACGCTGCATCTTCTAACAGTCACGATCATTCTCATGATCATGGCGACCATCACCATAATCCGGGCTTCTGGAAAAAATATTTTTTCTCAACGGATCATAAAACCATCGGTCTTCAGTATGGCATCACTGCTATGCTATTCCTCGCATTCGGATTTTATCTGATGATGGTGATGCGCTGGAGCATCGCTTATCCGCTTAGACCGCTTCCACCTGAGATGGGCTGGATATTCACGGATAACTGGAAAGCACGCTGGCTAGTAGACGGCAAAGTCACAGGTGAAACTTACAATATGTTCGGTGCGATGCACGGAACGATCATGGTTTTCCTTGGAATTGTGCCGCTTGGCTTCGGTGCCTTTGGTAACTATGTCACGCCTCTTCAGATTGGTGCAGTTGATATGGCGTTTCCTAAGCTCAATATGATGAGCTACTGGATCTATCTCGCTGGTGGTCTGCTCATGTGCGCTTCGTTCTTCATGGAATCTGGCGCTGCAAAATCCGGTTGGACGAACTACTCGCCGCTCGCAGGTTTTGCCGATGGGCAAATCGTCAACCAATGGCTGGCTGGACAAACCCAATGGCTGATCGGACTGGTTCTTTTGATTACCTCATCGCTACTAGGCGCGGTCAATTTCGTCACCACCATCATCAACTTACGCGGTCGCGGCATGACATGGATGCGCATGCCTTTCTTTGTCTGGGCGATGCTCGTCACAGGTTTCCTTCTGCTCCTCGCTTTCCCTCCACTTGAAGCCGCTGGCATCATGCAGTTGATGGATCGCGTTGCGCATTCGTCCTTCTTCATGCCAACTGGATTGTTCACGAAGAGCGAAGGTCTTGCAGATCTCTCCGGTGGTGGTTCGCCGCTGCTTTTCCAACACCTTTTCTGGTTCCTTGGTCACCCAGAAGTTTACGTGCTTCTGTTGCCTGCCATTGCTTGCGTTGCGGAAATCATTCCAGTCAACACCCGCAAGCCGCTTTGGGGATACAAGTCCATGGTTTACTCCGTGCTGATCCTCGGTTTCCTCTCCTTCATCGTTTGGGCTCACCACATGTATATGACCGGAATGGGCGCTGCAGTTTCCACTTTCTTCCAGACAACTACGGTGCTGATTTCCATCCCATCCGTGGTCATCATCACGGCGCTGTTAATTTCACTGTGGGGCGGATCGATTCGTTTCACTCCGCCGATGATCTGGGCCTGCGCGTTTATCCCAATGTTCGGTATCGGTGGTCTAACAGGTTTACCGCTGGCGTTCAACCTAGTCGGAAGTCACCTCCATGACACCTATTACGTCATCGGTCACTTCCATTACGTCGTCGCTCCGGGTATTCTCTTCGGTCTCTTCGCCGGTGTTCATCATTGGTATCCAAAGATCACGGGGCGTTACACAAGTCGCACCCTGAATCACATCCATTTCTGGCCAAGTTTGATCTGCATGAACTTGCTGTTCTTCCCAATGCTAGTGCAGGGAATGGCTGGCTTCCATCGCCGTTGGTATAACGGTGGCGATGCTTACCTCGCCAAAGCCGTCGATAGCACTAACGTTTTTGGTAACACCGTGCGCGAGTATATCGATCTTAACGTTGTCATGTCATGGGGCGCATGGGCATTAGCGGTAGCTCAGATTCCTTTCATACTCAACGTGCTGTTTGCATGGAAAATGGGACGCAAAGTTGAAAACGATAACCCATGGGATGCTACCACACTTGAGTGGGCGACTCCAACACCTCCGGGGCATGGTAACTTTACTTTCGACGTCGCCGTCTATCGCGGGCCTTACGAATACTCCCGTCCAGACTGCGATAAGGATTACTACCCACAATGGCAAGCTCCCATAAAATCACCGGAGCAATCTAACGATAAAGATACTCACTAACCTTCAGTCTTCCTGAAAACTGACCACTAGCAAACTTCAAGAAATGGAAATCCCATACATCGTCAACGCCCGCAAAGACACGGGCCTGTTTAACGCCAAGATCGCCATCTGGCTGTTCCTCGCCTCCGAGGTCATGCTGTTCGGTGGCTTCTTCTCTGCTTACGTATTTTTGCGCCTCGGCGCGGATTATCCATGGCCAGAACGGACGCTTCCCGTGCTTCCGGGTTTGATCAACACCTTCGTGCTCATCGGCTCATCCGTGACCGTCGTGTTCGCATGGGCGGCTCTGAAACTCGGTAACTGGAGACAGTTCCAAATCTACATGTGGATCACCATTCTTTGTGCCTTGCTGTTCATGGTGCTCAAAGGCGTGGAATATAGCGTAAAATTCAGTCACCAAGCAGTCCGTGATAAGGATTACGTGGTGATGGAAGGGCATCTCGCTTATTATGATGGCACACACATCGAGAAAAACCGCATCAACATCCAACTCGAACAAGGCTCTACAATCGGTTATAATAATCTTCGTTTTGAGGCAAAATGGGTGGAAGAAATTCTGGCAGAAGCCAAAACCGCCGGAGCGACCGTCAAACTTGCTGCCGACATAAAAGGCGGAGAAGGTTTTTCCGATGAGAAGAAGATATATTTCAAGAAAGACGCACCGCTTACGGTCGAGCTTCTTGAGAATATTGCGGAAGCGCAAATCCGCGCTCGCAATCATAACCAAGAGCTTCGGTCAGAGGCACTTAGCGACGCATGGGTGATTGGTAAGAAAAATAACCCAGGTAAATCAGATTGGGAGTATTCCGATACCATCAGTATTGACGAAAAAGCTATCAAGCCGAAATTGCTCAGCGACATCCAAGGTGCGACCTTCGTAGTCGATAAGCCTTTTGAGATTTCCTTCAAACCACGCGATGTCAAAGAAGGTCCTGAGCAATCCAAGCTTCGCGATGAAACCGTGATCAATGGTAAACTTCTCGCTAGCCCGATGGAGTTTCACAATCTTGATGCGATCGATTTCCAATACTTGGTCATGAAGGCGGAGGACAAGGGGATCAAACCTGAAGTCGCCATCGCAAATTCATGGTTGATGCAGAACGATCCTTTTGCTCGTGAGATTTGGGCCTGGCATGAAGGGGAAATCGCGAAGCTCAAACAGCGTTTGATCGACGATTACAAACTGGATAAAAAGGGCAAACCGAACCGTGTGCCGACACACAAAGAGATGTATCGGATCGGCTGGAAGGAGTTTGCGAAATATGGCGAAGAAAAGCATAAGATCAAGCTATCTGCCACAGATAAACTTAAAGAAGAATTCATGGGGCCTAACTACAAGGCTCGGAATCCTAGCGAAAAGGAATCGACTTCACACGATTCAAATGAGGAAGCCGCTCATGGGCAAGATAGCCATGCTCCCGTTACCTTTCCACACTTGTCGATTCCCCGCGAGCAAATCGGTTTCGCCTCCAAGTTTGCTCCAGCATGGAACACTTATTACGCGATCTATTTCACCATCACCGGTCTTCACGGTCTACACGTGGTTGGCGGCGCGATCGTGCTCGCTTACTACCTGTTCTTTGGACGCAGAATGTATGAAGAAAATCCAGAGTGGCTCTGTAACCGCGTCGAAGTCGGTGGCTTGTTCTGGCACTTTGTCGACCTCGTCTGGATTTTCGTTTTCCCTATCCTTTATTTGATGTAATCCGTCATTTTTACGAACTTAACAACATTCACTACAAACACGATTTTAGACATGGCCAATTCAGTTGAAGAAATTCAGAAGTCCAAGAAGACCTACTTACTTGTTTTCGGTGCGCTGCTTATCGGCACGGTTGTAACCGTGATGGTTGCTACAGTTGAAGCCTTGGATATTGGTGAGCATGGATTTGATAAATGGGATGCCATTCTTGGTATGCTCATCGCCACCACCAAAGCCACCTTGGTCGGCTTGATTTTCATGCACTTAAATCACGAGAAAAAGGCCATTTACTGGATTTTTATTGGTGCATTACTGCTATGTGCGTCGATGTTTGGTATCTTGTTCCTCGCGAAATATAGCCCCATTTTTGACAGTTACTTTTACCTCTAATTTTCCATGTCCCTACGCGGTTTCCATATAGTCTTCATCACGGTCTGCACGCTGCTCTGCGCGTTCCTGATCCTCTGGGCTTTTGTGCTCGCGCCTGAACCTTCGACTCTTGCGACCGCCCTCGGTTTCACGGGTATCGTCGGAATCCTTTTGATGCCGATCTACGGATTTTATTTCTATCGCAAAGCTGTGAAACTCAACCTTTGAACTTTTCATGAACCTTTTAAATCTTGCCTGTTCCTCTTGCCGCGTATCGATGATCGAAGGTGGTGGTGATGCTGCGGGTTACTCCATCTTCGCACTCTTGGTGGTGATTCTCTCCGTTCTCGGTGGCGTAGGTTTCTACTTGATCCGCATGATCATTCGTGGCGGCCAAAACCTTGATCCAGAACTTCAAGACGATTACGTCCACGAGTAATCTGAAAATTTTTAACTTCATCTATCCCATTTTTCATCTATCATGAGCCCATCCGAATTCTTTGGCCTTCAAGAAAATTATTCCCTCCACGGCGACCAAGTCGATCACTTGCTGGACGTTGTCCACTGGTTCATGATCGTCTTATTCGTCGGTTGGACCGTCTTCTTCTTTGTTTGCCTTTTTAAATTTTGGCACAAAAACAATCCTAAAGCCTCCTATGCTGGCGTGCAGAGTCATATCTCCAGTCACATGGAAGTAGCGGTGATTATTATCGAAGCTGTTCTTTTGCTTGGCTTTGCATTTCCACTCTGGGCAGACCGCGTGGATAAATGGGACAAGGTTAAAGACATGAATCCAATCCGAGTTCGCGTGGTCGGCTGGCAATTTGGTTGGACCTATCATTACCCTGGTCTAGATGGAAAATACGGCCGCACGGATCCAGATTTGATCGGTGAAAGTAATACGCTTGGTATCGATTATAGTGATCCGAATGCTCATGATGATTTCACCGATACTACGCTCAAGCTTCCAGTAAATCGTCCTGCTGTGCTTAACGTCGGCACTAAAGACGTGATCCATAACTACGCAATCGTGCCTATGCGGATTCAACAGGATGCGATTCCTGGTAAGGAAATCCCCATGTGGTTCACTCCTGTGAAATCCATGGAAACTTCCGTCGTCTGCGCTCAGCTCTGCGGTGAAGGCCATGCGAACATGGCTGGAGCAATGGAAGTTATTCCTGAGGCTGATTACAACGACTGGGCAAAGTCTAAATCAGAAACAGCCTTGGCAAATTACAAGAAGACTTTGCCAGTAGCTCAATAAGCTCGGGTGCGCTGCTTCAATGGGATGCATTGCAAGACATGGTCTGGGTGACTCGATATGAAGAATTTTAGACAGAAAAATTTGGGGTAGAAAAATAAGAGTTTTTTTAATCCTAATAATCCAGATCCCAGCAGGAATCTTAGAAATTAACCCGGGGTTGAGGAGCGAGAGCGACGACTACCCCGCGAACGACGGAACGGAAAATTAGACCCCGGTAGTGGGTCGCATTTGCATCGATGTTGATGATGTTTCGATTCTGGCACGCCCTTCAGGGTGCGGTGGGTTTGGTGTTGTGAACCCGGGGTGGTCGTCGCTTCGCTCCTCAACCCCGAGCTAAGGTCTGTAATCCTTTCAGAATAAAGGGTTTTCAATCCATTTCTTATTGTTCAACTAGTATACAAATTCTCAGAGAGTATGTTCATTCTTGCGGATACTAGGTGATTGCTTCAAAAGCTTAATGTCCTAATCATGAAATCATTCAACATCCCCATCTTCGGTATTATCTGGCTGCTTACTGCTGGAAGCGCATTTGCTGGGATGACTACGATCACACTTACGGATATCGCCTCGGCCAGGATTGATGCACTTTCCTTTTTCCTATTCACGTATCTGGTTATTTCTTGGGTGGTGAAATTGATCTGGAACCACCTGTCGAAATCTTTTTCCGCACTGCCACGTTTAAAATACCGCGAAGCACTCGGGGTGGTTTTTGTTTCCGGACTCTTGTTCTACGTTGTGCTGACCATGATTTCTGGAGCACGTGAATTGCTCACGCCCGGTGCATGGGAAAAACAAGGCAAGGGCTATCGACTGCGGGGCGAGGAGGTAACGGTTATGAGTAAAGCTGAGCGACGTGAAGCGCTGGAATTACTCAAAGATGGAATCTGGGATTATGCGAAATCCAACGAAGGAAAAGCGCCATTGGGTCCTTTCAGTAGAGATTTAGAACAGGAGTTGTGGGAGTTCGGTGACGGTGGAATGTATGCGATGGTGCCCGATGTAAATGTCGGAGTAGGGCGAGAGGTTTTAGTTTATGAACCTGCATCAGCTGGCGCGCGACGTTTTGTTCTGCTTGCCGACGGCTCCATCGAAGACTGGGCCGAAGGGAATCTCAAACGTGAACTCGATAAGAAATTGAATCGATGAGCAACGCGTTGAATAAACCGCTTCCGAAGGGGTGTCTTTACGGTGTCTTGCTTGCTTTTTTAATCATTTTTATTCTTATATTCTTAGGTGTTATTAATTCTATATTTCTGTTAGAAATTCCATTTCGTCTGGCTTGTGGATGGGCGTTTCATGGCTTGGAAACACTGCCGCCTATTCTTTCGAAATGGCGATCTGCGGTTTTGCCTATAGGTTGCTTAGCTCTCGCAGGTTGGCTTACTCATTCGTTTATTTGCAGGTGGGCGAAAGCTAAGCGACCTGATTTGCAATGGCGTATCAAATATACCGTATCGATTTTTTCCCTACTATTTCTCAGTAGTGCTGTAGCCATCGCGATGAGCGGAATCGTTCACCAGTTCTTTTGGTTGTCGAAGGAGAGAGTGATAACTCATCAATCGCGGTTAAGTGATCAGGGCTACGCTGAGATGAGGGCACGTGAATTGTGCCAATACATGTTTTTTTATTTTCAAGAAAACGGCAGATATCCGCATACATGGGATGAATTGGAAAATTGGAATGAAGATTATTTAGTAGATGGTAGATATTTGTTTCTTGGGGAGGTTCCAGAGCCATTTATTCTTTTGAACTCGGGTTCGGATCGTCAACTATCTTCGAATGACCCTTTAGTTCTTTCGCCATACATTCAAAGCGTGAATCAGTATGCGATTGGATATGGTGATGGTTCAGTGAGTATGATTAAACTTGCTATGTTGAAGAGAATTTTGAGCGAGATCAAAGAATTAGAAACTGTCACTCCACATGAGTAACTTTATTTTCATTCTGAAAGTAGTCGGAACGATATTCCTGACGTTTTTATTGTTATCGATCATGTTGCATCCGATGGATCCTCATTATCTTGTTTTGGAACGTTTCCTCACCGGCTTTGGGCATTTTCTGGTTCGAAATTTTCCGCTCATTTCATGGAACGCCGATTCGTGGGTGCCTGGGTTGGGGGCGTTTTTGATTTCATGGTTCTTCATTCATCGTTGGTTAAGTCGCTGGGCCAAGCGGACGAATCGTCCATGGAGTTTGATGACTTCGTTTTGCATGGTTTCGTTGGTTCCGGTTTTGTTTGTGATTTCATTCATCGTGCCAGGGATTTTGCTGCAATGGGATGCGCTGAGAGATGTGCACTGGGTGGAGATTCATCGATAAATTAGCTGCGTCTTTGTGCATCGTTCGTATGCGGGCTGCGGCGGGGGTGTTGATGAAACATTGTTGTCCGCTTGCCCAGAATGACTTTGGATGTGAGACCTAGGGCGTTGCCCTAGGCTATCGTGGGTTGCCCTTTCAGGGCGTAAGAGTCCTGGGCTTGCCTTCTTCCCAGATCAAAAATCAAACATCAACAATCATCAATCGTCATTCAAATCGAATGACCAAATAGCATTTAAAATCGATTATTGAATTTTTTCTAACAAATCCAGATCCCAGCAGGGATCTTAGAAATTAGCCCGGGGTTGAGGAGCGATAGCGACGACCACCCCGGGAAAGGTGAGAGAAGATAATTCGACCCCGGTAGAGGGTCGCAGTCGCATCGATGTTGATGATGTTTCGATTCTGGCACGCCCTTCAGGGTGCGGTGGGTTTGGGTGAAGGACCTAGGGTAGTCGTCGCTATTGCATCTCGACCCTAGGCTAAGTTCTGTAATCCCTTCAGGATTAGGATGCCTTCTTCCTCACTCCATCCGTTTCGGATTGAAGTAGAGCGGCTCGGTTTGGAAATTTAAGTCGTTGGCTTTTTGGATGAACTCTTTGAAATCTTCTTTTTTGTCGTTGGGATTTTTGGAGAGGAGCCAGAGAAATTTGCGGTTGGGGGAGCCGACTAGGGCGCGGGTGTATTGAGGGTTGAGGTCGAGGATCCAGTAATCGCCTTCGAAGAGGTTGGCGGGGAAGCGGTTGAAACGGACTTTCAATTTTCCAGGTTCTTGCAGATTCACGAATCTCGCAGTTCCCTCGATGCTGGTGGTTTTGCCATTTTCCTTGAGGCCTTCGTTGACGACTTTTAGGCTGCTATCGGGATTGAGTGAGTAGGTGGCTTTTGCAGCCACCAAGCCTCTTTCAAACGTATTGGGCAAACGAGCGATCTCATGCCACTCACCCGCATAACGTGACGGGTCGATTTTCTGAACCGTGGGTGGGAGGTTTTTTTGGTTTGCGCAAGCGCTGAAGAAAACGGTGACGAGGGAAGTGAGGAGAAGAGATTGGGGTTTCATGGGAAAGGAAGGTTTAGACACAACAAGCAATACCTTAACCTAAGGCGGGCGGGTGGGATCGCAACTGCTTATCGGGTTGTGGTGTGTTGATAGAAACCTTTCAATCTCCCATGCAGATGCCGACGGCGCGGACTGTTGAATTTGCCTTTCTTGAGCAAAGCTTAAGAAAATGAAGCGATTACAGTTTTGGACGATTGACTTCAAATTCACGAATGTCGTCACAAAGATATTGCATCGAGGTTGTTTCAGGTTGCTTTTGCCTCGAGGCAGTGTAGTCGCCAGATCCGGGATCTAGTAGTTGGAGGAATCTGACGGAATCTACGGGGCCAAGATGGTCGGATAAAATGGCAACGCCTTGTCGGTAGAGTTCCATGGGGCTGGTATGCGTGCTCATAAGTTTTGATTAGTAGAAAATTGAACAGGATTCAAGACTTGGATTGATAATAACGCTGAATATTGATTTGCGCGACGAAGAAATTGGTCGTCCGTAGTAAGGAATATATCGGCATTCATTGCTTCTGCTGATGCGAGATGAAGAGCATCAAGCTGTTTGAATCCGAGTTTATTGAGTGCAATTCCACGCTGCTCAATTTCTTGGGTTAAGGTTTGGTATGATGAGGAATAGCTAAGAAAGTGTAGAATGCCATTTCTGCGTGTAAGATCAGTGATATACTGAATTTCATACTGTAAAGTGCTAGTATCTGCAAGTTTCAACTGTCCGAGAATGACTTGTTCAAGAATTGCTAAGATAGCAGTAGATTCAAGTGCTATACGTGTTTGAGACTGATCATCGTAGGGACGATTTAGGCAGCAGCTATCGAGATAAACGAGCATGTGGGTGATTTATATTAAAATCATTCAACAATCTCCTATGCAGATGCCGACTGCGCGGGCGACTTGGACGACTTCGCCGTTGGGATCGACTAGGCGGAGTTTGTTGACGGCTTCTTCGATGGTGACGGAATCGACGTGGTAGGATTGGTAGGAAACCATGCGACCGAAGGCTTTTTGTTTGGCGAGATTGACGGCCATCACACCAAAGCGCATGCCGAGGATGCGGTCGAAGGCGGTGGGTGCACCGCCGCGTTGGAGGTGGCCGAGGGTGGTGGCGCGGGTTTCTTTTCCGGTGAGTTCTTGGATGCGGGCGGCGACCTGTTCGCCGATGCCGCCGAGTCTCATTTCACCTGAGCAATTCTTGTCGATGGTGACGAGATCGCCATCGGGCATTTTGGCACCTTCTGCGACGACGACTAGAGTTGCGTGTTGGCCTTGGGCGTCGCGGCTATTAATGAAGTGGGCGATTTTTTGGAAAGAGAAAGGAACTTCCGGAAGGAGGATGACGTTGGCGCCACCGGCAATGCCGCCCCAGAGGGCGATCCATCCGGCGTGGCGGCCCATGACTTCGAGAACCATGACGCGTTTGTGGGATTCGGCGGTGGTGTTGAGTCGGTCAAGCGCATCAACAACGGTAGTAACGGCACTGTCGAAGCCGAAGGTCATAGCGGTTGCAGAGAGGTCGTTATCGATGGTTTTTGGAACACCGATGATGGGCCAGCCTTGGCGGAAAAGTTGGAGGCCAGTTGTTAGAGAACCATCGCCACCAACGACGATGAGGGCTTGGATTTCGAGTTGGTCGATGGTGCGGTGGGCGAGATCGACGATTTCTTTTGGTACTTCGGCAACATTTCCTGCACCGATTTTTGCGGCGAAATGACCTTTGTTAGTGGATCCGAGGATTGTGCCGCCAAGTTTCAGGATGCCGATGGTGTCTTTGGGTGTGAGGATGCGGTAATCGCCGGGAGGGAGGAGGCCTTCGAAGCCGTCTTTGAAACCAATGACTTCCCAGCCGAGTTTATGTGCTGCACCGACGACGCCGTGGATGACGGCATTGAGTCCGGGGCAGTCGCCGCCGCTATTTAGGATGCCGATGCGCATAATTTCGAAACTTTAAATTTTAAACTCTAATTCTCAAATAAGAGTTATTTGACGGGAGCTGGGGTGGCTAGGAGTTCGTGTTTTGGATTTTCGACTTTGGCACCAGCGGCGAGCCATGCGTCGTAGTGGGCCCAGCCATCGCGGATGAGTTTGCGTGAACGGCTGAAGCGGTCTGGGCTGTTGAGGACGACGACGATGAGGCGGCGTGGGGTGACGCCTTTGTTGCCATCTGGTTTAATTCTAACAACTGGATCGAGATCCATGCATGTAGCTAAACAAGGGCCGGCTTTTTGGGTGGAGCCGGTTTTGATTCCGAGGATACCGGTTTCACCAGCGAGTTCGTTGGTGTTGGTGATGGTTTTCGCGACGCCGTTAATTTTGATTTCGCGCGATTGTTGGCGAGTGATGAAAGTGATGGGATTGCGGCGCATCGCGTGGATAGAGAAACGTGCGACATCGGCTGCGGTGGAGTAGCCGGGTTTAGCTTCGAGATCTAGACCATGTGGATTGGTGAAACGGGTGTTTTTCGCGAGAACGAATTTCGCAAGTTTGTTCATTTCCTCTACGAAGGCCAGTAAGGCATCGCCGCCTTTTCCGCGACGGGTCAGGATGTCTGTGCCTACATGATGGGCGATGGCGAGTGCGGCGTAGTTATCGGAGCGAAGCATGCAGGCGTAGAGGGCGTCGCGCATGCTCATCGTATCGCCGACTTTTAATCCGAGTGAGGTGGACTCGCCGAGTAAGCTGGCGGATTCGGGAATGCGAATCATGGTAGTTCCGAGATCGGCTTGGGTAGCGGTTGACCAATCGACCGCAACGATGGCGGTGGCAATTTTAGTTAGAGAAGCGACGGAGCGTTTGGTGATAGCATCGGAAGCGGAGAGAACTTTTCCCGAATAGGCTTCGACGACGATATGAGACTCTTGGGCGTAGAGTATGGAGGTGAGGAAAAGTAGTGAGGCGATGAGGTGGCGCATGGGCGGTAGGATAGTAAGGAAATCCGAAGTTTCAATCGAGAAACCGGATTTTTGGTTTCATATTTTAGCGCATTTCAGTGAGTGAGTTATGAGCACCGGAATCAGCTCTGGGTGGGGTGTGGAAAGTTGAGTAACTTGAAGAATAAAGAAGTGGGGACAGAATGTCCCCACGACGGATTGGGACTGCAAGTCCCAGCCACGGGCTTTACCTTATAACCCTTCAAGTTAGTCGGGAGTAAAATGAGCTTTTCAGTTTTACTTTTTATGGTTTTGGGTAAATTCCGTGTGTGATTGAATTTCTTCAGGGTAGTGCGGTGTGGTTGGTGACGGGGAGTTTGTTGATCGTGGGT
Organism: Akkermansiaceae bacterium; assembly: GCA_031422775.1. GTDB lineage: Bacteria > Verrucomicrobiota > Verrucomicrobiia > Verrucomicrobiales > Akkermansiaceae > Luteolibacter. The sequence goes on along the minus strand of JANPMK010000118.1, from coordinate 51,671 downwards.
TTGGTGGGATGCGTTTTGCCGGCTTTGCCGGGGCATTTGTTCATTCTTTTGGCAGCTGTGGGGTATCGGATGATGGAGGGGCCTGATGCGGGGATCGCTTGGTGGGGTTTCGCGATATTGGTTCTGTTGATGGCGATCTCGCAGGTTTTTGAAATTGTCAGTGGTTCGCTGGGGACTCGGTGGTTTGGCGGGAGTAAATGGGGTGCGTTGGGAGCGTTGGTGGGTGGGATTGTGGGTCTGTTTTTTCTGCCGTTTGGATTGTTGCTGGGACCGTTGATTGGGGCATTTGGCTTTGAAAAGGCGTTCGCAAAAAAGGAAACTCGTGAGTCTGTGGTTTCCGGTGTGGGTAGTGTGGTTGGAACTGTTGTGGGGATTGTGGTCAAAGTGATCGTGGGGGTGCTGATGATCGTTTGGTTCTTTTTGGATATTTGGGTGATCGGTTAAAATTCCGACTGGGGGTTTCGGGCTTTTTTCTACAAGGAGGGAGGAGGTAAATGGAGGACAGGGAGAGGTATTAAATTCATTTTTTGAAGTTTAGAGTTTAAAATTTAGAGTTTCGATTTTGCTTTCAGGGTTTCAGGTTTTTAGCGTTTACTGTCGGTGCCGTCTCCTGGGCGGTCGCGATGAGAACGAGAGTTTTCATTGAGGAAAGTCCGGACACCGTAGAGCAACTTGCCCTGTGAAAGCAGGGAACGTGAGTCGAGAGACAAGCGGATGGAAAGTGCAGCAGAAAATACACCGCCGATGGCTCGCAAGAGCACAGGTAAGGTTGAAATGGTGGGGTAAGAGCCCACCGCGCCGAGGGTGACCGGAGCGGCAATGAAAACCCCAAGTGGTGCAAGACATAACAGGGAAAGGACTGCTCGTCCGTTCACTCCCGGGTATTAGTCGCACTCCGCGCAAGCGGGGCGCCTGGCGCAAGCTGGGTTGAGAGAAATGACCGTCCAGCTTCGGGTAAAACCGGGGTGGACAGAATCCGGCTTACAGGGAGACGGCACTCCTTTTTATGGCGGAGAGCTGAGAGCTGAGAGCGTGGAGCTAAGAGCTAAGAGCGGGGAGCGGGGAGCTAAGAGTGGGGAGTGGGGAGTGGGGAGTGGGGAGTGGGGAGTGTTGGGGCGACCACCGACTTTGTCGGCGCGACTGGAGTCGCGCGGTCCTATCTCTTGTGGATGGGGCGCATGGGTTTGCGATTTGTAGACTCTGACTTTTGCTCAACGTTTTGACCTTTAGAGGAAGTGCTGGGGTCTTCTATGGGGAGTAAAGTGCTGGGGTCTGCGAAGTTTCGGGCGGGTTCTGAAACGTCGTAGCGGCTGTCCATGTTGAGTTGGACGGCTTCGAGAGATTTTTCGCTATTCACGATGGATGGCTGGATGAAAATCATAAGTTCGTCGCGATCGACGCCTTGGGTTTTGGTTGAGAACAAGCGGCCGAGGCCGGGGATGTCGCTGAGGATGGGGATGCCGGTGACGGTTTCGGTGTCGTTGCTGGTTATCAAGCCCCCGAGAATAATCGTCTGATTATTCGGGACGGTGACGGTGGTGAGAAGTTCACGAGTGCCGATGATGGGGACGCTTTCGATATCGCCAATGGGAGCAGATTGACCTACAACGTCATCGCTAAGTAAGGCAATTTCGAGGGTGATTTCGTCATCCGAGTTTACGAGAGGAATGACTTCGAGTTTCAGTACGACATCACGGTATTCGATGTTGGTTGATACACCACCGTTGACACTGTTTTGATTTGAAGTGGTGGGGATAGGGATTCGGCGACCAGAGGAGATGGTGCCTTTGCGGTTGTTGGCGGTGAAAATCGATGGGCGAGAGAGGACGGTGAAGTCGTCTCTTGATGAGAGTAAGTTTACATAAGCGGCGAGTGAGCTGCCGATTTTTCCGTAGAGAGATAAACCGATTTGGTTCGGGAAGCTGCCTGCGACGGTGCCAGTGATTGGGTTGACAAGTCCGGTAGGATTAGCTCCAGTTGAGCCACTGCCACCGATGTTAGAAAAGCCGATTCCACCGTTATTATTTCCACTGAAGGCGCGGATCCAATCTACACCAGTGGAGGTTGAGTCGCCGAGAGAGAGTTGACCGAAGACGGTTGAGATCATGACTTGGTCGGCTTTGACATCGACCTGATCGAGGAGTTTTTCGATAATTTCGACGCTGGAAGGAGGACCTTGGACGATGATGGAGTTGGTGATGTTATCAGCGACGAGGAGTGTGCGACCGACGAGGAGAGAGACAGGAGCGGAGCTGACATCGGGTTCTGAAAGAGTATCGCCGCGGCTACCACCACCGCCACTGCCGCCACCGCTGCCTCCTAGGCCACTTGAACTGCCTGAGCCACCAAATCCTGAACTGGATGAGTTTCGGTTGTTATTGTTAGAATTATTATTGGTTTGTGAGCGGTTAGATGAGCCGCCTGCACCGCCGAGTTGGGATTGTCCGTTCTCGGTTCCACCGGTTCCGGTTCCTGAGAATGCACGGGTGAGGGCGTCGCCGGCGATGGGTAGGAAATCGGCGACGGCGAGGAATTCGAGTTTTCTGCGGAGGAAATTGCGTTGGTCGGATTCGATGTCGAACTGGCTGATGAGGCCCTCGACGAAGAGGAGGTCGACGGGGCGTCCGACAGCGACGATACGGTTTGTGCGGGCGTCTGGAATGATTTGGATGGGAGTTTCCTCGCCGGAAGATGTTCCACCTGCGGCATCGGCTGTGGAAATATTAGGAATGGCGCCGCCAGGTGTTGCATTGGCTTGAGGAGTACGTTGAACCCCTGCGGTGCGGGTGGTTTGTTGTTGGTTGCCGAGCATTTCGTTGATTGTGGTGGCTAGCTCAGTGACGTCGGCGAATTTAACGGTGATGAAACGGGTGGCGACTTGGGTGGAGGGTTTATCGATTTGAGCTTTGATATCGATGAGTTTGCGGATCAGGGAGGTGTTTTCAGTGATGACGACTGCGGCGGCGTTTGGGACGGCGGCGATTGAGCCGTATGCGCCGAATTGGCCGATGATTTGAGTGAAGGTCCGAACGGCTTCATCGGGTTTGATGTAGCTGAGTTTCATGACATAAGAAATCACAGCGTCACCAGCAGGCAGCGGATCGTTTTCAGTGAAGACAGCGACACCGATGTTGGTGGGTCTGATGCCACCGGAGGCGAGGGTGAGGAAATCGAGGTTGGGATCTGTGGCGTCTGGGACGAAGATGAAATTCTCGATGGTGGCGGTCTTTTTGAGGATTTCTGCCGCTTGAGCGTAGGTGAGGGGGTTCTTGAGCGAGGCGTCGACGCTGAAGGCAAATGAGGCTTTTTGGGCGGCCGACGAGACGATGACTCTGCGGCCGGTGTATTTGGTGTAGAGGCCGGCGAGATCGTTGCCGTTGTAATCGGTGTATTCGATTTTTTCGGTAATCAGCGCATTGTTGTCTGCTGGAGCTTGTTTAGCATTTCCTGGAACACCACCGGGAATAGCTGGAACTTCCGGTTCTTGGGAGAAAAGCGGAAGACTGGTGACTAGGAAAAGGGTCAGGATAAGGAGACGGCTCATGCGATGAAGGAAAAGTTGGATGCTGGGGCTTTGGGAGAGGAGGGTAAGATGAAATTATTGATTCGGCTTGGGACGCGATTGCGAGTTTTCGTTCGCAGCTTTCGGATTGGGCTTAGAAGGAGGAACTACTCTCGGACGCCGCGGTGGGGGTTGGACGGCTTCGCCGTTGTTGGGTTGCTCGGGATTTACGACGTTTGGCGTGCCGGGTGGCAATTGATTCACAGGCTTAGTAGCGGTGGTGGGAGTGTTGAGAACGACAAGCGTGGGTTCAAATCGAACTTCGCCTTGAACTCTTCCGTCATCGAGTGTGACGACGGTTCCGAGAGAGACTTCTGGATTGCGTTTCACAGAAATGACTTTGAATTTAGAAGTGGAACCGGGCTCGATAACGGTTTTTTTCTTATCTTTTTTGTTAGCGATGGTGATGCGGTAACCACCTTCCACGGGGGCGATTCCGGTGAGATGGTAATCTTTGAAGGGGTCTCCGATAATGGGGTTTATTATTTCAGGGGGCTTGGTTGTGAATGGGCTGTTCGTCCAGAGTTTGCTATAATACTGGGCAGGTTTCTTTTCTGGAATCTCAGCGTGAGAGAAAGCGCAGATGACGAAGCTAAGGAGGGTGATGAAAATAGGTAGTTTCATGAGTCAGTTGTTTCTGCTGAGAACCATTGAGAGATGACTGCGGTGCAGTCGATGAGGGTGTCGTCTTGGGTGTTTGGTCTTAAAAGGATTTGGGTGGCGGCACGGAAAGCAGCTGGATCGTTAATAGTTTGCAGCCAAGTGTAGAGGTCTTTTTCTTTGCCGGTGACGCTGATTTCGATTTGTGCGCGGTGGTAGTATTGTCCTTGGGTGTTGCTCGGTAAGAATCTTTGTTTTCCTTTGAGTTCGAGACCCGCAGAACGTGCTTCTTTGTCAATGTATGTTTGAAGTTCGCCTTGGACGGTTTGGACATCTGTGGCGGTAGGTTCGTGATCGGCGAGCCATTGCATCTGTTCGCCGTATTGATCCGAGCTGGCTTGTTCGTTGATGGCTATCTGGAGCTTGCTTTGCGCGGTTTCAAGGTTGGTTTCGAAGAGAGTTTTTTTCTGTTTAAATTGCGTGTAGAGGAAAAAATTAAGCATCAAGAACCCCGCGAGGAGTAAGATGGAAATGAGATTTTTTTCGCGGGAAGACATGTGGAGCTTGGATGGAAGATTAGGTTAGAAAAAGGGGATTATCGATTGAAAGTTTTGTGGGTTAACCCCTGAGAAAAGAGATAGTTACGGTGTGGCTTGGGGGATGGTTGCGGTGTGGGTGAATTCCCAGCCGAGAGTGGACTGCTGGGGTGGGCCAGGTGACCATTGATAATTCAAGAGCTCGTTACTTTTCTCAAGGTTACGCGCAAACTCGGTGACGGCTTGTGATTTGGAAGCTTCACCGATCAAGCGGATATTTGTAGCTGAGATATCAGCGGTTTTGAGGCGCAGACCGGAGTTGGCTGGGATGCATTTAGAAATGCGGTGGAGGATATCGACTGTGTTGTAGTCACGGCTGATGGCGTATTCGAGCTCGTCCCACTTGTTGTTGTGGAGTCGATATTTTTCAATCGATGGGGCGATTTCTTGTTCTTGGGCTGTGAGCTTTTTGGTTGTGGAATACATTTTCCAGAGATCGAAGCCGAAGTAGCCGATGGCTCCGAGATAGAATAGGGCGAGGGCAGCGATGACGAGGATGGTGTTTTGGCGTTGGCGAGCGGCGCGGCGGGCGGCTCTGACATCGGCGGGGAGGAGTTGGCTGAGAGGGTCGGGGACAGATGGAGTGGGTCGCGGAGCGCGCTCGATGCGGATGGTGAAAGCTTTCGATAGCTCGGAAGTTTGGGTGGCGGTATCGTTAGACCAGACGATGGTTTTATCAGGTTTGACCTCAATGCCTTGGAGGGAAAGTTGGGCGATGGCGATGCGGATTTCGCGGACGAGGTTAGCATCGGGAGAAATACCGATCGAGCTGGTGGCTTGGCAGTAGACAAGTTTTCCTTGGTGATGGATGGCGAAGACCCATTGATTGAGCTCGCGCCAAAGGGTCAGGGTGTTGCCAGAAATGGGGAAGGCGCGTGCGGAAATGTCGAAAGCTTTGGGGGATTTCGAGGGGAGGGTTTCGCTGCTGGGATTACGCAGGACGATAGAGAGTAGGGTGCTTTCGTCGCTGGAAGTGGAGATGGGAAAGATGTCCGTCAGTTGGCCTGCAAGAGGATCGGGGCGTAAGCCTACGCGTTCGGCATGGGTTGCAGCGAGGTCTGGAAACAGAGAAGCATCGCCGGTTTGGACTCGTAGGGGGAGGGCGGTGAATGCTTGAACGGGAAACAAAAAGAAGAGATCGCCAGCAGGAAGTTTTTCGATTTCAGAAGGAAATTTTACGGGGTGCGAGGACTCCAGAATGGCGGGTTGATTGGGCACGATCGTCCAAATTTCCCAATCGGTTTCGCCGGGGATGAGAAGGTAGGTTGAATTAGATTTTGCCATAGCGGAATGAAGAGTCTGGAGCGGTGGGGGGTAGGAAGATTTCAGGGAACGATCTCGATGGTGCGGCTGAGGAGAATGGGTTTTCCGGTGCGGTTTTTGAGGATAGTGATGATGCGGCGTTTTGAATCTCCAGAGCGTGCGGTTGAGCTGATTCGGGTGGTGGTGTCGTTCACGGTGAAACGCTTGGCAATGTCTTGACGTGAATTTGCGTCGATGCCAAGCAAGGAAAGTGCGGAAACGACATCTTGGAATGGGACGTCGTCCTCGGTGTTGCGGATGCCATCCGTGCCACGCACGGTTTCTGGGATGATGGAAGCTTGTTCTGCGGTGACTTCGGCGGCGACGGAAATGAGTTCTGCGTCGGCCTCGTTCACATCGAGACTCCCGCTGGACCAAACGGTGAACCAGTTTCGCCAATCCGGGCGAAGGGCCTCGATTTCATTCATGCCGCGGACGAGGCGCATTTCCTCGATGTCGTAAAAAGGCCGATTGAAGGGTTGGTTGATGCGGCCCATTTTGGTGTATTCCTCGACTTCTGCTCCGTTGAGCGCGACTTCTTCATCGCCGTCCACCCAATCGGTTAGAGCATCTGTGATGGCTTGGGCGGCATCGAGCTCCATGCCCCATTCGATGAAGATGGAGCGGATGAGGGTTTTATCTTCGGCTAAAACGAGGGTGTTGATATTGTAGCGAGCGCTTTCTGAGGTGAGGGTGATATGGATTTCCTCGTTATTTTTCTCATCCACGCGGTGGAGGAGAGGATCGTTGCGTTCGATGACAGGATTTGCGCCAATGGCGATGCCCATTTCTGCGAGTTGGAGTGCACGTGAGCCGTGGACTTTGGCGGTGGTGATTTCTGTATCGAAGGAAATGACGCGCAGGGTGGTGATGGCAGCGATTGAGAGGATCGCGATCAGCCAGAGTACAGCAATCAAGGCGACGCCTGGGCGACGGTGGGTTGGTTGATGAGAGTTGCGTGACTTCATGGGTTGGGGGTGGGGCCAGGCACAGGAACGTTTGGTATGGTGATTTCGACGCCAGGTGTTTGTGGATTATCGCTGTTACCGCCTTGTAGTTGGAGTTGGCGCATGAAGACTTCTGGGTTTTGTTTTGGGGGAATCCAGAAAATGTGGCGGATAGGCTCGCCCTCAGCGCCGAAGGCACAGGTAAGTTCTAGTTGGATGGGCAGTTTGCTTGATTCTTCCCAGTCGTATTGATATTCGAGAAGCGTGGGATCGAGGGCACGCCATTCGAAGTAGCGGACATCCGTTAGTAAAACGATTTCTGCGAAGGGTGGTTGGTCTGTTGCGGTTGAAATGAAGTTACTGCCAGATGATTCTGTGGAGGTGGGATCGAGAATAGGGTTTTCGTAGTAACGGAGCACGATGTCGATGAAACCGGAGCGGCGCATGACGGTGGAAAGCTGGATGGCTTTTGCAGTGCGCTCTTGATTTCCCCATGTGAAAGAGAGAGGAACGTTTTCAACGGTGAGATCACTGAGGTAATGCGATGCAGAATCGGTGACTTTGAGATCCAGGCGGGTATTTCCAGGGAGGGTGGAAAAGCGTTTTTCTAACAGATCGAAAAATGCTTGATGGAGCATTTCTTCGTTTTGGGTTTTTACGATGTTATTGCCAAGCTCAAGCGATGCTTTGGAGGTGGCAAAAATCATCCCGAAGAGGATCGCAATTAACAAAAGAGCGATCACTAACTCTAACAGCGTGAAGCCTTTGCTTGGTTGTTTTCCTGATAATTTCATGGCTGATACATCAGGTTATAGCGCCATGTTTCCACGGAGCGGGATTGCCATGCTCCGGAAGCGAACCACTTTGCGGTGATCTCAATACGATACATTTCCTGGAGGAGTTGGCCGTCTTGGCTCTCCAGGTCTTCGATGGGGCTGACGACGACGTCGAGTTCGATATCGGTGCCCTCGATGGGGATTTGGGTAGTGCCTTCTTCGAGGGTGGGGTAGGAGATTTGTTCGGCGAGTGCGGAGTCCAGGATGCGGGTGATTCTGAGTTCGTGTTGCGCGAGGCTTGCGGTTTCTGCCATGCGGTTAAAGGCGACAACGAGGCCGGTGCAGGCGATGGCGAAAATACCCAATGCGATGACTACTTCCATGAGCAGGAAGCCGTTGCGCTTGTTGGGTGATTTGCTGGGAGATTTCAAAATGAAGAACCGTTAGAAATTTAGTTCGCTTCGAGTTCGGAGTCCGCGACGGTGGCGGTGAGTGGATGATAGGTGTCTTGAGCGTAACTATCTTCGAGAGTAAGCCGGACTGTGATGGGTTCGCAGAGTCCATCAGGATCGAAACGCCAGACGGGTATGATGGAATCGGTTGGGGTAATGTAGGCTGCCGTATTCCAGTGACGGATAGTCAGTGAGATTTTCGGATTGATCTCGATGGTCTCGTTCAGACTGGATCTAACAGGCTGATCACTTGAGCTGCCGCCGATTTCATTTCCGAGCGCGGTGGTGCGCTCCACTTTTTCGGTCTGAGCTAGCGGCATCAACTTTATCGAACCTTGGTGAAACTCGATGGCGTAGGGCGTCTGGTGTAAAATAGCAGCTGTACGGGCTTTCTTGGCGAGTAGTTCGATTTCGCCTGATTGAGTGGTCAGCGCGTGCTCAGAGGATCTGAAAGATAAGGCAGCGATGGAACTGCCGACTATCAGACCGATGACAAGAAGGACGATAACGATCTCGATGAGAGTGAAGCCATTTTTGGAGGAAGTGTAACCGCGCCCCACTTCGCCACCTCCTTCGTCAAGACTACGGCGGTCAAGAAGGCTACGAGGGGCTAGAAGTCGCTGAGGTCGCAATGCCGAATGAGCGTTAGCGAATTTACCATCCAGCGAAGCTCTTCTCGCTTGGACGGAACAAAGTGTAGTCAAAGGAACGCAGAGCTTGGGATGTAGGCTAAGATACAATTGATTTATGTTTCTAGTGATTCCTTAAACTCAGGGAGTTAAGGAAGAGATGATTAGAAACACGCTACGTCAGTCCTGCGAGGACATGTCGTCATCGGTGTTTTCTAATTGATCCGGACCGAAGGTGTAGATTTCGAAAGTAGAAGCGTCCTTTTTGCCTGGGTTGCGGTATTTGTATGGCACAGTCCAAGGATCATTTGGAACGCCTTTACCTGCGGACGACCAACGTTTTGGGACGGGAGGAGTGGAGGGTTTAACAAAGAGGGCTTCGAGTCCCTGTTGGGTGGTTGGCGCGTTTCCTGCAAGCATCTTGTAGCTTAAAACAGCTGCTTCGATGTTTTTGAAATCAGCCTCAGCACGTGTGATTTTCGCTCCGTTACCAACATTTCCAAGCATGACAATCGAGCCACCAATGATGACCGCAATAATGCCGAGGACGATGACGATTTCAAGGAGAGTGAAGCCTTTGAGTTTAGAGCGACGGATGTTGTGGTTGGGGGAATGAATTTTCATGGGTAGGAGAGGTGGTATTGATGGATGATCCGTAAGAATCTGCGAATATCTTAGGGCAGAAGTTGACCGTGTCAACTTTGTGCTAGGGCAGCTCGGATCACAGATCTGAACCGCCGCAAATAGGGAAAGTTGCGCGCGAAATAACCTTGAACGATCAGAAGCATCAAGGATCTACCCGAATGCGAGAGAAGAGTTTGGTGCCTGGAGATGCGGCGCTGGCAGGGATTGTGGCTTGGACATCAAGGAAGCCTCCTGCCACGGTAGTGGTAACGAAAGTAATCCCGTTGACAGTGTTGGTTCCGGCACTGCCTGGTACGATTGCGTCCCTGGTGTTATTAGCTGTCCAGAGATCCGTGACACCAAGATCCTTGCTGTATTGAACCCTGATCAAGGCTGTGCCGCGACCTGCTTGTTCAAGAGTGCGGAAGGATAAAGTGAGGTTTCCAGAATTCTGTGATGCATCAGGAAGGGAGTCGGTAGCGTTTGAATTAGGATTTGCGGCACCTAGGAGCCATGCAAGACCATTGGGTATGCCGTCGCCATTGGCATCGGTATTGAAGCTGCCAGCGTTGGACCAAGCTGTATAAGGAACATCGGTGACGGTGGTAGTCCAGTCATCATTAATTGCTGAGGTGGTAGCTAGTGCGTTGCCATATATATCCTGAATCACGGCACCGATTGGAACACGTAATTGTAAGGTTCCTGTGGATGTTGGAGTGACCTGCATAGTGAATACGCCAGGAGTCGTTTCGGTGATTGTTCCGATAGTGATGGCTGCGGTGCCGGCGTTGGCGAAGTCTGCTGAACTCACGGTGGATGCATTTATGTCTTCGTTGAAGGACACAGTGTAGGTTACGAGGGAGTTAATTAGGATCGTGCTGTCGCCACTTTGGTTATCGGCAATATTGGTAAGCAAGGGTGGCGTGATGTCGCCAGCATAAGTCACCACCAAGCGGAGTTCGTTGCCTACGACGGAGACAGTGGCGGTGGCGCCCGAGGACAGGTTGAGAGTCGCTGGTGCGACGCCTATGATGTTGTTGCCACCAGTGACCAGCACGTAAGTGCCTGCCGCCGCGGTGCCAGAGAAGTTGATGGTGAGTTCGGATGCCCTGTTGAAGGTCAATCCCTTGCCGGAGGCGAAGTCGAGTGGGTTATGGCTGCCGGCAGGCGTGCTGAGATTGAATTCCAGTTTGCCGCCAGGGGAGATGCTGGCATTTCCTCCGAGGGTGCCGTTACCGCCAAGAGTGGCTCCGTTTGCGACAGTAATGTTGCTTGCGGCGGTGCTGCCGTTGATGAAGAGCTTGCCTTGGTTGATAGTGGTGGCACCTGTGTAAGTGTTTGCGCCGGATAGGGTGATAGAGCCGGTGCCGGTCTTGGTAAGCGCCAGCACGCCGGTGCCTGCGTTGGTGGTATTGGCGAGCACACCTTGGAAATTTCCTCCCGTGCCGCCGCCGGCGCCGATCGTGAAAGTAATGGTTCCCGCGCCATTGCCACCACTGTTAGCGATGGTGCCGGCGGTGCCGGTGAGATTACCTACGGTTACAGCTGCAATGTTGTTGAGGTTAAGCAGTCCGCCATTTACCGTCAAGTTACCGATGCTGGATCCTAGGCCGTTCAAGTTGCCCAATTGCAGTGTGCCTTGCACCAAGGTCGTGCCGCCGTTGTAGGTATTGGCGTTATTGAGACTGATGCGGCCAGGGCCGGTCTTGATGAGTCCAGCTGGAGTGGCGCTGCTGTTGCTGATAATGCCGCTGAAGGTTCCATTCCCGCTGCCGGTGCTGGCACAACTCACGGTGCGAGTGGTGCCGTTGAGATCAATGGCGTTGGCGAATATTAAAGAGCCTCCAGATCCCAGCGCCCCGAGCACTAAGGAGGATGGATTAAAATAGGTGCTGCCCCACACCAACGACGGACCTGGATCATTGTTGATATTAATCGTAGTTACATCGCCACCAGCACTGAACCCACTGGCACCACCGATGATTTGAACTTCTCCCGGACCGGTGCCCAGCATGCGAGTGAAAGTGGAACCCCAGTAATGTTCAAGTATGCCGCCGTTCATGGTTAAGTTACCTGGGCCGAACGCAGAGGTCGTGTAATTATTGGTATGCAGAACGCCGCCATTGATTGTGGTGGTGCCTAAATAGGTTGGGGTGACAAAAAAAGTTAGCTTACCTGAACCGTTCTTGGTGAGGCCGCCTGCCCCACTGAGTACGGCTGCGCCATTGAAAGTGGTGTTGCCGTTGCCTTCGAAGGTCAGCAGGTAGCCTTGGTTGTTCACCGTGCTATTATTAAAATTCAGCGAGCCGGTAGTACTATTGTTCGTCCACGTCTGTGCCGCGCCTAATAAAATGGGGCTCAGGATGGTGACCGCTGCTGATGCTGCGGTCTTATTAATGCCTCCGTAGATGGTCAGATCTTGACCGATAGTGCCGATATTGTATGTGCCGGTAAAGGAGTTGAAACTCATAGACCCTACGCTGGTGGCGTTATTTAACGTGACTGCTCCGCCTCCTCCACCGCTTCCAAAGGTAACGTCTTTGATGGGCGCTGTGGTCCACGTGGTGTTGCTAGAGCCTGTATACCATAGGTTGGGGTTGAACCATTCGCCATTTCCGTCGGTTTGTAAGGCTGTCAATCCATTGGCGTCCCACTTAAGTAGGGTAGTGATATTGACTGTGGTGGAAACAATTGAGATCTTACCTGCCGTATCGGTCACTCGCAGTCTGATAGGGTTGCTACCGGTAGTCATACCATAAGTGCTTTGGAGTGTAGCCATGGTGATGGCTGTAGGGGTGGCACCCGTAACATTCGCGGTAAAAGCTCCTCCTCCATCGTTGCTATCGTCGAGATCCCAATCGTATGCCGTAATTGTTGCGCCATCCGAGGCAAAGGATCCACTGCCATCGAGCGTAAGATTTTGTGTGTTGGAAACCGTGTAAGGGCCGCCAGGGACGGCAAGTGGGTTGGTGCGGGTGACGGTCAGAGATCGCGCCACAGGGTCTGCTGGATCGTAGTTTTCATCACCCTCCTGATTGGCGGTGATAGTGGTAGTGCCGACACCGACGATCGTCACCGTGTTTCCGGTTACTGTGGCAACGGCGCTGTCGGAACTGGTGAAGGACACGGGCAGATTGGAACTGCTGGTGGCAGTGAGTGTGATGGATGTTTGATCATTCCCGACGGAGCTCAGTGCAGCAAAGTCGATGATCTGCGGTGCCTTGGAGATGACGAGAGTACCAGTGGCGGAGCCTGTATAACCTGCTTCAGTAACGGTGGCGACGATGTCGTAGTTACCTGCTGCGGTTGGCACTTCCGCTGAGTTATTGTAGGTGAGTGAGTAGGTTTTAACGGGGTTGGTAGAGACGCTCACTGCTTTGGGTGCGCCGTCGTAAGTTTGGTTGAGATTACCCAAGGTGACTAGCACAGGAAGTCCGTTTACGGTGAGACTGACGCTACGCGTCGTGTTTCCCGCATTGATGAACGAGGTGTTGGTAAACGCAATCGTGTCGAAATACGAACCGATTGCAAGTGAGCCTGCATTTGTGGAAACCGTGACCGTGGTGCTCGCTCCTGGTGCCAAAGTGCCGCCGGGGCTGCTGAGGTTAAGCCACGACTCCGACTTTTGAACGGTCCAATCAAGCGAGCTACTGCCGAAATTCTTTAATGTGTATATCTTCGATGACGGGCTGAATGGGCCTCCGGGGTTGCCTGAGGTGATGAGGTCGCCTGAAGAAACGGCAAGCACCCCGTTAGTGGGTGTATTTACTGTCAAGGTAGTATCGTCGAGGGTTGCCGCGGACGTGTTGAGATTTAAGCCGCTAGCGCTGCGCAAGGTAGCCCCTTGATTGATCCTAAGCTGTAGGGTTTGCGTGGTTCCGTTGGTCATCGGTGTCACTTGTATAGTGAAAACCCCGGGCGTCGATTCGACGATGGAATCAACTGTGATGGAGGCAGTGCCAGCATTGCTAAAGTCGGCTGCAGTCACGGTGTTAGAGTCCATGTCTTCGGTGAAGGTAATCGTGTAAGTTACAGCGCTATAGCTGGAAACTGGTCCACCGCTCTGATTGTCTGTGATGCTCGTCAGCGTTGGCGGGTCTGGGAAAATCCCGGTGAATTGGACATCCAGCAACAGATCCTTGCCGTCCAGGGAGAGCGAGAGCTCTGCGTACCAATCGTCGGATATATTGAGAGACGGAAGGCTGCCAATGATGCCACCGGGGGCGGTGAGAAGGGTGTAAATACCTAAAGGTGGGGTTCCGGTGATGGTCAGCACCGAGGCGCCGGTAAAGTTAAGTTGGCAGCCAGAGGCGAATGTGAGTTTTTGATGCTCGCTCGGGCTCGAGCTGATGTTGAACTCGAGTCGTCCGTTGGGGGCAATGGCCGTGGTTCCGTTTATTGTGCCAGTGCCGCTGAGGGTGGCACCACTGTTGATCGTCACAGCACCCGCGCCCGAGGTGCCATTAACTAACAACGTGCCTTGATTCACTAGTGTGGTGCCAAGATAAGAGTTGGAACCATTGAGTATGAGCATGCCTGAGCCACTTTTAACCAAGTTCCCACCTGAGGAACCAGCGAAGCTGGCGATGGTGCCGGGTATAACTGTGGTGCCGGAACCGGTGATGGTGAGGGTACGGTTAGTGACATCGTTGGACAGAGTGACTCCTTCTAAGCTGAGCACTTTACCGGATGTGATGTTGTTGGTGAGAGTGCGATTGCCGCCCGAGTTGATGAGCGAACCGAGAACACTGAGGCTATAGTCGCCGGAAATGGTGCCGTTGTTACCTAGTATGATGTTGTTAATGATTGCCCGGTCGGCGCTAACTGCCTGGAGAACGGCTGAAGCATGGTTCATGGTGATATTGCCGCTGGCCAAACCACCGTTGGATGCACTGCCAAGTAGCAACGTGGCCGCATTGATGGTGGTGGCGACTGCGCCAGCAGTGCTGCCCTCGAGGAGCAAGGTTCCACCGTTGATTATCGAGGCGGAATAAGTGTTTACGCCTTTCAAAGTGAGGGTGGAGCTGTCATTTTTGGTGAGGATACCGGTGCCGAGGGTTAGGTTGCTAGTCACGGTGGTGTTGCCACTGCCGTTGAAAGTAAGGCTCCAGTTATTGCTGCCATTGCGCGTGATTGCGCTAAAGGTGGTGTTGCCGATGCTGGTGTTAGTGATGGTGCGGTTGGCGTTGATGGTGGTGGTTCCGAGCGTGAGGTCACCGTTCCCAGTAATCATGAAATCGGAGTTGGCTGCGACGTCATTGGTGGTGACCACTGTGCCGACGGCCTTGAGCGTGCTCAGGCCGGAAAGTGTGAGTGTGCCGATACCGAGAGAATTGTTATGGCCAACGGTCAGGGTGGTTTCCGTATTGAGTGTGATGCCGCTGGTGCCTGTGCTGCCGAGAAGTGAGAGTGAGCCATTGGTTGGAACTGTCGTCGGTCCGCTATAGTTGTTTCCAGCGGCCAGTACCACATAACCGCGGGTTGTTAGGCTGCAGGCACCGGTCAGCGCGTTGGTGCTGGTCATGGTGAGTGTTCCAGTATCGCCGCAGAGGCGATAGGCACTGCCGTGAGGTGTTAGGGTGCCGGCGTAGTTCACATTACTTATTGCGCCAAAATACGCGTTCGTGAGACCTGCGGCTGAGAAATTGAAATTGTCGGAGGGATTGTTGTCAGCGGCAATCGTGCCCGCCGTGTTGGAGACGACGCGGCCCAAGGCTGCTGTAATCGTAGCGGAATCGAAGGATGGTCCAAAGACGAGCGTTGCTGAGGAGCTGAGCGTAACATTTTGGCCAGTTCCCGGAATTGACAAAGGTGTGTCCACTCGCAGCACGCCGCTGCTGATTGTTGTGGCTCCAGTGGCTCCACTGTTATTGCCAGAGAGGGTAAGGTTTCCGCTTGAAAGGTTGGTGTCACCGGTGTGGGAGAGGTTACCTGATAAAGTGAGACTTCCAGCGCCAGATTTGGAAAGGATGCGGGAGGAGCTTTCGTTGATGGGCGTGGCGATTGTGCTGGAACCTGCGTCAACGGTGATGTTGCTATTGGAGGTGAGGCGCAGTGGTCCGCTTCCAGTCAACGCGAGCGAGCCGGATCGGATGATAAGCCCGCCGATATCCTGAGAGCCCACCACATCAACGGCGTAAGCTCCGGTGGCATCGCTGCCAGCTGAGAAAATGGGTGTGCGACCGGCTGTCCACGCAGCAACGCTGCCAGTGCCTGCAACCGTTGCATTCCAGAAAGTGTTTGAGGTATTCCATGTGCCTGTTGGGCTGGTGCCACCTGCACCAGCGGTTGTGCCATTGATATCCCAGTAGTTTACCGGCGGCGTGGCCACGGTGAGGATGCCGGTTCCGGTGATCCAACTGAATTTGTTCGTGGCACTGCTGGCTAAGCTACCGTAGGTGCCGGCGGCCTGTGAAACGCCATTGATGATCAATGCAGCAATCGTATCATTGGCATTCATCGTTAACCTAGTTGGACTTGTGCCGCTCATACTGAGTGTGGCCGTATCCGCCATGGAGTTAGCGGCGTTGATTTGTAGAATGGCGTAGTTGGTGGTATTGCCGATGCGTTGACCGATCGTGACATTCCCTGTTCCAAGCGAGCCGGCGGCGTTGCCGATAATGGTTAGTCCGTCCTCGTTGCCCGAAGCCAAAAGTGAGGAAAATCCGTTTAAGACATTCAAATTGGCAATGCAATTACCACGGTTGTTACCAAGGATTTGGAATTGGTAGGCACCAGTGATGGGATAGTTGAATTGTGCGTTTGCTCCGGGGGTTGTCGACGAGCCGAGGGAAAATGCGGCGTTTCCGTTCAGTTGTATTTCTGGAATGACCGGAGTCCCGCCCATTCGAGTGGAAATGTAGGATCCCGGATTCATGATAATTTTGGTAAAACCAGGGGTTCCTAGGGCATTGTAAGATCCCAGAAGAATGGTGGTCCAGCCTATCGTTAGCGCCGAGTTATTTTGGAGTGTGAGGTTACCTCTAAAATTAGGGGTGGCATCGCTCCATGGAGTGGCATTCTTTCCAGACTGAATCACCACATCCAGTTCTCCCTGAGGCACTCCGTTATCCCAGTTGCTAACAGAGTTCCAAGTGTCGGTGCTCCCATTCGGGCCTGTGTATTTTGTGGAGGCGACCAGCTGTACTGTTGCTAGGGCCGTTGCAGTTTTGGCGGAGGTATCGGTGACGCGAAGGCGAACCGTGTTGCTGCCATCGACCATGCCATAGATATTTTGCAGATCCGAATAGGAAATGGCGGCCGGATTAACCCCGGTGGCATCATCGAATTGCCCGTCATTGTCCAAATCCCATTCATATGAAGAGATGGTTCCGGTGCCTGAGGGGAGGGATGCGCTGGCATTGAGAGAGAGCGAGACGTAAGGATTGGGCAGGTAGTAGGGGCCACCAGCTTCTGCAACCGGATTGGCTAGTAGGGCGGTGAGTTGAACATCGTCAAAGGCTACTTCGTTTCTTAAATTCGTAAGGTTCTTATTAATCAGGCGAATTTGTAGTGGCTGGCCTAAAAGTCCGGAGTGAAGGATGGGATCGTAAACGTATGTTATTGTAGATGAGCCAAATACACCCCGTGCTAAATTGAGTGAATTGTTGTCCTCTTTAATTACGGTGTTGCCCGCAAGTAGTTGGACTCGGTAGCCAGGAATTACACTATTATATAGTGGTGTTGGTGTCTCAGTATATCCAACTTTGAAACTGAGTTCATAGGTGGCGCCTTCGTTGAAAGTGGCGGAAAGTGTTTGAGAGATGCCTTTTTCTGCTCCCAATGAGTTTAGGCCATATAATCCAACAATATTTTCACCTTCGGGCGCTTCGGCGAGGAAGTCAACGACGCTTGGGTCATAAGCGTAAGCGTCTGTGCCTAGCGCCGTGCCGTTGTAGGCCAGCCAGCCAGTGGGTGCTTGGTTATAGATTCCTTCATCTACCGCCGGTGCTTCAAATCCCTGATTCGTAATGGAAATAGGCACTGCAGCCGAATTTATTACGGAGAGGAGCAGGGGAATAGCAGCAAGCCAAGAGAGTGAAGATGCGCGAGGTGATATCATTTACTAGAAAGCAGATATGAGTTTATAGAAAAGTGTAAAAGCTATTCAAACTAGACAATATATGGGGTTAGTGTCAATCGGGATGTTGTAGATATGGGTGTGGTAGGATTTTGATTCAGAGAAAATTGACGATTGGAGCAACGCCAAGTTTTTTTGATTCAGGGTCCTGATAGAAGAAAACCAGAGTTCGAAACCTATCGTTGACGGTCCAGCGGGTGTCGTAAAATTTCTTACCTTTTGTGTCAGTCTCATCTTTTTGATAAGATAGGGTGACTTGGCAGCCTTCCCCTTCGTGTGTGGCCTTGGGTTTAATCAAATTACGTTGGCCTGGTTTGAGCGCAAAATTCTTATCTCCAATGACTCCTCCGATGTTTAATTGTGAGACGTTAACGATTAGGTAACTTCCACCTGAAAAGTTAGTGAGTTCTCCATCGATAGGAATAACAGTAAAACCATCGCTATTATTTTCACCTTTGCGAAGAAGTAAAATGATCTGTTTATTGACTGCAATAGCTGGAGCGGCACCTAAAACTTGGAATATCGGTTCGCCTTTTTCGTTTTTAGTGTTGATGCCAACGACAATCGATTCAGGTCGGGCTATCTTATACTCAGGTGATAATTCGTTTCCTGGTATATCAATAGGAATGGTTTTTTTTTCTCCGATCACCAGTTCAATCGGTTCGGGGTTGGCTTGAGCGGGGAAAGCCAGAAACTGAAGCGATATCTTTTGTTCATCTTGAGCCTGAGAGAAGGGAATGAACAGAGTCGCAAAAGCGGCGTAAATGATGGATTTTTTGATCATGGAGATAGATCGATGGATGAAGGGTGGAGAAGTTAAATTTCGGAATCATTTAACCAGCGGAAGCTGATAATTTCTAGTTTCCGGCCAAAGGTTTTGTTTCTCTCTGAGGTTAAACTTGCCTGTTTGAGATAGTTGTAGTCGCTGGAATCAACGTATTCTGGTGTGCGCTGCACCACAGCCTCGCACCAAGCGCGAGCGACAACTTTTCCGCTCTTATCGATAGAGTCTCCATAAGTGCGAATGACGAAGGTGTCGCCTCGCGGAGTGAGTTGTTCGGCCATATTACGAAGAATGTCAGCTTGGTCCACATAGGCAGCGCTACCATAGGCAATAGCTCCGTTCATTGCCTCGGGGAATATGGCATTTACGTATGTTTTTTCGGCGGCAGTAAATACGCGGTCTCCGCTGCGGAATCCAGCGTTGATCGATACACTGGTATCATCTAGGGCTGCTTGCAAAGCACCTTTGACAGAAAGTGTGGGGTTGGAGGAATCAAGGCGGCGATTCACAAACTCTGATAGTGATAGGAACGGTCCACGAAGTTTGACTTGTTTGACCATGGCGGTGGCGAGTTCTGTAATTTCTGCATCCGTGAGTTCGCGCGAGCCTACCCATTGTTCTGGGTCACTCGGATCGGTTGAGCTGCCGATATATGTTGTTGCATTTACTGCTCCTCCTGAGCTCACAGGTACACCGGTGGTGGTGGCCTCTTTGAGAGTGACGCCGCCAGTAAGCGAAGTGTCTTTATCTAGGTAAGCGACAGGCTTGCCTTTGAGACCTGATAATACGGCTTTCCAAGCTTCGATAGATGTGGAGTTTACGTTAAAAGATCCTTTAACAAGTAGATGTGCCGCAATCTTATCAGCCATACCGTCTTGGAAAAGATTTGACTCTGTAAATAATTTATCCAGTTCCGCTTGATTCATATTTGCCTTGTAGGGCTGCATACGTCGATTTGGCAGGGGAATGGATTTAGTTGGATCGGTGAGTCCGAAAAAGTCATCTGCCACCTGTTTCGCTGTGCGATCCGTAGTGGTTTGGAATACTTTTGCATCCTTGCGCTGAGGAGTGATTGAGGTGAAGAAGAATTCGTCCCACAGTGCCTTGTTGGCGAGGTAGGAATGATCCGCGAAGGGTGTGCGGGTAGGGGCTCTGCCTTCAACATAAATGCGATCTACGGTCGTGAATGCCTTGCCAGATGGAATGTTGGGGTGGGCATAGGAGTTGCCGATGGCTTGTGAGCCAGCTGGAGATAATCCAGCAAACCCGTTAGCGGTACAACGAGTGTATCCTTCGTAGTTTTCGGGGTTTCGAACTCCCAAGAATCCTTCAGTTGGGGCTTCTGTGGCAATGCTGTATCCTCCCAAGAGGGCATGGCTAAGTCCGGCGATGGAGATAGGAGGTGTGAGAGGTAATTGTTGTTGAACCACGTGCGTCGTGCCGCTTTCCGCTGTGTAACCACCACCAAAATAGCCAGAGTTACCGGCTGAAATTGAAATAGGAGCATCAAGCATATTATTAAGAGGCATGAAAAACCAATTCCAGCCGTTGTTATAGAGAGAAGAGCCAATCAAATTGTCAAAGAAAGGCGACTGCAATGGGGTCGAGTGCAAGAAGGGTCTGGCAGGAAACCTGCGACCTGATCCACCACTTGGCGGTGAGGCTTGGGTTGACTCATGGGTTTCCGTTGCGGCCTTCCAACTGTAGTAGAAGAAACTTTGTGGCAAGTCGTCGTTCGGATTGGCTGGAGCACCCATTGCTGCAATGATTTGGTCGGCTTGTCTGGGGGGGACAGCTATGGTTCTTGGAGTGGTGCTGACGATTCCGCCGCGACCCGCACTCGGGAAGCCCATGTGTGCAAAGTTGCTGTTGTAAGTGGGAGAGGCAAGCATGCGGGGCTGAAGTTGCTGGAGTCTATGATGATACATTGCGGGGGTGGAATTTCGGCGTTGCCTTGCCGTCGAGATGGTTCCAAGTCCGAATCCACCATTGCCACCGGTTACATCAACGGAGATATAGTCGCCACTTTTGAAAGTGAGGATGTCCAATCGACCTTGGCGGACACGTCCAATCGTGGCTGTGGATGTTTTAACAAACTTCTGCGGATTCCAACCGGGGATCAAGTTAAGTTCAGGTCGAAAGTTTTCGTTGAGGCCGGCGCCACGGTTCATGAAGTCGACCGAAGTGCCTCCGCCACCGGCACCCGATGTAAATTGAAGGGATACCACCTTGCTTTCTCCCGGCTGGAAAATCATCGGGGAAGTTGCTGAGACGTAGAAGGTATAGAGTTCACCTTGTTGGGTATTTGTTACGGCAGTCATGGGGATGGTAGCTCCTTGTAGTACCCGGGGGCCACCTGAACTGGCGGATTTGAAAAAAGAAAGATTCAAAGGTATTGCGGTTTCACGCATGAACAGGGATGAGATATCCGGGTTTGATGAGATATGCATGACCAAGGGAACACTGTTAGGGTTCCAGAATGTCATGGCTGGAGTAATGCCGATTCTGAGTTTGTGGGTGTCTGTGGCAGGGATGGGAGGGACCAGTAGTAAACCGGCAGCAATTTCAGCGGGTGTTCGAACCTCAGCGACATAATTGAGAACCATTTCGATTTTAACAAGTGCGGCACTCCGATATAATGAGGTGTATTGGCGAAGAAATTTATTAAAATCTGTTGCTGTGCTACCATAATCTGGAGAACTGACCATGAAGCCGTTAGCGAGATAACTATTCGGAGGAGATGAATCATTTGAGGAGTATTGAATCCCTGTGTTCCAGCCGCTTGGGTTCCAGCTAGGGCGCTTGCCATCATATAACTGGTAATAAGCGGAAAGATCCTGAATGGGTACGTTGGCCATTCCCGTAGGACTGCGACTTGTGAGCATGCTATCGAAATTGTATAGCATGAAGTTTTGGCCACCTGCTTTAATGGAGGTGGGTCGTTGGTATTCCGCAACGGTGGTAAAGTTATACACTTCATTCGGATCGATATTTCTTTCCAGAATGGCATTCAAATCGCGTTTGAGGCCACCTTCACGGACATCGGCTAAGACGCCGTAAGATGCGGTGGTGATGTCATGAAATCTCGGCCGAGCTTTATCGGCACCAACACCTTCAAGCAGTTCGACTGATTTTGTGCTGGAAACATTCGCAAGTTGCGCTTCATCCGTCATATCTTTTAAGCCCGTAACGCTGGTGTTACCCATTGAACCAGGTGCTTCTTGCCGGAACAGACGCTGCGCCATGGTAAGTGCGGGTGCAACTCGATAGGAGTCATCCATGATCGTGGCTTTTTGGCTTTCATCGCCCACCCACCAAGCATAGCGACCACGAAGGGCTCTAGGGTCGCTTTCAGGTTTGAGGTTAATGAGACGAGCGCTGACGTTGTCTGCTGCGCTGGATGAACCTGATGATCCTTTACTGACTAAGAGAACCGTATCATCTGAAGTTTGAGGAAACTTTTCACCAACCAGAGAGACGCTCATAGGAGCTAATACATTAGTGACATCTTCTGGATATAAGGAAAGGAGCCAGCCGCGAAAATGTCTATTTTTCTGTGCGTAGGTCGGGCGCATGAGAGGGTCTGCCTGATTTCCAATGGTTTGGTGCGCACTGCCGCCGGCGCTGGGATACAAACTGTTGACCTTTGTGGATGCCAGATTCCCAGCGATCCAAGAATCCCAGACGCCTGTCCAGTTGGGGTTGGGCACTGCGCTGGTGGATATGATCGAACTGTTTGCAGTGATCCGTTGATCTGGGCCGACTTGTTTTTGGAGTTCACCGATGGCGATCATGAGCGCCATGCGGGCGTTGGCACGGGCGACGCCCTGTGCGGATTCTTGTCCGTTACTGCGGAGGGTTACCACGGAAAGGCTGAGCGTGCCGACAGTGATGATGGCTAAGAGCACCATCAGTAGAATGGTGGCGACGAGTGCAAAGCCGTGGTTCTTTTTAGGGATGAATCTGGATTTTTTCATGCGAGTTCGAATGAGTAAGACTGTGATTCATGGTTATTACACCGTGAATACGTCCGTGTCCAATTCTATGGTAAAAAAAATACCGAGAAGCTTGTGTATTTTTTACTCAAGTTTGGGCGTTTTAGGCCTATGGATCTCGAAAATCTCTGAAAAAGTAAATTTTTGGCAGTTTTCCTTCTGTGTACTGGATGAATCCGAGGTGCCTGCTGTTGGTGTCATACCACCATTGTTGTTCTGTGATGGGTGCGAATGGATCTTCGGCTTTGGCTTGATAGGTGAAATCCGCATTGAAATAGCCGCTTGTAGGCTTGGCACTATTACTGAACGGGGTGTCGATGATTTTTGAGCTCTCAGGTCTCAGAGATAAAACTTGATCACCTAATTTCGCTTCGATGATTTTATCGGTTTGGTTGATCCATATAGTCTGCCCGACTTTGAAATTTTCATTATCAAGGCTAATCACTATTATTTTTACAGGTGCGATTTTATTTTCCGGGTCGCTTGAGATAAGTAGGTAAATGTCGTTAGAGTTTACAGGAATTTCTGCGGAAGGAGCTTCTGGAGAAATATTTTTTGGATCGTCTGCTTTATTGGCTAAGAGTTTAACCTGAATATTGCCGCTTTGGATTTTGTAAAGTGGAGAGAAGTTCATGCTTGGGAGCGAGACTTCTTGGGAGGTGGTGCCATCGAAGAGGTGAAGGGTCTTTGGTGCATCGGCGGGTCGATTTGGAAACACGATGCGGCAAGTGCGTGTAGCTGTGTCATTAGCTTGCGTGTGGCTGAATAAAGTGAGGAGCGAAATGACAGTGAGGAGGGGAATTTTCATTTGGAGATTTTAAGGGTTATAATCACTCTGCCACTTCGGTCTTTGTTTCTTCAGTTGTCTTTTCTTCCTCTGGATCGCGAAAGTCTCGATAAAAGTATATTTTGGGTAATTTGCCCCCAGAGTTGTACATGAATCCTAGGTGTCTACTCGCGGCGTCGTGCCACCAGTTTTGCTCTGTGATAGGCGCATATTCGCCTTTGCCATGCGCTTGATAAATGAATCTTGCGGTATAGTAGCCGCTGGCTGTGGTGGGGTCTTTGGAAATTGCACGGCCTTCGGGATCGACTGTCATTTCAGCACTCCCTAACTTAGCTGCGATTCGATGCTCCGTGAAATTATACCAGAGAGTCTCTCCTTCATTGAGTTTACCGGCTCCAGCATCGACAAGGTTCATCTTGATGGGGAGTTCTTTGTTATTTGGATCGGAAGTAATGATAATGTAGAATTCCATTAATTTCTCAGGAATCCTAAGGAGTGGCGCGTTCGGGGATAAAGCTTTGGGATCGGTGATTTTGTTAGATGTCATGGCGATCGTGAGTTCACCACTCGGTAATTCAATCACTTCAGATAAATTCATGCTGGGTAAGGTGATACTTTGGCTTTCTTTGCCGTCAAAGATGTAGGCACTTTTCGGGGCGCTTTGGGGGCGTTCAGGAAATACAACACGGCATGTACGCTTCGCTTGAAGTGAGTTTGCGAGTATGGAAATTACTGCTACGAAAATGATAAAGTGGCGAGTAGGAATCATGAATACGGATGTTTGTTCATCAAGTTGCAATTCTCAGACTTCATCTGGTTTTAACCATCTGAAGGAAATAATCTCATAGCGTCGACCGAATGTAATATTTATTGGATCCGTTGGAGGGGTAATCAAGTCCGCAGCGTCATACTGATCAGTAAATTCGCGCGTTCTTTTGACGGTAGCTTCGCACCATGCTTGGGCTACGACTTTGCGATTTTTATCTAGGGAATTTCCATAAGCACGAATCGTGAATGTATCATCTCTGACGGTTAAGATGGGTGCAATAGGGCGTAGAATATCAGCTTGGCGGATCCAGCCTGGAGCGCCGTAAGCGCTTGAGCCTACAGCTGATTCAGGAAATTGATAAATAGCTCCAGCGAGTTTGGGATCTGTCGGTAGCATAGTTGTATCTGAGAGCGAATTGGCTGGATTGCGTAAAGTAGCCATCGGATCTTCAGTTAGATTATTAATCGCGCTTTGAATGGCACCCGCCAAGGCAAGGTTATTGTTGGTGCTGAGTTGGCGATTGACGAATTCGGATAGGGAGAGGAACGGGCCGCGTAGACGAACTTGTTCAACTACCTTCTCGGCTAGATCTTCGATTTGATCGTCACTGAGGCTTCTGTAACCGGTAAACTCGGAAGCATCTGGAAATGCCCCACCGAAACCTGCGCCGCTGCCCGCCTCCACGTCGGTTGCGATCGCGCCGCGCGTAACGACATGCTTATTCGAAATATCATCTGCAACAATTTCGGTTGCGCCGTGCATCGCTATTTTATCGAGGCTTTTTGCATGCCCGAGGAGGGCTTTCCAAGCTTCGACCGAGGTTGAGTTCACATTGAACATTCCCTCGACTTCAAAACGAGACGCAACTTTTAGCCATCCATCATTACTCGTGATCATTTGTGCAATGCGCGTCGTAGCGACCGCATCCGTCACTTTGCTGTCAGTGGCGATGGGACGATAAGCCCGATTCACCAATTCATTCTCTCCTTTAAGAAACTCTCGATAGACTGTATTGATATCTTTTGAAGACTGCGGATCAGGTGCTATTGAGGACAAATACCAATCGTCAAATAGCATATGGTTCGCACAGTAAGCATCGTCGTGCATAAGGTTGGCTTGGGTTGGAGTTAGCCCCGGCGGTGGAGGTGGCGACAGGACGGGCGGAAGCACTTTATCCTTGAGAATCAGGGGCGTTGCATCGCTGTTACCAATCAGATTGCTCTGAAACGGTGGATAGGGATTGTTTCCTCTAGGATTCCATCCTTCAAGTTCAACCAATGACGCCATGGGGCGTAGAGGGATATCACACATGATGAGTCGGGATAGACCATCACCACTCTGATAACCAGTGGCGATGAAACCTTTCGAGGTGCTCAAATTGGGTGTGAGCGTCGAACCCAGACTAAGCGAGTGATAGGTGATGTCGAAGGTTCCATTTGCGGGATGATCCTTTGCTGCGCCGCTTCCCGCATCGCTTAGAACCATGGCGGCAAGTGGATTGCTTTGTAAGACACCCTTCGTGGGTCGGTTTTGTTCTGTGCCGGGACCGGTGCCAATGGTTAACCGAGGGCCAAAGTTGATTGAAAAAATAGGGATCCATGGACCGGAAGCAAGCGCCGGTAACGAGTAGCCTACTTCATCCACTTCACTAGGTGGCCAGTAAGCACTTCCTTGGATATCAGATGCGAGCGAAGTTAGATTGTGAAATTCGTCATTCACACCCTTATGTAGAAGAGGAGCATTCCCGCCCGGGTTGTAAACAGGACCTCTTGTCTTACCGAAAGATAGGGAGAAACCCTGACCTGGAGCTCTTGGCGCTAAAGTTGTTCCTCTGAATGGCCGTGTCAGCTTATCGGTTTTCATGAGGAACCATAGGCTCTGAGTGGCATTATAGCTTCCAGCTCCAAAGGCAAAACCAATAATGTTGGTGGGATTATAACCCTCCTTGAGTCTCATGCCGAGGCCGCCGAATTGGGGTGGTTCTATTATGTCCGGTGAGAAAACTTTAGCTTCTCCTGGTTTGAAGGTAAGCCGCCCCGGTGGCAATGAGGCCATAAATGTGCGTATGTCCACACGCCTTGCTGTGTATCCTTTGGCAATGTTTTGCGCTAAGTTTTGGTCATACCCTTCAGCAGGATAATTTCCACCTACGTCCTCGTACTGGAAATTTCCCGCCGTGAAGAGTTGATACTGATTATTGGGAACTAAAGCAGGGTTTGGGTAGGTTGCCCGATTGACGATCGCCATGACTCCCGGGAGGGCACGTCGCCATCCAAACCCTAACGCTTCGACAACTGCACTAGCTTGAACATCGTAAGTTAACCCCACATTGTAAGGGTTCCATAAGGTGAAAACTGGAACATACATAACGCTCAATTGATACCGTCTTGGATTAAACCCTAATGGAGCTTCAACAGCCCTCGCATAGACAAGAAACTGGAACCTCGCAATTTGGGGGTGCAAGCGTTGTGCGTGTTTGTAATTGAAAATTTGTTGTGCAGTCGCAGCGCTGCTATTACTCATGATGTTATCCCAAACAAACGGACTTTCTGCAACACCTGAGCTGGAAGTGAAGCTTTTGTAAGCGGTTGAATAGCCGACGAGTGACTGCCAAGAAGCGGATGCTGCATGATAAGTCGCAGCCATTCTCGTGCCGGTGATGAGTGAGTAGTCACTCCATGGATATAGGTTCGACTGTGCGGGAGTCGCTGCGATCACTGCAGCATTAACGCTAGCGAGTACCGCGGCTGCTGGCCTGACGGGTTTTGGAACTTGTGTGGTAGCTGAAGTTCCTGCCGCGGGAGTGTAGCGGAAAAGGGGGAGGCGTCCTCCTGGATAGCTTGCGTAAATCGCATCCCAACGTTCTGTGAGAAGGGAGAGATCCTTACGCCAACCGCCTGTTGCGGTGTTGGTTAAAAGTCCGCTTGAGTATGCTGAGAGATCGTGGAATTTTTTCTGAGGTTCAGTTGTATTATTTTCCTGAATCAGAGTCATGGTTTGACGGCTCACTGCCTTGCGACCTGGTTTTGCTGCGGCGGCGCCCGAAAGATGGGGTTCTCGATCATTGAGTTGAGTGGATAAACCAAAGACCTCAGGATTTGTGATTGTGTGTGATTGCCCCATTTCCGCATATCCTGCAGCGTCATCCGTCCTTGGTTCGTAAGGCTGGCCTAGGCGGGCTTTTTGGTTTTCTCCGGATATCCACCACGCGAATTTACCCGTCGGGTCGTTATTTTCATCCTTCAATTCCGTCGGAACAACGTGAATTTGACGAGTGTCTGTGGATTGTAACGAGCCATCTGCGAGCAGAGGAACCGTTTCAGCCGTTGCAGATGTTTCAACTAAGGCTGGAGCATCTGCGATACTGGGTGGATTCTTCGTTGCAGAAGTGGAAACTAGCCAGTCGACAAAACGACCCGTGCCACCAGAGGTCTCGGTCACATCCTTTGCGCTGTATAGGGGGGCTATAGGGCGGCCACCGGGAATTAGACCGACTGGTAGCTCGTGATCCGTTCCCTCCCAGCTTTTCCATACACCCAACACCTGAGGATATGTTTCATCCACGATATTAGCTGAGGCGGTGACCCGTGTGTCTGAACCTGTGTGGCGTTGCAGTTCGCCGATGGCGATCATGAGTGCCATGCGGGCGTTAGCGCGGGCTTCTGCTTGAGCGGATTCGTGGCCGGAGTTGCGGAGGGTGACTACGGAAAGGCTGAGTGTGCCAATGGTGATGATGGCTAGAAGCACCATCAGTAGAATCGTGGCGATGAGAGCGAAGCCGCGATCTTTTTCTATGTATGAAAGGGTTTTCATAAAAAAATCAAATTAAAACTTATAAGTATTTACTCCGTGAATACATATGTGTCCAATTAATTTTTTGTAATCAGAGTGGTATAATCCTACTTACTTTTAGCAAACAGACTAAGTGAGATCATAGACTATTTTGAACTTCTTGCTCAGTTTCTTCAGTATTGAGCACTTGGTCTGCGATTGTGGTGTAGACTGAATCGCCGATTTCTAGGGTTCCGGATTGGATGTCGGCGGCGGCGTATTGGCCGGATTTTTCGCCGGTGACTTTGAGGTTCGCGGCTCTGCCGTCGAGGCCGATGGTGGCGAGGATGGCACCGGTTTGGATGGTCCAGGTTCCGTAGGATTGGATAAGGGTAAAATCGGGATTTTTGTTAACAGAAGCGACGCGGCCGACGAGGCGGGCTTGTTCTTTTTTTTCTGTGGGGGGCGGTGTTGGGACGGGTTTGTCTGCGCAGGAGGAGAGGAAGAGGAGAGGGATGATAGCGATATAGGCGCGTGAGGAGTTTTGCGGACACTCTCGTTGAATCGATCGTTTTAATTGATGATTGATGATTGATGATCCGACTTCGCTAAAGCTACGACGGACAAGTTGTTGATTTTTGATTTGGGAGATCATGGCGCTAAGCGGTCGATTTGCCATTTGGGATCGGTGGTGTGGGTGAAGAGGAAGCGGTCGTGGATGCGGCCTGGGCCGCCTTGCCAGAACTCGATGGTGTGAGGGACGATGCGATAGCCGCCCCAGAAGGACGGGAGGGGGATTTCACCGTCTTGGAATTTGGATTTAATTTCCTCGAATTTTTGGAGGAGGATTTTTTTGGAGGTGATGACTTCGGATTGGTTAGAAACCCATGCGCCGATTTGGGATTCGCGTGGGCGGGTCATGAAATATTTGAGTGACTCAGCTGTGGATATTTTTTCAGCAACGCCTTGGATGATGATTTGTCGCTCGAGGGTGACCCAGGGAAACAGCAAGCAGACTTTGGGGTTGGCTTGGATGTGTTGGGCTTTGCGGGATTGGTAGTTGGTGAAGAAGGTGAAACCCTTTTGGTCAAAGGCTTTTAGCAATACGGTGCGTTGGGATGGGAAGCCATCGGGCGCGAGAGTCGAGAGCGTCATCGCGTTGGGCTCGGGGATATTGAGCTCGGTGGCTTGTTGGAACCAACGTTGGAAGAGCTGGATAGGATCGTCGCCCAAATCCTGACGTTGCAGGCCTTTGGCGGAGTATTCTTTTCTGAAATCGGATAAATCCATAGGGTGGGTAAACTTTAAGTCTTAAACTTTAAACTTCAAGGAAGAGGGTTTGGATGAAGAGGTTTTAACCACGAATCCGACTTCGCCACCGTCGTCGCCAATGCTATGTTGGATAGAGATGCTACGAAGGTCAAGAGAGCTAATGGTGGTCAAGAAGGCTACGACGGACAAGTGATCGCTAATGAACACGAATAAGATTTGTCTTTATCCTGAAAAGAGAAATTGAACCACGGATGATGAGGGATGAACGGGATGAACGCGGATGATGAGGGATTATCTTGGTGGTGGAAATAGGATTTCGGGTTAAATATTTATAAATCTCGACGGTAATCTCCCTAATTTGATCGTCGTGACAGAATCCGCTCCTCTTCTCCTTTATTCCTCCTTCTCTCATTTTTGAAAAAAGCCCGAACCTCTCTAAGGCCAGATATAGCTTTATAACCCATTTTCATGTTTCAATCTTGGAGGCCTTGAAAAGCAGTTTCGGTGAGGCCGGCTATTTTTTACAGGGAGGGATGAGGAAGATGGAGAAGAGGAGGTGAGAAAATGAAAATTCCCATTTTTGACAGAACTGCACGACACTAAAGTTAGGAAAAAGAAAACCGCGAATCCGAAGTTTAAAATTCGGTTTTCGGGTTAAAAAATCCATGCCTTGATGGAAAATTAACGTTTATCTGTGTTCATCGGTGGTTCATTTTCATATCTAGATTTATGCAGATTGAGCCGATTGGGATTTTACGAACCTGCTTTGGGGGGAAATTTGGAGTTCCTCGCCAACCGGGGCTTTGTCCATCGGCTTGGGGTGTTTTGGAATTTTCTGAGAAATATCGATCTTCGGAAGCGGTGCGTGGGCTGGAGGGTTTCTCTCATGTTTGGTTGATCTTTGGGTTTCATGAAACGGCGGAGCAGGGTTGGCATCCAACCGTCAGGCCGCCGCGGCTTGGCGGAAATGAACGGGTGGGCGTGTTTGCGAGTCGCTCGACGTTTCGACCGAACGGGCTGGGGCTGTCGTTGGTGAAATTGGATAACATTGATTTTGAAGCGCGCGATGGATACCAGCCGCCGCTGATTCATGTTTCGGGGGTGGATTTGATTGATGGGACACCGATTTTCGATGTTAAACCGTATTTGCCATTTGTGGAGTGTTTGCCGGAAGCGCGTTGTGGGTATGCGGCGGAGGAAATCCCGAGGTTTGCGGTTGAGATTGAGTCGGCGGCATTAGCGGCGTTTGAGTCGTTGGAACAACGCTCGCAGCGGGTGATACGTGAGGTGCTTTCTTTGGATGCAAGGCCAGCGGCATCGCCAAAAGCGGCGGAAAAAATTTACGGGGCGGAGCTTTGCGGGCAGAATGTGCGGTTCCGGGTCGATGGGGAGACTTGCTGGGTGGTGGAGGTTGGGGGGATTGATTAAGGCCTGACAGGGCTTGGCTTTTCTCTTGTTGGTCGTTTGAAGGTGAGTTAGTTTGGCTAAGTGAAAAATGAGTTCCAAGAACCGTTGAAGAAAAGAGTGGGAGGTAGCCTCACGGTAATTCCCCTTTTTCAGCGTCTTGAAATGCTACGTCTCAATGCCCAATTTTTAAGAAAGGGAAACTGGAAACCACCTATCGATGATGGAGCCTTCGTTCGAAAAACTGTTGGTGCTCCTCGCTGAATTCAGTTTTTTTACAGAAGGTAACGAAGTCAACGAAGGTGCTTCGCGTTCGGCTTGGCTTTGCTTTTTATGATTTTTTGGCAGGAGATTTGAGAATTAGGTGTTGGAACATCCTTCGTTCACTTCGTTACCTTCTGTAAAAATCTTCAATCCTAAAGACCGCAGTGCCGACTAAGTGAGGATTCTAGGATGAGGCTAGGGTTCGAAATAGTGGATTCCCGCTTGCGTGTTTGGGAGGGCTTGGCTACGGGGTGCGTGTCGGTTCGCCTGTGGGGGATCGGGCGAACTACACAAATCCACCATATGGCTATTACACGCGCGTTGCTTTCGGTTTCTGATAAAACAGGTTTGGTTGAGTTTGCGAAAGGGCTCGCAGAAATGGGAGTCGAGCTGCTGTCCACGGGCGGTACCGCAAAATCGCTGCGTGAGGCAGGACTCACTGTCATGGACGTTTCCGAATATACCGGTGCGCCTGAGCTTTTCGAGGGTCGGCTGAAAACGCTTCATCCGAAAGTGCATGGTGGTTTGCTGCATCGCCGCGATGATCCGGATCATGTTTCGGACGCGGAAAAACACGGCATTCCGGCCATTGATCTTGTGGTGGTGAATTTATATCCTTTCGAAGAAACCGTGGCGAAGCCGGGTGTGACTTTGGAAGAGGCCATCGAAAATATCGATATCGGTGGTCCATCGATGTTGCGTAGTGCGGCGAAGAATCACTCGCATGTGACGGTGGTAGTTTCGCCGGAAGATTACCCGCTGGTGTTAGAAGAAATGCGCAACAACCAAGGTGATACGACCAAAGGTCTGCGTGAGCAGCTTGCGGTGAAAGTGTTTCTCCGTACCTCGCAATATGACGGAGCGATCACGAATTTCCTTGGCCAGTGCAGGCAGGGAACGGGTTGTTCGTTTACCTTGAGTTTGCCGCTCGAGCAGGAGCTACGTTATGGGGATAACCCGCATCAAAAATGTTCGTTGTATGGAAATTTCGCGTCTTGTTTCACTCAGGTTCAGGGCAAGGAGTTGAGCTATACGAACATCTTGGATATCGAGGCAGCAGCGGATTTGATTTTAGATTTCGTTCGTCCGACAGTAGCGATTCTCAAGCACACCAACCCATGCGGGGTCGGTCAGGATGACGAGGATTTACGCTTGGCTTGGCAGAAAGCGTTTGAGACGGATCGCCAAGCACCGTTTGGTGGTGTGATTGTCACCAACCGCCCGCTGACTTTGGAGTTGGCGCGGGTGATTTCAGAAATTTTCACTGATGTGATCATTGCACCGGATTTCGAGCCCGATGCACGGGCTCTGCTTCAGAAGAAAAAGAATCTTCGCTTGATGAAAATCAACGATGCATACCTGTCCGCTAAAAAAGCACCTGTGATTCGTTCGAGTCCGGGTGGTTTTATGGTGATGGATCGCGATCACACAGCACTCGGTTTGGATAATTTGGAAAGCAAAGTGGTGACTAAGCGACCACCGACCCAGGAAGAAATTCGCGCGATGCGCTTTGGTTGGAGGATCGTCAAACACGTGAAATCGAACGCGATTGTGTATGCCAATGCGGATCGCACATTGGGAATCGGCGCTGGGCAGATGAGCCGGGTGGATTCCTCACGCATCGCGATTTGGAAGGCGAAAGAAGCTGGTTTGTCCCTGCAAGGATCCATCGTCGCTTCGGACGCGATGTTCCCATTTGCCGATGGGTTACAATCCGCCATCGATGCAGGTGCAACTGCCTGTATCCAACCCGGCGGATCGATGCGTGATGAAGAAGTCATTGCTGCTGCCGATGCTGCGGGCATGGCGATGGTGTTCACGGGACACCGCCATTTCAGGCATTGAGAGGTTCTTGGTTTGACTACGCTTCGCTCCGTCCAAGCGGTCAGGACTTTGTCTTAATGTTATGGCTCGCTACCGCTCACTCGGCTTTGTGGTTCTTGGTTCTTTACCCCGATGTGTCGGGGTTGGTTCTTGGTTCTCTTGTCCACCATAGCCCGTAGGGCGACGGTGGATGGTTCTTGCTCCGGCGAGATTAGGACCGTATATTTTGCGCGTTGATGAAGTTTGCTCTGATCATTGCTGCGATTTGCTGTGTGGAATTGGCGTGTTGCCAAACACCGCAAGTTCCTGTGTCGGCTATAAATAATGAGGCGGCGGCGACTCCTGATGCTGCGGTCAAATTAGCGGAATCGCTTGCGGCAAAGAAATCGGCGAGTGAGGGATCGATCCTGACTCGCAAAGATGCGCGGACCATTTCTCTGAAAATTCCCGCACCGCGTGGACAGATTGTGGATAGGAATGGGGAGCCGTTTGCGCAGAACGAAGTGGCGTTTCAGATCGCGTTGCAATACCAACAATTTCAGGATGTGAATCGCAGTTACGTGATCGAGTGGGCGCGGACGCGGATGGAAAAGCTCAAGGGTGTGATAGAGATCACGTATCCGAAAACTGACGATGAGCTATACGACCATTATCGGCATCGGCGTTGGTTGCCACTTTATCTCACTCGGATGTTGAGTGAGGTGGAGGCTAAGAAGATCGAATCCAAATTACCTGCGGGATTAATTTTAGCACCCGTATACCGGCGGGTTTATCCGCACAAAGGTTTGGCGGCGCATATCATCGGTTATTCGGGTAGTGTGGGAAAACTACCTACCGGTCCAATCAATTTTAATGAGCCACTGTGGGAGGAAAGCGAAGGTCGCGCGGGTTTTGAAAAACTCTTCGATGCGGAGCTTACGGGTGTGGATGGAATGAAGCGTTTGTTGTTCGATGAGAGCGGTAATAAACTGCTAGAAGAGCAGGTTAAACGTCCGCGCCCGGGCGGAACGCTGGTGACGACGTTGAATTTGAAATGGCAGAAGCTCGCAGAGGAGGTGTTGGCAAAGGGTTGCGAGCGTGGAGCGTTTGTGGTGATCGATGTTGTGACGGGTGAAGTGTTAGTGATGGCTTCGCGTCCCACGTTTGATCTAAATCGATTCATTCCAGGTATCAGCGGGGAGGAATTTCAAGCCCTTCAAGATGATCCAGCAACGCCACTTTTTGGGCGTGCGTTTCAATCTTCATATCCACCAGCCTCATCATATAAGCCGGTGGTTGCGTTGGCTGCGTTGGATCTTGGAATCGTCGATGAAACCAAACTCATCAATTGTCCTGCCGCTATAGAGGTTGGTAATCATACTTTCAAAAACTGGACGAAGGTTCCGGAAGGAGAGATAGATGTGAGACGTGCTCTGGCTCGTTCCTGTAACACTTGGTTCTATCAGGTCGGAATTGATACCAAAGCATCAGTTTTTCTAGGTCTATCTAAACGTCTGGGACTTGGTGAAAAATCCGGTTTGCCGCTGATCGGTGAGACTCAAGGTTTGGTTCCTACTAATGAATGGATGATGAAGAATGAGGGTCGTAAAATCTTGAATGGAGATACGGCGAACATGTCGATTGGACAAGGCAGTCTTCTTGCGTCTCCATTGCAAGTTGCGCAGATGATGGCGGGTATTGGCAACGGGGCGGCATTGCCGAAGTTGTCATTAATTTCGCAGATTCAAGACACGCGGGGACGGGTGGTGCAGGCGATGCGTCCCGAGCGTAA
This sequence comes from Akkermansiaceae bacterium, assembly GCA_031422775.1. Taxonomy (GTDB): domain Bacteria; phylum Verrucomicrobiota; class Verrucomicrobiia; order Verrucomicrobiales; family Akkermansiaceae; genus Luteolibacter. The sequence goes on along the minus strand of JANPMK010000118.1, from coordinate 17,462 downwards.
AAATTGGTTAAGCGTGAAATATGAGGCTGTTGAAGTGACTCGTGAGGGAATGCGAGATGTGGTTGCAAAAGGTTACGGAACCGGGCGTAGTGGAAATTTGACTTACACGACCTTGGCTGGGAAAACCGGAACCGCGCAGTGGGGGCCACCTAGGCTAAATCAACGTCTGGCATGGTTTGCGGGATTTTTACCGCATGATAATCCACGCTACGCTTTCGCAGTTTTGTATGAAGGCAAGCCCGGTCAAAAAGTTTCCGGAGGACGTATGGCAGCTCCTATGGTGAGAAACTTTTTCGAACCTCTGAAAAACGAGATTAAGGAAATCATCGAACCACCCAAGAAGGCTGTCGTGGTTATTGCCGAAGGCGGAGACGGCAAACCAAACATCGTTCTGCCAGAAGATGGTGAAGTTCTTAAAGCCATTCCCATCGATGAACCCGAAAGCGATCGTGATGATAATGACAAACCGCTAGAAATTCTCCGCGCTGTACCGGTGGATGAAGATGGACCTGTCGTCGATGATGATGAGGTCGTCGAGTAAGGGTAGGAAGAGTGGGGGTAGGGTCAAGCGGCCTCGCTTGACCGTAGATGTCTCAGGTGAGATTTATGATTGTTAAAGAAATGTGCAATCATCGAAAACTTACCATGATGGCTCGATGATCGGAGGCTTGGTTCCAATTTGGGGTGTCAATGATGCGGGTATCTATTTTTTCAATGTGCGGTTTGAGTGCTTTTGAAACGGTGATGAAATCAATGCGATCGTAAGTATCTTGAGAGCTGTAGTAATAAGTCCACTTTTCGCCGCGTTGATCACTCATGTGAACGGGTGTTAGGTAATATGGACTTCGGTAATTTCCGAGTATCGTTTTCGTGCTGAGGCTCTGGATGTGATCGTTGAAATCTCCATAAGCAATCAGGCGCACGTCGGAATTTTTAGAAAGGATGGAATCGATATATTTTCTAACATGTTCCGCTTCGTGAACGCGTAGTTCTGCTTGATCGAAGTTTGGGACGATGCGTTTGGATTTTAGATGTAGGCCGATGAATCGGGTGGGTTGTCCGTTGATATCAATCGTGACATCGAGGATTCCGCGCTGCATCGAATGCTCATGGTTTATCGTGATCTCGGGCTGGGTTTTCGAGGTAATTGGATATCTGGAGAGAATGCCGAGATGGCGGATGGGATCGATACCTCCGGTGTGATGATAATAAGGAAGATCGCGCCCTGCTTGCTTGAGTAGCTCTTGAATTTCTAACACATCCGCTCCGCTACCGATTTCTGAGAGCCCGATGATATCTGCTCCGCTATTCGTCAGGATTTCGATGATGGCCTTTTTCGATTCCGGAGATTTTTCAGGGTTCTGGCTAGAAGTTAGCCAGTTTTTCAAATTATAGGATACGAAGCGAAACGTGGTCGAATGTCCTTCAGTAGATGCCCTTTTACTTGGTTGTGATACTGGAACAGAAAGTGTTGAAATCTGGCTGAACTGTTTTTTCCAAGGAGGGGTCTCCGCGAGTTGGGAATACCAAGTTCCTGCAAAAATTAGCAGGGTGAAGCCTAGGCAATAGTCGAAGCGAAGCCAAGGTGACGACTTGCGCATGGGGGGTGGGGGGAGATAAGCGGCTCAACTCGATGACGCCGATGCCGCGATTGGGGGTTATGCGTCGTGCGATTCGTTGTTCGCAGCCGGCTTGACGCGGGCGGCTTTTTCAGCGGCCTCTTTGTCACGGTCGACTTCATCAGCGGAACGAGTGATTTCGCGCTCGAATTCCTCACGAGCCTTTTTGAATTCACCCATGCTTTTGCCGACGCCACGTGCGAGTTCAGGGAGTTTTTTGGCTCCGAAAAGAAGTAGGACGATAATGAAAATCCAGATCAATTCTTGTCCTCCGAGAGAACCGATAAAACCGAGGAATGTGTTGCTCATGGCGATAAGGTAAGTGGGTAAAGGGTGCGGTGCAAGCGACAAGACGCAGTTGCTTGCTGGCGGAATATCAGAGTTTACTGCGGTTTGGGTAAAGATATTTCATGAAAGTCTGTCACGGAAATCGGGATAGCCGAAGGTTCGGATCGTTTCAATATGACCGCTTTCGTGGAGTAGGGCGATGGATGGGTGTTTTACCCCGTTGAATGTGGTGGTTTTCACCATGGTGTAGTGGGCCATGTCGTCGAACACCAAAATATCGCCGATTCGGAGTTCGCGAGGGAAAACGTAGTCTCCAGTCACATCTCCAGCGAGGCAGGTGGGGCCGCCGAGTCGATAGGTGTGGGAAGAGTGGGAGAGTGGGAGAGCGGGAGATTGGGGATCTCCGGCGAGGTGGTAGTGCTCGCCTTCCAAAGTCACTGCCGGACTGACCGTCTCTGGTTTCTGGTCTCTAGCTTCTGACTTCTCCACCAAAAATACATCAGGTCGGTAAGGCATTTCGATGACATCCGGCATGTGAGCGGTAGCAGAGATATCGAGAATGGCGAGTTTGTGACCGGCGGATTCGAAGACATCCATGACCGTGGATCTAAGGACACCGGTGTGGATGGCGACCGCTTCGCCGGGTTCAAGCCATACTTCGACGTTGTATTTCTCCTTTGCTTGTTTCACGAGGCGGATGAGCCGCTCTCTATCGTAAAACGGTTTGGTGATCCAATGACCGCCACCCATGTTGAGATAGGTGATTTGTTTGGAGCGGAGAAGATCGCCGAATTTTTCATCGACGGCTTGGAGTGTGGATTCGAGGTCGGGTGAGTTTTGTTCGCAGAGCGTGTGAAAGTGCAGGCCGGAGATTCCGGTGAGATCGGCGCCTTGCAACTGATCGGCGGTGATGCCGAGGCGTGAGCCTGGAACGCAGGGATCATAAATGGGAGTTTGGCCGGTGGAATGTTCCGGATTGATGCGGATTCCGCAGAGAACCTCGCCGGAGATGAAACGCGGATGAGCGAAGATTTTTTCCCGGAAGCGGAACCATTGGGAGAGTGAATTGAAATCGAGGTGATGGGTGAATTCTAACAGTTGATCGATATCCTCTTCGTCGTAAGCTGGGGAGTAGGTGATGATGTGCTTTTTGAAATGTTCATGTGCGAGCAAGCCTTCCCAAAGACCGGAGGCGCAGCAACCATCGAGGTCTTTGGTGATGTGAGGAAAAGCTTTCCAGCAGGAAAAACCTTTGAGCGCGAGGACCACCTTGCAACCCGCTTGATTGGCAACTTCACGCAGGATCGCGGTATTGCGCTGCAGGGCTGGAATGGAGATGAGGAACATGGGACTGCCGCAGGGTGTTTTGGGAGGGTGGGAGGAGTCAAGGAGGATGATAAGCAAGGAGGGGCTGCATTCTGCTGCCCTCTTCATCAAGGAGCGGCGGCATTTTGCCGCCGAGTTGAAAATATGGGCAGCAGGATGCAGCCCCTCCTTGTTAACCCAACATCTGCTTTACCCATTCTGCCTCATAAAGGGTGAAATCTCCGTCTTGTAGCTTCGCCTTTTCGGGATTTCTTCGGATATATTTTGCCACCCGAAACATATGTTCCCAATCGCGAATGATTCTGTCGAAATAATCCTTCTGCCACAACGAACCTTCATTACCCATAACAACGTTGATATCTCTGGATGAATATCCCTTCCACCCACCAATTACTTTTTCTAAACTTCCACCTTCCACCAGCGAAAATAAAACATGCACATGGTTTGGCATAGCAACCCATGAATGCATGAGGAATCGCTCACCATCGAATAAGCTGAGTGATTTCGCGAGCGCATCGCGAGAATTTAAATTGCGCAATACACATTCACCAAACCCCATATCCATTAGCCGATCCGCTTCTTTGGAGAATGTATTGTGATATTCTGCCTCCTCTTCATCCGTCCATGGTTTGGGATGAAGGCTCTCCCAATCGGTTCGTTCGGAGATGAGCCGTTCCAACACATCGCGTGGAATAGAGTCCTTGAGTCGCCATGTAATGAAATAAGTCGAGCCTTCTTGTTGCCAGTGGGGCAGGTGATTCTGCGTTTTTTTGATTTTAGCAAGGTCATTAAAAAAGCGCATGAGAATCTGTTAGTTAAGTTGGATTCAAGTGTCAAGGAGCGGCGGCATTTTGCCGCCGATATGGAAGAGGGCAGCAGAATGCAGCCCCTCCTTGTTTAAGAAGGCTGCAGGATGCAGCATCTCCTTACCTTACGCTTTTCTTCTTACTCCCATGGCGCCTAACAGGAGGCAGAGGGGAATAGCCAACCATACGGAGGTGCGGGAAGTCTCACGGATGCCTAGGGTGATGGACATGGGTTCTCCGGCGTTGCTTCCGACTTGGACGCTGCGGGTGAATGTGATTACCTTGCCACGTTCGGGGAGGGTGATGTCGAGGGCTTGTGGTGCAGGTTCGGCGGCGAGTTGCTGGGTGACGATGCGGTTGGCGATGTCTTTGAGCGCTGCATTTTCATCGGCGGAGTTGCCTAAGAGGAAACGATCGAACTGGTTAGGATCGTAGTTGTAGTTTCCTTGGAGGATGGGGTTGGCGTTCGCGGCTTCTTGAAGTTGATCGTTGTTATTTTGACCGACGTCATTGTTATCCAAAGTGAGTTTTTGGCGACGTGTGTTCAGGCCGAGGACGGCTTGCTGAGTTTTGAGTTCACGGAGTTGGACGCGTGCGTCTTCGCCGGATGCGGCATCGAGGTTGCCGTTACGGACTACGTTACTAAAATATTGTGAGGCTTTTTCTTGATCTCCTGCAGCTGCCCATGACACGGCTTGGTTGAGCAGGGCAACGGCGCTTTCTGAGTCGGATCGTTTTTTACTGAGGGCAAAAGATTTGTAATCCTCTAGGCTAAATGTTCCGTATGATGACTGACCACTGAGATCAAAATCGCCTTCATGCGAAGTCATTTCATAACCCTCTGGCACAAGCACGCGCCAAGTAAGTTTCTCCATGGGCACATTCAGCACGGGACCTTGAAGTTGATCTGATCTTTTGTTTTTTGCGGAGAAAACGAAGCGGACGTTTGCGGGTTGGTTGGGTACGGGTGATGGGAAAACGTAGAACAACCATTCGCCTTTTTCGCGGACGAGTGTGGCTGCTTCGTCGTTCACGAGGACGTTGAAGAGTTTTGAATCGTTGGGAAGTTTCATTCGCAGGGTGCTTTTGCTGGTGACTTGCATGCTGAGCTCGACGGCTGTTAGGGAATCGCCGTGAGGGGAAATGAGCGTGGTGAGCGTGCCTTGTGAGACGCGGAGTTTTTCGAGACTTTCCAATTCGTGGCGTTTGATCGTGACGGCGAGGGGGGCTTCAGGATCTGCAACGCGGAACAGGAGGAGAGGAGGAGTCGTGCCGGCAGGTTGGCCGATGGTTGCTTGAGCGACTGCCCAATCAACTCGCTGCCAACCGCGTGGTAATATCGGGGCGTTGAGTTCTAAACGACCGCCTGCGCGGACGGCGGCAAAGTATGAAAGTTGACGCACTTGCTCAAACGTGATGGCGGCGATGGATTCAGTTCCGGCGTCTTTGGTGGATTGTTGGAACTCGAGTTCAACCTGTGTTTCGCCAGCGATTCCGCGTTGAAAACGAATTTCATAAAGACCGTCTTCACCTTCGATAGGGATGAGATCAGCAACATCGGCTCCGGTCGCGCGGACGGTGGAGGCGGAGGTGGTGTCGAGATTCGGGATACGGACACGGAGACTTTTGATCGCTGCGTTTTCGATGCGGTATTGGATCGATGCACGAGTGACAGTCTGACCTTCACGCAAGGTGCTTTCATGGAAAACTTTTGCGGTTACCCATGCATCGAGTCGGCTGATGGCGAGGCCGAGCGACCAATCGGATTGGAGGATGCGATAAGTGAGAGCGCCGGGGCGAACAGAGGCTTGTGCGGCTTGTTTGTTCAGAGCTTGAATATCGTCGCCGCTTTCTTGGGAAATATTTTTCCGATTCACTGCACGGACTTGGAGTCCACGATCAGGGACGACCGTGACGATGCCGGTTTCTCGGGATGCGTTATTCAGTGAAAGACGCGGGACTTCCCAGTTTGTTTGAGATCCGGGAGGTTTACCTGTTAAAGTGATATTAAAATCGTGTTTGCCGATGGTTTTTCCTGAGAGGTGGAGAGTGAGAATGCGTTTGCCATCGGATGTGGATTCAGTCCAGTGACTGAGGCCATTGCCGGTGGCGGTTTCGATTTCGAGCGCGGCTGGGATTTCGACGGCGAGTTTAAAAACTCCGGCGCGGGTGATGCTGACGGAGAGATCGGTGGAGACGACGAGTCGGTCATCGCCTAGAGAAATGAGCTGCCATGATTCCGAGCGGAGTTCGGGAGCGACGTCGGTGATTTTGACTTTCAACGAAGCAGCGTCGGAACCGTAGCGGAAGGCGTGTTGAAGGAGGGCGAGTGGGTTGCCATCTTTGTCGCGAGGAAGGAGTTTAGCATCGAAGTCTCCGGGGTTGACGCGGGAGAGGTTGGTTGGAGCGATGGATTCAGGTTGGGAATCGTTTCCGAACGCCATTGCTAGAAATCCGATTTCACCTGCGGCGCCATTCACTCGGACGGGAGCAAGTGTTAGATCGAAGGGGAGAGTTGCGGCGCTGCGTTGTGTGGAAACGGTGAAGTCAAAGGCACCGGACTGGGCGGGTTCGATGGGGATGCGGAGTTGTTTGGATTTAGGATCGAAACGCCAGGTTCCGACTGGGCCGTTGTTGACATCGGAAACGGTGAAGCCGTCTGGGATGTTGAGGACGATGGATGAGATGCGACCTTGAGATGGTCGGATCGAAACACGATGGAGGCCGTTGACGACGCCGGGGCCGGGTAGGAAGAGGTTGGAGGCTTCGGCAAAGAATTTCGTTTCTTCAGAGGAAATATCGCGTTGGGCTGGACGTGCGGCGATGGAGACGGATTGGGTTGGGCTGAGGATCATGATCGCACCGGATTCGGTAGCGGCGAGATCGGGTAGTAAGGTGGTTTGTGCGGCGGCATCAGAGAAGAATTCCCAACCGGCTTGATCGTAGCGCAGAGTGATTTGTCGAAGTGCTGCGGAGCCGGTGGGGATCAGCCATGGGTTGACGGGGGAAGTCATCGGCATTTCGAACGTGGCGGTGGCTGTTAGTAGGCCGGTGGATTCGGCGGTGATGATGTAGGATTCAGAATTTTGTTCGGGATATTGGGCAGCTTCCGACTTATCGGGGTGAACAGGATGCAGCCCCTCCTTGTGGACTTTGAGGTTGGCACCGGTGAAGGAGGTTAGGGTGGCGGGAGAATTGAGGAGGAGGAAGCGATCGCCTTGCTGTGCGCGGAGGGAGATTTCCATGCTGGCTTGGAGACGGTTTTCTTTGATGATCCATGATTGAGTGATGGATTCAGCGGGTTTCAGATCTTGGGCATCCGCGTTTTGGGTGAAGGCGGCGACTAGGATGAGGAGGGCTGTGGCGGTAGTGTTCTTAGTAAATGATTTTGGCATGGCTCCGACTTGTCTAGTCCGCCACGGGGTGGAGATCATTGCTAAGAGTGCGATGACGAGGAAGAATAGAGGAGCGCCGCCGCCGAGGGAGAGGAAGGATGCACCGACAAGGGCGAGCCCGAGGGCTTTCATCATCGAATGTTTTTGTGCAATGCCATAGATGGTTAGAAAGGTTCCGAGTGAGAGAAGCAGCCAGACGATCCAATCAGTATGGGCTTGCCATGGGGAGAGGTTGGCAATTTCTACGGTGATGGTTTTTCCGGCGGGAACGACGGGGGAGTTGAAGGAAAGAGAGGGATCTAAGGATGTTTGTGTGGTGTAGATTTTTGCAGCGAGGATTACAGAGAGGATGATGAAGGCGATGGATGCGACGACGGGTAGGAAACGAGCACCAGAATGCAGTCCCTCCTTGGAGAAGAATGCGGCGGTGATTCCTAACAGGATGAGCACGGCGAGTGAGATTGGATATTCGGAAAGCGTTTGCCAGCCGGTGGGTGGGGTGGTGTTTGAGGTCGATTGAAGATCGCCGCCCTTTGAGACAAGCGTGCGGTTTTCATCGCCGGTGACCGTCCACTCGCCGATCACGAGCGGGGCATCTAAGGCTGGAGCTGTTAGGTGTGGGTGATTTGGATTTTTTGATTTAGCGCCGTAACGTAATGTAATCTCAAAGGCTTGGTTGGGATCGGTTTGGGCGGGGAGTGGGATAAGGGTTTCTTTGCCATCGGCGCGGGCATTGACAGGTGAGCCATCGACACTGGCTTCCCAAAGAGACGTGCCTGCTGGGAGAAGTGCGCGGAGTGAAGCGCGGCCTTTGGATTTTACGAAGAAACTTGCGTCTGTGACCCATTGGCCATCTCTGGAAACTTGGGTGGAGAGTTTTAGGAAATCGACGACTTGATCGACGGTTTCACCTTGTTCATACCATTCGATTTTCGATCCAATTTTAAAATCGCGAGCCGTGTATTGCCATGCGGCGAGAGTGGGTGCGGAGGAGAGTAGTCGGAATTCTGCGGGGAGTTCTGAGGGGTCGATTTTCAACAGTGGACCTTCGCTTACTTGAGTGGAGAATTTGACTTGAAGAGGACTAACAATTTGGATGTGACCGCGTTCGGCTTGGACGTTGAGCGGACGAACTTCGCCGGGAGAGAGTTCGCCTCCGGTGGCGGGCATGGGTTGTTCAAATGTTAGAAGGACTGTGCCTGCACCGAGTAGTGGACGGGAGAGCGGGATGATGACGGTATCGCCTTCACGACGCCAATCACGTCCGACGCTTTGGCCGGTGACGTCGATATTTCCGATTGATGCTGGGACGGAAATTTTCCATTCGTTGGCGGGTGCGCCGACGACGAAGTAGTTGATGAGAACGCTGCCGTAAGCGGCGCCTGCTTTGAGGGAGTAGAGATGAAACACATCGGCTTGGATGGATTGGCCGAGGGCTTCGATGTTGAGGTCAGCGGTCCATGTATTTTCGCGAAGGCGGAAGGCTTGTTGGAGACCGGTAGTTTTACGTGGGAAAAAGGTAACCGGAACTTCAGCGAGGCCTGAATTTTTTCCGGCAACGAGTCGGTATCCTGCGGTGGCGGAGGCACCGATGTAGCCACGGCGTGATTTCACATCAGGGAAGCCGAGAGGTTGAAGGGTCCACGCAGCTGCTTTGGCGGCTTCGTTTTTTTCGAGGCGCAGGCTGATGAGTTGTCGACCATCGACGGCTTGCGAGAAAATGATTTTCAAGGTTTTGAGGCCGTCTTTGATTTCGGATGAGACTGCGTAATCTGCAACGGCAGCGCCGGTGACGGATGCGACTGCGTGATCAGCGGGGATTTTCATTTCCCATTCGCGGAGGGGAGCCTCGCGGATATCGAGTTCAATGTTAGAAATGATGCGTCGATCGGTTTCTGCGAGTTCATAGACGGTGACTTCGGTGACGCCAACTTCTGGGAGGATTTGATCGGCGAGAATTTTGGCGGAGAAATCGGCGGAAGGGAAACGATAGACAAGGACTTGGCGGAGGTTTTCTTGGTTGCGACTAGGGAATTGGTTAGGGGCTAGTTGGATCAGGCCTTTTGCATCGGCGACCTCGATGCGGACGGCACCGTCGTTGGCGAAGCGGACGAAGCCGCTGTGGCGGAGTGTGCCGATGGGAGATATGCGCAGGGCTTGCATTTCCAGAGGAAATCCGCCGAGAGCGGCTTGGGATTCGATGGTGATGCGCTCGCCCCCTTCGATAGGGCGGGAGAGTTTGATTTCGATTTTTCGATTTTCTTTTTCGCCGGAGACCGACCATGCAAGAATCGACTCACCGACGATGGAGAGGATTTCACCTGGGCCGTCTAACGAAAGAGTGAGGCTGGGGATTTTTCCTTGAAGGACGCGCAGATCGATCTGAGTGATTTGGCGCATCAGGCCGGAGCCGATGCGGGTGTCGGTGATGGCTTGGCTGGTGAAGAAGAGCGAACCGTCTTCGGTTTCTGCGGATGGTTTGAAAGCGAGTTGAGCTTGGCCGTTGGCGGGAAGGAATCCGCGCCATGCGTTGTTATTTTTACGAGGTGCGACGGTGAGATTGGGGTTAAACGATACGTTGTCTGGAATGCCATCGAGGGTGATGGGAACGACGATACCTGCGGGGAGTGTGAAGTTGATATAGTGCCAATCGCCTTCTCGAATGATGGGGACAATGAACTGGACTTCGATGGGGAAGTCTCCGGTGGTGTCGGCAATGAGATCGTAACCCTGCTTTTCGTTCAGGGCGATGTGGTGGTTGGTTCCAGAAACTTTTCCTGAGAGAGCCGCAGCGCCGGAGAGGAGTTCGGTGGAGGCGTTCGAAGATTTGGAACGCGCGGTGGCTGTGAGGGTGAAGGTGACGCTGTTTGAGTCTTTGGCGAGAACACCTGTTAGAGATGAGTTGATCAGTTCAAGTCCGCGCGTGGCTGAGCCGGTTGGAGTGGCGGTAAATTTCAGCGAGGCATTGGCTGCGGTGATGTAGCTATGGGTGTTTTTGGATTCAATGGGGGAAAGGTTTGTTGCTTCGGTCACGCGGATCTCGGTCCCGGCGGCTGCGGTGAGGGAAATTTTTGCGGAAAATCCCGTGGTTGATGCGGGGGTGGGAAGGAGGAGGGAGAAATCGTTTTTGCCGACGAGTTTGGTGGCGACTTGGATGGTTAGATTTTTCGGAGAGTTTTTAGGATCGGCGATGATAGGTCGGACATCAAGAAAGCGACTGCCGTCTTTGGCGATGCGGACAGACCAATCGCGTAAGCTATCGCCGGTGACGGAAGTGATTTCACCTGCGCCGGAAAGTCCGAGTGTTAGGGTTTCAGGGATGCCTTGGTGGATCGTGAAACTGATGTTTTGGGTAGAAAGGGTTTCCTTGGTACTTGCGGTCGCGGAAATTTCAGCGGTAGCAGAGAAGAAGAGTGGGACGGGTTTTTCGATTTTATCTGGGACGACGATGATGCGTTCCTGCTGGGCGGAGAGGAAGGTGGTTAGGGCGAGGAGGGTTAGGGCGAGGTTTTTCATAGGGTCAAAAGTTGGCTAGTTGCTAGTGATCAGTTTTCAGGAAAGAGATTGGATATTCAGGCTATTGGGATGTGGGGCTGCGGTGGGGTTTGTGATGTGGCGGGGCGGTTTGCTTGCCCGGGAAATTGGGTGTCGAGTTACCTAGGGCGATGCCCTAGGCTGGCGTATTGCGCCCCGATGGGGCTTGTTAGATATGTGATAAGTGGAAGAGATTGGGGATTAGAGATTAGAGGTAGGAGATTCTCTTCATTCAAAAATCAACAATCGTCATTCAACAATCGTCAATCGATTCTGAGAAAGGTGCGTTTTGATAATTCGGTTTTATCCGACTTCGCCAAAGCTACGACGGACATATTGACGATTGATGATTGTTGAGGTTTGATTTTTGATTTGTTATAAAGCTTCGATTTTGGTGATGGGGCGTTCGGGGGAGCTGGATTTGTCTTTGGTGACGTAGTCGTGGTTCCAGGAAAGTTTGACTTTGGTTTCTGGTTTGAGGGATTCGATGGCGGCGAGGATCTCGGCTGAGATTTTTGCGTTGCCTTGGTTGTCTTTGATGAGGATCTGGAAGGTGGTTTGCTTGGGGTCGCCGTATTCGCCGGGTTTTTCGTAGGCGAGGTATTCGATGATTTCGAAGGTCGCGAGTTTTCCGGATGATCCACATCGATCTGGGCATAAACCTGTTGCACCTCTGCATACGTGGTCTTTGATGCCGATGAATTTGGCGACGGTGGAGTGGGAGGAGAGGAGTTCGCGTTTCTCTGTGGCTAGTTTGCGGTCGACGGCTTTACGCCATTCTTCGGATCCGAGATCTGGGCCGTGGCCTTCTTTATCTGTGATGCCAAGTTTTTTATCTAACGCAGAAATCCATTCTCCCGAACCAATGTCGGGGCCGTGGCCTTGGGCGTCGGTGATGGGATGGAGTTTTTCGACAGACTTTGCCCAAGTGTTGAAATTTTTTTTGGCTGGGGTTTCCTCGGCGTGGAGGAGGGGGATGAGCATGAGAAGGGTTAGGAGGAGTTTCATTGTGGTGAGTTTTTAGTGCCGAGTGATCAGTGGAAGAGATAAGGGATTAGAGATTAGAGATTAGAGATTAGAGGTAGAAGATTCTCTTCATTCAAAAATCAACAATCGTCATTCATCAATCGTCAATGCCTAGAAGGGGCGAAGCGGAGTCAATCGATTTTGAGGTCGATGCTGTTTGGTGGTTCGCATTGATTGACGATTGATGATTGATAATTTTGGATTTTTGATTTGGAAGATGGGGCAGCAGGATGCAGCCCCTCCTTGGGTTTGTGGGTAAAGGGTTTGTAAATTATTTTAGGTTGTTGATGAGGTTGAGGAGTTGTTGGGTTTTGTTTGAGTTGGCGTTGGCTTGTTTGAGTTTGGCGATGGTCTCGGAGTAGTTCGAGAAGTCGATCGCATCGGCGAGCGGGCCGGGTTGGAGTTTTTGGGCGGCTAGGAGCGCGAGGGTGGCGAGTTGGGTTTTTGGATTGGCTTTATCAAAAGATGGTGCGCTGGCGTCGTAGGGGATGGTCCACTTGCGCTCGACCATTTCGCCTGATGCAGTATCGCGGAATCGGACGCTGACCTCGCCGATTTCACCGGTGCCATCTGGTAAGGTTTCGACCTGATAGAGAGCGACCCCAGCTTCGTCTGCGGCGAGTTCTGCTGCATCGACGGTATCATTGCGGAAGTCTTCGGTTTTGAGTCGGTCTTTTTCGAAACCGATGAGTTTGTAATTTCCGACCCGTTGCGGGTTGAGTTTGACTTGGACTTTGACGTTCTCAGCGGCGGGACGGAAGGCACCTGCGAGTTGCGCGGCGAGATTGCCGCCGGTTTTTTCACCGACCAAGTAATAGCGACCGTTGCCGTGGCGGGCGAGGTCGGAGAGGAGTCGGTCGTTGAGTTCATTTGTGCCGATGCCAGCGATGTCGAAGGCGAGGCCTTGTTGGCGGAGGTCTTGGATTTTTTTCGAGAGGCGTTCTGGATCGGCATCGCCGAGGTTGGCTGCGCCATCGGTGAAAAGGACGATGCGATTTTGTGCACCAGCGAGCTGGTGGCTGAGTGCTTGTTCGGTGGCGAGATTGATCGCTTGTTCGAGGTTTGTGCCGCCTTCGCTGGCGGTTTGGTTGATGATATCGGGAAGTTTGCCAGCTTCGTTTCCGGGTAGGGATTTGGCGAGTAGGTGAGGTGTGCGGGAGAAACCGATGACCGTAACCTGATCGTTTTCTGTTAGGAGGGTAGCGAGGGAGGTAAGCGCGGTTTCCATGGCGGCACGGCGATCGGCGCGGACCATGGAACCGGATTGATCGACGAGTAAGGTGAGGCGCAGCGGCTGGGCGGCGGAGCGACCGGCGGAGGCGGTGCGGACGGCGACTCTAACAAGATTGCGACCGGGGATGACGGGGTGTGCGGTTTGATCGATCGCAGCCGCGACGGGTTCCGAGGCGGATGGTGCGGGATCGCCGTAATCGACGGCGTTGTAGAACTGCTCGGGTTTGATGGAGGCGGGATCTGGGCGTTCGCCTTTCGCAATCGCGGCGGAGGCGAGTTGAAAGGAAGCGTCGGAGATGTTGAGGGAGAAGGTGGAGAATACTTCTTGTGATGCGGAGAGTTCTTCGGAGAGATCGGTTAGGGAAGGGGGTTTAGATTGGAACAGGCGACCTATAACGGGGATGTCTCCGAGTATGGGTAGAGTTTCTCCCTCCGTATCAGTTAAACGAGATTCAAAAGCCAATGGCGTGGCCGGGGTGACCGGTATGTTGAGTGTGCCGCTGCTGGTGGTCGTAGTGCCTAAGTAGGTTGTAGAGTCATTCGAATACTGGAACTCGCGGTTGACTGAAATATCGGCCTTTTGATTTTCATCTCTGTTGAACCAACCGAAGCCTAGTTCTGTATTATTTCCCTGTGCTATTTCGACGTGTTTGGTGGTGATTTTTATTTGTTTTGGTTTTGCGTCGATGGGAGAACCGTTGTTTGCGAAACCTTCGAACTCTGCAGGCTTTGCTGCGAATGGATCACTTTGCCCTACGTAAAGGTCGAGCTCAGAAGCTACTGAATCTTTGTCTGTTTGCGCCAGTGCGGCAAATGGATCAGATGCAGCTGATTTATCACCAGCTCCTCCAGGAATTTTGGGGACTTCGTATTCAGTCGGATACTGGAATTCGCGGATAACGGAAATTTCGCCTCTCTCGGATCCGGCACGTAGTGCCAGATTAAAGTTACTTTCATCCTCAATCAAATTTAAGTAACCAACAGCATCTGCTGGAGCTGAGTTATTTTTTTTGTTCTCAGCTAAATCGGCTTCGAGGAGTGATGAACGAGTGTTGCTGTAAGCTGCGCGGAAATAGCCGTTATCGGTGACTTTATTGTCAGCAAAAGGATCGCCATTTTTCACTCCCTCAGCTGGAACCGTGAGTTCCCAAGCTTTATCTACATCCATCAAAAGTTCGGCACGGGTGTGGCCGTAGGCGGCGCGGTAGTAGTCGGATTTTGTATCGGCGACTTTTTCCATGCCACGGCGGGCAGCTTGGTTGTGTGGATCGACGCGGAGAATGTCTTCGTAGGATTTTTTGGCATCGTCATATTTGCCGAGGTCGTAGTTGCCTTGAGCTTTGTATAAATCGCGGCGCACTTGATCGACTTTTTCTACATGCTCGTATGTGCCAGCAGGGTTGGTCCGTATCGGGTCGTTGAGATAGGCGAGTTCGTTTTTGATCGTCGCGTCTGCAGGAGAAAGGGTTTCGGCTTGTTCGAGAAGTTTGCGCGCTTCGTCGTATTTGCCGACTTTTCGCATCTGCTGGGCCTGTGCGACTGATGCGTCGCTGAGGTGTTGCGAGTAGCTTTCGCGACGGTCAGCTTGGGCTGGAGTGTCGGGGAGAACTGCGATCGCTTGTTTGTATTTATCCACGGCTTGGGTGTAATCGCCTTTTGCGTAAGCATCGCGGCCATTAATAAAGGCATCGTCTCCCTCCTTAATCGATTGTTCACGGCGGATGATCTCACGCTGCGCTAAAGTGCCGCCGCTGAATGATTGTCCTCCGACTGGAGATTCGCCTTCGGCAGCTGGCAGTATCGCAATCTCATCCTGTGCGGTGCGGTTTGGGTTGTTCAGGATTGCGTCAATGGATTCATGTTGGACGGAGTAATCGCCGCTGCGAAGACCTGGAGTCGGAGGGGTTCCAATTGCACGGGCGGCAAAGGTATCACCTGGTATGCCTGGGATAGTTGTGTTTGTGATTTCACTTTTGAATTTTTCCCCTGCTTCAGCTTGGGCATGTAATCTGCCTTCTCTTTCTTTCAGTGAGTCCTGTTCGAGCTCTTTCCCTTTGTATTCGAATCCACCTCTTGAACGACTGTCATTTGAAGCTAATTCATCCATCTCAATAACACCTAAACTATCTAAAGCCGGTGCGACATTGGACATATCAGTGCCATTAGCACCTCTGGCATAGCCTGTAGCTGAACCTATTCCGCTTTTTGTTACGTCAGAGATTAATGGCTCAGATTTTTTTGCAGATGGAGCGGCAGAGAGAGACGACGATGCCGTATCCTCTTTGCGAGACATCGTCTCCGAAATAGAGTAAAATGATTTAGGTGCTTCTGCAAAGACGCGTTTATTTTCGGGGCTTTTAAATGCTTTTTGCTTTATTTCATTTAGTAAGATTCCAGAGCTTCTTTCTTTCATTTTTTCGTCCCACACGTCATTGCTCATGACAACACCGCCTTCACCGCCTGAAGCCGAAAAGCTGATGCTTCTCACGGGTTCTCTGATTATCTTTCTTTGAACGTAGAAGCGGTTGATAAAGAGAGTGAGTAGTAATATGGCGGCGATGCCGAAAGTGGAGCGGAAAGCGGCGCGGCGGATGCTGAAGTCTTTGTTGGAGTACGTTGAGTTGTTAGGGCCGATGATGGGGTCGAGTTTGGCGCGATTTTCGGGGGAGAGTTTCCAGAATTGATCAGAGGACGAGGGTGGGGTTTCGAGGAGGAGGGAGTGGAGGGCTTTAATGCGGTTCAGGAAAAGTTGGAGTTCGGGGTCTGCGGCGCAGAGAGTTTCGAGTTCGGCGGCCTCAAAAGGCGAAGCCTCGCCGAGAACCCACGCGGTGATGCGGGCTTCGAGGTGTTCGTCTGGGGCTGTGTGGATGTCTTTCATGGGGCGGAGCGGGTGATTTTCTTTTCAACGCAAAGTCGCGGAGGTCGCGGAGGGAACGCGGAGAGAGAAGAGGGATTTACGATTGATGATTGTTGATTTTTGAATGGAAGAGAATGGATTGGCCAATTACTTGAAAATTGAGATTTGAGATTTGAAACTTTCAGCCTTCGGCTGATTCGATACCTAGATGGCGGAGGGAGGTGGCTAGGGATTTGAGGATGTGGTGGAGTTTGTAGCCGACGTTGGAGACGGTGAGGTTTGTTTGGTGGGCGATTTCCTCGTAGCGGAGGCCGGAAAGGTATTTGAGGGAGACGAGGGTTTTGTCGGGTTCGGGGAGTTCGGAGATGAGGAGCTGGAGGGTGCCGATGGCTTCCTGTTTTCCGAGAGCGGCATCGGGATCGGG
This sequence comes from Akkermansiaceae bacterium, assembly GCA_031422775.1. Taxonomy (GTDB): domain Bacteria; phylum Verrucomicrobiota; class Verrucomicrobiia; order Verrucomicrobiales; family Akkermansiaceae; genus Luteolibacter. The sequence continues at coordinate 954 of JANPMK010000118.1, read as the reverse complement.
TGTGGGGGTTTCCCATTCCTTGCCGGTATCGAGTGGGGTGGTGCGTTTGTTGTCGCGGAGGTGGTTGAGGGCGAGGTTGCGGACGCAGCGGAAAAGCCAGGGGCGGGGTTGTAGCACTTCGTGCCAGTGGGTGTGGAGTTTCAGAAAGGCATCCTGGACGATGTCCTCCGCCGTTTCCCGCTGGCCGGTGAGGCCGTGGGCGAAGCGCAGCAACACGGATTCCTCGGCGTCGAAGACCTGGCGGAGTGTGGGTTTATCCTCCATGGCGGCGGCGTTCGGGGTCGGCAGAACCGGGATGACTGCTTCCCTCCTAAGGGCGGCGGCGCTGGAGGTCGGGGGTTCCATGGATCGTTTTTGACATGTCTCTGCTAGGAAGACACGCGGCTTTGCTGATCCTTAGAAGATTTTTTATAAAGTGGGCATTTTCGCGAAAGAACGCGTGCGGACTCCAGGGGGAAACGCTGATTTCGCCTGCCAGTCAGCTAAGGTTTGAGCAATTTTCCGAGGCGCAGCACGATTTTCCGGCCACGCGGTTCCAAGGCATTTTCGACATCAGGATGGCGAGTCCGCACCAGCCTGTGGAGCCGGCCATGGTCAGTCCCGCCCCGAAGAAGGCGCAGAGGAAAACCCAGTTCGGATGCACGGTGAGGGCGAGGATCGCGCCGGTGAGAACGCCGAGGCCGATGGTGAGCTGGACTTGTTGCATGAGCGGCAGGATCCCGTTACGGCTTTTGCCGGTGGGATGGCCATCGCCCTTCCAGGCGAGGATGCCGCCTTCGAGGTTGCGGACGTTGGTTATGCCCAACGCTTGCAGCTTCTTCATCGCCTCCGCACCGCGCTTGCCGCTGCGGCACATGACGACCAGGGGTGCGCTGCGATCAATTTCTGCGGCACGATTATCGAGTTGGCCCAGAGGAATGAGTTTCGCACCGGTGATGTGTTCTTCGGCGTGCT
>JANPMK010000117.1:0-42184 GCA_031422775.1 Akkermansiaceae bacterium | reverse complement strand
AACCCCATAAACAAATCGAGTTGAAGTGAACTTCAATTTTCTATTGACTGCCTTCTCATGGAAGACGCTCCATCCAACGGCGGGTAACGCTCCAGATTCAATTCGGGCTTCTATCCCCGCCGTGGATGAGCTAGACGTTAGCCAGCAAATCTCTGCATCATGAAAACAGCATTATTCCTAGTCTTACTTTGTGGCACATCACTCGCAGGAACCCTTGAGGAGTATGCGGCGGGGCAAGGAAGGCTCGAGAGCCTACTGAAGAACGAGCAATTATTCATCCTCACACCATCATATAAGGGCAAAGCCTCATTGGTTTACCAACGTGACACCAAAGACAAAGAATCTCCATCGGAGCGGGAATTACATTTCACAGCGTTCACTCCAGACGGCTCTCGATATAGTGAACCTGATTGTCCGCATCCCAAACTCCCGGCGATTGTTGAGGCAACTCCCCTAGATGGCCACGGGTTCGGAACTGGTGCGTTCGCCTATTTAGCGGATGCCCCAACCATCGAATTGTTGTCTGGTTGCACAACTATCAAAGAATTGAAAGAGGCCGTCCCCGATCTCGTTCGTGTTTCATCCGAAGGGCCGGAGCTTCCTGAATACTTTTTCAACTGGTTCTCACTTTCCAAAGATGGGCTGCTGAACGTCGTTCTCCTAAGCGTCGAATGCGGTCCGAAAAACACGCTGAAGCAAGTTAAGGTTTGGCGCGGCACTCTTACCGCTTCCAAATGAACTTGGATTCAAACCGGAAGTGCGCGGAACGAATTGAAAAGCGGATCAGGAGCTGAATAAAGTCGGCGCTGATTCTACCGATCAAAATCTAACCCGCATTCTAAGGCATAGGCAATTTGCACATTCACTTCGCAGATCAGCTTAATCAGTCATGCACATTCATGATGCTTTCTGGTGGAAAATGGATTCACACACCTTACTTCTCGACCGCTTTCACGCCTAGCTGCTCGAGTGCTTTCTTGGCGAATCGTTCTCCGACTTTTGGGCATTGATCGGGTGGGTAATGTAGTTCTCCCTTCGGGTTCTTTTCGTCGCCGCCGTTGAGATCATCTGTGTCGATCCATGCGCCCAGTGCATCGGATTCAGCGATGTGGACTTGAGTTTCGCGCATCCTTTTCCAACCTGCCTCGCTATCACCGTGCATGCCATGGTCGCTGATTCGGCCGATCACGAAATGCATCTTTTCCAATCCGAGATCGGATTTGAGCTGATTGTATAAAGTTTTGAAACTTTTCTCATAAGCCACAGAGAGATCGCGTCCGGCATCGGATTCGCCCTGCATCCAGATGAAGGTCACGGTTTTAAAAGCGCGAGCATCGCCGGCATCTTGGGCCGCTTTCAAAAGCCTCGGATATTCTTCGCCATTTCCCCCTGTGAGTTTGCCGTGAAGTTCATGGCCTTCTGGTAGATCATAATCTTTTACCCAGAAACGGATACCGCGACCACTTCTCATGCTGCGGGCGATCGTCACCTGATCTTTTCCCAGAGCCTTGGTGATGGTCTCCGTGAAGCCCTGTTCGAGACAGCCCGTCATGTTGGACTGGCCAGAGAGAATAAACAAATGACCGCTCTTTTCGGCTGGGGCTTTATCTTCTGGCTGAGCACCGCAGGGAGCCAGCAGCGCGATGAAGAGCATCCCGAAAGTCGCACGAAGCAGATAAGCTGATTTAGTAAACATCGCAGCTATACGGAGGTTCTATTTGCACTCTTCCAAATCAAAAATAAACAATCATCAATCATCAATAAAAACGAAATATCTAACACTTATTTCGCCTTATCCCACTTGGAGATTTATTGACGATTGATGATTGTTTATTTTTAATTTTTGATTTTAGAGGATACCGATTCACTGTCTGCGGTTTTTGTGCTCGATATGAAAATTGCGATCAGTTCGCCGCATTCTTTGATTGCACCGGATGTCAGCGCTTCACCTGCAAGTCGTTTGCGCGCAATGATTTTAAGCCAAATCACCGTTTCCCGTAGCTCCTTGAGCGAGATTTTCATCTTGTGAATGAAATCCTTTCTCGATTTCGCGCTGCGCGCTTCACCGTAGTTTGGCGCTGGCGAAGTGCCTGAACGAACCAACTGCCCAGCGATATGATTACCTGCCTTCGAGACAGGCAAATCTTCAACCACACCAATTACCATCACAGCAAAATCGATCAGCCTATCTTCAAGTTCCTGAGGTTTCATATCTGTCTCTTCCAAATCAAAAATCAACAATGCAGTGTGAGCACTTGCGAACTTCAAAACATATGACGAATTCCTCACTGCTTGGACGGAGTGAAACGTAGTCAATCGTCAATCAAACCGAAAGAACCTTGCTTGCGGTTAGGAGAATAGATTTACGATTGATGAGTGACGATTTTTGATTTTTGAACTTAAGAAATTATTCCTACCGCCTTGTGTTCATGACCCGGAATGATGTGAGCGATGTTTTCATTTCCGAGGTGCTTGGAAACAACTTCGCCTAACACATCGCGGAAATCGGTGGTGTGTTTGAGGTCGCGTTTTTGATAGAGATTGTCCGGTGCGAGCCCAGGCCACTCGCCGAGGACGGGTTTTTCGTTTTTGGTCACGCCGCCGCCGATGGCGATCATGCAGTTTGCCCAGCCGTGATCGGTGCCGCTGGTGCCGTTTTCTGCGACGGTGCGTCCGAAGTCACTGAGCGTTAGAACGAGAACATCATTCATCTGATCACCGAGGTCTTTGGAAAACGCAGCCATCGCATCTGCTAGATCACGGAGGCGATTTGCATAACCGCCGTTGACGCCGCCTTGGGCGTTGTGGGTGTCCCAGCCGCCGTAATCGAGCTCGATCAATTCTGTGCCGATGCCGGATTTGATGAGACGTGCGGCTTCGAGAAATTGTTTGGCGATTCCAGTGCTGCCATACTTTGCGTCGTTGGCGGGTTTGTATTCGGTTTTCGCAACCGCCTCAAGTTGGCGCGTGCCTTCGAGCGTGGCGGCGGCGGTTTTTGAGAGTAGTTCGTTAGACGACGCGTGACTCGTATCCGGTTTGGTGCAGTAAGCGGTTTCGAGCGCCGCGCGGAGGATCGCTGGATCGCCCTGCATGCGCGGCATGCTGAGATCTGCGATGCCACGGATTGCGTAAGCGGGAGCGCGGCCGCGGAGGATGCGCGGAAGATTTCCACCAATGGCGACGGCGCGGATGGAACCATGTCCGGTGGAGCTGGCGAGGTGGCGATTGAGCCAGCCATCGGATGAAAGCGAATTTCCGATGACTCCCGTTTCCCATGTGTCTTGTTCTTCAAAATGCGAGCGGGTGTTTTTTTCATAACCCACAGCTTGCAGAGCGATGGCGCGGCGATCTTTCAACAGCGGCTCAAGCGATGCGGCAAACGGATGCAGGCCGAAAAAACCATCGAGATCCAAAGCGGATTTCCCATCGCGAGCCGGTTTAGGAATGGCGATGTTTTTACGATGTTTGTAGTAGTCGGGATCGCCGTGCGGGACGATGAGGTTCAACCCATCAATCCCGCCGCGCAAGAACACCGCGACCAAGGTGCGACCTTTGGTGACGGGCTTGATGATGGGTTGGGTGTTGGCGAAAAGATTTCCCGGAGCGAAACTGCCAAGGATGGCTGCAGTTCCGGTGGTGCGGAGAAATTGGCGGCGTGTGGTTTTCATGAGATGAATGATGTTAGATTTTAACGACTTTGGAATTCCGGCATCATGTGCAGGAACGTGGCAAAAAGAATACGCCGTTGATTGGGATCGGCGATTTCTTGACTGAGAATGGAGTGCAGCGCTTCGCGGCTTGCGGCAGACGGCGCTGATCCACGGTGGGTGGCGTAGGCCTGGTCGATCACTCTATCGCGATGGGTGGCGTCTTTGATTTTCTCCTTGTCGAACTGATCCTGCGGCAGGGCGTTGGCAAAAGATTGTTCGAGCTCTTTGCAGAAACTCCATTTCTGCAATTGATAGTTCGAGTCCGAATACTCCTCATTGGTTTCAGGATAACCATCTGGGCTAGCGCGATCGAAAAGATTTCGTCCGCTGCGGTCGGCGAGACTGATCACAGACCAAGGATGCATGGATCTTGATACGCGTTGCACGGAAACGCCGAACTCGATCGGAGTCATCACTTTCGGGGCGAGAGTCACCGACATGAAGTGAGGAGACTTCACCATCACCGCGAGCATGCGGCGCAGATCGCCATTGGTGCGGAGATATTCGCGCGACATCGCATCAACAACTTCTGGGTTTGCCGGAACGCCGATGTAATGCGCGGCCATTTTTCCAGCCATGAAACTCGCTGTTTGGGGGCGGCAGGCGAGCATTTCGATGATTTGAGCGATGCGATCATCCGCCGTATCCGGAGAGCTGGAGGCTGGGATCGTCAGGCCGAAAATCGTCTGCGATTTTTCCTCATTGAGGTAAGGAGAGAAGCGGTAATTGTAGTCCACTGCGCCGCCATCCATCGTTGCTTCTCGCTGCGCGCCCCAACCTGTTAGAAGATGGGCGAGGCTGGTGACGTCGCTCTGTTGATATCCACCATGCACGCCGACGGTGTGCAGCTCCATGACCTCGCGCGCATAGTTTTCATTCAGTTGAAGGGCGAGGCTGTTTTGTTGATCCAGATAAACCATCATCGCCGGACTGGTGGCTGAGGTAAGCAGTAGATCGTGAAAGCGAGTCATGCCAACATCGCGAAATTCTTGGTTTTCACGCCACTTTGCGCCGACCCCTGTTTTTGCCATCCATGTAGAGAAGTGGTTTTGCGCGAATATCGTGAAGCGCGATCTAACAGGATTGCGTGTTGCCAGTAAGTGGGTGATCACACGTCCGCGTAAGTTGTACTCATTGCTGTCGGGAAATAACACGCGAGCGTAGGCCTCGATGAGCTGGTCGTGTGCGCTGCCCCAGGAATTCGTGGTTTCCTCCGCGATCCATGCCCCCTCGCCTTGGGTGAGGATGGAAATCATCGTCTGTGAGTCTTGGCCGAAGGCGAGTCGATTCGCAAGGCGGACAGCTCGTGGGTAAGGAAGATCGAGTGTGGATTTATCGCCTTCGTGAATTTCCACCGATATGGCGGGCGATTTCGTTTGTTTGCCTGATGTATCGATGGCCGCGATCTCTATCTTGTGATTGCCTTTCTCTAACAAATTTTTGGGGAGATGGAAAATCATCGATCCTGCATCGCGTGTAGCTTGGAAAATGTAAGGAGTCTTCGCGCCATCGATCTGAACTTCAAAATGACTTAGCTTGAGATCATCGAAGGCGGTTACGATTACCGCATCGCCATTTGCAGAAAGTTTGGATCCAGATTTGGGATAGAGCACTTGCAACGAAGGTGTTGCGGCGTCGATGAACTTTGGCGTATCGATACTGATGCCGCCGATCGCGGCTTGACCGTCGGCGAGAGTGACGGTGATGAATTTTTGACCTTCGAAGAAATCGACCGTAGTCAGTGGCTGCCATGACCAACCAACTACTGGATCGTGTTTGCCGATAGTGACTTCACGCATGTCGGCGCGTTGTGCTTTGGGTTGGTGGAGTTTGATCGTCATCGATCCTGCGGCGGCATCCGGCATCGAGTGGGCGAGAATTGAAACGCGGCGCTTGCCTGTTAGTTCGGTTGGCAGGGTGATCTGGACGGCGGAGCCGGGACCGGATAAAACATGGATGGCCGGCGGGGCGCCTTCTGTGATCAGCGGATGTTCTTTGTTGAGTTCCACGCGCTTGATTTTCTCCCAACCTTTGCGATTCAGGTCGTAGCGATCCTGATCGTATCCGGTTTCCAGTTTTTTCGATGGATGCGCTTTGGCGTTTGCGAGGAGAGTTTGGCTCAGAGAAATCGCGGAATTTCCACATGGCGAACCGCTTTTAACTTGGATGTTGTTTTTGCCTTTTTTCAAATCATGAGGAAGAACTTGAAATGAAGGAAAGCGGCCGTAAGCCGTTGCGAAATACGCATCATTGATCCACAGATCCGAGCGGATATCGCGATAGTCCGTATCATTTTTCAATGGTGGACTGGAAAGTGAGGCGCGGATTTCGACGCGGCCGTTGATTTCCTCACCATCGCGAATCGTTGAGAACGCGCATTGCAGGCCGGTTGCCTTGCGGACTTTGTTGCCATCGGCTTTCGCATCGGCGCTTTGCATCATCATGCCTTCCATCATCATGCCGCCGCTGGCTGTATCGTTGACGACGCGGCGGATCTCGAAGCTATCTAGATCCGCGTGGCGCAGGCTTTGGTTACGAACTTTGTATTCATTGGCGAGGGCGATCCCTATCCATTGTTTGCCTTTGGTGAGTTTGATGGGACGCCCGACTGGGACGCGCTGCCATGTAGCCGTTGATAATCTAACAGATCCGGCGTCCGTGATATTTTCTCCGAGGATGATTCCGAGCGATGCATAGGCGGAGCCGAAAAGTGTGCCGCGTGCGCGGACCATAATTTGATAGTTTCCATCTTCTGCGATGTCTGGCTGAATGACCCATGACTGGCGGTTCGCATGTAGCGCGACAGCACGGTGACCGGATGCTACGGTGTCCATGACAACCATCGGCGCTTCAGGGCCCATGCGCTCGGATCGCGGTGTGTCTAACATGTTTTCGCATTCACCAGAAAGCACGATGTCTCCATCCTTAGGCGCGGGTAGGATGTTGATGGTATGCGTTTCGCTGACGAGAGGTTGCATGCCAGCCGAGCCACCTGTTAGAGGAGGCTTACAGGAAAGAGTGAGTTTGCACGGGCCGGGCGGTAGCATTGCGGTATCGAGATAGTAAACCATGCGCCAGAACGGTCCATCCATAGGCGGAAAGGCTTCGTCGGCTTTCAGCTCGCGGCCGTCGGGGAGGATTAGCTTGGCATCGGGTGTGGTGGAGCGATCGACTCCCGGAGCTCCAACCCAGAGATCTGCGCCGATGGCAATTTTACCCCATACCGAACTGTTAGCCGCTGGGCTGGTGAAACGCGGGGTTAATTTCCGCAGAAGTGAAACTGGGCGTTCTTTCGTCACGCGGACGCGGATGGATGCGTCGCCGCATTTCAAGACGACTTCGCCGGGTGTGAGAGTGCGGATGCGCGCGAATCCCATATCCTGATCTTTTAAAATTTCCGGCTGCCGTAGGATTTCGACGATGCCTTGTTTCTGCAATTTCAACTCAAGTGCGGTCGTCTCCGCCACCGGCGCATCGACTTTGAGAGGGATCATCACGCTTTCGCCGAGTCGGTATTCGACTTCGTTGGTGACGAATGAAATCGGTGCAGCCAAAGCTGAAAGACCAAAGCCGATCCAGACGACAAGTCCGCAGTTAAAAGGGGAAAAACGCATTACCCCAACATTTACGCCACATTTTTGGCCTTGGCGATCTATCAATTGTGAAAATTTTTAACCCGAAATCTGACGTTTAAAAAGGGTTCCAAGTAAATTGACCACAGAGACACAGAGGACACGGAGTTCATGGAACAGTATCATAAAGTGTTTCGCATTCTTTCCTCAAACCTCTGTGTTCTCTGTGCCTCTGTGGTAAGAGTGCTGATTTTTATATTTGATTTCGGATTTCGGGTTGATCAAGTGGCGAGCGCCTTGGCGATCTTCTCCCATTGTTCTGTATCGGTTTTCAGGCCGTGCTCTTTGGAGAAGGCATGTAGGGCGCTCGCACGATTTGTGGCATCTAGGCCGCAGGCCCACCAGAGTTTGGCATCGCATTCCACACAAAACACAAGTGGCGTTTGATCGCTCTCCGCTTGGTGGTTTGAGCCGTTCATGCAGCATTCATAAGCTGTGCAGTGTTTGATGCCAAACATGTGACCCGTTTCATGGACGGCCACCTGCAGGACCCTGCGTAAAAATAGCTCAGCTTCCTTTTCAGGATCGCCCATGCGCGCGGTCGACCAAACCCCCACACGCTCGGCCAGTGACGCTTGGCCGAAAACGAAATTCCAACCCTCGCCCGGCCAGAGGTCTTCATTGGTGATCGCCAACACAGCGACAGCATCGGCGGGTCGGCTCGGTTTAAGGATTTGGTGTAAAATATGCGTGCTCAGAAGTTGGCGCTTATCTGTCGAGCTATTGATGCGTTGGGCACTGGCGGGGATTTTATCTACTCCTTGCACCGGCAACATTTTCACTTCCAAGCCAAACACGAGCTGCATGAAACTCTGCACCTCATAGATGACCTCAGTTTGCGCTTTGGTGAATGAGCCGATCGCTTGGAGATAAATTCTGGTGCGTTCTGCGGTCGGGCGGTTCGGGTTGGTTTTGATGTATTGCTCAAAAGTTTGGCCGGGTTCTTCGTGTTGCGCCAACCAATCACTGGGTCCGGGCTCTTTCTTTTTCGTGAAAAGCGGACGGATTTTTTGCATGTTTAGCCGGTATTGCGCTAAGGCATCGTCGCCTTTCTGAGCTGCGTGGAGCTGCCATCCCAGCATTGTTGAGCCACCACACAACAGGCCGAGTTGTAAAAAATGACGGCGATTCCTTGGGTTTTTATCCATCATTTCCCAACGCTGCCTGAAAATGTTTCTCAAATCCATCCATTTTACTGGGAGAAATGACCCGGAATCCCCACGGATCATTTTTTTAAAAAATTCCGCTATTTTCGCATTGCCACGGGAGAAAAAGCACCATAGCTTCCGCGCCCCAACCGTCTAACCACGCCTCAAGATGTCCAAGCACAACTCACTTAAATCAAGCGCCACCGTCGGCGGCAAACGCTCCGTCCTTAAACGTTTCGAGCGCGTGAAGCTTCTTAAAGAGCGCGGCGAATGGAAACAGGGCAAATCCCCTATCGGTCTTCCTAAGACCAAGCACGAAGGCTAATTCTTCGTCATTTCCTTACTCCCAGCCTCCGTGTGAAACCCACGGAAATTTTATAACACCATGTCCGAGGGAGTCCGTCTCAACAAATATCTTGCTTCATGCGGGATTGGATCACGTCGCGCCTGCGATGAATTGATCGCCACCGGCCGGGTCGAAGTCAACGGCGCGCCCTGCGTCAAGCTCGCCACCCGCGTTTCTGAAACCGATAGCGTCCGCGTCGATGGCAAACGGGTTTTCCCGAAAGAGGAAATTGTCGTTATTTTCCACAAACCGCGTGGTTATGTCTGCACTCGCAACGACGAGCTCGGCCGCGATACGATTTACAGCCTCCTACCCGTCTCGCTGCACGCCCTCCATCACGTCGGCCGCCTCGATACCGATTCCGAAGGCATGCTGATTCTCACCAATGATGGCGATCTTTCCCAGCAGCTCATGCATCCATCGAAATCGGTGGAAAAAGAATACCTCGTCACCTCGAACCAAGCGTTCGAAAACGCCCACCTCGACCAATTTCTCGCCGGTGTTTTCACCGAAGAAGGTAAGCTTAAAGCCAAGCGCATCGAGCGGATTTCCGCGCGTCGCCTCAAAGTCGTTCTCGACCACGGCGCGAAACGCCAGATCCGAGTGATGTTCGAAGCGCTCGGTTACCAAGTCACCAAACTGCTTCGCGTGCGGATTGGAAACCTCTGGCTAGGCGACCTCGAAACTGGCCGTTGGGCAGTCCTCAACGCCAAGGAAGTGAAGATGCTCCTCGGCGGTGAGGCGAAGTAGTGGAGGAAATTCTTCAACGCAAAGCCGCAAAGAACGCAGAGGTTCGCAAAGTTTTTTTATTTAGTAATGAGTAAAGAAACCGCATCCCTTTATTAATTTCCTACCTTTGCGATCCTTTGCGTTCTTTGCGGCTTAGCGTTGAAAACAGAACCATCGTAAAACTCCGCATTCCACGACATTACGAACTTCATTGCCGATTGGTCTTTCTCCTGCTTGATTGCCATCCATGGCGTATTTGGAAATCAGAAATCTTGAAAAGCATTTCGTGAAAGCCAGCGGAGGCATGCTCTCTTCTAAAAAAGAAACCATTAAAGCGGTGGACGGGGTTTCTTTGGAAATTCAGAAAGGCGAGATCCTTGGTTTGGTTGGGGAATCGGGTTGTGGAAAATCGACGCTTTCGCGGACGCTGATGCAGCTCATCGAGCCGACCAAAGGATCGATTGTGCTAGATGGTGAAAATCTCTCCGTGCTCAGCCAAGCCGAAGTTCGCCGGCGTCGGCTCGATTTTCAAATGGTCTTCCAAGATCCCTACGCCTCGCTCAATCCGCGCATGACGGTTTTCTCCACGATCGCCGAAGCCGTTCGCCAACGTCATCCGAAAATGAAAGGTGAGGAGTTAGAAAAAAAAGTTTCCGAATTGATGGCAACCGTCGGCTTAGACGCCAGCCAGATGAAACGTTACCCGCACGAATTTTCCGGCGGTCAGCGCCAACGGATCGCGATCGCCAGAGCCCTCGCCCCGGAGCCGAAACTCATCATCGCGGACGAACCCGTTTCCGCCCTCGACGTTTCCATCCAATCTCAAATTCTCAACCTCCTCAAAGAACTCCAACGCAATCTCGGCCTGACCATGGTGTTCATCTCCCACGATCTGGGCGTGGTGCATTACATCGCGGATCGGATTGCCGTGATGTATCAGGGAAAAATCGTCGAGGTCGGCCCCGCGGGTGAAGTCTTTAACTCACCGAAAGATGCTTACACACAGCGCCTGCTCGCCTCGATTCCGAAACTCAGAAGCGCCTAACAGATTAGCCTTTTGAAACGGCAATGATGATGCCGTCTTTGATTTTGAAATTCAAACGATCCGGGCTGTAATCCATCGTCATAATAAGCGCCTCACCATCCAGTTCAATTACCCGGAAACGGATCTCCGCCGCCTCCAACGCCGGCTGCACGACTTCTAACTTGTGCCCCACCAACGAGTTCGCGTCTTTCACATCAAACGCTGGAGCCGCAGGCTTTATCTCCGTCACTTCAATCAGCTTCGGGCTAGCTGGTTTCTCGCGCTTCTCATTGTTACAGGAAACAACGAACAATGCGGGCAGAAGAAGATAGATGAATTTCATGATGAAACCATATCTACGCCTGAAGCGGTTGAGGGGAAAGATGAAAATAAAAAACGCCCAACATATCAGCCTTGGGAAACCTCAATGATGACTCCGTCATCGATTTTGAAATTGAGTCTTTCTGGTCTATAATCGGCTGTCGTCACGAGTGCTTCACCATCTTTTTGAACGACTCGGAATAGAAGCTTCGCCCTTTCCAAAACCGGCTTCACCACCTCGAATTCCTGACCAACGAGTGTCTGTGCATCCTTGACATTAAAAACAGGAGAGGCAGCGGAAGAGTTTGTGGTTTGATCGATTTTTTTCATGCCCGCTGGAGTCGGGACTGCACGCTTCTCATGCTTTATAACCTCTGGAGTCGGGCTCACGGGTTTCTCTGGTTTTTTAACATTACAAGAAACGACGAATAAGACTGGCAGGACGAGGCCGATGATTTTCATAGCTAAACCATATTTACTCCTAAAAAGAATGTTGGAAAAGATGAAAAGAACGTCAGTTGAAACGGATTGCCTAACTCCATCCCGTAGGGATGACAAAACGTAGCCGGTGGTTGAGCGCAGCGACACCACCGGAATACCGTATGGCAATGAATCGCATCCCGCAGGGATGCCAGAAAACGACGGTTTAGATCATGAATGTCACGTCAGATATTTTGGATCATACGTCACCCCATTTCGCTCCAACATTTTCCTGAACTCCTCGGAAAAACCTATTTTGCGATGATGCTCCTCTTGCTTGGCGATGTAGTTTTTCACCAAATCCAGATGTGTCCAACTAACGGAAAAAATCCCATATCCCTCCTGCCACGAAAATCCTGGGCAATGATTTTCTGCCGCCCAAACCGATGAAGCTTTTTTCAATTCCCTAACTATTCCTGCCGGTGCGGCAGTGGTTTTCAGGTAGATGAGGAGATGAACGTGATCTTCCACACCTCCGATCATTTCGGGCACTCCGCCCAGTCCTTTTACAATGCCTCCGAGGTATTCATGGAGTCGCGGACGCCAATTGGCTTGAATCAACGGCTCGCGGTTTTTGGTCGAGAACACCAAATGAAAATGGATGCTGTGGTAAGTTGAGCCCATGACTTAATTCGCTGTCTGGCATCCCTTCGGGATGCGGTGCTTACGAGGATGGATTTCATTCTGAATCGATGACAAAAAAAGACATCGTGCATCGAGACTAAGGGGGACATGACTCTCGTTTAATATGTTCAAAAGAACAAAACAAGCCCTGATTTACGAATCCCTTTCAAGCAGCAAGAAAAGTCATTAACAGACACACTTTCAATCTGGCATTGCCCTGTTCAAATCTGCTCTCTAGATTGCATCCCCACTTCACACCATGAGTTCGAAAAAATCCAAACCCACCAAGCAGCAAGCCTCCGATCACAGCGCCGCTCTGACCGCTTCTTACAAGCCTTCCGCAGAGTTCTCGAAAAAGGCCCGCATCGGTTCCATGGCTGCTTACGAAAAGCTTTACAAATCCTCCATCGAGAAACCCGAAAAATTCTGGGGAGCAGAGGCAAAAGAACTGCACTGGCAAAAGCCGTTTACCAAAGTTCTCGATTGGAAATGCCCGGATGCAAAATGGTTTACGGGCGGAAAAATCAACGTCGCGGAAAACTGTGTGGATCGCCACGCGAAAGGCCCGCGCGCGAACAAAGCCGCGATCATTTTTGAAGGCGAACCCGGCGATACCCGCACGATCACCTATGCCCAGCTCCACCGCGAAGTCTGTAAATTCGCCAACGTCCTCCTCACTCGCGGCGTGAAAACGGGTGACCGCGTGCTCATCTACATGCCGATGATTCCCGAGGCCGCTGTTGCCATGCTCGCTTGCGCCCGCATCGGCGCGGTGCACAACGTCGTCTTCGGCGGCTTCGCATCCGAAGCCATCCTCGATCGCCTCGAAGACTCCGGAGCAACCGCGATCGTCACCGCCGATGGTGGCTGGCGTCGTGGAAAAGTCGTTGCGCTGAAACCTGCCGTCGACGAAGCGCTGAAAAAATACTCCAAGGTCAAAAACATCTTCGTCGTCAATCGCACCGGAAACGAAGTTTCCATGGACTCGAAGCGCGATCTTTGGTGGCACGATGAAATGGCAACCGCCTCCGCCAAACACGAGCCGAAAGGTTTCGATTCCGAGCATCCGCTTTTCATCCTCTACACCTCTGGCTCCACCGGAAAACCCAAAGGCATTCTCCATACCTCCGGCGGTTACCTCACCGGCACTTACTCCACCTGCAAATACATCTTCGATATGCGCGATGAAGATGTTTACTGGTGCACCGCCGATGTCGGTTGGATCACCGGTCACTCCTACATCGTTTACGGACCCCTCGCCAACGGCGCGACCCAAGTCATGTACGAAGGCGCACCGAACGAACCGGATTTCGGCCGCTTCTGGAAAATGATCGAGCAACACCGCGTCACCATTTTTTACACCGCCCCGACCGCCATCCGCGCGTTCATCAAAGCTGGCGATGCGTTTCCTGAAAAACACGATCTCTCATCCCTGCGCTTGTTAGGTTCGGTCGGTGAACCGATCAACCCAGAAGCATGGCATTGGTATCACGAAAAAATCGGTGGCGGCCGCTGCCCGATTGTCGATACCTGGTGGCAAACCGAAACCGGTGCGATCCTCATTTCGCCCATCCCCGGCGCAACCACCTGCGTTCCTGGCACCGCGACCCGCCCATTCTTCGGCATCGATGCCGCCATCCTCGACGATGCTGGAAACGAATGCCCACCGAACGTCGATGGCCGCCTCGTGATTCGTAAACCATGGCCATCCATGACCCGCGCGATCTATGGTGACAAAGCGCGTTTCAAAAAAACCTACTTCTCGGACTACCTGGGAATCTACACCGCCGGCGACGGCGCGCGCCGCGATAAAAAGGGCAACTTCTGGATCATCGGTCGCCTCGACGACGTGCTCAACGTTTCCGGCCACCGCCTCGGAACCGCGGAAATCGAATCCGCCCTCGTCGCCCACCCTGCAGTCGCAGAGGCAGCCGTTGTCGGTCGCCCGCATGATCTCAAAGGTCAGGCAGTCGCCTGCTTCGTGACTCTAAAACTCGGTTACGATACGTCCACCGAACTCGAAAACGAACTCCGCAATCACGTCGGCCACGTCATCGGTGCCATCGCCAAACCCGACGATGTCTATTTCACGCCAGCCCTGCCAAAAACTCGCTCCGGGAAAATCATCCGCCGCCTCCTCAAAGAACTCGTCACCACTGGCACCATTACCGGTAGCGTCACGACGTTAGATGACATGAGCGTCATCGATCATCTCAAAACGCTACTGAAAAAATAGTCTTCCATGACCTCGTCGAAATATTTCCTTTTGTGCATCGCAAGCCGCTTCGGCTACCTGGGGAAAAATGTTCGATTGGGCCAGGCAGCAAACGAAGCGCATTTGCTCAAAGAGGCGGAAACGTTTCTGGGAGAAGCGATTTGGCGTAATACCGAGAACATCGAGGCGCTCTCAATGGAGTATTGGAATCTACGCAAACTCGTAAAAGATTATGAGCGTGTTTCCAAGGAAATCGCACAACTCCAAGGAGCTTTTGTCGATACCCATCAACAAAAGGTTGAAGGTTTGAAGTCCGTTAGTGGCTTGCTTCAAGGTCTAGCAGAAGAGCGGAAAGAGGCTCTCGCCCAACTCGATACCTTGACCCGAGAACGCGATCGCATCGTTTCCAAAGCACAAGATATTCGTCGGATCTACGATGGCCTGAAAATCAAACAGGATGTGTTGAGGAAAGAAGGAGCCATGCTCGCGGAAATCGAAAAAACTTCCTCACGTTTGGCAGAAGTGAAAAGTGATTTCGACAGCCTCAAAGAACGCCGTGAAGAAATCACCCAGGAGCTTGCTGCAGCCAACACCAAAATTCGGGATATCGAGGCAATGACCAGCGAACGAAAACAACACGGCAAATCTCAATCAACTGAGAATTTCCAATACATTGGCGATGCCAATCAACAGATTTCAACACGACAAGCGCAAATCAACTCGCTCTACGCCCAAATACGGTCGCTCTATACGGATATTGGCCGCCACGTGAGCCTGAACGCACCTATCGATACGGAGTGCAACTTAGCTGGCAAAGATCAGCGGGGCTTAATCGATGTGATGGCCGCCCTGCGCAAATCCATTCAATACAACTTCAAACTCGCCGAGCGGCGGTAAAAACGAAATTTTTCCCATTTTGTGGAAATGTTTACGCAACTCGCCTTTACAATTTGGCGATCCCCTGTCACACCCCTGAAAGTTTAACCACCTCGCACGCGCAACATGCCTAAAGACACCTCAATCCGCAAAATTCTCGTCATCGGCTCCGGCCCCATCGTTATCGGCCAAGGCTGCGAATTCGATTACTCCGGAGTCCAAGCCTGCAAAGCTCTCAAAGAAGAAGGTTACGAGGTCATTTTGGTGAACTCGAACCCCGCCACGATCATGACCGATCCGGAGTTCGCGCACCGCACTTACATCGAGCCCATCACTCCGGAAGTTGTCGAAAAAATCATCATCCGCGAGAAACCCGATGCGCTTCTCCCTACCCTTGGTGGTCAGACGGCGCTGAATACTTCGATGTCACTTTTCAAATCCGGCGTCCTTGATAAACACGGCGTCCGCATGATTGGTGCGAATGCAGAAGCGATCGATAAAGGCGAAGACCGCCACTTGTTTAAAGAAGCGATGGAGAAAATCGGCCTCGATATGCCGCGCTCCGGCATCGCTCGCACGATGGAAGAAGCAAAAAAGGTCGCAGACGATATCGGCACGCTTCCTCTCATCGTCCGCCCTGCCTTCACCCTCGGCGGCCAAGGCGGCGGCATCGCTTACAACAAAGAAGAATTCGAGGAAATCGTCCACCGCGGTCTCGATCTCTCACCCGTTTCCGAAGTCCTCATCGATGAATCCCTGTTAGGCTGGAAAGAATTCGAAATGGAAGTCATGCGCGACCGCGCCGACAACTGCGTGGTCATCTGCTCCATCGAAAACCTCGACCCCATGGGCGTGCACACTGGAGATTCGATCACCGTCGCGCCCATCCAAACTCTAACAGATCGCGAATACCAAATCATGCGCGACGCATCGTTCGCCGTGATCCGTGAGATCGGCGTCGAAACCGGTGGTTCTAACATCCAGTTCGCAACCGATCCGAAAACCGGACGCATGATCGTCATCGAGATGAATCCGCGTGTCTCGCGTTCTTCCGCACTCGCCTCCAAAGCCACCGGATTTCCAATTGCAAAAATCGCTGCAAAACTCGCTGTCGGTTACACGCTCGATGAATTGCCCAACGACATCACACGCGTCACCCCCGCATCGTTCGAGCCAACCATCGATTACGTGGTCACCAAGATCCCACGTTTCACCTTCGAAAAGTTTCCTACTGCAAATCCCGTACTTACCACTTCCATGAAGTCGGTCGGTGAGGCGATGTCCATCGGTCGCACGTTCAAAGAGTCCATGCAGAAATGCTTGCGCTCCCTCGAAACCGGACGCTGGGGCTTCGGCTTCGACAACAAGGACGCGAAATCGCCGACCAAAGACGAAATCACCCGCAAACTCCAGATCCCCAACGCCGAACGCATTTTCTGGCTACAAACCGCTTTCGTGAATGGCTGGACGCTCGACGAAGTCCACGCCGCTACTGCTATCGATCCATGGTTCCTACGCCATCTCCAACAGATCGCCGAAGAAGGAAGCGCCCTCAATGGGAGCGCGGGCGCCCCGCCCGCATCTTCGGAAGAATTGCGCCGCCTCAAAAAACTCGGATTCTCCGACCGCCAGCTCGCGAAAGCATGGAATTCCACTGAAGATGAAGTCCGCGCACTCCGCAAAAAACACGGCATCATCCCGACCTACCGCCTCGTCGATACCTGCGCCGCAGAGTTCGAAGCTTACACTCCGTATTTCTACTCCACCTACGGCGATGAAAACGAAGCGCGTCAGTCGGACAAAAAGAAAATCATCATCCTCGGTGGCGGACCTAACAGAATCGGCCAAGGCATCGAGTTCGATTACTGCTGCGTCCATGCCGCCTTCGCGCTCAAGGAACTTGGTTACGAAACCATCATGGTGAACTCCAACCCTGAGACAGTCTCCACCGACTACGACACTTCAGACAAACTTTTCTTCGAGCCCCTCACACTCGAAGACGTTCTCAATATCTGCGATCAGGAAAAACCCTACGGCGTGATCGTCCAGTTCGGCGGACAAACCCCGCTCAACCTCGCTGCGGATCTCGAACGCCACGGCGTCCCCATCATCGGCACTTCACCGAAGTCCATCGAACAAGCCGAAGACCGCAAGTTCTTCTCCGCGCTGTTAGATAAGCTTAATCTCAAACAAGCCGAAGCCGGAACCGCCACCAACGAAGCCGAGGCCATCGCCGTCGCCAACCGCATTGGCTACCCGGTTCTTGTTAGACCTTCCTTCGTTCTTGGTGGCCGCGCGATGATGATCGTTTACCGCGACTCGGAACTCTCCACCTACATGCGCGAGGCGGTCACCGCTTCTCCAGAGCGCCCGGTTCTCGTCGACCGCTTCCTCGATAACGCCACCGAAATCGACGTCGATTGCATCAGCGATGGTGAAACCTCCGTCGTCGGCGCGATCATGCAGCATATCGAGCAAGCCGGTATTCATTCTGGCGACTCCGCTTGCGTAATCCCAGCCTTCTCGATCTCGGACAACATCAAAGCTCAAATCGAAAAAGCCGCCAAAGACCTCGCTCGCGAGTTAGAAGTGCGCGGCTTGATGAACATCCAGTTCGCCGTGAAAGACGAAGAACTCTACGTCATCGAGGTCAATCCCCGCGCTTCTCGGACCGTGCCGTTTGTCTCGAAAGCCACCGGCGTCTCCCTCGCCAAGCTCGCCGCCAAAATCATGGTCGGAGAAAAACTTGTCGATATGGGTTACACCAAAACCATCATCCCCACTCATATCTCCGTCAAAGAAGCCGTGTTCCCATGGAACCGCTTCCCTGGCATCGACATCGTGCTCGGACCTGAAATGAAATCCACCGGTGAGGTTATGGGCATCGATAAAGATTGGGGCATGGCCTACGCCAAATCCCAGATCTCCGCTTTCAACCCGCTCCCGAAAGAAGGCACCGTGTTCTTCTCCGTCGCGGATCGCGATAAAGAACGCGCCATCGACGTCGCCCGCGGCCTCCACGAGCTCGGTTTCAAAATCGTCTCCACTGGCGGAACCCTCGCCAAACTCGCCGAAGCCGGCATCCCGGCTGACCGAGTTTACAAAGTCCTTGAGCAAGCTCGCCCGAACGTCATCGACATGATGAAGAACAACGAGATCCATTTCCTCATCAACACCCCAGCGACTCATGAGTCCCGCGCCGATGAGATCCTGATCCGCTCCACCGCGATCGCTCAGAAAATCTCCTACGCCACCAACATGGCCGCCGCCGAGGCCTCCGTGAGAGCGATCCGTTCTCTCAAAGAATCCGAGCTCACGGTGAAAAGCATCCAAGAATACCACGCTTGATATCAAGGCTTCCCTTAATGTGACGACTATGTCACATTACCCGCTTTGCAGGTGCTAGCACTTATGGAATCAATACGCGCGCTTCGTGACGACCGCTCAAAACTTCTCATTTGTCATGATGGGCCACTGACGCATATGACAAGATTCCCTCCCTCCCCAATTCCCAATGAAATCAGAGAAACCTTTCTCCCCAGATCTCAGCGATTTGAATTCTCTGTGGCGACTTTGTTGTTCGACGGATTGATGGATTGGGGATACGCTCCGGAAAGATTGCGGTGATTTACGTCATGTTTGTTTTTTTCTATCATTATGAACAACTCCCCACACATCCTCCGGAATTTCGATCACGCCATTACCACCCTCAAAGGCGAAGTTTTGAGGATGGCAGCAAAAGCGCGTCACAACCTTGAGCGCGCCGTTCAAGCTTTGCTAGAGCGCAACATCGAACTCGCGAACTCTGTCATCGCAGATGACGATGAAATCGACGATTTCGAGCGCAACATCGACAAGCTCGGGATGGACATTCTCGTCAAATACCATCCTCTCGCCACCGATCTCCGCCTCGTTGTTTCATCGATGAAAATTTCCATGAACCTTGAGCGCATCGCTGATCACTCGGTCAGCATCGCCAAACGCGCGAAAAAAATCACCACTACCTCGGAACTCGCCGATGTCACTTTGGTCGAGCCAATCTACTCGCTTGCCGATCACTTGTTGCGCGATGCGATTTCCTCTTACAGCGATGGCAATGGTCCTCTCGGCGCTTCCCTACACGTCCGTGACAAAGAACTCGATAAAATGCACAAACAAGTGACCTCTCAGTTCAGTGCCCGCATCGAAGACACCGCTGGCCGTAGCCAGGAATACCTCCACCTCATCCTCATCATCCGCTCGCTCGAACGCGTCGGCGACCTCTCCTGCAACATCGGCGAAGACGCCGTCTTCCTCGAACACGCCAGAGACCTTCGCCACAAAAGCAAAGAGGAACGCGAATTTACGGATGAGGATTGAGCGGATGAAAAAGCGCATCTTATTTCTCTGCTCTCAAAACAAACTTCGCAGTCCCACGGCCGAGGCGATCTTTGCCGATCATCCTAAAATCGATGTCGATTCGGCTGGCCTGAATCACGATGCCGAGGTTCCGCTCTCAGAAGAGCAAGTGGAATGGGCGGATTTGATCATCGTTATGGAAAAGGTGCACCGGAATCGACTGAATCGGAAATTCAAGAAGGCACTTGCAGGCAAACGCATCGCGGTTCTGAACATTCCAGACGACTACGATTACATGGATCCCGATCTCATTGCCCTGCTGAAGTTGCGCTGCGCAAACTACATTTCTTGATGGAAATTTCCTTCCCAAAAACCCAGCTTCGTTCTGGACGTGGTTTGTAAATGTTTCTACGTTTCATCCGTTTGGGGCATAGAGAATTCATTAACTTCACAAAGCAATGAGCGAAAAAGGCTATTTACCACACAACACGATCAAGGGATTCGTATTTTGGATCCTTACGATCTGCATCGCGACCGCCACTTTAGCGGGAATTCTTCAATCATGGGGCACCATTGGTGAGGTTTTAGCCAACCGCTGCATCTGGACGACGGTCATTCTCTCTGTAGGCAGTCTCGCCTTTCTTTTGATCAACCGACTTTTTGGCGATCTTGGGCGGCTGTTACTCGATGAGCAACCAACAAACAACGTCGATCCAACGTTTGCCGAGCGCCTGAAACGCGCTAAAGCTGAGGGCCGGACCTCCGATCAGGGGCCGCTTTCCGGCGGCTTATGAATAACTTTCGGATTGAGGCATAAACTTTGGGTATTAGGGTTTGAGTTTTTCACGACTCGATAGCAGATTGCGCGTGGACGCGTACCTTTTCTTTAAACAATGAATGCTTTAACCCGTAGTGCCACCGCTTATTGGCAGTCTTCCATCGGAAAAAAATTGATCGTAGCCGTCACTGGCGCCGTGATGGTTTTGTTTCTCGCTGGCCACCTCACTGGCAACCTTTTGATTTTCGCCGGTCGAGAAGCCTATAACGACTACGCGCAATTTCTCCATGAAGCCGGCCACGGTGCGTTGATCTGGGTGGCTCGGATTGGATTACTGGTAACGGTTGTGCTGCACGTGATCGCGACCATTCAGCTCACCCGCCAAAACCGCGCTGCCCGCAAGGATGCCTACGAATTCAAAACCGTCATCCAAGCGAAAAAATCCTCCCTTCTCATGATCTGGAGCGGCTTGACGATTCTCTGCTTTATCATCTTCCACATCCTGCATTTCACCGTGAGAATCGCCGGTGGTTTCTCGGAAATGATTGATCAGGCATACCTCGACGCCACTGGTGAAATCCGCCACGACGCATACGGCATGGTGATCGCAGGTTTCAAATGCTGGGGATTCAATGCGATCATCGTCGGGTTTTACATCCTCGCCATGACCCTACTCTGCTCGCACCTCAGCCACGGAGTTGGTTCAATCTTCCAAACTCTCGGTTGGCGTTCAAAAAAATCCCAAGAACTGATCCGCAAGATCTCACTGGGATTCGCCTATGTCATCTGGGCCGGCTTCATTTCCGTGCCTCTCTCCATCTTTTTCGGGTTCGTCAAATAACTCCTTTTTTAAATCATCATGTCACTCGATAGCAAAATCCCGGCTGGCCCACTTGAGCAGAAATGGTCCAAACACAAAATGGACTCCAAGCTGATCAATCCAGCGAACAAACGGAAGTTCAACATCATCGTGGTCGGTTCCGGCCTCGCTGGCGGCGCGGCTGCCGCAACGCTTTCCGAGCTTGGTTACAACGTGAAATGCTTCTGCTACCAAGACTCCCCGCGCCGCGCGCACTCGATCGCTGCTCAAGGTGGAATCAACGCCTCGAAAAACTACCGCAACGATGGCGACTCAGTTTACCGCCTCTTTTACGACACAATCAAAGGCGGCGACTTCCGTTCGCGCGAGGCCAACGTCTATCGCCTTGCCGAAGTTTCTAACAGCATCATCGACCAATGCGTTGCGCAAGGCGTCCCCTTCGCTCGCGAATACGGCGGCTTGCTCGACAACCGCTCCTTCGGCGGCGCGCAGGTTTCCCGCACGTTTTACGCCCGTGGTCAAACCGGACAACAACTTCTGATCGGTTGCTATCAAGCACTCGAAAAAGAAATCAGCAAAGGCGGCGTGAAAATGTATCCACGCACCGAGATGTTAGATCTCGTGCAAGTCGATGGCCACGCAAAAGGCATCGTCGTCCGTGATCTGAACACCGGCGAAATTTCCACCCACGCCGCGGATGCAGTCATCCTCGCCACCGGTGGTTACGGCAACGTGTTTTTCCTCTCCACCAATGCAATGGGTTGCAACGTGATGGCCGCATGGCGCGCCGCCAGACGCGGAGCACTCATGGCGAATCCGTGCTACACGCAGATTCACCCGACCTGCATTCCCGTTTCTGGTGACTACCAATCCAAGCTCACCCTGATGTCGGAATCGCTCCGCAACGACGGCCGTATCTGGGCTCCTAAATCCCGAGAAATCGCTGCCAAACTCCGCTCCAAGGAAATGCATCCCAACGATATCGCCGAGGAAGATCGCGATTATTTCTTGGAGAGGAAGTATCCATCGTTCGGAAACCTCGCACCGCGCGACATTTCATCCCGTGCAGCCAAAGAAGCCTGTGATGAAGGCCGTGGCGTCGCTCCCACCGGACTCGGCGTTTATCTCGATTTCCGCGATGCGATCAAGCGCCTCGGAGAAGACAAAATCCGCGCCAACTACGGTAACCTTTTCCAGATGTATGAAAAAATCGCCGGTGAGAATCCTTACGAGCGCCCGATGATGATTTATCCCGCCGTCCATTACACGATGGGTGGACTTTGGGTGGACTACAACTTGATGTCTAACATCCCCGGCCTGCACGTGTTGGGCGAAGCGAACTTCTCCGACCACGGTGCGAACCGCCTCGGCGCTTCCGCGCTCATGCAAGGACTTGCCGATGGTTATTTTGTGATCCCAACCACGATCGCAAACTACCTCGCCACGCAGAAACCCGGCACGATCACCACCGCTCATCCGGCCTTCGCGCAGGTTGAGGGCGAAGTCCGCGAGCGCATTGCTAAATTGCTTTCCATCAAAGGCAAACGCACAGTCGATTCCTTCCATCGCGATCTCGGAAAAGTCATGTGGGACAAGTGCGGCATGGAACGCACCGCAGAAGGTCTCAAATGGGCACTTCAGGAAATCTCAAGAATCCGCGAGGAGTTCTGGAACAACGTTCTTATCCCCGGCACCGGCGAGGGCGCAAACATGGAGCTCGAAAAAGCCGGCCGCGTCGCGGACTTCTTGGAGTTCGGCGAGCTCATGTGCCACGACGCACTCCAACGCGAAGAATCCTGTGGCGGTCATTTCCGTGGAGAGCATCAGTTCACCGAAAAAGATTCCGAAGTGTTAGAAGGTAAAACCCAACCGGGCGAAGCCAAACGTCACGACAACGAATTTGCATACGTGTCCGCATGGGAATATCACGGCCCCGGCCAAGCTCCCACACTCCACAAAGAAGAGCTCAAATACGAAACGGTAAAACTCTCGGTCCGCAGTTACGCCTAATTGCATGGCTCGTCGCTGGATGTTGATGCGTTTCGGCCCTTTTCTGAAAGCTCAGGGCGTTCTGTTATCGCTCATCATTGTGATGTTTCTGGTATTCATCCTTCAGAATGTTCTCGGCGAGGGCTTTTACTACGATTTCGTGCTCATTCCCGTAGAACTCATCAACGCGTTGAATGCCTTGCGCGCTGGTGATTATCAACATGTGCATTGGGCTGAGTTTCTAACACTGTTCACTCCAGCGATGCTCCATGCGGACGCAGGACATATCATTGGAAACATGATCTTCTTGTGGATCTTCGGGGCGCTCGCGGCAGAGTTGCTTGGACAACGTTGCATGCTTTTCGTTTTCGTTTTCACTGCCATCACAGGTAGCCTCTGCCACATCTTGCTGAATCCAGATAATGCTTGCCTCGGCGCATCAGGGGCGGTGATGGGATTTGAAGGCCTTTACCTCGCCATGGCCGTCCGCTGGCGCTTGCCCGATCCTCATGTCTGGCCAATGGCAAGACCCATCGCGCCAGGCAAACTGGCAATGGTCGCAATCATTGGTTTGGTGTTCGATATCATGGGCTACACCAGTGGAGTCTCGAACATCGCCCACGGCGCCCACCTCGGCGGCTTAATCGGAGGTATACTGCTCGGCAGCTTCTTCGTGAAAATGCCGAGGGTCGCGTTGCCGAGGTGATGATCTCTTCTCACCTCAGCGAGGTGGCAGATATTAGCCCGACGGTCGGAGACCTCGGGTTGATACGATTCAAAAATATTCGCATCCCAGCAGGGATGCCAGAAGGCTTAGAATGAGAGTGATAAATGGATTATCGTGCGGTTCTGTGATCCCTGCCGGGATCTTTGCCAATCAAAGATTTCCGCTCATCGCCACTAAGCTCACGCCATTCTCCGGGTGCTAGGGTAAGTTCATCCAATCCGCCGATTTTGCAGCGGATCAAGCGCAGGGTGGGAAACCCGACCGCCGCTGTCATGCGCCTGACTTGGCGGTTTTTGCCTTCAACCAACTCGATAAGCAGCCAAGAGGTCGGGATGGATTTTCGAAAACGCACCGGCGGATCGCGTGGTGGGACGTTTGGCTCATTTTCAAGTAAGTCGACCCGACACGGCCTTGTCCGATATCCCTGAATTTCCAAACCTCCCGATTTAAGGCGATTCAGAGCGGCGGCATCCGGCTCGCCCTCCACCTGCACCCAATACGCCCGCGGGTGTCCCTGTTCAGGATCGAGGAAACGGTGATTGAAACCCGGCTCATCACAAAGCAAGAGCAAGCCCTCGGAATCCATATCCAGTCGCCCGACCGGATAAACCCCTTTCGGAAAACCAAAATCCGCCAGCGTTCTCTGGCCTGGCTGATCCGGCGTAAACTGGCACAGCACATCATAGGGTTTGTGAAAAAGAAGAAGCACGCGAGAGATTCCATACACAACCCATCCCAACTGACAAGAGATGTCCCACACGTTTGCCTTGCTTTCATACCCCGCAATCCACGAAAGTTCGCGCCGACATGTTGGATATCAGGATCATTCGGGAAAATGCGGAGGAAGTTCGCGAGCGTTTAAAAAAACGCGGCGGAAATCATTGGAAACTCATCGACGAGGTTTTGGCCTGCGATGAATCACGCCGTGCGGCAGAGACCTCCAAGCAAGAGTTTCAAAACCAGCGCAAAACGATCTCCAAGCAGATCGGCATGATGAAAGCCAAGGGCGAGGATAGCTCCGCGATCGAAGAAGAAGTTCGCGGGATCAATGATGAGATTTCCAAGTTCGATCTTCTCGCCGAGGAAGCGACCGCGAAGCAAACCGATTTGTTACTGAACATTCCCAACCTCCCACATGCGGATTGTCCAGTGGGTGATAGCGAAGAAGCGAATCCCGTCGTACGCGAGTGGGGCGAGAAACCCGCGCTCGTTGCGCCGAAAGATCACGTCGAGCTCGCCACCGCGCTCGGTTTGATTTCGTGGGAAGATGCGATCCGGATTTCCGGTTCCGGCTTTGCGGTGTATCGCGGCAAAGGCGCAAAACTGGAGCGCGCGCTAATCAATTTCCTGTTAGATACCCAAGCTGCAAACGGCTACGAAGAAGTCAACGTCCCGCATCTCGTGCTGCGCGAGTGCATGGAAGGCACCGGGCAACTCCCAAAGTTTGAGGACGATATGTATGGCACGGAGCCTTCGGAAACCGACGGCCGCAACACGCTTTTCCTCGCGCCAACAGCTGAAGTTCCCGTCACCAACCTTTACCGCGACACCATCGTTGCGGAGAGCGATCTGCCGTTGAAACTGGTCGCCTACACCCCGTGTTTCCGCCGTGAGGCTGGATCTGCGGGCCGCGACAACAAAGGCATTATCCGCATGCATCAGTTCGATAAAGTGGAGCTTGTGCAGGTCGTTGAGCCGGAAAAAGGTTTCGAGGTTCTCGAAGAACTCACCGGACACGCCGAAAGCATTTTGCAAAAGCTTGGCCTGCATTACCGAGTCATCGAGCTCTGCACCGGCGATGTCGGTCAGTCTTCCGCAAAAACCTACGACATCGAAGTTTGGGCTCCCGGGCACGGTAAGTATCTGGAAGTTTCGAGCTGCTCATGCTTCGGCGATTACCAAGCACGCCGCATGAAACTTCGCTTTAAAGATAAAGAAGGCAAAAACCGTTTCCCCGCGACCCTCAACGGTTCCGGCACCGCCTTGCCACGACTTTACGTTGCGCTGTTAGAACAATGTCAGCAACCCGACGGATCGATCAAGATCCCCGCCGCGTT
This sequence comes from Akkermansiaceae bacterium, assembly GCA_031422775.1. Taxonomy (GTDB): domain Bacteria; phylum Verrucomicrobiota; class Verrucomicrobiia; order Verrucomicrobiales; family Akkermansiaceae; genus Luteolibacter. The sequence goes on along the minus strand of JANPMK010000117.1, from coordinate 16,370 downwards.
GGTGCCGTATTTCGGTGCAGATAAAATCTAAGCTATGCGATTCCTCAAGTCAGAAGCAGGCGCGATTGTTTTGTGGCTGTTTGCGGCTTTGTTCCTCGCCGCCTTGTTCACTCCGCATCTCTACGATGCTGGGAAAACAGTGGCCGCAAAATATCCCGGAGAGGGTGTTCTTGGTGTCATGGATTCAATCCGCAACGCGAAACTGGATCGCTACTTCAGCCGCTGCTTGCTTGTCTCTGCGTTGGCGCTTCTTCCATTTCTGATTCGCCGCGTGAAATCCATTCCGATAAATGACGATCATGCCAGCTACGCATTGCGGAAAATGACATGGAGCAATCGCTTCATCCATCTGACTTGTGGTTTATTGATCGGTGCCGTCGCACTTGGGGGGCTCGCACTCATCCTGCATTTTACCGGCGCGAGCGCATCGAACGACAAAACGTTTTTGTTTTCCAAATTTCTCAAAAAAGCAGTCCTTCCAGCTCTCGGCGCAGGCATCATCGAGGAACTCCTTTTCCGTGGGCTTCTACTCGGGCTGTGGCTACGTGCCTGCTCCATGTGGAGCGCATGGATCGGAAGCTCACTGATGTTTTCCTTCATCCATTTCCTCAAACCACCCGCCAACACGATCATTGCAGATCCGAGCTCATGGCATTCAGGATTTGAAATGCTGGGCAGCACTCTGGGACATTTTACCAATCCTCTATTCTTAATAACCGACTTCGCGACCCTCGCCCTGCTCGGGTTGTTGCTGGCTTGGTGCCGGACGCGCACCTCTTCACTCTGGCTGCCCATCGGCATCCACGCCGGCCTGGTTTTTGCACTGAAAACCTTCTCGTTAACCCAGAAGCTCAATCCGGAATCCCCGCTGCATCCTTGGTTCATCGGTTCAGATCTGAAATCCGGGATCTTCCCACTCATCGCTCTGGGGATTTGTTTCGGGCTATGCATCGCCTTGGTCCGTCTTGTTCTGATGAAGAAAAATGATAAATCACTGAGCATCGCCGAGTAGCTTAACCTGATGAAAAAGATAACGATCGCCATCCTGCTTGCCGCCATTTCTTTTGCTCAAGCCGCCCCCCAACCCATCTTCGATGGCAAAACCCTTGCCGGCTGGAAGATTACCGGTTCTGAAGATTGGACCGTGCAAGACGGAGCGATTCAGGGCCAAAACGATCCTAAAAAGAAGGGCTCGATTCTCTGGACTGAGAAAGAATACACCAACTTCGTTTTCCAATGCGCTTTCAAATACGAAGGGAAGATTGATTCCGGTGTCTTTCTTCGTCATGAAAACGATCAGATCCAAATCGGCATTTCTGGTTCATTGAAGCGCGACATGACGGCTTCTCCATACATCGCTTCCAAGAAGGGATATCCTGTCGAAGCCAAAGGCGTTACAGAACTTCTCAAAGAAGGTGAATGGAACACCATGAAAATCACTGCCAAGGGTTCTGTTTATACAGTCGAGCTCAACGGCAAAGAAGTGATGACTTACACTTCGGAAACCGCGAAGGAAAAAGGTCCGATCGGACTGCAGGTGCATCCTGGAAAAGAAATGAAAATCTTGTTCCGTGATATCACCCTCGAAGAACTGTAAGCACCGCCACCCGTTTCACGCCTGCCTTGCGTAATACTTTGGCGCAGGCATCTACGGTGGATCCAGTAGTAAATACATCATCCACCAATAGCACACCCGGCGCTCCTGTTAGAGCGGCGGGTTTTTTCTTGTACCATGTTGTGCGAACCGCAAAGGCTTTCTTGAGGTTTTCCATCCGCTGCTTACGCGTGAGTCGCGTTTGGGTTTCAGTTCGCCGCACACGCTTGAGCAATTTTTCCATCGGCAATTCGGAGTGCTCTGCCACAACCCGCGCGATCTCCTCTGCTTGATTGAAATGGCGTTTGCGCAATCGGCTTTGATGCAAAGGTACGGGAACCAACAACCATTTCTCCTGCAAGGCGATAGCGAATCTGCGATCCGAAAACACTCCGCATGCAAGTTTTCCAAGCGCTCCCGCCAAATGGATTTCTTTTCCATATTTCAAGCGATGCACCAGCTCCAATGTCTCCTCGCAGCGATCCATCGCCGCTAATGCGAATTCAAAGTGAAACGAGATCTCCTTACAGTTCGGGCAGTCAAAGGCTCCATCAATCATTCCCGTGAAGCTCTCACCGCACGTTCCACAAAACGGATTGACGATACGCGGTAGTATTTCCGAGCACGTTTCGCACAGCGCCTTTCCGTCCGAAAGCCCGCAGCTGCATAGCTCACAGATGGGCGGATACAATCCGTCGAGGACTAGCTTCATGAAGGGGGGGATCATGTGGTATGGAAATGCAAATCAATCTTTGGAGGATTTCGGATCCAACGCGTCCCGCAAGCCGTCACCAAGGAAATTCAGGGCGAACAAGGTCGTTGCGAAAAACAAAGAGGGGAACAACAAGAGAAACGGAGTGATTTCCATCCGATCCGCGCCTTCTTTGATCAGGATACCCCATGATGAGTTCGGTGGTTTCACTCCTAAGCCGAGAAACGACAGCACGCTTTCTAACAACATGATCCCGGGAACCGCGAGCGTGGTGTAGATGATGATGGGACCGATGACATTTGGTAAAATATGACGGAAAAGAATCCGCGTACGGCTAAGTCCCAAGGAAACCGCAGCCTCAACGAACTCCAAATTTTTCACGTTCATCACCTGTGCCCGGACAATCCTTGCGATCGTCAGCCAACCAATCGCTCCAATCGCGATGAAAAGGGGAATCAGGGTGGTGATCGGCGCCACACGGTCCCGCTCCCAACCCGTCGTTTCAATGATCCATGTCGTAAAATCCGATGACGGTTCATCCACGACGAGTGCGAATAAGATGACCAAAACCAGAAACGGCAGCGCAAACATGATGTCCACGAAGCGCATCATGATGGAATCGACAACGCCTCCCGCATAACCAGAAACCGCGCCGTAAATCACCCCTATCATCACCGCAACACCTGTTGCGACAAAGCCAACCAACAAAGAAACTTGTCCGCCGGATAATACCCGCGAGAACACATCCCGCCCGAGCTGATCGGTTCCAAACCAATACTCAGCCGTTGGTGCCGCGAACGCATCTTGCAGTTTGATCACCGTCGGACTTTTCACAAAAGGTAGAAACGGCCCGACGAAGCAGGCAATGACGATGAAGCCAAGAATCCCGAGACTCACCAACGCCGGTTTGTTTTTCGACAACCGATGCCACGCGTCCTGCCATAGCGAACTGCCCTGCGATTTTTTTACCATCTCATCTGACACGCAGGCAAACTAGAGTAGCCCGCACAGAATGCAGAGCATAATTTTCATCGGTTTTGGGCATGGAAAAACCATGTTCAAGACCACTTATCTTTGTTTCCATCCCCTGCATGCGCGCTTTGATTTTTGATCTCGATGGCACCTTGGTGGAGTCGCTGCCTGGTATTGCAGCCTCATTGAACCGAGCGCTGATCCAACACGGACTTCCCGGCCAGAGCCATGAAAACGTCCGCAGTTTCATCGGAGACGGCGCGGTGAAACTCGTCCAGCGCGCCCTGGCAACCGTGTCCAGAATCGATCTCACCGATAGCATCTTGAAACATTTCGCAGCCGATTACGCCGTTTCATGGCCCGGTGGAACATCGGTTTACCCAGGGATGCTTGAGCTGCTCGCCGATCTTGAAGCACGCGGGATTCCTCTCGCCGTGCTATCTAACAAACCTCATGCCTTCACCGTGGAGATCGTAGAAAAACTTTTCCCACATACGAATTTCGCCGTCGTGCTGGGGAATCGCGAACCCCTCCCCCACAAACCCGATCCTGCCGGCGCGCTAGAAATTGCCAAAATCCTAGGAATAGCCCCAGAGGATTGCGTCATCATCGGCGACTCATCCATGGATCTGGACACTGCCAAAAATGCTGGGATGCAATCGATTGCTGTGACATGGGGTTATCATGATCACGAACGGCTGGGGGGAGCGGATGTCATTGTCGAGACCATGAAGCAGCTCGCAGCGGCTTTATCTGAAAAAAGTTTCCCTCATCAAAAATCTTAGCCTTGCGCCTGCGTTCATCGCTAGATCATGCTTTCCCCGTGTCCAAACACAACGGGGCTGTAGCTCAGCGGTTAGAGCAGGGGACTCATAATCCTTTGGTCGTGGGTTCAATCCCCACCGGCCCTACTTTATCATTAAAGTCAGCAAGATGCCAAGACGGTCACACATTTGGTGTTGGCTGGTACTCGCCGCGTCGCCACACGGGTTGACTACCGCTAGTCAGTAATGTTCCGGAACACCCTGGATGGTTGACTTGATGATCTCGCGCTCTACGCTTACCATCATGATATTTCGTTGCTTCTTATTCGCCGGACTCTTGGCAAGCACCGCGATGGCCGCCGAGGCTTGGCCACAATTCCGTGGGCCGACCGGCCAAGGAATTGCGAGCGGAGCCGGTCCGCTTAAATGGAGCAAGGATACCGGGATCGCGTGGAAAATGCCACTGTCGGCTCAAGGTTGGTCATCGCCCGTCATCGCCGATGGAAAAATCATTCTCACAGGCTCACGCAAAGACGGCGATACCACGCATCTAACAGCTTTCGCTCTTGATGTCGTCACTGGCAAAACGCTTTGGAACATCGATCTATTCAAGCCCACTGCCGAGGAAACGGCGGCTCTCCACGGCAAGAATAGTCTAGCCAGCTCTACTCCGGTTATTGCTGATGGCATCGTTTACGTTCATTTCGGCCACATGGGTACCGCCGCACTGCGTCTCGCTGATGGCGAAGTGGTTTGGAAAAAACAGGTTTCCTACAAACCGATGCACGGCAACGGCGGCTCGCCTATCATCGTCGGCGATTTGTTGGTGGTGAACGCGGACGCCGAGATCGATCCCACCATTGTCGCGTTTCACCGGAAGGACGGCGCTATCGCCTGGCGCACCCCGCGCGACCAGAAAGTCCGCAGTGCTTTTTCCTTCAGCACCCCGCTCGTGGTCGAGACAGATGGCCGTAAGGAAATTCTCAGTGCGGGCAGCGGCATGATCGGAGCCTACGCGCCAGATGACGGACGCTTGCTTTGGAAAGCTACTTACGGTGAGGGCTATTCGGTGGTTCCCCGGCCGGTTGTTGCCGAGGGCATCGCCTACGTCGCCACCGGCTATAACGTTCCCAAGCTCATTGCGATCCGCCTCGGCAAGGCCACTGGCGATGTTACAAAAACCCATATCGCATGGGAAGTCACACGCAGGATGCCGAAAACTCCATCGATGATCGCCACCCAAGGACAGATTTTGGTGCTCGATGACACCGGTGCACTCACCAGTCTGAACGCGAAATCCGGCGAGTCGGTCTGGAGCGAAAAGCTCCCCGGAAATTTCTCTGCCTCGCCGATTCTAACAGGTGACACCCTCTACGCTGTCACCGAAGACGGAGTTTGTTATGTCGTGAAAATCTCTCCCGACGGAGCGAAGATTCAGTTCGAAACCGATCTTGCCGAGCGCACGCTTGCCTCTCCTATCCTGCTTGGTGGAGCCCTTTATCTGCGCACCGAAAATCACCTTTGGAAAATCACCGGCAATTAATTTTCACCTAACTGATCCACGTTATGAAATTCCAGTTCATCGCAACCGTTCTCACGCTAGTGCTTTGCTCCTGTGGGGCGAATTCCTACCGCAGCGGCTTCGCCCAAGCCTCTTCGAATCTTCCTCATGCACCCACCAACGCCGAAGGCCCATGGCTTGGCACGTGGGTCAGCGAGGTCAACGGCCATAGCGGCCCGCTGTGGTGCATCGTTCAGCCCAGCTCCGATAACCCCGGCAAATACGACTTCCGTTACCGCGCGGGTTGGGGTGTTTTGAAGTTCGGCGACTACACTCACACCGTCCCCACCAAGCTGGGTAAAGATGGCTCCCTCGCACTTTCCGGCGAAATGAAACTTCCCGGCGGCCTCGGAATCTATCAGGTCAAAGGCAAGCTAACTCGCGAAACATTTAGCGCCACCTATCAAAGCGCGAGCGACCACGGCACGATGTCTTTGAAGCGCCCCGCGCCCTGATTGCGCGGGCATGGTTTTCTTTAGACCCGTTGCCGGCCCGCTTGCACCGGTGGGTTTGAGACAAGATGCTTCGTCCTTTACCTTCTGTCAGGTATGGATTCTCTTGTGCACATGCACGCGCTCTCGGCTTCTTTTTTCCTACAGATGGCGATCATCTTGGTTGTCTGCCGGTTGGTAGGAATAGCGGCGAAACGCATCGGTCAGCCGCAGGTGGTGGGAGAAATGATCGCGGGCGTTATGCTCGGGCCTTCCCTGTTAGGGTTGATCTGGCCGGGATCGACAGCGCTCATTTTCACCCAAGAATCGCGCGGCATCCTCTATGCGGGTGCGCAGCTTGGGGTGGGACTCTATATGTTTCTGGTGGGGTTGGAGTTCCGCACGGATCACTTCCGGAAAAGGGCGCGCAGCGCGGCAAGTGTTTCGATCGCCGGCATGGTGGTTCCATTCATCCTGGGTGCATTGCTGGTGCTGTGGCTGATTGATGTGCCGGGCATCTTCATGCCGAAGGTTCGGTATTACGAGGGCGCTCTCTTCCTCGGCGCGGCCATCGCAATCACGGCGTTTCCGATGCTGGCGCGAATCATTTCGGAAAGGGGGCTTTCCGGCACACCCCTCGGCACCCTTACGCTGGCTGCGGGAGCCATTGATGACGCCGCGGCCTGGTGTGTGCTCGCCATCGTGCTGGCATCGTTTGGCGCATCGCAGCCGCTGCAGATCGGTGGGATCAGCATCGGCGCAGAAGTGATCGCGATCGGCGGAGCGGTGCTCTATGGCGCGCTGATGTTGACGGTGGGGAAAAAGCTACTCGCCGGTCTTGGACGCAAGGCCGAGAGAGACGGAGAAGTTTCCCATCCGATGATGGCCGTCACTCTGGCGCTCTTTTGCGCGTCGGCTTGGTATACGGATATCATCGGAGTCCATGCGGTGTTCGGCGGGTTTATCCTGGGTATTGCGATGCCGCGCGGCGTTTACGCTGAGGACATCCGCCGCAAGATCGAACCCTTCGCCGTGGTTTTCCTGCTGCCGATGTTTTTCACCTTCTCAGGCTTAAATACCAAACTGGATATGCTGGTGGATCCGGGGCTGTTGCTGGTTGGCTTGGTGATCCTGATCGCCTCGATTCTCGGGAAAGGCGTCGCCTGCTGGGCCGCCGCGCGCCTCAACGGTGAGGACAATCCGACCTCGCTTGCCGTCGGCGCGCTGATGAATGCGCGGGGTCTGATGGAGCTGATCATCATCAATATCGGCCTCCAATACGGCATCATCGGCGAGGCGCTGTTTTCTATCCTCGTGGTGATGGCGATCGTCACAACACTGATGGCATCGCCAGTGTTCGAGCTGGTTTACGGTCGGCGCATGAGAGCCGCTTCGGCGGAAAAGAAATAGCGTGGACTGGTTGCCGATGAAGTGGCCTTTCTCTTCATTCAAAAATCAAAAAATTAACAATCATCAATCGTCAATGCCTTGTGAGCATTAGCGAACTTATATTCCGAGTCGAAGTCCTAACTGTTTGGACGGATTGCAATAGAGGCATTTAAAGCGCATTATCTAACATTTTATTAACTCTATCTCGCGCAAAGATTTATTGACGATTGATGATTGTTAATTTTTGATTTTTGATCTGTTAGAAAATACATATACTCATGCCGCCCAAAATTTTATTGGCGCTCCAATCAGTCCAGCAGCTCTTCTTTGGGCTCGGGCAGGAAGAAGGAAAGAATCAGGCTGACAAGATACACGCCGCAACCCACCGCCGCCGCCGTGTAGGCCAGCTTGGCCGGTGCTGCTGCCAAATCTGTGGTGGTGGCGAGGGTGGTGGTGATCCAAGCAAATGAGGTGCCGATCAGACGGCCGCCGATGTTGGCGGCGAAGCTTTCGCCCGTGCCACGGAGATGCATGGGATAGACCCGTGGGAGGTAATTTCCCCAAAAGCTGAACTGCCCGACGGTGAGCAAGCCCGCGAAGAAGATGCCGATTTGCAAGGGCAGCAGTCCGGTTACGCCGCAGTAGGCGAAGACCAAAGGCATGACGATCAGGCCGGGGATGATAAACAGACGAAGCAGCTTGCGGCGGCTGATGATGATGACGGCCAGATACGCCAGCAAGAAGCGACCTACCAAGCCGCCGACTTCCTGGATCTTCGTCGTGTTCGCCGCGATGGATTGCTCCGCTTTTTTTCCGGCGACGATAGCGGCTTTTTTGATGACGCCCGCAGGTTTCCCGGCATTCGCTTCGGTGGCGGCGTCCGAGGCGGCCTGCGAGGCGGCCTTCACTTCCGGCAGACCCGGAATGATGCGTGGGATGTGCTGGATGGCTCCGAACGCGGCACCGTAGGCCATGGCAAACATCGCTGTGGTGACTAGCGTGGTGCGGCGGAGTTCCGGTGTGAAAAGCTCGCGAATACTGGGTCGCTTGAGAGTGCCTGCGGCCTTTTTCTGCGCCCATGCGGGTGACTCGGGCAGGAAGGGACGGATGATGATCAGCGGGATGGCGGGAATCACACCGGACATGAGGGTATAGCGCCAAGCGGCATGTTCGTCCCCCACCGTTCCTCCCCCAAAAAGGCCACTGAGGAAATCGGGCAGATGGATCGCAGGAAAGCTGCCGGAATATTTGACGCAAATGCCGTATGCCACCGCCACCATCAGACCACCGAGGGATGAGAACGCCTGCGTGTAGCCGAGCACTTTCTCGCGCTGTTTCGGATCGGGAAAAAGCTCGGCAAGCCATGCCACCGCCGCGACAAACTCGACACATACGCCGATGAAAACCAGGCAGCGGAAGAACAACAGCATCTCCACGCTCGTCGAGTATCCGGCCGCGAAGGCTGAAAAAGCATAAAGCAGAATGCTCCACGTCAGCACCCGGCGACGCCCCAAGCGATCTGTTAGATAACCGCCCAGTAGGCCGAAGATGCCGCCCGCGATAGCCGGGATGAAAAACAGTTTTCCTATCCAACTGTTGAACTCCGGCGACCCCGGCGCCGCGCCGATGAGTTCCTGTAAAGCAGGCCCGACGATCAGCGGCAGCATCAGCAGTTCATAAATGTCGAAGGCGAAACCCAAGGCGGCGATGACGCAGATCAGCCATTGGGTGCGAGTGAGTTTGAGAGCAGACATGAGTAAGGATTGTTGTTGTGTTGTTTAAATCATCACGCCGCACAGCGGACAAGTCTTTTGGAGTCTCTCTATTGGAGTTAGGCTCTCTTTTTAACATTTAGGTTAAAGAAGAGGAACACATTTAGGAAAACGACCCCGTACGCGTGTATATCAGAAATCCAAACGCTGCCGCTGAAGCCGAACAAAGAGAACCTGATATACACGCGTCAGATGAAAAATTCCTTTTCAAATAAAGAACTTTTCTATCAGATTCAGAAATGACGCTCGCTGGATATACGGTCCCGACGTCATACAAATACTGTTCGACCAAGATGAAAATTCTCACCTTCATACCATTTGCTTGTTTTCTCGTAACCAGCTTAGCAGCGGCTGAACCCTCAAAAGACGAAAACATCTCCGAGAACATTGAATTCAAAACTAGTGAGCGTATTATCGAAGAAATGAAGGACCAAGGCTGGTCCGTAGAAGGATTAACAACAACGGAACTCGGTTCCATGACCGTATTTCACCGCAATGGAAAGATGGTTGGATATTGTGTGGTCGAGAGCGAGTGGAGGCCGATTTCACCCGAGAAGCTTCCGCTTTCCGGGGTTACAAAGATTGCATACGGCGACCCTGCTGTCCCGCCAGCCGGTGCCATTTGGTTTACAATAGAGGATCCGGCGGAGATCTCACTGTGGGTGGCGGCATATCGCAACCATTCACGTTCGTCGCATAAGATGTTACGATTTGTTGCCCTCGGTGCTGATGCTGGATTCCAAAATACCGACATCGAAATAAAATATGGGACAGGCCACGGGTGCCATACGGGATTATACTTTTATAATGGTGACAAGGAGGTTCGTGTTTCAGGACGTCATTGGGATCAAGCAAGCGAGACTGGCAAACCGAGCCCCAACGAAATTTTGCAAGCGCTCGTATGGGATCGCATCCGCAAAGAACAAGCCAAGCGACAACCCCAAAAGAGCGAAGAGGCGAATCCATCAGGTCCCAGCCCCGTGCCAAACTCCACGCAACCGCATGTCGAACAAGCAGCGGATGGCAAGACGCCAGAAGCTCCTCAACCACCCCACTAACTCAAACCAATCACGCGTCTGCCATCGCTCAGGCGTTCTCCAAGAAACCACGATGGCAAGACTTGTACTTCCAGACGAACGTAAGAGTCAGACAGCCTCATACTTCTGGACGTGTTTCCTTCTATGGACTGTTCCGGCACTAATCCTTGGGGCGTCATTCCGTCCGTTCACTAATGAGCATATCGGTTTAGGAATCGCAGCAGTGTCTGCAGGAGGTTTCACCTACTGGACTTGTTCGAATTTACTCACAGGGACTTTTAGGAGTCGGCAGGGTAAATACGAACGCAACGTTGCGCCCTTTCGCTACTGGATGAATACTGTATTAATCGCTCTAGGCACTATTTTGACGATCTCATACCTTGTTCACCAATCACTAGTTGTGGTCGCTGTGAATCGCTCGGGCGTTTCAGAACCAAAACTGGAGAACAAGTCAGATATGGCGACGCCGAGGATGCCGTCTGATTAATTTTGAGCTTCGCCCCGGCGACTCCATTCCTATATCGTTATGGAGAAATAATGAGACACATGCGAATATCAATATTCTTACTGATTGCCCTATTGTTTGCATCTTGCGCAAATAAATTAGACTACTCAATTAAAGTGAAGAATGTAGGAACAAGTCCAATCTGGGTTAATGATTTCTTTATAAACAAAAAAGAAAACATTGGTGTTGGCATCTTATCACCTGGAATCTCCAGCACGACATCATCTCTGAGAACCGAACCAGAGAAAAGATTTCCAATTACGTGGAAGAATTACCAAACCAAAAAAATAGGTTCTCTAGAAGTCGAAATGGAGATTCCTACCCGATTTTGGAAAAATCGAATTCATAACGGTGTGATCTTCAATTTAAATCCAGATAAGGAAACCGTCGAAATCATCTATACGGCCTACTCACTCAAGGAAGATAAGGATTTTTTCATGAACCAGAATGAAAATCAAAAACCATAACAAGTCGTGGGTGGCAACGGCGGACAAGCTCCCTCGTTCGCTTCGCTCTGTAAGTCTTGCGTCGCCGTGCCACCACATCTAACCTTATGTAAGAAATGAGAATAGTACTTATAACAATTGTCGCCGTCTTGATCGCTTCGTGCGGCAAGACCGTAATCGACACCTCGGTTACTCCGCCAGACACAATTTTCGCCCACACGGTTGGTGAAGAGTTAGTAGGCGATGTCGAGAATATCGAAGGCGGAGGCAACTGCTGGCAAGGCTATGTCGCCTACCTGCGGTTCAAGACCGACTTGCCAGTTGAGAAGCTTCTTCAGGATGCAGGCTATGCTGAAGTTGAATGGTCAGTAGCGGAATCGAGTTTCCAGCTACCCAAAGAATTTCTTACTCGTTTTAGCCCGCCATGGGATCCCAGCTCGCTTACCCAAAAGAGATGCTTTTCAAAGTCAAATGTGACGAACTCGTGGACACACGGCGGCACGCACTACTACATAATCGACAAAGATTCTGGCATCGTTCACTTTTACGGTATCGGAGCCTAATCATCACACTTGGATTCAAACCGGAAGTGCGCGGAACGAATTGAAAGGCATATCACTCTCAACTATACAGCGCCGACTTGCGGTAGGCGATCCAGGCGCAGGTGGTGGCGGTGAGGAGAAACAGGATGGCCAGAGCGGTGACCCAAGAAAGAGTAGTGAGTAGTCCTGTGGCAGGTAGAGCAGGCAAGACGGAGATGATGGCGGCGATGAGGCCGATGCCGATGGCCCAGAGGATGAACTGTCGGGTTTCTCGGACGATCAGGGAGCGGATGATTTTTCGTGAAATGCCGATCTGGTGGAGTTGAGTGAACTCGTGTTGGCGTTCTGCTAGATTGCGGGCGGTGACGATGCCGAGGCCGGCGGCTCCGAGGATGACGCCGAGGCCGCCGAGGACGTTGAAAATGGAGATGTAGGTGTTTTCCACACTGTTGAATGCGGCGAGACGCTCGCTGGTGGTGGTGACGGTGGCACCGAGGTCGGTGAGAGCGCGTTGGAGAATGTTTCTAGTTTCTGTTAGATCATTGGAAGTTTCGGCGAGGAAAAGCTGATAGCCTCCGGTGGATGGGAATCGTTCGAGATAGCGTTGTTCATCGACGATGAAGCTGCCTTGGAATACAGAACCTGTTAGAGTGCCGGCGATTTCAAGTGGGAAGGTGTTGCCCTGTTCGTCGGTGTAGTCGATGCGATCGCCGGGCTTTTTTTTCAGAACCCACATGAGGGTGGTTTCATCGATGAAGGCGCGGATGGTGTCGCCTTCGCGAAGGGATTTCCAAGTTGGCTCGATGCCGGGGGCGGTGGATTTGATGGTGAAGGAACCGCGTTGTTCGAGGGCGCTGGTATCGGTGGCGAGAAGGCGAGGACGAGAGACGGAGTTGAGGTTGAAGCAGGAGGCGTCGTCGCCGGTGCCGATGCGGAAAGGAAGGATATCGCCGAGTTTTGAGCGTTGGTCACCGAGGTTGAGGATGTCGGCGGTGGAGCTGCGGTGGACGGGAGTGGTGGTTTCGATCCAGAACGCGAAACCTCCGGAGGGAGCGGAGCGTTTCTGCCAATCGCCGCCGCCATGTTTTTGAAAAGCGGTGACGGAGACGACGAGGAAAAGTCCGGCGGCGAGGCTACCGACAACAACCAGCGAACGGGTTGGGCGGCGGGCGATGTTGAGTCGGGCGAGGTGGGCGATGGTTAGAGAAGGACTGGAGCGAGACGTTCCAGCCACGCGGAAGAGGGCGAGGCCGGCGATGAGGAAGGAAAATCCAGCGAGAAAAAATGCGCCTTGGGCACCGATCATTTTCGATCCCAACAGTGCGGCGACACCGATGATGGCCGCTGCGGGGGCGATCCAGCGGGCGCGTGATTTCCCGCTGCGGAGGATTTCCTCGCTACCGGATTCGAGGCGCAGGCTGGCGGAGCGTTTCGCTTGGCGGCGGGTGACGAACCAGATCGTGATCATCATCAGGAGTATGAAGCCGATGATGCCGCCGACGATGGATGCTGGGGCGGCGTGGAAGCGGAACATGCGCTCATCGCCCCGGTTCCAGATGGATTCGAGAAAAAGCAACAAGCCACGGGTGTAGGCGAAGGCGAGCAGTGCGCCGAGCGCGCTGCCGAGTGTGACGACGACTAAGCCTTCAAGCAGACGCCAGCGGAGAATTTTTTTCGCGGGAATGCCGAGTGCGGCGAGTAGGCCGGACTCGTGATTGCGCTGCTCGACATTGAAGCGGAACAACATAGCTGTTAGAGCGACGGCGGCGAGGATCAGGAAAAACGACATGCTCAGGAACAGGCTGGCGATATCGACGGGAGAAGAGGCGGCACTTGCGCTTTCGGTGGCGATGTCGCGGATTAGCAAGCCAGCGTCGGCGGGAGTGAGAGTGTTGAGGATTTTTGTTTCTAACTCGGGAATAGAAATTTGCTCGCTGCTAATTCTGAGCGAAGTGGCGTTACCCCAACGGTTGCTCCACATAGCGCGGGCGGCATCGTGGGGAATGAAAGCTTTGGGCGTGCCGCGATGGTCATCCCAATAGGTTTCGTCCTTATCACGGATACGGCTGAGATCGAGCGGCAGGCCGGAAGTCCAGTCGGCGGAGTTGTCCGCTTCGGCGATGCCCGGGAAATCCGGCATCCAGAGTTTGTCGGCAGCAGCTCCTTCGAGCGGGACGATGCTGTGGACGCGGAACGTGGAGGATTTCTCGACGAGTTGATTGCCGTTGCCGAGGGTGAAATAGCGGAGTGTGACGGTGTCGCCGGGCTTGGCGGCAAGGTCTTCGGCTTCCCAGGAATTGAGGACGATCTGGTCGGGCGCGAGGTCATCGGGGACAAAAGAAACGGCGGCGGGATCGATGCCGGTGACCATCGAGTAGGGTGTCTCCTTGCCGTTGGCAGCAATGGTGTTAGAAAGGTAGGTGAGGACGGGGTGGGATGACGGAAGGAGGGCGCGGAGTTTTTCTTCGATCAGAGTGGGGATGAAAATCCGGTCGGTGCGGATCTCGGTGGCGCTGGAGAGCGGGACATCTAACAGGGAGAGTCCGTAATCGGCGAGGTGCGCGGACTTGCGGATGAGGGCGGTGGCTTCATCGGTGGTTAGATTTTCCTGAAACAGCAGGAGGTTAGCGCTGTTAGGTCGCTCGATGGCGGCGGCGAGAGCTTCGATGGGGAGAAAAATGGCCGGTGCGGGAAGTTGTGTGGCTTGAAGATTGAAGCGGCCCATGGCGTCGTCCTCGCGGATTTCGGCGACGGTGCCACGGATGGTGATGAGCTCCTCGGGTTCACCGGAAAGCGGGGCGTCGCGTGAGGCGAGGCCGGGTTTGCCGAGGCGGATGACGAGGGTGTCGCCGGGCGAGAGATCGAGGGTGCGGGCGAGCTCGCGGTTGATCGCCCATGAGCTTTTGTCGAGAGTTGGCGGGTTGGTATTTCCGGGAGCGAATTTCCAAAACTCCGGAGTGACGCCGAACAGGTTGACTTGGCCGGTCGAGCGGCCGGATGGCGTATCGACTTGGCTGCGGAGTTGCAGAACCGGCGCGGTGCCGGGTAGGTCGTTCGCAAGACGGGCACGGAAGAAATTTTCGCCACCGGCTAAGACGAGGGTTGTGCGGCCGGTGCGTTGTTCAGCGATTTGGCGGAGCGTGGATTTTACGGAATCGCCGGCGAAGAGCGCGCCTAACAGAACCATCGCACCGAGAGCAGAGCCTAACAGAACGCCGAGGTAAGCGCTGCGGTAATGCCGGAGGCCGCGGAGGATGAAGGAGCTCGTTTTCAACGGAAGTTTCGAGTTTTCAGTTTTCAGTTTTCAGCGGGTGGAGCTTGCCGTTTCGAAGCTCGAAGGTTTTCCCCATGCGCTTGGCGATAGCGAGGTTGTGGGTGACGACGATGAGGGTGACTCCGTGGTCGCGGTTGAGGGCGAGGAGGAGGTCGGCGACGGTGTCGGCGGAAGCGGGATCGAGAGAGCCGGTGGGCTCGTCGGCGAGGATGAGCTTGGGTCGGTTGATGAGGGCGCGGGCGACGGCGGTGCGGAGTTTTTCGCCGCCGGAGAGTTGCCAAGGAAGGTGGTGAAGGCGGCCGGAGAGGCCGACGCTTTCAAGGAGTGTTAGAGCACGCTTTTCCGTGTCGGCTGCGGATTCCTGCCAATCGCCGGCGAGGCGTGGGACTAAGACATTTTCAAGAACGTTGAGCTGCGGAAGGAGGTGCTGTTGTTGAAAAATGAAACCGAGCGAGTGGTTGCGGAAAGCGGCCGCCTGTTCTTCGGAGAAGGTGGAAATATCCTGATCGCCAATCGTGATCGAACCGGAGGTCGGTCTATCCAAGGCGCCGAGAAGATTGAGAAACGTGGATTTCCCGCTGCCAGAAGGGCCGACGATGGCGGCGGTTTCTCCTGCGGCAAGAGTGAGGTCTAGGCGGTCGAGAACCTGAATGGCTTCGCCCGGAGTTTCGTAGGTTTTGGAGAGTTGGCGGACGGAGATCATGATGGGAAGAAGTGCCGAGTGAGCAGTGAGCAGTTGAAAAAAATCTAATGGAGGATATTCCAGCGTTTGGCTTTGACCTCGAAGGTGGGCAGAGTGCCGGGGGCTCCCGCGGTGACGGGGATGCGGAGGGTGAAGACGGAGCGGAGTTTTTGGGAGAGATCGCTTGCGGTTTCTTCGGAGGACTCGACTGTTAGATGGATCTCGGCAAGCGCTGGGCGTTGGTCGATTTCCACCTGATACTCGGCGATGTCAGGAAATGAGCGGACGATGGCATCAATGGAACTCGGATAGATGTTGATGCCACGGATCACGATCATGTCGTCGGTGCGACTGAGAACGCCACCACGCAGAGCGAATTGATCTTCGTATGCCACGGGCATGACGAGGTCGCCGGTGCGGTAGCGAAGCAGAGGCGAGCCGTAGCGACCAAGAGTGGTGAGAACGAGTTCGCCGGTTTCTCCCAATGCAGTAGGAGAACCGTTGGCGGGGTCAATGACTTCGCAGAAATAGGAGTCATGCCGTAGTAAGAGAAGATCTCGATCGGTCTCCGAACTAACAGAAACCGGGCCGATCTCGGTCATGCCATGGTGATCGTAAACGTGAGCCTGCCATGCGGTTTCGATGCGTTGGCGGACTTCGAGGATGCTGCCGCCGGGTTCACCGCAGAC
>JANPMK010000116.1:0-108838 GCA_031422775.1 Akkermansiaceae bacterium | reverse complement strand
CAGTCGCGCATCTGATCATTTGCAAAGGCGATCTGGCTCATGCACAGAAAGATGAATGCTAAAAGAGGTTTCATGATTTGTTGAATATCGGTTGGTACGAATGAATGCAAGGAATTTGCTTTTTCATTCGGTGCGAAGAATAACCTAAAAGAGCCGGTCAACCCCCTTTTCCCCTTCCCAGACCGGCTCTTCAGTGTATTCTCAATCCTAGGTGAAAAAGCAAATTTCTAACATTAAAACTATCACCACGAACATGACCCCGCAGACCGCCTCGACTACCACCGCATGGGCAAGTCGTCGTCGGGGTTTACGAGGCGATGGTTTACTTGGCTAAAAACTAGCAATGGTAAAAAGTGCCAAACAAAAATTGACACCGATAGTATGATTCATTAGAAAAAATAATGAAATTTTCTAAACTCGTATGCTGCTGCATTGCATTTCTTTCGGTTCAATTTCAGACCGCCGCACATGCTCAAGAGAAGCAGGCTGAAAATGGCGAGAAAAAAGAACAGGCAGCCATCCCAGATCCTACAAACGCACACAGGTTGGAAATGGCCAATAAAGTCCTTGATGGACAAAAACTCGATGCAAAAACATTCAATGATTGCCTTGGTAAATTCAAGGAGTTTCGGGCAAGGATGAAAGCCAAGTACCCTGTAAAACCGCCCGTTTTTACTGAAGAAGACGATGCAATTTTTTATTGCCAGGCCTATTTGATGGCTATCATCGATCCTGATGATCATGGTGGATGGCCGTTTAGATTCAAGGGACTGAACAATGTCTATGCTCCGCTCAAAAAGGAGTTGGAGAAAAAGGACGACACTTTGATCATGGCTGCCATCATCATTCCTGCAGTCAAAAATAATGACATCGATTACGCCACAAAAGTATTCAAAAAACTTCATGAGAAGGATCCGAAGTTGTCAAAACATGCCAACGAATACATCAAGGATTTTCTCATCTCCGATCCAAAGTTTCAGGAGTTCTCAAAAAATGCAGATGAGATTGCAAAATAGCCCATAACGAAGATAGCTACGGCCTGTTCATATTTAAGCGCGTAGCCAACCCTCTTTTCCCCTTCCTAGACCGGCTCTCCATCTGATTCGTTTGATTGGCGGCGGCAGGCAGCGAAAAAATCGCCACCAAATAAATCTTTATCTATCTTGACTTGTCGTGACTGTCCACAAGCATGATAGTAATGAATTTTCGTTTCAATCTTTTGGCTGCATTGCTCGTTCTTTTCACGTTCTCGGTCCAGTCATTAATCGGAAAGAATCCAAATTTCGTCCAAGGGGATACGATTTACCAGAATGGCAAGGGGGATGCGACCGATTTTCCGAAAGCAATCGAGGCTTTCAAACTGGCGGCGGAGCAAGGGGATGCCGATGCCCAGTATTTTTTGGGATGCATGTATCAATTCGGCCACGGCGTGCCGGTGAATCTGGAACTGGCAGCAAACTGGTATCTTTCCGCAACGGAAAAAGGAAATGCCTCTGCTTGGAACAATCTGGGAACTCTTTATGTCGTACAAAAAAAACCGGAGGAGATGATCGTCAACGCCTACTCACATTCTTCCGAACTGGGTGAAGCGCTTGGCAGCTTCAATCTGGCGCGAGTATTCCACGATGGAGAATCCGGTGTGGGAAAAAACTTCACGCGAGCACTCGCTTATTACAAGAAAGCACTCGCCCAACAACCGCACTACCCGCTGGCATGGAAATATATTGGGCAACTCTACGAGGTGGGCGGTTTCGGAATCGAAAGAGACCTAAAAGCTGCTGAAACGGCATGGCTCACTGGCGTCCGTGAAAACCAAGACAAATACTGTTACTACTGTCTGTATTGGCTTTATAACAGTGGTAATCTGCCTTCTCATGACATGCCTGCCTTCACCTACTTAGAAAAAGCGGCGGAATTGGGCAATCACGATGCTGCTTGTCAAGCCGCCAAAAACTACCTTAATGGCTGGAACGGCATGAAAGAGGATCCGATCAAAGCTGCTTATTTCAACGATCTTGCTGCGAAAGAGGGACGTGGCTGTTGCACATACGACCTCATCAAGCTGGCAAAGGACGATAACGTGCTCAAACACTACGGCAATGAGACAACACAGGGATGGATTGATCGATGGAATGCTTTAGATAAGTCCATGCGGAAGGTCGTTGCAGATGAGCTTCCGAGTATCCGGGTTGTTTTTGCATCGGGAGACGAGGCTGCTGCAGATGCCATGATGGATGAAGCTTTCAAGCGCTGGATCTCCCATACTCCAGACAAATACGAACGCTCGTGCTACAGCGAGATTTGGAACGAGGCCCAGATCCGCGGGGGCAGAACCGACCTTGAGTGGGGACGTTACCTTAACACCTGGTTGTCTGCATATTCAGAAAATGACCAGTCAGGGAGAAACATCCTAGTAGCCAGAAGCAATCTCAACGAGCGACTGATGGAGCTGGGACGCTACGGAATGATGCGAGATTCCTGCATGAAGTCGAAGCGGTTCATTCTCGAACTCGAGGGAATCGATGTCGATGCCGTCCTAAAAACCGTCTCGATTGGCTCTGACTACACGGTTGTAGATGCGGAAAATTTCCCTATGTATGGAGATGCGAAGGTAGCTAGGAGTAGCCAGAGAATGGCATATAGGCGTACCATTTCACCCGGTGACACGATCGGTGGACAAGCGATGCACACGTTGTTGGATCTTGCACAGGAGCGCTTGTCGGTTGGCGATTGGAAAAGTGCCTTGGTTCTTTCAGAGTGGGACACGCGTTGGGCTGAGAAACTGACTGCTGATAAAATGCCCGCCAAACGCGACTATCCAGATTGTTTACTCGTCCAGCAACGGTTGCCCTATGATGTGAAGGCTGATGTGTTCGAAGCGTTAGGCCTGCCGGAGATGCAGGCTGCCGCTTGTCAGAAGATCATCGACATGGGATTTCCAAATAACATCTATGGCGGCAGACATGCTCACAGGGCGCAATTCAGGCTAGCCGGAATCCAAGTGGATCAAGGATTGGCTGGAAAGGTGAACCTCGACAAACTCAAGGACGTTGAGGATCACATGCGAGCCAATCACTTCGACGAAAGTCACGCCTGGCAGTTTGCCAAGCTGGTCAGGGCGCGTGTGCTTGCCGAGGTGAAGGGTATCGATCATGCGAGACCTATGGTCAATGAAGTCCTGGCCTCAAGTGATGAAGACCAGCGGCCTCTGTTGCGGCTCGAAGCCTTGTTAGTCTCCGCGGATCTGGAGCTAAAAGCGGGAAATACGGAGGGCGTGGTACGGAGCTTGGAAGAGGCTCTTTCCTGGGCGCGTGAGCATGGGTTGCTATTTAATGAACTGCGCATCGACCAGCTCTACGTTACTTATCTAATCAAGATCGGCGACTACGATCAGGCACTGGCCATGCAGAGAAGGGTTCTTGAACTGATCGATGCCCTGAAGTTGGATCCCCGCCGGGAGATCGCGATTTTAAGACTGGCGGAAATCCAAGGAATGCGCCGTGACAATGCGGCAGCTCTCGCCTTGTTGAAGGAGATCAAGTCCCCTTTGCTCAGCGATAGAATCAAGGCCGTCTCGGAGGGACTGAAGCTCAAAGATACTTCCGAGCCGTCGGCAAAGCCTGTGACTTTAGAGCAATTTACCCTGCAGCCGATGGGAATCCAGTCGATGCCCTTGCGGCAGAAAGCCGAAGCGATATTCATCCTTTCCAATCCCAACCCAAGCGCTTGTGCGGTTGAACTCACACTCGAGAGCGAGGTTTTCGGACTGACTCTCGAAGAGAACTCAAAAGAGGAGGCGGCGGTTCGTGGCAGCACAGTGCAGGGAGTGGGAACTCATCGTCTGGTAGTGAACGTTCAGGTTCCTAGCACTGGCCAACTCCCGCTCACCCTATCTGCCGATGGGTTCGGCTCGCTTGAACGTGATCTGAAGATTTCGATTCAAGCAGTAGCATCCGCCTCTCCCGTTGTGCAGAAAAGCGAGTGGTTGATCCAGACAAAGGGCAGCAAAGTCGCTGTCGCCGTAATCGATGCCGCGCAGTTGAGAAACAGCGCGTTTTGTTTGATTCCCGTTTACCACCATCTGGATGCTCTTGACGATAAGAAGAAATCGATATGCCTGCGGGTAGTGGCTAGCGAACCCACCCGGGTGGAGGGCTACAATTCGGATGGCAAGCTGCTTTTTGTAGATGCGCAAGGCAATGGCAGTTTCCGTGATCCCGGTGATCTGATCGCTACTGCTACCGTCGATGAACTCTTCCCAGTTTTGAATGCAGATGACGCAAACGGCAGAATCGCATTGCAGTATCGACCAATGTCAGGAAACACCACTGGGCGAGTGGAGCTCTCGATCGAGACCCATGTAGCTGGGGAAAAGAAAGATTGGAAGGTTGACGCGATCGACTGGTTAGAGCGCTGAATCCAAACGGACCCCTCTATTAAATCAACTCTACCTCCTTCCTCACCATGCGCCTTTTCCTGTCCGCAGTTTTCCTTATCGCGCTCCTCCCCGATACCCTGCCTGCCGCCCCAATCGAAAATCCCATCTCCCCCGCTGGGCCCAACACCCAATGCCCAAACCTCACCGTCGCACCTGACGGCACCCTCCACCTCACCTACTACGGTCCCGGCCCCTCATCAGCACCCCAAGATCCAAACTCCCCCTCCCCATCTCCGAAACCGCGCGCGCTCTGGCACACCACACTCCCACCTAACGCCACCGCCTTCTCGCCACCCCGCCCCATCGTAACGAACACGTTCCTGATGGAAAACTGGGCCGACTTCGCCTCTCTCTGCGTCGGCACCGACGGTGCCCTGACCGCGCAATGGTTTCAGACCAATGACTCCGGCAGCCACCACAGTTACTACGGTTGGTATTCGCGCTCCACAGACGCCGGTCGCACATGGCGCACGCCCGCGCGCCTCGGCCACGAGTTCGTCGCCATCGCCCCGCTCAGCCAAGGCTGCAACCTTGCCGTTTGGCTGGAGAGTGTCCGCAGCCACGACGCACACAACTCCCCCAATCAAAAAACTCCCCCAGCTCCCTACGCCCCGTCCATGAAACTAATGGCCCGCCTCCTTGCCCCCGACGGCACGAGCCTCGGCGACTGGACCGTCGACCCGGACGTCTGCAGCTGCTGCCAAAACACCGTCGCTGTCCTTCCCGGCGACCGTGTCTTCGTCGCCTACCGCGGCCACTCCCCTGACGAAATCCGCGACAACAAATCCACCATCTTCGACCTCACCTCCGCCACCTGGACCACGCCCTCCACCCTCCGTGACGACAACTGGAAAATCGCCGGTTGCCCCGTCAATGGCCCCGCCGCCGATTCCCGCGGCTCCGCACTCGCCGTCGCCTGGTTCACCGCCGCCGAAAACCGACCCCGTGTCTATGCCCGCCACTCCGTCGACGCCGGAGCGACCTTCACCCCGCCAGCGCAAATCGACCTCGGTAATCCCATAGGCCGCCTCGAAACCGTGCTGCTTCCCGACCGTTCTGCCATCATCATCTGGCTCGAAACCAAATCCGAAGCAACCGCCGCCGGGCTCTACGCCCGCCGCCTTTTTCCGAATGGCAAGCTCTCCGCCCCACAACTCCTCACCCCGACCTCCCAAGCGCGCGCCAGCGGCGTGCCCCGCGCCGCCCTACTTCCCAACGGCCATGTCCTTGTCGCCTACACCCAAACCGGCGATCTCACCCAAGTCCGCACCCTCACCCTCGATCCAGCCCCCCTGCTAAGTAAGCCCCCTCAAAGATAGTTTGTCTGACAAAGAATAGATACTGCGCCCCTTGTGTCGACGTCTTGCTGGTGAGGTTCGTTAGCCGTATATCAAGAAGCAGCCGCCTAAGGCGATGGCGCCATTGACGATAAGGATGAGAATACCCCAGTTGTCCGGGCGCCGCCGCAATAAACACACGTTGAAAAAACTGTGATAAAAAAACTGTCATTCATACAATTGAATTCACGCTAGTTGAAAAAGCAAATTCCTAGCATTCATTCATTCATTTGATCTTGTCAGCGCGGGTGCAATCCATCAGGTTTGAAAGCAATGAAAAACCAAATCCTGATTGTGTTGCCCTTGATTTATCAAATCATGTCGGTAAGCTTGGCTGAGGAGCCGAAGACGAATTCTTCGTCGCCGATTGATCCCCTCCTGTTGAACACTTCGCCGTATCGGCAGACTGGCTTGGTTCTGACGGGGCAGGCCCGGGGCAGCGGGTTTGTGGCGAGCGACCGCAAGTTGTTCTTTTCCGCTGCCCAAGTGGTGAGAGAGGAGGCATCGTGGGTCGCGTCGCCAGAGTGGTACTCCGGTGTAAATGATGCCAGCACCCCCTCAGAAGATGACGCGGTGCAATCGCGGGGATACTTCCGTTGGGATAAATATGCCACGATGAGCACAAAGTATGGTGGCGATTCCAAGCAGGCTCTTGCCAATGATGTGATTCTGGCCTGGAGCGTGGCAGATTTCATTGCCGGGGAGCCGGCGGTGATCGATTTCTCCGGTAGCAAGCGCTTGGTCAGTGGGCAGCCGTGCATGATCACAGGCTATCCTGAGACAATCGAGTATGATGAGATGGAAGGCGAATTCTATCAGCACGCGACCGCCTTGAGGTCTGAGAATTTCGAAACGGAATACGAAAATTACAAGGTTGCGTCATTGATTTCCACAGGTCCGGGCAATACTGGCGGTCCGGTGTGGACGCAAGATGCCAGTCTCAACTGGATGGCATCCGGAGTGTTGGTTTCCGGGCGACCCTCTGAGATTGGAGTCTATGGCATGAACAACAGCGTCAAGAGCCTGCTCAAGGCGGCCTCACCTGCGATTCTAAACCCGCGTGAAAAGAGTGTCTTCGTCGGGGGATTGAGTGGCACTTCGTATTTCTGGCAAACGACCAAGCCTAAAAATATCCCAGACGGATTGCACAAGTTCACCATCATCCCATTGAAGTTAAGCAAATATCCGGTGGATGCTAAAGTTTCATCGCTCATTCTGAATCTTGATATCAGCACCGCGCATGTCGGGGATTTAGTGGTTTGGCTGCAAAGTCCAGACGGTGTGGTTTCCGTGTTGCACGATAGCGAGGGGGCTGGTGAGGACAATTTGATCAAGGTAGACAAGGACTTGAGCTCGGAATTCGAGGGCGCATTGGCCAATGGCAAGTGGCAGTTGAAGATTCAGGATCGACTCAAGGGTGATATCGCCATATTTAATAGCTTGAAACTTGAAGTCGGAACAGATTGAGCAAGTTGTCACGGGGCTGGATTATCATGGTGCTGCTACTCGCGCTTGGCACCTTGCTGTGGCTCGCCGAGCGGAGGGAAACTATGCTGGCTCACCCGCCTTCGGCAGCACCTGCGCCGACCCATGTGGCTGCCTTTTCTTATGGAGATAGGCCCGGGAAACTAGCCGGGCTCACCAACGAATGGCGGGATACACTTGCCTTTGTCAATGCTCATCACGATCAGCCGGAACTCGTTAGAGAGCGCCTGTCCGCGCTGAGGTTGAAATGGTTGGAGGAAGACCCGCTGGTGCTCGCGCAGATCGTGGCTTTGCTCTTGCAGACTGGCGACGATGCCGAGACAGGTCTGCCGTTCGATGTGGGTCCCGGCGGTGTGCTCGGGTGCTGGCCCACGCTGCGGACTTTCTTATTAGAATTGCTGGCATGCGCGGATCCGGACCGGGCGGTAATCACAGCCCGGGAGGTGTTGAACACCACCGGTTCGGCGGATGAGTACGCGCTGGCACTCAAACCGCTGGTGCACAAGGGGCCATGGCGGGCTCCAGATGGTGAATTAGCGGATCGTTTTGCGGCGATGTTAAACCACCGTGATTGGACGAATTCCGGCGGTTTCGCCGAAGCGATGGATCTGGTTCGTGTCTGCCATGCGCCGACGGTGATAGCAGCCTTGGGTGACTGGCTCGGCTCGGGCGGAGATGCTCGGCTGGCTGGCATGGCCCTGCACGAGGCGGCGGCGGAGGATCCGCTCAGGGTTATCCTCTCGGTAGCCGAAAATCCCGCCATGTTGGACGATGCGCCAGTGCTGCGGGCCGAGTTGATGGCGCGGGCGATGGTATCCGATCCCGCACAAGAGTCGGTCGTGCGCGGGTATCTGGAAAACCCGCTCATCAGCCAGGACGAGAAATTCCGCTTTTTAGAGTTGTTTCCCCTGCGAAGCGCGACCACGGGTTATCGGCTTTATGAAGCCAATCCCGCGCCATTCCAGAAAGCGGCTGTGGCGGCCGATGATGCCGCCGCGCTCAAGGTCATCCAGTCATGGATGGGTGACCCAGCCCTCCAATCACTCCAACCATCTGTGCGAGCTCTTGAATCCCGCGTCCAAACATGGGTCAACCAAGCGAAGATGAATGAATGAGTCGCCTCGCTGGGGTCCCTCAATCTCACAAGGCGACGGATGATATTTACTACATGCCGACGAGGGCGTCGGTGCTCCCAGCTACGGGGGAAATAAACTGCCAGGCATGCAATTTCATGGGGGGTCTAAGCTTTTAGCATTCCGTGAGAGAATTGAGGGCGAAAAGTCTTATCTCTGCAAGATTTACAGGTTGATTTCTGTATGCTTCGTGGTTTTCTACACCATTCGTTTTCATCTATGAATTATTTCGGCCCCGTCCTTTTTCTCGCCATCGCGTCATCCACGTTGCCTTCAGCGGCTGAGGTAGATTTTGCGCATGAAGTGGTGCCGCTTATCAATAAGCACTGCATTGAGTGTCATACTGGGGCGAAAGCTAAAGGCGGACTCTCGATGGATACTAAAGCGCTGCTTCTCGAAGCGGATGTGATCGAGCTCGGGAAGCCAGATAAATCTCTAATGATCGAATTGGTCACGTCAGATGATCCGGAAGAAAAAATGCCGCCGCCGGAGAAAAAGAAAGCCGCGCTGAACGCTAAAGAGGTCGATGTTTTGAAGCGCTGGATTTCTGCGGGCGTGCCTTGGACAGAGGGGTTCACCTTCGCCAAAGAACGATACGAACCGCCATTGCGCCCACGAAAAGTCCAGCTTCCGAAAGGTCCAGCGGGTGCCAATCCCATCGATCTCATTCTCGCGGAGCATTTCAAAAAACAAAAACAGAAATTCCCCGAGCCAGCTGACAACGCGACTTTCTTGCGACGGGTTTATGCCGATTTGAACGGCCTTCCACCCAGTGCGGATGCATTGGCAAATACCTCTTCATCTTCGAGCTTCAATAAAACGCAGGTGGTGGATGAGTTGCTTGCAAATAAGGAAGCCTACGCCGTGCATTGGATGACATTTTGGAATGACCTTCTGCGCAATGAATATGCAGGGACAGGGTTCATCACCGGCGGTCGCAAACAAGTCACCGCATGGCTTTATCCAGCTCTGTTAGAAAACAAACCTTACAACACGTTCGTCACCGAACTCGTCGCACCGGTTGGAACTTCCGCAGGATTTATCGATGGCATTGAGTGGCGCGGTGAAGTCAACGCCAGCCAGACCACCGCCGTCCAGTTTTCTCAAAACGTTTCCCAAGTTTTCATGGGCATCAACATGAAGTGCGCGTCTTGCCACGATAGTTTTGTGGATCGCTGGACTTTGAAAGAAGCTTACGGGTTGGCTGCGATTTATTCGGAAAAACAGTTGGAGTTAACTCGTTGTGATAAGCCAACCGGTGAAAAAGCCGTCGCCGCATGGTTGTATCCCGAGCTCGGCCAGATCGACGCTGCTAAACCCAAACCTGAGCGACTCAAACAACTCGCCGGTTTGATCACGCATCCTGAAAACGGAAGAATGCAAAGAACACTCGTGAACCGCTTGTGGAAACAAATGATGGGACGTGGAATCGTTCATCCGGTCGATGCGATGAACACTGAGCCATGGAATGAGGATCTGTTAGATCTGCTTGCGAATCACCTCGTCGCTTCCAATTACGATATGAAAGCCGTGATCCGTTTGATCGCGACTTCTAAAATTTATCAAGCTCGCGCCGATGTCCTTGATGATGAGAGCAAGGCTTATGTGTTCAATGGTCCCGTTCGCAAACGCATGACCGCCGAGCAATTTATCGATTCGGTTCGCAGTGTTGTAGGTGTCTGGCCGCTGCCGGACAAAAATGCTTTCAAAGTCGCAACCGGACAGGGTGGACAACTTGATGTGGTGATGAAAACTCACGGCTTGCAAAAATGGGATGACAGGCCAATCCGAACCGCTTTCGTCCAGCGCGATTCATTGCAGGCGGTGCTGGGTCGACCCACCCGCGACCAAGTCGTCACCTCCAGACCCGATCAATTAACCACGCTTGAAGCGATCAATCTCGCAAACGGTCCCCAACTAGCGGGGCTGATTCGTGAAGGCGCACAGAAGATAGGTAAAGTTGCCGATTCCAAATCATGGGTGACCCAAATCTATGAGGCATCGCTCAGCCGCAAGCCGACGACGCGTGAAGCGGATATCGCGCAAGCCATGTTAGGTACAGATCCGCAACCCGAGCAGGTTGAAGATTTGTTATGGTCGATTTTCATGCTCCCCGAATTTTTCTACATCAACTAAGACGATGAACTCCGAAACTTGGTACGACGAAACCCTTCCCGAGCAATCCCGCCGCAATTTCCTGCGGATGATTGGCGCATCGACCGCTGCCACATTTCTTGGCGGCGCGCCTCGTGCAATGGCCGCGGATAAACTCAAACATCCCGCAGCGAAAGCAGATGCCTGCATTCTTCTTTGGATGGCCGGCGGTATGGCATCGCCGGAAACCTTCGATCCGAAAGCTTACCTACCGTATGAGGTCGGCACTCCGGTTGAGAAAATCATTAGCACCTTTCCAGCGATTAATACCGCGGTGGATAACATCAAAATTTGCCAAGGTTTGGAAGGCATCGCCAGCGTGATGGATCGCGCGACCTTGATTCGCTCTCACGTTCAGGCGGATCTTGGCAGCATTTTGCACTCACGGCATCAGTATCACTGGCACACGGGTTATGTCCCCCCGCAGACCGTTGCGGCTCCGCACATTGGCGCTTGGATGGCGAAAGTATTGGGCGCTCGCAATGATGTCATGCCGCCTTTCATCAACGTCGGCCAACGTCTCGAAGGTTTCGGTGAAAGCGAAGAGGTCAAGGCATTCACTACCGGAGGATTTTTTGGCAGCGAATTCGGCCCGATGAATCTGCCTTTCCCCGATCAAGCTTCCCAAGCTGTGCAACCTCCCGGCGGAATGTCTGCGGATCGTTTCGCGAAGCGTTACAAAGCGTTGGAAGCTCTTCTCAAACAATCACCGCGCTCCGGTGAGCTCAGCGATTATCATCAGGAATCCATGCTGCGTGCTTTGGATAACGCGCATCGCTTGCTCGGATCGAAAGAGCGTGATGCCTTTGATCTAACCAAAGAGAAAAAAGAAGTGTTCGACGAATACAACACGGGTCGCTTCGGCCAAGGTTGTTTGCTGGCGAGAAAGCTTGTAGAAAACGGCGCACGCTTCGTGGAAGTGACCACCGAATACGAACCGTTCCTGCATTGGGATACTCACGAAAACGGTCACACCACCGCCGAGAAAATGAAACAGCAGATCGACCGCCCGATCACACGTTTGATCAAGGATCTTGAAGAAAGAGGATTGTTAGAACGCACCTTGGTCATTGTCGCCAGTGAGTTCAGCCGCGACATGATGATCGAAGGTGTTCCGGGATCGTCCGCAAAGGACCAGTCCCGCGCAAAAACCGATGTGCTCAAGGAGATGAAACACTACGGCCTGCATCGCCATTTCACCGGTGGATCATCGGTACTGATGTTCGGTGGCGGCACCAAAAAAGGTTTCCTCTACGGCGCAACCGCGAATGAGCGCCCATGCCTGGCTGATAAGCCGGTGACGATCGAAGACCTCCACGCCACCATCTTCACCGCCATGGGCATCAGCCCGAAAACGGTTTACGATATTGAGAATCGTCCGTTCTACGCAACGAAAGACGGTCTCGGTAAACCGGTGATGGATATTTTTGCGTGAGGGGTTTGAAAATCTCTAACACTCCACCATATTCACCGCAAGGCCGCCTCTGGAGGTTTCCTTGTATTTGGTTTTCATGTCCTGGCCGGTCAACATCATAGTTTTGATGACTTTGTCCAAGGAAACGTAATGAGAACCCTTGCTGTTCAGCGCAAGGCGTGAGGCGTTAATCGCTTTGACGCTGCCCATTGCGTTGCGCTCGATGCAGGGAATCTGCACCAAGCCGCCGATCGGATCACAGGTCAGGCCGAGGTTGTGTTCCATGCCGATCTCTGCCGCGAACTCCACCTGCTGCGGCGTTTCTCCGAGATATTCCGCCAACGCTCCCGCCGCCATTGAGCAGGCAACCCCAACCTCGCCTTGGCAGCCTACGTCTGCTCCGGAGATGGATGCGTTTTTCTTGTAAAGCGTAGCGATCGCTCCGGCTGTTAGAAGAAAGCGATGAACGCCATCTGGATACGGTGATTTCCGAAAACGCACGGCGTATTCCAAAACAGCTGGGATGATACCTGCGGCTCCGTTGGTTGGTGCGGTGACGACTCTTCCTCCTGCTGCGTTTTCCTCATTCACGGCGAGCGCGAACAAGTTCACCCAATCGAGCACGGCGAGCGGATCGCCGGAGGATTCCTGCTCCACGCTGAGTAAATGACGGTGCAGTTCTTTGGCGCGGCGATTGACTTTCAGTCCACCGGGTAGGATACCGCTCGTGGAAATCCCGCGCTTGATACAGCCTCGCATCGCAGCCCAGATCGCATCAAGTTGGGCGCGGGTTTCGGACTCGGGGCGGTATGCGGCTTCATTCGCAAGCACGAGATCCGAGATCGATAGTTTGTTTTCCGAGCAGTGCTGCAACAAGTCGTTCGCTTTATCAAACGGGTATGGGACAACCGTGGATTCTTTACTGGTGGTTTTCTCCCAATCCTTATCACTGATGATGAAACCACCTCCGAGTGAATAGATCACATCCTCCGCGATGATTTCGCCCGCCTTATTCAATGCAGTAAACTGCATACCGTTTGGATGTCGCGGCAAGGCTTTCATCCGGCTGAAATCGAGATCGTTAGATGCATCAAAAGCGATCTCACTTCCATTTGGCAGGCGGAGCATCCCCGTATCGCGGACCCGATCGAGCTTGGCTTGGATATGATCGACATCGACCTTCTCAGGCGATTCTCCTAACAGCCCGAGAATGATCGCACGATCCGTTCCGTGGCCTTTTCCCGTGGCAGCGAGCGATCCGTAAAGTTTGCAAACCACCCGAGCCACCGGTTTGCCCTCAAGCGAAGCCGCAAAGTTCGCCGCCGCCCGCATCGGCCCGACCGTGTGAGACGACGACGGACCTATCCCAATAGAGAAGAACTCAAGGATAGAAAAACTCCGCTTCGGAGTAGATGGGATTTCAGAGGTTTCGCGCATCGTAGTTCAGAAATTCAATCAATATCCTACCCACTGCAGATTTCATTCCAAGCAGCGAATAAACAAGGAGGGGCGGCATCCTGCCGCCCAATGATCTTAGGAAGCCACACAGAGTCACGAACTAGTGAGTCTCCGACTTACGTGAAATTCTCGAATTGCGGTCAGATTAAATATAGCTAGGTTCCTTCAATGATTCGCCACTTTTTCCTTTCCATCTTTCTCCTAGTTACATCGGTTTTCGCGCAAAACAACACGCCTTTTCCAACAGCTCCTAACAAGAAAGGTCTCCAGGTGCAGATGGTGGATGACGCGGTCTCGCTCGGCATTCACCATGCGGGTGTCAATGTGGCCTTCGGCACACTGATGTCTGCGAAGGGAAATCCTGACGCAGTGAAATTCATGCACGATGGCCGGGAATATTGGTTCGATGAGAAGCAGGCAAAAAATCTCGATGCGCAAATTAAGCCACTGAGCGATGAACGCATCATGGTTTATCTAATTCTGTTAGCCTGTCCAACAAAAGATCCCGTGAAGGATAAAGTGCTACTGCATCCCAAGGCAAAAGCAGATGGTAAATACAACATCGCCGCGTTCAATACGGAGACCGAAGAAGGCATGAGGCTCTACCGAGCGATTGTCGCATTTGTCGCAGAGCGATACAGCGGTGCGCGCTCTAAAAATGGTCGAGCTTGGGGCTACATCATCGGAAATGAAGTGAACTCGCAATGGCTCTGGTATAATTTGGGCAAGATGCCCATGGCCGACGTATGCAGTGAATACGAAAAGGCCGTGCGCGCGGCACATCAAGAGATCACCAAGTATTCAACTAACGCTAGAGTCTATCTCTCATTCGACCATCACTGGAACAAATCCATGCACGGCGTCAGTAACCTAGAAGCTTATAAGGGCCGAGATTTCTTGGATACATTTGCGAAAATTGCCCGTGATAGGGGAGACTTTGAATGGCACGTGGCACATCATCCCTATGCGGATGATCTCAGAAACCCGCGAACCTGGCTCGATAAAAGCGCTTGGCCCACCGATGACTCACCACACATCACTTTCAAAAATCTCGAAGTCGCTTGCGCTTACATGCGCAAACCAGAACTCCTCTGGAAGGACAAGCCGCGCCGAATTATTCTCAGCGAGCAGGGAATCAACTACCAGAAAACTCCCGACGGAGAAAAACTCCAAGCTGCGGGTTTCGCCTACGCTTGGGAGAAATTGATCCGTCAGGATGGGATCGATGCCATACTTTGGCATCGGCATGTCGATCATGCTCACGAGGGCGGACTCCTTCTCGGTTTGTGGGGAAATAAGCCGGGTAGCATCTGCGATCCCGATCAAAAACGAATGATCTACGATCTCTTCAAGAAAGCCGGCACCTCGGAATGGGATAAAGCAGCCGAGTTCGCACTTCCCGTCACGGGCCTGAAGAGTTGGAATGAACTCACGAAGTGAACAGATCTAAATATGCATTACTCCGCATTACTCGTCCTCCTATTTTTGAGCAGCTGCGCGACATTGCCGCGTGCGAATAGGAGTCAAAGTGCAACAAGCGGAGAACGTAATCAGCAAATCTATGTCTCAAGTCACGGCTGGCATACGGGGATTATTTTAAAGCGGGAAAATATGGATGAACGGATGCCGTCGCTAGCGAAACGATTTCCTGATTCTGATTATTATGAAATCGGCTGGGGCGATGCGGGGTTTTATCAGGCTGACAAGATCACGGTGAAAATCACCTTGAACGCGGTCTTTTTACCAAGCGATACCGTGGTTCACCTCGTCGGATTAAATGGCGATCCGGTTAACTATTTCAGCACCAGTGAAGTCCAAGAAGTTTCGATATCGGCCGAGGGGATGAAAAGTCTTTGCGCGTTTGTGGAGTCGAGCTTTGCGCGAGATGAAAATGACATACCTAAAATGTTAGGTCTTGGGCTCTATGGAGATAGTCAATTTTATGAAGGCGAGGGGAAATATCATTTATTCAATGGCTGCAATAAATGGACCGCAAAGGCGTTGTATAGCGGGGGCGTGGATATTGAACCGTTTTTTAAGATTACTTCTGCGAGTGTGATGGATGAAATTGGCGCGCCTGTGAGATCGTCCAAAACACGAATCTTGTATCGGCAAAGACCGCATGGTTTCTAAAACTACAGGTCCTTTCGGTGGACCACGCCGCTCGTATCATTTCTTGGATCCTATTTCAAAATCTACCCCATTTTTTCACCAACTGAGCAGCAACTTCTAACATTTCTGAATCAAATTCATTCATGTAATCTTGGAATGCGGATGAATCAGGATGTTGGAGCAAGGCCTCCTGAATTTCTGCTGCAGTGGTGTGTGCGTATAGCGCATCCAGTAAGCAGGATTGAAATGCTTCTAATTCTAAGTCTTCAGGATTCATTGCCGTGAATGATTGATTTCATCCTCATAAAATCTGCGCGCACATTTTCCTTAGCTGGCTCATGTGTCAGGGTGTCCCCCAATCGTTCGAAAATCACAACTTTGGTCTGTGGGCAGCGAGGAAGGGCTTGCTTGAGTAGTGAAAAAACCGCTTCAGGCACATCATCATCGTGAGTGTCGCGGCGGATTGGGCGATCTCGTGCAGGGGCTGCTTCCATCCATGATCCTCCGCTGATGTGCATCTCCCTGACGCGATCTAACGGATACGATGAGAGAATTTCTTCCGCATTGCATGAAAAATTTTCCATTTGGCAATACACATTGTGCAAGTCGAGAACCAGAAATCCATCAACCGGTTCTAGTAGCTTCCGTAAGAACTCTCCTTGGTCTTCCACGTCCTTTTTACATAGGGCTAACGCGAGATTCTCCATCCCGAGCGGACAGTCCATGATTTGAGAAAGTTGCTTCATTCGCTCCTGGCCGAGGTGCAATGTCTTATCTGTCAGGGGCACGGGCAATGGCGCTCCTTGGTGAAAATTGCCGGCTGACATGAATCCAAAATGTTCCGAAATGTGTTGATAGTTGCGCTGCTGCAATTCGATGCGTAATGACTCCAGCCATTTTTCATGTCTCGGTGTCCATGCTCCCGAAAGTAAAGAATACGTTACCCCGTGACCAAATAATTTTCCAGCATCACTGTATTCACCGATCAGCATCCCGGCCCATTCCGGTATAGGGTTTGATCCCCATCCCATATCGAAGGACCATTCCAAAGCATCCACTTCTCCGTCTTCTAACAATGGAAGGACAGCTTGGAGAAAATCATCCTCCAACATGAGCGACAGTCCCGATAGAATTTTACTCATCGGCTATTCAGCCTCGTCCACATGGGGGACATGGATCTTTTTCCGGCTCTTTTTTTTCTTCTTTTTTCTCAGGGGGCTTGGCTTCTTCGTTTATCTTTACAGACGAAACGGAACGGTAAGGTGTTGAGTTCATACCTTGTGCTTCTGCGCGGACGCTTGAGGATTCAGCTCCCTGACTTGTTCCAGTGAGCGCCCCGGCTACGAGAACGGCGTTCGCCGTGCTGCGCATGGAAATGAGAGTCTTTGATGTGATTTTCATAAAAATTTCCGATTTTAAATTTTCAGTATCAGTGACAGCCCCAATGAGATTTCGTTCATCAGTTATTTAGCCCAGACCGCAGCCAGCACAATTATGCTTTTTAGGCTCTTTTTTCTCAGGTTCCTTGGGTTCTTCGTTTATCTTCATAGATGAAATGGAACGGTGAGGTTTTGAGTTCATACCTTGTGCTTCTGCGCGGATGCTTGAGGATTCTGCCGCCTGACTTGTTCCAGTGATCGCCCCGGCTACGAGAACGGCGTTCGCCGCACTACGCATGGAAATGATGGTTTTTGATGTGATTTTCATAAATATTTCCAATTTCTAATTTAGACTCAATCACTGGTTCAGTGATGTCAACTGTGGATTCATCCATGGGTCACGATACCTCGCTGAAATAATTGTTTTTTTAAGGCAAGGATCTCGCTGAGCACATGATGATTTTCTCTGATGAGCGTTCAGAGAATTACTATTAAGAAGAGCAGTCTAGGGAGTTTGAGAAAAAGCAGAGGGCGACCGATGATACCCCCACGATGGAAATCGGCAGCAGGATGCAGCCGCTCCTTGGGTCCTTACTGCGGAATATCGTCACCGAGAATTTTGTCTAGCGAAGTGACGCGTTCCCATGGGCAGCGTTTGCGTTGGTATTTTTTCCAAACGATGTCGCGCAGGGCTCGCCAGACTTCTTCGGAAGGTTGTTCGAGAACTTCCCAATCGGGATCGGTTTTCAGAGTGGTGATGATGCGCCATTCGTTGCCGTGAAAGTTTCCGCGGTAAAACCGTTTGCCTTCTTCTGTCCGCTCATTCCACTCGTGTGACTCCATGTGGGTAGGAAAAGCCCTACAGAGCTAAGATGCAAGCTCAGGGAATGAATTCAGATTCCAGGTTGCCACCTACGGAAGAGGATTCTCATTCCGAGAAACAAGAAGGCTCCGAGGAATACGGCATCGTAGGATGATGCGCGGCCTGTGCTTCGGGTGTCTATAACAGTTTGCTTGGGATCGGGTGAGAAATAGACATCGCCTGCGGCTTTTTCGTAGCGCCAGTTGTCTTCGAACTCGGTGAGCCACCACGTCTTTGGACCGGTCGAATCAGGGAGTTTCAAAGATTTCAGCAGGCTGGATTTGTGTCGAGTGATGTCCTTTGCCCAAACGGCTTCGCCACTCCATTTTTTGCCTCCGTCAATTTTTCCGAGATAGCGCGCTTCTGCGATGAAATAGATGCGTAGCAATCGGGATGAGACATCGAGATTGGATTTTGCAGTTGCGGACTCGGGCTCGCGATAGGGGAACAGCGGACGATCTGTGTGGAAAGTGATGCGCAAGGCGGAGGCTTTGATGTCTTGGGTCGATGCGCTATCCTTCGCTAGCTTGAGCACGGTAAAATGCCAATCGCCGCCGAGATAAGGCGCAGCCCATTCAGCTAATGCGGGTGAGTAAGGATATTCGTTTTGCTCTAACCACGCGACGAGATCCTTGCCCGAACGCGCGGTTAGCACCGTGGCGTCGTATCCTGCCACGCGCTTTTCTTCGATGATGCGGACGCTGTTTTCTCGTTTCACGGGAGCAGGAGCTGCAGAGCAACCGATCGAAATGGAAGGTCCACTCCATATGTATGGTGCGGTGATTTCCTTAAGTGCAGCGAATGCCTCGTTACCCGATTCTTCTAACTGCGGCCGTGATGGTGATGGAACAATGAAGCCCACATCTTTTGCATCGGTTTTAAAATTCGCCTGACGAATGAAGTGCTGGGTTTGCTTTTCCTTATCCCAAATCATGATCACGGATTGATCGGCATTCACGACGTTTCCTCGTGAGACAGTGACTGCAGCACAGCCAAAAGTGGGAGTGATTGTGTCCCAGAGGAGGAGGGTGCATGCTAAGAGATATTTCATGATTGAGGTTGGATAGCAGGATTTTGATAGGTGGGCTAGGTGAAAGCTGGTTAATAAATAGCGGACTCAAAAAATAGGGTTTCAAATGGCATTCCACATGAGCGAATAGGATTGCCAAATCCAACGTCACCATTAAGTTACTCATGTGAGTGTGAATGAAATCAAGTCCGAGATTGAGAGCCTTCCTCTAGAGGAAAGGCGTCAGCTTGCTGCTTATCTCGTTGCACTCAGACACAAGGATCTGGCTGAATATCGGACTGCTATGGCTGGGAAAATTGACGATCATAATCCTGAAAACTGGCTTTCGCTTGAGGAGTATGATCAGCGGCTTGCTTCATGAGGATGAATTATCGACTGCTCATATCAATCGACGTGGTCGAGTTCGTTGAGCGGCTACCTGCTCGGCTAAGAAAACCCATTCGGGCAACATTTGCTGCAATTGCTGAAGATCCCCTCGAATGTTCTGAAGCTAATGATTATGACGATACGGGTCGGGTTCTGCATATTGCAATCGTGGGGGATTTCGCATTGATGTATTGGATCGATGATGCAGACGGCCATGTGAAAATATTGGATATTCATGCTGCCGACCGCTGAATCATTTGATTGGGGTATCGAGAGAAGAAGATCTAGGTCGGTCTCATGTCCGCTAGATGGATAGCGCGTGGATATTTTTGATCAGGGTCGACAACGGCGTGCAAAGACCGGAGAAAATTTCAGATGAAAAGGTCGAAGGTCGAAGGTCTTAAAGTCGAAGGTTGAAGGTCGAAGGTCGAAGGTCGAAGGTCGATGTTCCAGCTTTATAGACTAATCGCACCAGCGATTGTAACTAGGACTTTAAGACTTTCGACTTTTGACCTCTTCAAGGGATTGATCGCTTCGCGGGGCTGCGCCAAATTACGGTCGACAACGGCGTGTCGACCCTACCTTGCTAAATAAGCGATGATGTCGCGGAGTTCATTCGCTGATAGGATATTGCCCATGGGTGGCATGGTGGAGATGGGTTGGGTGCGGGTGGCGATGTCGGACGTTTTGACGGTGGTCTCGGTTTTGTCGGGAAGAATGAGAGTGATGGAGGTTTTGGTTTCCTCTTTCAGCGCACCTGCGATGGATGATCCGGA
This sequence comes from Akkermansiaceae bacterium, assembly GCA_031422775.1. Taxonomy (GTDB): domain Bacteria; phylum Verrucomicrobiota; class Verrucomicrobiia; order Verrucomicrobiales; family Akkermansiaceae; genus Luteolibacter. Next base: position 88,894 of record JANPMK010000116.1, on the reverse strand, counting down.
TTTGGTCGTGATCGACATCATGCCGTAGCCCGGAGCGATTTTGGCTTGGGGGGCAACGAGGGATTCGAAAATGTATTCGCGGCCTTTCTTGCTGATGTGAGTGAGTGGCGGCCCGACCTCGCTGCCTTGATCGCCGATGCGGTGGCACGCGATGCATTGGGCGGCGAGGTGTTCGTTGAAAACTTTTTCACCGGCGATGGGATCGCCGCCTTCGAAGGAGGCAAAATAGGTTCCGTTCGCATCGAGTTTTTCGAGAGCTGCTTTCAGCTGTCCTGCATCTTCGATGGGAATTGCGGCGAGGAGTTCGAGTAACATGCCGGGCTCATATGCAGCAGCCGATTTTTTGGGATCGGCGACGGCTTGTTTGAGAAGGCCGCGGAGAATGACTAAGGCTTCATCGCTTTTGAGCGAACCTAACAAGCGGACGGCGTTTTGTTTTTCGGAAAGGTCTTTGGAGCTTTTCAGCACTTCTTTGGCGTATTCCAAAACAAGGGCCGGTTCGCTTGTGGCGAGGGCGTTTGCTGCTGCAGCCCGAACTACGGATGCTTTGTCCTTCAGGAGTTGGGTTGCGGTTTCTTTGAGTAGTTTTTCATGCTTCGGTGCGAGCGATTGTAAGGCGCGAATTCTCGCCGCGGTATCAGCTTTCGGATCGAGTGCCTGTTTGGCGAGCGATGATTCATCGGCGACGATGCCGAGTTGTTTGGCGGTTGCCGCAGCGGCGGTGGCGATGGTCTTGTCCGGATGACTTTGTAAAACAATGGCTGCGTCGGCAAACGCGCTGCTTGCGATGGCTTTCTCGGCAGCAGGGTAGGGATGGTGGCGACCGTCTACGGGATCGGTGTTGAATGCGGTGTCCCATGAAGTGAGTGCCTCAAGCGCAGCGACTCTGAGATCTGCGGCGACTTCTTCGCGCAGTGCAAAATTTGTTAGAGTTTTTGCGGCGGTGGCGTTTGCTATGCGTCGATTCGCGGCGATGGCGCGGCGGATGGCGGGAGGAGTCGCTTTGGGTTTTTCATTGAGCAAAGCAGCAAGTGCGGGATAAGCGGCTTCGATAGCTGGATCGTCGTGGATGGCGTGCGCAGCTTCGGCGACGACTTCTGGATTTTCATCAGAAAGCAGTTTTGCGGCGAGAGGAGAATTCAAACGGCGGAAAGCAACAGCGGCAGCGAGGCGGACAGCGGGGGATTTGTGGGTGAACGTTTTATCCGCGATGATTTGAGCGGGAGCGGCGGTGAGGGCAAGCACACCCGCGTGGCGGAGGTAGGCATCTTTGTTGTTGTTGTCCGCAAGTAACTTGATGACTGCATCGATGGCGGTGGCATCGCCGGTTTTCCAGATGGCAGTGGCGGCTTGGAAGCGAACTTGTGGATCGGGATCTGCGAGGAGTTTGGTGAGGATGGGGTCGAAGCCTTTCATAGTCTCTCCTGCATGCTTGGCTGCTTGGGCGCGGAGAATGGGGTCTTTAGATATGGCGAGGTTGTAATAGGATTTATCAGCAAATTTTCTGCGCTGGGTTAGTGCCCAAATCGCGTGGATTCTTGCTAGTTGATCGAATTTTGGCGAGTAAGTCACTTGTTGTAGATCTGTGATGGCAGAATCGCGTTTCGCCAGCTCCCACTGCGCGTCCAAGCGGATGCGCATGTCTTTGTGGGAAAGTCGAGTTACTAGATCTGCCGTAGAAACTTTAGTCGGACCTTCTTTGAGAAATTTCGCGACTTCTTTTCGGATGTCGGATTTTGCAATCGTTGGATCGTCGAGTTTCCAGACCGAGCCTTTGTCATTCATCGGGTAGCCGCCCGCCCAGTCGGCTGAGTAGAGTGCTCCATCAGGACCGAAGTCGATGCCGACATTCATCGGGCCGGAGTAAACGATGTGTTCATCAGTCATTTCGAATGTGGCGCCTTTGGGTTTCACTTTGAATGAGCGGACGTTGCCTTTGGGAAATTCGCTCACGAAAAACGCATCATCGTATTTCGCGTTCAGGGCGGTTCCTGGATTGTAAGCAAAACCTGCAGGGCCATCGGAATAATTCTGATTCGTCGGGGTGATATAAGCGGGTTGGAACTTTCCAGTTGGCTCCCAAATGCTTTCCTCCATCCATGGGTTGTAATCAGAACCACGGTATTGGTAGTAGCAGCGCCAGCCCGTATCAGAACCTTCGGTGATGTGGAGGAAACGTTCGCGCTCGCCTTTTTGATCGGAGTCGTTATCGACGGAGAAAATATTTCCGTATTTATCAAAAGCGATTTCCTGAGGGTTTCTCAAACCACGAGCAAAGATTTCAAATCCCGAACCATCTGGATAGCAGCGGAGTAGGGATCCTTCGTGCGGGGCGAAGAATTTTTTTCCTTCTTTCGATGTGACGTTGGTTCCCTTGTCTCCAATGGTCCAATAAATGCGACCGTCAGGGCCAAGGATGAGACCATGCATGTCATGGCCGGCGTATGCAATGTGAACTCCGAATCCATGAGCAAGCGACTCGCGTTTATCAGCTACACCGTCGCCAGTCGTGTCGCGAAGTTTCCAGAGATCGGGTGCGATGGTGGCGTAAACGTCACCCCGCCATGCAAGCACTCCCGCCGCGATGCCAGTGACTTCTGTGTTGAAACCTTCTGCGAAAATAGTCGATTGATCCGCTACGCCATCGCCGTTAGTATCAACGAGACGGATAATTTTTTCAGAGATCGTTGTTAGATCTTTGATGTCGATTTCTCCATCACCGTTTTGGTCTTTCAGTGATGATTTAGGAAACTTGTTTTTGCCATCGAGTTGTTTTTGGAAGAACGCGAGTTTTTCTTCGATGGAAGTATGGGATACGTCATCTTTGATCCAACTTTTGAACTGACGGATATCGAGATCTGCAACTTGGCGGCGAGCTGATTCAGTAACGTAGATCGTTCCGTCCACATCGACGGAAACGGAAACGGCGTTTTTGATCATCGGTTCTTTCGCGACAAGCGAGCGCTCCAAGCCGTTGGCGGCGGGGAAGGACTCGGCTTGGGTAAACGCTGAGAGGCTGAAAAGCTGAAAAGCTGAAAAGCTGAAATAAGAATAGCGGATGTGCGCATGCTGGAATGCTCGCATTGAAAGCATCGGTTGGCAATAATGCGGATATGGGTGTTTAGACCATGAAAGGTAGGGTCATGCGGCCCGCATGACCGTAAATTCCAAAACGGTGGACTCCTATCCAGATCTCACGCCCGCTAGATGGATCGTGCGTTGAGATTTTTGAAATGGGTCGACTGAGGCCAGGCGACCCTACCCAATCCTATTTCGCGGCGGCTTCGATTTTCAAACCGAGTGCTTTGCCCATTTCTGTGGCGACGAGTTGGTTACCTGCTGGGTTGAGGTGGACGCCGTCGCCAGTGAGGATGCCTTTGGGGAGGTTGTCTTTGTTGTTGGCTTTGAGATGGTCCATGAAAGCTTTGCGGAGGTCGACCATTTGGCTTTTTGTGTCGGTGGCAACCTTGCGGCTGATGGCGCAATATTCTTCTAACATGGCATCGCGCTCGTTCGTTCCATCGGTTTTCTCACCAATGACGGTGGCGGTGCAGAGAATGACTCGCGCTCCAGCGGCGTTGATTTTGGCGATGATGTCTTTGAGTCCGGATTCGAAAGCTTCAGTAGTCGTTCCGCCAGCCATCTCACCTTCTTTGTTCTTCTTCCAATGCCAGACGTCGTTGATGCCGATGTAGATGAAAACGATGGTCGGTTTTTTGGAAAGCACATCCTTTTCAAGTCTTGCCTGTAGATTAGGAACCTTGTTGCCGCTGACTCCGGCGCCAATGACTTCAATTCCAAGATTTGGGTGGGCGGCAGCGATCGAATCTTTGATCAGGGTGACATAGCCTCCTGGTTTCACGCCACCTGCGGTGATGGAGTCGCCGAGGAAAACGATGCGGTCGTCTTTTTTCAAAGGAGTGGCAGTGGTCTCTGCGTGGGCGGCGCTAGAAATAACACAGAGGGTGGCAAGGATGAGGTTACGGATTTTCATAATGTAGGGTCATCCATAGACCTCGGGTGCTTGGAGCGCCAGAAAAGAATCTGGGGGACACCACAGGAAAATCAAGCTAGGGAAAAAACCACAGATGAACAGGATTAACGCAGATAAAAGAAGGGATAAGAAATTTAATGAGGGTATTTTACCAGAGAACACCGTCATCTCATTCTCTTGATCTGCGTCCATCCTGTCAATCTGCGGTTAAATTCTAACCTGCCCGCTGAAAATACTTCCTAGCTTGATCGTCGAGGCGGATCAGTCTTTCCGGGTTAGCTCAACGAAAACGTCTTCGAGTTTTGCCTCGTAGCGGACGAGGGAGCGCAGCGGCCATTTGTTTTCCATGCAAAGCTTGTGGATGCATTGACGGGTGTCGGTGCCGGAGTCCGACCAGAGGGTGAAATGGATCCATCCGTCCTCTAGGATTTCGGAGGTCACTTTTTTTACGCTGTTGATCGCGGCGAGATCGGCGGTGGCGGCTTCAATGGGTGCTTGGATTTCAGTATGCACGCGGCCGGCAGTGCGCATCTCGTTGATCAGGTTTTGCGGGGTATCGGCGGCTTTGATTTGGCCGTTATCGATAATAATGACCCGATCCGCGATCATTTCGACTTCCGAGAGAATGTGGGTGGAAATAAGAACCGTGTGGTTCAGGGCGAGGCGTTTGATCAACTCGCGAATCTGGCGGATTTGGACCGGATCTAGGCCGTTGGTGGGCTCATCGAGGATGAGGAGCTCGGGTTGGTGGACGAGGGCATCGGCCAAACCGACCCTTTGGCGGTATCCTTTGGAGAGGGTTTTGATCATTTTTCGGCGGACGCTTTCGAGTCCGCAGGTATCGATGACATGGGCGACCTGGCGGCGGGCTTCGCTGCCTTTGAGTCCTTTGAGCTGAGCGCGGAAAGAAAGGTATTCGCGGACCCGCATATCATCGTAGAGTGGGACGTTTTCGGGCATGTAGCCTATACGTTTGCGGGCTTCGATGGAGTTGCGGAAGATGTCAAAACCCGCGATCGTGGCGGTCCCGCTGGAAGGCGGTAGGAAGCCGGTCAGCATGCGGAGAGTGGTGGTTTTTCCGGCGCCGTTGGGGCCAAGGAAACCGACGATTTCCCCTTTCGATACGGAAAAAGAGATATCGCGGACAGCGAGGTGGCGTCCGTAGCGTTTGGAGAGGTTGGAGACTTCGATCATGCGATTTTGGGCTGCGGCTATATTTTCAGTCTGCAATGGTTGACGCAAGCCTGCGAGACCTTTAACTAATGCCTGCGCGCCGAGGGCAAGCCTGAAAACAGCAACCTCGGCACGCATTTATTTTTAAACACATGAACTCAACGGTTTCGGCGCGACTTAATGCGGACTTACTAGACGAAAAATACGCACAATGGTGTGAAAATCCGCAATCTGTGGATCAGACATGGTCTGCGTTTTTCGAGGGATTTGAATTAGGCGTTGCCCAATTGAAGAAAAAAGAAGCGGGGGAGACTGCTGTGACCGGAACGACACCGCTTTCAGCATCGGAAATTGAGTTCAATGGAAAAGTCGTCAGTTTGGTTTATAACTACCGGACCTTGGGTCACACCCAAGCGCAGATCAATCCCTTGGACGACGCGCCAGAAGTGAACCCACGGCTTTCGATCAGTGAATACAAGTTCACCGAACAAGAGATGGCTCGCGAGGCATCGAATCCCTTTTTCTTAAATGGCGCGAAAATGCCGCTCACCCAAATGGTCGCTGCGTTGAAACAGACGTATTCCGGCAAGATCGGTTTCGAGTTCATGCACATCCACAACACGACCGTGCGTCATTGGGTGCGTGAAAGGATCGAACGTCATGGCTTGAGCGGTGCGGAAAAATCGAATGACTTGCAGGTCAAATCGCTGCGCTGGCTGTTAGAAGCGGAGTCGTTTGAAAATTTCCTCGCGAAAAGGTTTTTAGGCGAAAAACGGTTCTCTCTGGAAGGTGGTGAAGGCGCGATGGTTGTGCTGAATGCACTTTTGGAAAATTGTCCGAGGCAGGAAGTTTTGGAAATCGAGATGGGCATGGCACACCGCGGTCGGTTGAACGTGTTGGCAAATTTTGTTAGAAAAACGCTGACGACTTTGCTTTATGAATTCACTCCGGACTATGAGCCGGGATTGGTCGCCGGTGATGGCGATGTGAAATACCATTTAGGCTATGAAAGCATTCGTCAGTTTCCGGACGGGAATGTGCGGGTGAGTCTTGCAGCGAACCCCAGCCACCTTGAAGCGGTGAACGCGGTGGTGGAAGGTAAGGCGCGGGCGCGTCAGCGGGTCTTAGGCGATGACGGAGTCTCAACAGATCGCAAACGCGTGTTGCCAATTTTGATTCACGGCGATGCCGCCTTCGCGGGTCAGGGCTCGATTGCTGAGGTTCTCAATCTTTCCCAGCTTCCAGGTTACCGGACCGGCGGCACAATCCATTTGATCATCAACAACCAGATCGGTTTCACCACGATGCCAGCCGATGCGCGTTCATCTGCTTACGCGACGGATGTGGCGAAAATGATCGAAGCGCCGATTCTACACGTGAACGGCGAGGAGCCGATGGAACTTTACTGGGCGGCGCAGTTTGCCTTGGAGTTCCGCCAGAAATTCGGACGCGACATCGTCATCGACATGTATTGCTACCGCCGCCAAGGACACAACGAAGCGGACCAAGCTGCGTTCACCCAGCCGTTGGTCGCGAAACAAATCGCCGCGCGCGAAACCTTTGGACAAGTTTACAAACGCCAGCTCGTGACCGATGGCGTGATGACTCAGAAAGAAGCCGACGATTTAGAACAAGCGATCTGGGATAAGTTAGAAGAAGGCTACAAAACCATGGTCGAGCTTTCCGAAGCTGGCGACCGCACGGTGTTCAGCGGATCGACCGCGATCATTCAGCCAAGCTACTCGCACGCGCCAGTCGCCACAGGAATCAGTCGCGACATGCTGCAAGATATTGGAAAAGTTCTAACCACCGTTCCGGAAAATTTCAGCCTGAACCCAACCTTGGAAAAACGTTTCATCCCACGTCGGGTCGAAGCTCTCGCAAATGCAGGTCCGTTTGACTGGGCGTTCGCGGAGTCGCTCGCTTTTGGTTCGTTGTTGATAGAAGGTTCACCTGTTCGACTTTCCGGACAAGATTGCCGACGCGGCACATTCTCACAACGCCACTCGGTGTTTTATGATTACGAAACACGTGAACGATACATCCCGCTCCAAAACCTCTCAGCGGATCAAGCGAAGTTCTGCGTTTACAACTCCTTGCTCTCAGAGTTTGCCGTGCTTGGATTTGATTACGGATATTCACTTTCCTATCCGAGCATGTTGCTGATGTGGGAAGCCCAGTTCGGAGATTTCTCGAACGGTGCGCAGGTGATCATCGATCAGTTCATCTCTTCAGCGGAATCGAAATGGCAGACGCCCAGCGATTTGGTGATGCTTCTTCCACACGGTTACGAAGGCATGGGACCCGAGCACTCGAGTGCACGCCTTGAGCGTTTCCTTCAGCTTTGCGCGGAGGAAAATCTCATCGTCGGAAACTTCACCACACCTGCCCAATATTTCCACGCGTTGCGCCGTCAGAAGCGTCGCAATTTCCGTAAGCCGCTCATTCTGATGACTCCGAAAAGTTTGCTCAGCAGACCGGAGGCAATATCAAGCGAAGAGGATTTCCTCGAGGGCACTTGTTTCCAAGAAATTCTTCCGGACAACATGGTGTTCGAAAATCCAGATCAGGTGAAACGCGTCGTGCTCTGCTCCGGAAAAGTTTATTACGATCTCGTCGCCTATCGCAACGACCACAACATTTCCGATACGGCGATCATTCGTGTTGAACAGCTCTATCCGTTCCACGGTGAAATGCTCAAAGCGATTCTCGGTCAATTCACCGGCATTGAGCGCTTCGTCTGGTGCCAAGAAGAACCGAAAAACATGGGCGCATGGACCTACATCGCCCCGCAACTTGAAGCCACACTCGGCATCTGGCCAGCGTATGCAGGCCGCAAACCTGGTTCGAGTCCTGCTGCAGGATCCAAAGCCATGCATTACCGCGAACAAAAAGCGTTCCTCGCACAAGCCTTCGAAATCTAACATTTTACCCAAACCACCTCTACCATGGCTATCGATATCAAAGTGCCGGCTGCCGGCGAATCCATCACCTCCGCGAACATCGCGAAATGGTATAAGAACAGCGGCGACTTCGTCAAAAAAGGCGAGGCTCTTGTGAGCTTGGAAACCGATAAAGTTTCCAATGAACTCGAAGCCGAGGCCGACGGAATTTTAACGATCACTGTGGGTGAAGGCGAAGAAGTTTCGATCGGAACCGTGATCGGCCAACTCGCACCTTCCGGTGAAAGTTCTGCTCCTGTTGCTGCACCACAAGCCGCCGCAGCTCCAGCACCTGCTCCTGTGCAAGCAGCTCCCGCACCCGTTGCCACCGGCGCAGCCGTAGAGATCGTCGTGCCTGCCGCTGGTGAATCGATCACCTCAGCCAACGTCGCTGCATGGCGTAAAAAAGATGGCGACTTCTGTGAAAAAGGCGAAATCCTCGTCACCTTGGAAACCGATAAAGTTTCTAACGAACTCGAAGCCCCTGTTTCTGGAACGCTTCAGATTCTGGTTCCCGAAGGTGAGGAAGTCTCGATTGGAAAAGTCATCGGTTTGATCACCGCGGGCCAAGCCTCCGCCGCACCTGCTCCAAAACCCGCACCTGCACCAGTTGCAGCTACAGTCGCGACTCCCGCGCCTCAGCCAGTCAGCGAAGCGCGTCCGAAACCGGATCTTTCCGTCCTTTCCGCTCCAAAAGCCGCAGCAACACCAGCCGCTGCCGTTGCAGATGGACGCACCACACGTCGCAAGATGTCGATGCTGCGTCGCAAGATCGCAACGCATTTGGTCAATGCTCAGCAAACCGCTGCGATTCTAACAACCTTCAACGAGGTCGATATGACTGCCGTAATGGAACTGCGTAAAGGTGTGCAGGATGATTTCCTGAAAAAGCACGGCGTGAAACTCGGTTTCATGTCATTCTTCGTCAAAGCGGTTGCCCAAGCGCTTAAAGACGTCCCATCGATCAATGGTCGAATCGAAGGCACCGACATCATCGAAAATCATTTCTACGACATCGGCGTGGCGATCGGCACAGAGAAAGGCCTGATCGTTCCGGTTCTCCGCGATTGCGATAAGAAATCCTTCGCGCAGATCGAACAGGATATTTTGGATTACGCTGCAAAAGGCAAAGCCGGAAAAATCGCGATCGAAGATCTGCAAGGTGGTGTGTTCACCATTTCTAACGGTGGAACATACGGATCATTGCTTAGCACGCCTATCCTCAATCCTCCACAAAGCGGCATCCTCGGCATGCACACCATCCAGCAACGTCCGGTCGCGCTCAATGGTCAGGTGGTCATTCGTCCGATGATGTATCTAGCTCTGAGTTACGATCACCGCCTCGTCGATGGTAAAGAAGCGGTGACTTTCCTGATCCGTATCAAGGATAGCTTGGAAGCACCTCATCGATTGATGCTTGAAGTGTAAATCCATGCACCGCAACGCACTTAGCGTTTCAGTTGGTAAAAAACCTTATCCACCCATTTGAAGAAGTTCCTTCCATATTACCGTCACCTTCTGAAGGTGAAAGGTTGCTTCGCCATCGGTGTGCTCGCAGGTTTGGTTTATGCCGCTGCATCGGGTGCGGGTTTACCTTTGATGACGAAAATTGTTTTTCCTGTGTTGTTTAACAATAATGCAGATTCATCAGATCCTTATGTAGCTTGGATGACTTCCAAGCTCGGTGAAATTTCTCGCAATGATTTGTTGATTTATACCTGCATGTGGATCCCTGCAGTGTTTCTGGTTCGTGCTATCGCCGGCTATGCTAACGCCTATTTCATTCAATACAGTGGCATGCGAGTGGTTGAAGCGATCCGTACGGATCTTTTCATCAAACTTCAGAGTCTACCGTTGTCGTTTTTTAAGAACAATAAATCTGGGGATCTGTTAGCTCGTTTGATGAACGACACACAGATGTTGCAGAACGTGATCGCTCAAGCATCGAGTGATTTGATCAAACAACCCGCAACCCTGTTAGCTGCAATGACTTCGGTGGCTGTGCTCGCCTATCAAGATCGCAGCGTGTTTATCGCGCTGATTGCTTTATTAACGATTCCATTTTGCGCCTTTCTCATCCGTATCGTTGGTAAAAAAATGACCAGTCGAGCAAAAATGATGCAGATACAAGGAGGTGGATTGACCGCATACCTAACAGAAAGTCTTCAATCGGCTCTTGAGATCCGAGCATATAATCTGCAGGAAATGCAGATTTCACGGTTTAAAAAGAGAATCGCTGACATGCTGAGAATGGGAATGAAGATCGTGAGGTATCGCCAGTCGATTTCTCCTTCTATTGAAGTGGTAGCTGCGTCTGGCTTTGCGGCAGCGCTATTCTTTGGAGTTCGCTCAGGGATGACGCTTGACGCATTTCTCGCGCTGGGAATGGCATTGTTTATGTCTTACGAGCCGATCAAAAAATTGGGTAATATCCATATGCTTTTCCAGCAGGGTAAGGCTTCGGTTGATCGTCTTGAGTATATTTTGAATTCCGATGATTCGATTCATAATCCTGAGCAACCCAAACCCTGCCCACCGCCGACTCAGGAAATTGAGTTCAATCATGTGACCTTTTCTTATCAAGAACAGCCGGCATTATGCGATGTGCATCTGAAAATTCCGGTGGGTCAAGTTGTTGCATTAGTAGGACCGAGTGGAGCTGGTAAAACGACATTTGCGCATTTATTGCCGCGCTTTTACGATCCCCAAGAAGGTGAAGTGCGTTTAGATGGAGTCTCTATTCGTGATTTTCTTAAACATGATCTTCGTTCGCACATCGCCGTGGTTCCGCAAACGCCATCTCTTTTTGTCGGCACGCTTGAGGAAAATATCCGCATAGGAAAATTAGATGCGACACAGGAAGAAATCGAAACCGCGGCGAAAAAGGCGTTCGCGCACGATTTCATCATGAGTATGCCTGAGGGTTATCAAACCGCAGTGGGTGAACGTGGTAATTCGCTTTCTGGAGGCCAGTGCCAACGCATCGCCATCGCCCGGGCGTTTTTGAAAGATGCGCCTATCCTGATTTTGGATGAAGCCACCAGCGCGCTCGATACAGAAAGCGAAGCGATGGTGCAGCAAGCACTTGCTGATTTAGTCAAAGGCAGAACCACCCTCATCATCGCGCATCGTTTCAGCACGATACGCATCGCGGACCGGATCTTGGTTTTCAAAAACGGCCGTGTCGTCAGTGATGGAACTCACGAGGAGCTAGAGAAAACCGATCCGATTTACCAAGCGATGGTTTCGGCGGAGTTGCGGTGAAAAAGCAAAAAAGGTAGTCGCGTAAAGGGCTTTGCCCCACGCGATTTTTAAACGGTAGGGTCGACACGCCGTTGTCGACCGAAGCATATTTCCGATGAAAAGGTCGAAGGTCTTAAAGTCGATGTTCCAGCTTTATAGAATAATAGCACCAGCGATTCAGACATCACTTTCGACCTCTTTAAGAAATCCATCGCTACGCGCGGCTGCGCCGAAGTCACGGTCGACAGCGGCGTGTCGACCCTACCTTTCATCGCGGATCGAATCTTGGTGTTCAAAAACGGACGTGTCGTCAGTGATGGAACTCACGAGGATCTAGAGAAAACCGATCCGATTTACCAAGCGATGGTTTCGGCGGAGTCACGGTCGACAGCGGCGTGTCGACCCTACCTTTCATTGCGGATCGAATCTTGGTTTTCAAAAACGGCCGTGTCGTCAGTGATGGAACTCACGAGGAGCTAGAGAAAACCGATCCGATTTACCAAGCGATGGTTTCGGCGGAGTTGCGGTGATCGTTCGATCAATTCCCAATGATATTTTTATCAGGGACTTCGATGGTATCGTTGGGCATTGCGACCACTCCTTTGCCTTCCGCGGTCTTGAGATCGATTTTTTGCTGCTTACCATCGCGCCAGAGGATGACACGGTTCATGGCTCCAAACTCAGAGGCACCACCTGCAGCTTGGACGGCTTGATAGACAGTAAGACCTTTCGTAAATGGGGTGGGTCCGGGCTTTTGAACTTTTCCACCTATGTGAACCTTTTGTGCAACGGGATCTTTTCCTTCTTGGTTGGAGATCACTTGAATGGTCGCGTCGCTAAAAATTTCTCCATCGCGAAAAGCTTTTTGAATCGATTTTGCGAGTTGATCCGAATCCAAACCAGCCGCTTGGATTTCACCGACATAAGGCAGATTCACCTTGCCATGTTTTGACACTGGATAGATCTCATCAATCTTGGCTTTCTCTTCCGGAACTACCCCCATGATTTTGATGATGACGGATTGCTCCGCCTCGATTTGGGAAAATACGGGAGAAATCAGGAAAACAAAAACAAGGGCCGCGTAGGATAGGGTTTTGGATTTCATGCTTGTATTCATAATGGATGAAATTGTCAGCGCAAGGCGAAAGCTGGATTGATCGTGAAAGGTAGGGTCGCCTCGCCGAGTCGACCCAATTTAAAAATCTCTACGCGCTATCCATTTATCGGGCGTGAGACCATTTTTTAATGCTCACATTTTGAGAATTACAAAACGACCGAAGGCTTGTAGGTCGTTTGGACGTGCAGCAGCGCGCCCGCAGGGTGAGTGGTCGTGGACGGCCACGAATCAATCGACAACGGCGTGTCGACCCACCTTTCAGATTCATTCCAGCTTCGGCGGTGTGCCGTAACCGACCATGACCGATGTTCCGCCCTCACGAGGTAAACGGAAATCATTCACCCCGAAGCCACTTTGTTTTTTGCCGCGGTAGGAGCGGCCATCGCTCGCATTGATCATCACGGGATGACCGTCTTTTTTCTCGTATCCCATAAACATCCCGACGTGGGTGATGTTAGTTAATCGATTATCAGTGGGTGCATACGTGCCGCTCCAGAAAACCAGATCGCCGGGTTTGAGTTTAGCAAAACTGGCGTGAGTGAGGTCTTTCGCCTCGATGGAAACCAGGTGGAGGATCGAGTCTTTTTGAACCCAGAGAAATTGTTCGTAAGAGATTCGCGGCGGATTGAGACCGACTTTTCTAAGGACATGGTACATCGCGCCCGAGCAGTCGAATCCGCCATCTTTCGCGCCGTTGCCTGCGAATAGGTATGGCATTCCCGTGACTTCCTTCGCGGCTAGGATAGCGGTTTCGATGAGTTTTTTTCGCGGTTCCTCGAGAGTCTCGAAATCTTTCAGGTCCGAGGTTTCCAAAAGTGCCGGGGTTACACCGAGCGCTGCCTGAGAAAAGAGAATAGAGGCTGCGAGGAAAACCCAACGGCTATTTTTAGCAAACATAGGCCAGGGTAACATAGGAAACCCAGAAGAGGCAGATTTATTCGAGAATGTTTGTAGGTAGGGTCTAACGTCAAAAGGTAGGGTCGACACGCCGTTGTCGACCGAAGTATATTTCCGATGAAAAAGTCGAAGGTCGAAGGTCGATGTTCCAGCTCTCTACGAGCCCAATCGCACCAGCGATTCAGACTTCACTTTCGACATTTAGACTTTTGACCTCTTCAAGGGATTGATCGCTTCGCGGGGCTGCGCCAAATTACGGTCGACAACGGCGTGTCGACCCTACCTTTCATTTGGTTTTTGCAAAGTGGCTGAGAACCTTTCACCTTCTGGGGACATTGAGTGCACCATTTCACATTCTAATTCTCAGCGATGGCAAGGCGGGTCACGAGAACCAATCTCTCGGGCTGGCTGAGGCGATGGGGCGGCGGGTGGCGGTGAAGTTGCATGTGTTGCGGTTGGACATGGAGCAAGGCTTGTTGGGGCGGTTGGCTGATGCATTTGAGAAGGCACGGAAATTTCACAAGCCGGACTATGTGATTTCAGCGGGCAGTGGCACGCATGTGGCGATGTGGTTGTTGGCGCGGAAGTATGATGCGTGCACTTTGGTTTTGATGAAGCCGCTTTGGCCGATGTTCTTATTTGATTGGTGTATTGCACCAGAGCACGATTTCAAAGTGCCGCCGAGTTGTGAGAATGTGATTCTCAGCAAAGGCGCATTGAATCGGGTAGTGCCTGCGGCGGGGGAGAGATCCGAGAAATGGTTTTTGATCGGCGGCCCATCGAAGATTCACGGATTTGACGAAGTAGGTTTGATTTCTCAGATCCGTGAGCTAGCGCGTGATGGAACATGGCAGGTCGCGGATTCACGTCGGACACCGAGTGATTTCCTCAAACGCTTAGAATATGAAATCCCGAATCTAACTATTTTCCCGAATCACGAAACGGGCCCGGGTTGGTTGGCTGAAAAGCTTTCGAGTGCGGCAGAAGTTTGGGTGACTGAGGATTCGGTCTCAATGGTTTACGAAGCGCTCACCGGCGGTGCGAAAGTCGGGGTCCTCGATATGCCACGTCTCAAGCCGGATGCACGGGTGATCCGTGGTTTGGAAAAGCTGAAGGCGGAGGGATATCTGATGGGCAACAGCGCGAGGAAAATGGAGAGATTGGCGGAGGCGGATCGTTGTGCGGCGGTGATTTTGGGTTCGTTGTGACAAGCCGCATAATCCAGAATTAAGAGTTTTAAACAGAAGGTAACGAAGAGAACGAAGGAGCTGAAGCACTACCTTTTTCACAGTTCATACGAAGGAGATAAAAGGTGGTCAATGGTTCGCTCAAAGATCCCTTCAATTGACACCCTTCGTTTGCTTTTGTTCAAATTCTTCTGATTTAAGAGTTTTAAACAGAAGGTAACGAAGAGAACGAAGGAGCTGAAGCACTACCTTTTTCACAGTTCATACGAAGGAGATAAAAGGTGGTCAATGGTTCGCTCTAAGAGCCCTTCAATTGACACCCTTCGTTTGCTTCTGTTCAAATTCTTCTGATTTAAGAGTTTTAAACAGAAGGTAACGAAGAGAACGAAGGAGCTGAAGCACTACCTTTTTCACAGTTCATACGAAGGAGATAAAAGGTGGTCAATGGTTTGCTCAAAGATCCCTTCAATTGACACCCTTCGTTTGCTTCTGTTCAAAAATCTGAAAATTAAAGAATTTAGATCTCATCGCTCTTGCGTGACGGGAATTTCCAGCTAACCAAGGTCTGTGGAGGAAAAGGAGTATCAGAAAGGCACGTTCCCGCTGTTGTGGCTGGCGTTCTTTTTTCATGGAATGGCTCCAGGATTTTGGGTGCCATCGCTGACGAATGTGTTGAAGGCTGAGGGATTGGAGGGATGGCAAGCATGGGCGTTTGCAATGCCACCCATCGCCTCTTTGATTTCGCCTCTGGTGGGTGGCGCACTGGCGGATGAAAGGATGTCTGCGCAAAAACTCATGGGCTGGAGCTCGTTGCTTGGCGCGGTGACGATTGTGTTCGCGTTCCTTGCATTGGATCTCGGTTGGAGCCCGGTTTGGTTTTTGTTCGGTATTGCCATGTATGCTTTGGTTTCAGGTCCCACGTGGGGCCTGATGGCAACCATCAGCCTGACTCATCTAACACATGGTGAACGGCATTATCCCATGGTCAGAGTGGGTGCAACTTTTGGATGGATGGCCGCCGGATTTCTCATCAGTTACGTTCTCCATTCGGATACGTCCGTGATCTCAGGCTATGCGGCAGGAATCGCGCGGGTCGCGGCCGGATTGCTGGCGTTTTTCCTCCCAAACACCCCACCCATGGGAGCGGGCAAATCATGGAAAAGCGCCATGGGGCTGGATAGCTTCAAGCTTTTTAAAAACCGCGACCATGCCGTGCTGTTCGCAGTGACAGGGTTGTTCTCGGTGCCCTTGATCGCGTTCTACATGTATTCCGCAGAAATGTTCAAAGCGCTCGGAAGCAAAGCACCGACGGCAGCGGTCAGCGTTGCCCAGTTCACCGAAGTGGTGGCAATGTTTCTGTTAGGCGCGCTGATGGTGAAATACAGGCTCAAAACTTTGCTCATGTGGGGGCTTGGCTTGTCGGTCTTACGTTACTCCATGAGCGGCTTCGCAGGGTTCAGTGGAATGATTAACTGGCACTTTGCAGGAGTGATCCTGCACGGAGTTTGTTACACGCTCTATTTTGTCAGTGCCCAAGTGTATCTGGATAAGCGGGTCGATCCAGCGATGCGAGGACAAGCACAAGGTTTGTTCGGCTTGATGTCATCGGGTATCGGCCCTTTGTTCGGAGCCTGCTTCTGCGCCTGGTTACGCGTCGTCTGCGTCGATGATGCTGGCAACGGCTGGGAAACTTTCTGGTGGATACTCGCCGGTATCATCGCCATCTGCTGGATCAGCTTAGGAATGCTTTATAGGGGGGTAAAAGTGCCGAGTGAGCAGTGAGCAGTGGAATACTGGAGAGCCGTGCCTCTGGCCGGCCGCGAAGTCAATGGATAGAATAGGAAGAGGATTAACCGCAACGCCCTGTGAGCTTAGCGAACTCATTACAAAGCGAAGCACTATTTGCTTGGACGGAGTGTAACGTAGTCAAAGATCGCAAGGATCGCAGAGATGGGAAGAAATGCCGAGTGATCAGTGGAATACTGGAGAGCCGTGTCTCTGGCCGGCTGGATGATCCAATGAAGAAGTGCCGAGTGATCAGTGTAAGAAAAGCGCGTCTGGAGACACGCGGTCCTAGGTAGGGTCGACACGCCGCTGTCGACCGACTGGAGTGCGGAGGCTTGCCTCCGCTTGGGAGGGGCGGAGCTTGCTCCGGGTGGGTGGGAGAGAAAGAAGACATTCCGCACGAAGCAAGCTTCGTCTACCACGGGGCGGTGGCGAGCCACCGCACTCCGGATGTAGCTAGGGTGACTCCTTCGACCCATCGACCAGCGTGAAGTTTGCAACAAGCTCAGCGCAATGGTGGCCTCAGTTGACCGAATCGCTCGTGAGTGGCGGTTCTTAAACACAGGCATCAAAGATTCAGAATATCACGGAGTGCGGATTTTATTTTCTGAATGGTAAGTGAATCCAATGTACCCAGTTTACGGCTTAGAACATGTCGATCAAAACTTGCGAGTCCCTGGACATTGACGGCGGATTGCTTGGGTAGCCATCTAGGTTTTCCAATTTCAACTTCGCCTCTCATTCCTCTTATTTGTGAAGTCAGAGGAGCAACAATCACCAATGCACGTGCATCTTCCATTGTGGGGTAAGTAAGAACGAGCACAGGTCGAGACTTTGCCGTCATACCTAAATCAGCAAGCCATACTTCATCAGGTTTCGGTTCAGTATTCACCAAGTCCCTCCGTCCAAACTTGCATTTGTTGCTGTGGGCTCAATAGTCTTTCTTGTTTGATGGTAACATCAAATGGAAGCCCCTGCCTCAGCTCGATTTGAGCCAGTAATAAATTCACTGCATCTCCGGGATTCATTCCCAATCGTTTCAAAACTTTTTCTGCTTTGCGGTAGCGCAATTCAGGCACTCGCGCGCGCAGTAAAATGGATGTTTCTTTCATGGCACAAATGTGCTCAAAAATGCCTAAATGTCAAAGGTGTAATAGATGGAAGTGGTTCTTGGTTTGACTACGCTCCGCTCCGTCCAAGCGGACAGGACTTCGTCGAGTTCAGAAGTTCGCTAAAGCTCTCTCGGCTTTGTGGTTCTTGGTTCCTAGTTCTTGGTTCGAATATGCGGAAGTGCGAAGCTCAACCAAGAACTAGGAACCAAGAACCAGGAACTACTGTGCCTTTGATCGAGTCTTGCGTCTTCGAGTCTTGGGTCTATCTTAAAACCCACCATGTCCCCATCCACTTCCTCACGCGCCCCAGCACCAGATGCTTCTGGTCAGCGTGGCGCGGGGATGAATTGGGCACTATGGATTTCCGTGGGGATAACGACTCTGCTGCTGATCTGGTTCTTTTGTTTTGAGACCCGCTATGGTCCCGGGCACGTGCGGTCGACCTTGGGCTGGTTGCGCAGCACGTGGACTCCTGTGACGGACTATGAGCATGGGAAACTCGTGCCCTTTGTCATCATCGGTCTCATTGCCTATCGGTTCAAAGATCTCCTGAAATCGGTGCAACCGGGAAGTATGTGGGGGCTGGCATCGATTGTGCTCGGTTGTCTCTTTTATCTCGCTGCTTACCGCACTTATCAACCCCGTGTCGCAGCCGGTGGTCTACCCTTCATCTTATGGGGTTCTGTGCTCTATCTCTGGGGTTGGCAAGTTGCTAAAATCCTGGCGTTTCCCTTGTTCTTCATCTGGATCGCCATTCCTCTACCTTCCTTCCAACAGGCGACCACCCACCTTCAGCTTCTCGCTACGTCCCTCGCTCACCACGGATCGAACCTCATGGGCGTGGAAACCTACACCAAGGGAACCATGGTCTTGCCGGTGGAAGGCGATTGGAAACCCTTGAGCATCGCGCACGGTTGCAGCGGCATTCGCTCGCTCATGGCCTTGCTGATGATCTCCGCCGCGTGGGCTTACATTGCGAAATTTGCGCTCTGGAAAAAAACGGTTCTTTTCCTCAGTGCCATCCCGCTCGCGATTCTTGGCAACGCCCTACGCATCATTTCCATCTTCGTCATCGCTGAATACGGCGATTACACATGGGCATCCACCACCTGGCATGATTGGTCTGGGCTGCTTTTGTTCTATCCGTTTTCCATGTTCCTATTGTTGGTCATCCATTCCCTGTTAGAAGGTGGATTGCCATGGAAATCCGGCAATCGCCGCAAGGTCCGCCGTGTTTCCGTCCAAAGCAGCTCGCCCCGTGATAGCGATTCCACCAACCCCGAACCCTCACCCTGATGTCACCGAAAGTTCGATACGGGTTGCTCCCTCTGTGCATAGCTCTGCTGTTGGTGCTGATTTATTTTCTGCCGCAAACAGAATCGATGGTCCCATCTGCCGTCAGCATGAAACTCCCCGTTACGCTCAGCGGTTGGTCATTGAAAGCCATTCCTGCCAGCAAAGAAGAGATTGATACCCTGGCCCCCGATACCGAGTTCTCCAAAGCAATTTGCCTGCAAGCCCGCCCCGGCGAGTATGATCTCCTCTACAACAGTCCCATCGCAGATCGGATCGATCTCTCCATCGTGCTCTCTGGTCACGATCTCAACAACTCCATCCACCGTCCCGAGCGCTGCATGCCCTCTCAAGGACACACGATTAACACCACCACCGATATCGTCGTGCTTCTGAAAAATGGACAGAAACTCACCGTGCGCCGCCTGCTCTCCGTGCAATCCATTCCAACGAACGAAGCAAAAACCGAATACCAATCTTTCGACTGCGTCACTTACTACTTCTTCGTGGGCAGTAAAGAGATCACGCACGATCACCTCAATCGAACTCTGTTAGATATGAAGGACAGACTCCTCTACGGGCTCGATCAACGCTGGGCTTATGTCTCTCTTTCCATGTGGTATGGCGACCTGCCATGGATGCAAAAAAAAATCCGCCTCGAAGAAGCGGATTCTAAACTGAGAGAATTCCTCTCAGAATTCGGAGAGGTGCAGATTGATTGGTCGAAAATCAAATGATTTTCGACCGTTCCTGGTTAGCACCTATGGTGCTGTTCGTGGTTCTTAGTTCTTAGTTCTTAGTTCTTAGTTCTTGGTTCTTGGTTCTTGGTTCTTGGTTCTTGGTTCGTAAATGTGGAGGCGCGAAGCTCAACTAAGAACTAGGAACTAAGAACCAAGAACTTTCTTCAAAAGCCTCTTCGTCGCATTATTATCGTCATGCGTATGTGACAGCTCCCGGATGCGTTTGCGCTTTGCTGCTTCTGGGTCTTTTCCGGCTAACACCTGATCGATGATTTGAAGCAGCTCGCTGGAGCAGGTCACAACTGGGCCCATGAAATAATCTGCAATGGGTTCCATGGAAAAGCCACGTGATTTACGATACTCCTCGATGTCCGGGAAGGCGTGGATGATGGGTCGGTCTAAGAGGAGGTAATCGATCAACACGCTGGAGATATCGCTAATCAGCGCATCTGTCGCACCGAGAAATTCGTAAAGGGAAAGCGAATGTTCATGCAGCCAGCTTTGATCGATTAGCTTGAGATGGCTCCATGATCTAGAACGATCAAACTCCGCCATCGGGTGCGGTTTGACAAACAGCACGGTGTTCCGGGCAGCGAGGAAATCGTTCAGCTCATCCGGATTCACATCCGGCATTTCAAAAACATTTCCCGTTTCGATTCCATCCTCTCGGATCTCGCCGTAAACGCTCTTGCGATACGTTGGCAGCCACGCAAGCAGGCGGGTTTCCATCGGGAAACCTAACTTTTTCATCACATCGCCGCGATCGGAGAAAAGCCGATCATTTCGTGGAAGTCCCACTACGAGGGTCGGTTGCTTGGGCCGCATCGAGCGGTCCATGATCTCCGCCCAGAATGTAGATGTCGCAAGTGCGTAGTCTGATGAAATCCCCCGGTTATCTTGCAACATCCAGCCGATCCGTTTGATTGGCATCCCGTGCCAGATGTTCACGGAAACCACATTTGGCGGGAAACGATACATGAAGCAGCGATGCGTGAAAAACACGTATTTCGAAAAACAGAACCACATCCAGCCCATCAGAGAATCTTTTTTCACACAAGCAGTCTTGCTCCCCAACTTCCATGGCGGCACATCGTTGGGATCGGTCATCAACACCACCACTTTGTCCACAGTCGTATGCTGCAAAGCCTGCTCCATCGCAATCACGCTGTCCTCATGATCCGGCCAGCCCCAAATCACCGCTATATCACGCTTAGGCGTGATGCGGTAAATGAGGTATCCGAGGGATCTGACAAATTCTAGCATTTGTGTTCTTAGTTTGACTCCGTTGCATTCCGTCCAAGCAGTCAGGACTTCGTCAAGTTTAGAAGTTCGCTCGCGCTTACAGGGCTTTGTAGTTCTTGGTTATAATAGAAGAGAGCGCAGCACTAACTAAGAACCAAGAACCAGGAACAAAACAACAGCGCCGAAGGCGCTATTCCTCAAACTCAATATTCGAGTCCTCGTTAATTCTGAAGCGTGCCTTCGTTTGTGTCGTGCTGATGCCTGAGGTTCTTGGCAAATACACGACCTCACATTGGTTCTTCAATTCATCAAACTTTCCTTGCCAGTCATCGCCCATCACAAACACATCCACTTCATGCTCAGCGATATCGTGCTTCTTTTGCTCCCAGATGTTCTCAGGTATCACGAGATCGACGTATCGGATCGCTTCTAACACCAGCTTCCGCTCCTCATAGGAATAGAAAGCACGCTTATTTTTCATACGGTTGAAATCATCTGTCGATAACCCAACAATCAGGAAATCACCCATCGCTTTAGCGCGTTTCAACAAATTGATATGACCACGATGAAGTAGATCAAAAGTTCCGTAGGTAAGAATTTTTTTCATGAAGAGGTTGGGGGAATTATGAATATTGGATTGTGAATGAAAGAGACGAGGAGATTTATCGAATGAGGAAAGCAGGAAAATAGAAAAATGAGTATGAAAAAGTGTTTTGTATTTTAGAAGTAGATCCAAAAGAATTGATTCTAACAAATATTTTAATGCTTATTAATCATTTAAAATCCAACATTCGCCCTCGCCACTACATCACGGCAAATCCTGAGAAATTCATTCCTCCACTTTTCCGGACTCGCATGGTGTTTGAGCCACTCGCGCCCTTGCTGGCCACGCTGATAACGCTGTGCAGAACCAACATTTTCGGCATTCATCACGGCGCGTGCAAGGTCATTGGCATTTCCCGCTTCATGAGCCCAGCCGGTGTGTCCATCAAGAACTGTTTCTTTCAATGCGCCGGATCTGGTCGCGATGACTGGGCGGCTGGCTGCATAAGCTTCATAGGCAGTCAACCCAAGGGTTTCCCAGCAAATTGAGGGAATGACTAATGCACGGCAATGACGAATGAGTGATAATTTTTCCTCTCCGTCGACAAAGCCCACGAGTCGGATTTTTTTAAGGGAAACACTTAACTCTCTCATTTGATTCATCTCTGGGCCGTCTCCGGCGATGACCAATTCTGGACAAGAATCACCGAGCTGATTTTCAAGGATCTTCCAGGACTTGATGAGATCGAACACACCCTTCTCTGCGACAATACGTCCAAGAAAAAGATAATACCCGAGTTCCTGATTATCGGGCTCGGTGTCGCCTGCGTGCCAGCAATGCGGCAGGACGGAGATCTTTTCCCGTGGAATCCCGGCGTCTGAAAATTTTTCGAGCATGAATTTGCAGGGGGCTATCCAGCGATCCACGCAGTCCAGCAATCCATTCCTACGGGCCCGATGGAGATGCCAGGCTAGAATCGCAGTTTTGATACGTGAGCCTTGCCATGCACCGCCAAGGATTTCTGGCCAAAAATTTCCTTGAAGTGCCGCGTCACACATGGATTTACCCGTCCACAAAGTTCCACTCGGGCTGAAGGGTCGGAAGTTGTGGGTGTATTGCATCACTGGAATGCCAAGCGCCTTTGACTCTTGGTAAAGACCAAACGAGCCCACCGGAATAATGTTGTGAAATAAAAGCACATCGGGTTTGAATCGTGCCGCATTTGCACGTAGAGCAGCACGGGATGCTGGGTTGTCTCCTATCAATAAGGCCTGTCTGAAAAGTGAAGGTGCATTGTTGCCGATCCAGTCAACGCTGGAAAATCTCAATTCCTCGACTTCTGCAGCATCTCCCACCAAATCAGGGATCTTCTCAACCCATGACTCTTCACCACCGCGTAAGCGGTATTGGTTAAAAACTTGGAGAATTTTCAAGGATCAATGAATGTTTACTTAATTAAAGGGTCTAGGTTAACACGAATAAACTAGTTTATAGTTTCTTTGATAAGTCTATGGCAGCTCCCATGGCTGCATCCATATTGTAATATTCCCATTCAGCGAAACGGCCTAGAATATACATACCTTTAGGTTCAATCGTTTTCTTTATATCTGAGATTAATTCGCGAGTGTTAGATTCTTGGATAGGATATGTGTATTTTGTATATTCATGTGTAATATACTTAGGAGAGAATGGCATGCGGCTCAAATTTTCTTTAATTATTTTCTCATCCACATAATCGGTAAATTCAATGGTGGCCGTTTTAATTCCATGATTGTTATTTGAGTCTGAAAAATTACCGGTATTAATGATACGGTGTGCAGCTATGCTTGGATCTGGAAGATAAACCCAACTGTATGGGTTATTATCGATTTCGCATAAAACTGTCGTCGTACCATGATATTGTAGTTTTTCTATACGCTCTTTGAAAGGGTTTAATCCGACATTAATGTCTACAATATCGGGAAGATTCTTTAGGTTTCCAGCATAGATCAGACAGTCAAATTCGCTCTGATTATTAATGATCCATTTTTTATTTATTTCATTGCGAGAGATGGAGCTGATTTTAGCATCGCATAAGATTTCAAGACCCTGGGAAAGTCTGTCTATAAGGAATTGGGAGCCATTGTAATTTGGATAGTAAAATGAGCTGTGAACCATGTTATTCTCGCTCTCATTCTTGATGTTGCTATAAAGAATTTCCTCTATGGTCGGCATAGGCAGCTTTCCTGCTAGCCAAGATAATGAAACATTTGACAAATCACACTTCCATATTTTTTCGTTATATGGCTTGAAATAAATAGAATACAAGGTTTTTCCGAAACGCCCAGTCAAGAAATCTTCAAAATTCTCGTGATTAGTTTCCCCATGTTTATTGATAAATAGTAGCTCACTGATTATTTTTTTAATTAAATCAGGATCTAATTCATTGAGATGGTTTTCAATCGGATAACCTATGGGCTTATCTAAATAAATAGCGGCATTTCTATTGGCTTTAGTGAATTCAATATCACGTTCAAAGAAGCTCCAGAAAAGATTGAGGACGTCTTGCCGTTTCGAGTTAAAAACATGTCCTCCAACCATGTGATAAAGATGGCCATCAACGCGTTTACATTTAACTAGTCCGCCAGCAACTCGTTGATTTTCAAAAAGTGTCGGGTGATACTTATGCTTCAATAATTGAGCGATTGTGAGACCGGATATTCCTGCACCAATAATTGCAATATTTTTCATGAATCTAATGAGAAATGTCTCTTATATGAGATTAAAAAAGAGCTGCATGAACGCATAAATATATAGTACGATTACTATTAATATTTTCAGAATCACATAAATCGTCTATGTATTATGAATCGCTTTAGAACTCTGCGGGCTTGGTAGAATCTGCGTATGCACTTTAGGAATAAGGCATTTTTGTAAAATGAAGGTAGATCCGACTGAACGATGTGTTCGCGTTTGCAACGGAGTCCCTCATCAATCATGCGTTGCCAGTTCTTCATGGTTGTGCTTTCGTCATGCCAGCGGAAGTGGGCAAGGAGCTCAGGAATGTATTCAAATCGGTAGCCAAGACGCATTAAACGGAGGTAGTATTCCAGATCCATGGTGTTTTTGTAATTCATATCCAACAGATGTTCGTCATCGATAATCCTTCTACGGAAAAACGTAGAGGTCGATGGAATGACACAACCCACAAACAACAGATCCCATTCATCCACTGACGTGTCGTATTTACGGCGAATAGGCGTCTTATCTTCTTGGACAAAAATACAATCCCCATGAACAACATCTGCATCGGTATGATTAGCGATAAAATCTGCCGCCTTGGTCAAAGCGTCTGGTTTGAGGTAGTCATCGCAGTTCAACCACATCAACCAATCTCCCGTGGCTTTAAGGAAGCCCTTATTGATGCCATCGCTCATGCCAGCATCCGGTTCACTGTCCCAATTCAAATGCGGGTAACGTTTGAGAATATCCAGCGTTTCATCTGTTGACCCAGCGTCGATCACGATGTGCTCCACCTCTATGCCGTCCCCAGACTGCGCTACCACACTCTCAATACAGTCTGTGATGAATCTGCCTTGATTGAAGCTGGGGGTAATGATCGAAAACTTTATGGGAGTGACTGATTCAGTCATATAAATACGCTGACTATAATTTGTTATGATAATTCCCCGAGGATTTTGGTTTTTCTAATCAAAACTCTTCAACGCTAAAACAAAATCACTACACAACTTTTCCGTTGTTAGGTTCATTTTAAGCATTTGTATTCCTTCTCGGCATTTTGAATGTTTTATACTTTCACATAAAAATATTAAGGCTTCCGCAACAGATTCTTTATTATCCGGATCTACAAGTGTAATACCGGCCTTGTATTCGGTA
Organism: Akkermansiaceae bacterium; assembly: GCA_031422775.1. Taxonomy (GTDB): domain Bacteria; phylum Verrucomicrobiota; class Verrucomicrobiia; order Verrucomicrobiales; family Akkermansiaceae; genus Luteolibacter. The sequence continues at coordinate 63,749 of JANPMK010000116.1, read as the reverse complement.
ACTAAATCTCCAAAATTACTTTCTGGACTAACCACGACAGGAACACCAAGTAGACATGATTCAACTAGGGATCTTGGAAAACCGTCCCATCGGGAGAGCAGAATTGATGCGTCGCTGTCACGTAAAGGAGCTTTGCTTCCAGGAGTATATGCACCGGGAAGAAGTAGATATACGATGTTTTCAAGACGATTATGCGTAACAAATTGTTTTATCCTATTTGCTGTGTCACGATAATCAGGACCGGCAAGAAATATCCGGAATGGTATTGAATCCCTCCGTTTTGCCAAAATGGCTACGCCTTCTAATAGGCGGTCAATTCCCTTTAGGTTCCAATCTAGTCGGCCCCAATAAATAAAGTTTAATTTCTCGTCGTTCAGTTTAAGAGTTTGATGGTAAAAGTGGTCTGTTATCAATATTTTCTCTTCAATTTTATCCATTCCCCATCGAAGAAAAACAAAGCGCTTAGTTTCAATATGATAACGTCTAGATAGATGTTTTATCTCCTCTGATGAGAATACTGCAATTTTGATCGCGTTATTAACGAGTATTTTCCCAAGAGTCATCCCGAAAATATGCTTGAGTAATGGATTGATGCGTGTTTTGAGTGAACGCTTAGGTCGGGCTCTAATATTCTTGTTCGATTGGAGCTTATTCACATCGGGATTTTGATCAAAAATTTTTGTTCTAAAAACTAGATCCATGGCATGGGCCATTGGGTAAAGTACAGTCGGGATACTATGGTGATTTGCTACAATTGACGCTAGGACGTTGTCGACCATGAAAAATCCAGCTATAATTATGTAATCAGGTCGATTCTTCTCCAAATAGGCATCAAGTTCAGAAATCAAATTCCAGCTATTTTCGTATGAAATGACAGGCAGAATTTCCATAATATCTTCAAGATTGGCCTGTCGACCCATAATTGTGACTGAATAATTTTTTGATAACTCAATCGCAATTTTAATAAGCTCTCCTGGTACATCTGTACGAAGTCCATTGATATCCCTGAAGAAAATAAGAAACTTCATATTATTATTGTTTCCTGCCTTCTGCATTGTCGGCTGATTTATGAAAAACATTTATGGATATAATTTCTACTCAAGTAGTAGTAAATATTCACAGAAAAGCTCTGAGTTCGCGTATCTTACGTCCTGACCACTCTATTATATCAGTCCCTTTGAGGTTTTGACTTCCGAAATTCAGTTCGAATTCTATTACGCTTATGTTTTCTTCAACGATCACGTTTCTTGCTGTGAATGCCAAATCAGGGTTCGAATCAAATATTCCCTTGATGTAGGTGAGCACATAATCTTTTTTTTCAAGACGTTTTACAGAAGGGTCTTCCAATACAATTTCATCATCGAGCAGAGCTGAGACTCCTGCTATATTGCGAGCGTTGAAGAATCCGACATAGAGATTCGTGAGGGTACGGATGAGGTCATTTCCTTTGAGCGTGGATGAGCCATCCCCTCGTGCCCGATCATAGAAGGCGGTAGCCATAAAGAATTGTAAGTCTTCAGGAACGCCGAGGCCATACATTCCGTCGTATTCACGCCCTGTTTGCATGACGACGATTTTGCCTCCTGCTTCAATGAGTTGATTATAGGTTGGAGCAACGTAGAACTCATTATTGACGCGTAGGTTACGCTCTATCATTCGTTCGGCGGCGCGAACGTAATCGGCACCATGTCGGAAGTTGTAGATTCCAACGGTGGCTTCATTGCTAACCACCTCTTTTTCCACGACTTCACATACCGTGCCATGTTCATTCATACGGCAGTAAGACCACTTTGGATGGTCGGCAGCGAATGTCATGATCAAACCATCGGCTTGCTGGATCTCCATTTCAGCAAGGTAGGAGTTGATGTTGAGTTCGACGAGTTGGTCCGCGTTCGCGATCATCAGTGGATCGTCATTGTTGATGAATTCCTTGGCGAGCAGTACGGTGCAGGCTGCTCCTTCGGTGACTTCATTAACAGTGATGATGTTGCAGCCAGGGCATAGATCACGAAGTGTTTCAGGCACGTCCTGATAGCTAGTAAGGTGCTCGCTCAGACAGATAAAGGTAAATTGGTGGTCCTGTGAGGGACGCACGTTCTCGATGACCCATTGGATCATCGGCTTGCCTCCTATGGGGATTAGTGGTTTTGGCATGCTGTAGCCCGCATTGGCGAAGCGGCTGCCTCGGCCAGCCATTGGAACGACGATTTGGATCATGGTTATTGTTCTGTAAGGTATTTGTCGTGGGTTGCTCCGGGTATCTTGACGACGGTAGTCACGGTGTCCGTGATGGCCCGAAAGTCGGTGCCTTCTCCCGGCTCGATGACGATGATGTCACCTTTGCCATAGATGATGCCATTCATTTCGACATCTCCGCTTACAATCACGGTGAATTCAGTGGCAATTTTATGATAGTGCCATACGTCCGAATCACCCGCCTTGTACTCCTTGACGGCCACCTCTACATCCTCTGTGGAGTGTAGGGTGGGCGTGAAGTTGCCAATAAACCATCCCATTTTCATATTATTGAGTTTGGCGTGTTTCATAGGTCAGATGAATTTGCGATGTGATATAGCGGCGGTGTAGGCCTGCACGTCGGCCGGAGTGGCCAGCGAGCAATAGTTGGAGCGGTCGATGGTGAAAATGCCGATACGCGCCTGTTTGAGGATCATTTCATTGAGAGCAGGACAGATGTAGAAAAGGCCGTTCACATGTGCGTCTTTCTTGATCATTTCCATGGCAGCCGTGACGAATTCTCGGCCACGCGCGAAATAGTAAAATCCGGCAGTAGCGAACTTACTGATTGGGCGTTTTTCGGCGGTTTCTATGACGAGTTCGTTTTCATTGCATTTAACGAATGACCAACGGGGGTGAATGTCCTCGAATACGACCACCCCAGCATCCAATCGTTGTTCAATGAAGTGATGGATGATTTTAGGCAGATCTGTGTCTATGAGTATCTGATCGCCATTGGTAATAATTAGAGGTTCGTCATTGTTGATGTAGTTAACCGCAAGCAGACCGCTGCAGGCGGCACCAGAGGTTTCCTCAGCAATTTCCAGAACGGTTGTGCTAGGATCCATCAACTGGAGCACTTTACCGGTGTGGTGTTTGCGGTTTTCATCGCGACGAACTGCGCAGATGAAGTTTCCACCGATGGTCTTGAGTGGCGCGAGTGTTTCCATAACGTGCTGGACCATTGGTTGGCCCATCACCTCCACCAAGTTTTTTGGATAGAAGTATCCCGCCTCCTTGAAGGCTTGGCTGGAACCAGACATCAGGACGAGGACATTCATGAACCCCTCCCTTCTGCCATGTGGATGTGTTGCATGATCCCGTCGAGAGTCACGTCGGTAACATTCTCGACGATCATTAGATGAGTGCCGGCGTTACGTGCTGCAGTGATCCCGTGTTCGTTATCTTCTAGGACTAATGTTTCCTCTGGGTTAACTCCTAACAATTCCATGGCTTTAAGATAGATTTCTGGATCTGGTTTGCCGCAATTAACGTCCTGGTTGCTTACGATCGCATCGAGGTATTGATCGAGGTTGCTCTTGTTCATCATCAGTTCGATGCTATTGCGGACAGAGTTTGAAGCCACGGCCATTTTGTATCCCAAGGAGCGTAAGTTGGATAAGGCATACTCATGCTGAAAAAGGGGTTTGCAGCGGGCATTAACTACTTCTATAGTGTAAATCTGTTTGAGATCATTGAGAAATCCGTGCAGTGAAACCGGCAGACCGTGTTCTTTGGTGAGGATTTCAAGTTTTTTGCGTGTGGGGAGGCCGTCGAAAGTCACCAGGTGATCATAGCGGCTGATATTGAAACCGAAGTGGTTAAGAGCCCGATTCAAAGCCTCATAATGCCAATCCTTGGCATCAATAAGTACCCCGTCCATGTCGAAGATGACTGCTTTTATGGTTGTCATGGGTTGAAATAATTACGGGCTTCTTCAGGAATATCGGAACACAACATAAGGGATGGATGATTAGCGATAGGGCTGCTTCGGAGTCGATTCCAGAAAGGGATATGAGGCCTGCCGTGGAGTTCAGGTGAGACCAAGCAGACTTCCTTACCGGAATTCAAGTGGAATTCAATCGCCTCTGGTGTTATCCATTCATCGTCAGAAAAGGCGTCCATCCACACGCCTGCTGCCATCGTATAGAAATTTGGCACGGGCTCTACGTCACTCTGTCGGGTAAAAACCCGTAGGCCTGCCCGGATGGAGGCTAGCGCATCTGGGATGGACATATCAAACAAAAAGTAATTCTCGATGCCATACTTGGACAGGGCATGCTTAAGCATCAATTGAAGGCCATCTGCTTTTATATTAACCGCTATAGGTAGTGAAGCATTTCGTGCTGTGAGTAGGCGAAAAAAATCATCCGCAGTGAGGGCGTCAGCAGCTGGTGGATCATGTGAAATTACGAGTTGACAGTCTTTGTCCCTAAAATCTGTTTCTGTGCCAAAATCCATTTTGAAAGAATGTTCGAATGCTTCTAAAGAATTTTTGGGGCGGGATTCGTTCCAGTATCCGCGATGACTCAGGATAATCATACGTTGTTGATGAGATTTATATTCTTAGTAGCCTAGTAAAGATTATTCTCAAATGGTAGGTAATTTTTACAGCAGTCGGTAAGCTCTCTAATGCCTACCAACAAAGCCGTCGTAATCGATTTTATCAAAGGCTATGCATTTGCTATCTGAAGCAATCAAAGCCAACAAAATACTCTTAGTGGATTTTTTTCGAATATGCATAAGCTTGCTCTAGAGATTGCTCATAGTTGCGTGAGCTCACAGAGGCGCAAATCAATTGCCTTCCTGCTTCTGAAAATTTTCTAAGCTCATGACGCATCGCGTTACAGCGAATGACCCCTTCGGTGAAACCGGTAATAAGCTGTTCTATATCAATAACAGGTACAGCGATTCCATAGGCGGCCCGAACAATTTCCCCTTGAGCGCTGATATCTGCCACAATCGGAAAACATCCAGCTAAACAAGCTTCTATGAGTGTTACTGGTGTGCCCTCGCGAAAACTAGGAAGTAGATAGATCTCTGATTTTTGAAGAACTCGTATATAGTCATCGCCATAAAAGCCGTCATGAAAAGACACTTGTTCTTCGATTGCAAGTTGACGGGCTAATTTTTTGAGGCATTCGATTTCTGGACCACCACCGGCGATTGTGTAATGGAAGTTCACGCCAGCTGCTTTGACTCTTGCGAGTGCCTGTAAGGCAAGACTAATTCCTTTGCTACCAATCATGAATCCACCAGCAAAAATCTGCAAAGGATACGACGCATCGATTTCAGTGTCTGGTCTCTTAAATGCTTCAATTTTATCAGGTGCGAGCGACACAATTGGCAATTTGATGAGCGGCATATCTTTCCGATAAGGCTTCAAGAAGGTTACTGTTTCATCGTTCGCCGCTAAAATGACAGCTGTATTTTCCATGCATTTCCTAAAGGCTGTGGATTGAAGTGTCAGTATGGTGCTGAGGTCACGCAATAATTCAAACAAACGTGACTTCCAGCTTAGTATAGAACGGAAGTTGTTTGGAATTCTTCCCGTTCCACCAATAGGACCCCAAATGAATGGAATCGGTAACTTCCAGAGAGGGGACGGAATTCTCCACGTGGCGATCGTCACTTGATGACATAGATCAAAATTTTCATTTCGATGCCAATCCTGGGCAGCATTCAATACGAGCTTGTTGAACTCTCTGAACCAAAACCAACTTTGTAGCCTGGCTAATAATTTATTTTCGAAATAATAAGTTTTTTTCCTTAAAAAACGTATGTGGACATTTGAAGGCATAATTCCTTCGTCCTTAGCCTTAGTCAAGCCTTCTAGGTTATGAGAATCAGCCAAGACGTATACATCATGATTGAGCGCGATTCTAGATACAGCTGACCATCCAACTCCTGGCTCGGAACCTTGATATGGATTGCAGGAAAATGCTGATATCAGAATCTTCATTATCTTAAAGAATTACTTATTATTCAAAACAAGCTGATTTCTTGCCTGTTCCTCACGAGAAACGATCACTCTAATGATTCCAATCAGTAGTGGGTATAACACATCGTAATATCCACCGCCTTTGATTTGAATGACAAACATTACAGGTATGGATGCTGCACAGAAAAATGACAGTTCACACGCCACCGGAGGCATGTCGAATTTTCTACAATATCGATAGAGATTGATGCAATAAGCCATACAAGAAAGTAGTGCTAATGTATAGAAAATCGCACCAACCAAACCATACTGAATCAAAAGATCTCCATATAAGTTGTGAACGGTAGCCGATCTCACTGAGTATTCGGAAAATGCTTCATACTCTCCTACTCTGTTTTTGAGTATTTTGTAGTAATCCTCACCAAGGTGTTTATAGACAGATCTTCCAAACCAAAAAATTCGATCGTTACTATTCCATTCTATCAGACCTGCCTCTGCTGCTTTATCTCTGGTCTCCGATGAACCGGTGATGGATTGATATGCGCGACCCTTGTCGATCATCATTAGTTGGAAAGGGCGAGATACTAATGTAGGCGCTTTATTAATGACGGATGAAAATAAATTAATAGCGATGACAAAAATCAGCCCAAAAACCATTCCTGAAAGAATTAAATTCATTCGACCGTTTTTCAGTAATGCGATAAAGGCAAACAAAATACACAATATCAAAGCGACTCTACCAGCGCTTAGTACTGCGCCAAAAATCGATAATGGAATACAAATTAATAATATGCCTCTGGATAAAATGCTTAAACTTTTATACAAATTTCGATTTAATAAAAATAGAAGCGACATAAAAATAGCCTGCCAAGATAATATTCTTAGATTGAATGGACTGAGATAAATATTTAAAATGGGAATATTAAATTTCGAAAATATGTCATTTTCAAAATGACTGGCATATTCATGTTCCTCGCCGTAGCCAAGCATGATCATGGATCCCATATAAATGACATTGACTATCAGCGATAAACCAATGATCAGACAGAGACTTCGAATCCATGTTTTACCGAGCACGAAAGCGAATGGGCCACTGGCGAGCCATAGCATCAGTACGAAGCTGGCAAATACGGCAAAATACGCTTTCATTGCATTATTAACAGAATATTCCAATTCGTTAATAGGATACATATAATTGTAAACGGCATGGATAGCGCCATAAACTAGCAATATACAGACAAAAAATTTCATCTGTTGCAATTTCGCCAGCCTGAAAACCATGGGAATCGTCATATTTTGCCTCCGATACAAACCAATGAAGGATCCGAAAACAACCATCAGAGCGAATAGATGATTTCCTTGAATGTTGAATCCTTGATACATAGCTATACCTGAAAATGAAAATATCGCGACAATTTGCCAGGTCATTTTCCACCCTGTAACAACGAACCATATGACGCATAATAATAAAAAATACATGGATATAGATCCATAGTCTTCTGTGCCGATCAACGAACCAATATAGATCGCGACGACTAAGACCAAAACTAGGATAATTATCGGTATGATGCGTGAATTCACTATTTAAATTATGTTAGGGGCTAAAATTTCTGCACTTATGTAAGTTAAATTACTCTCGTTATATTTTTTTTGATTCAAAATACTTTAGGTAAATTTTGGAAGTATTTGTCCACGAGTGATCTTTGCTTGCCCTCTCAATTTCTTTGATGTAGCTATTCAGCTTATCATGATGCGAAAGATTAATCATAATTTCTGCTAAATGATTTTCATCATTTATTTCAAATAATTCTCCAATACAGTATTTTTGGAAAAATTGTACGAATGTGATCGATTTACTAGCTATTACCGGCTTCCCATAGGCTGCTGCTTGAATGAGAACAATTGATCCGCGATCAAAGTCAGCTGGATAGGAAACAATAATAGCATCAGAAGCAGAAAAACAAGACTCGACATCAGATTCTGGTATAAAATCATTAATAACAGTTAGATCGGTATAACCTAATGATTTCGCAATTAATGCCGGATCATTGTCTGAAATTAAAGGTCCTGCGAATAGAAGGTGGATGGCTCCATTGAGTCTTTTTGCAGCGCGAATCACAGTGTGATAATCTTTGTCGCTACGATGAGTACCAAAAATCAAAAATACAGGCTTATCTACTGGCAATTCTAACTTTAGCCTCGAGATGTACTTGTCAGTAGTAGTAATAGGGAGGCAAATGGCTACTGGTATAGTATAGATATTTGCATCAGGAAGATAGTACAGCCAGCTATTTCTGACATCGTCGGTTTCGCAGTTGAGTGCAAATTTTCCCGTGCGAAATGCCAAACCGAAAAGTTTATCTACAATCTTTTGTTTTGCCGTTTGCCTCTTAGAATCATTAGTGGAGTCGGAAAATGCATATCCTCCTCCTGCCAAGCAAGTCATACTAAGCCGGGTTGCGATTACCGATAATAGTAAAATCAAAAATCTAGCATCAATGAAATGTAGATGCCAACCTCTCAGAGAGTAAGGTATACCTTTTAATATACAGACAGCGGTTTCTATATTTTGTCGTATAGTTATATTTAGATTAGATGTGTGTGTTTTTTTAACTGCGCTGGAAAATATATGCGCCCATTTTGGCATCACTACAGAACATCGTATGGATGAATGAGGCTCTATACCATTGATAGGATTAAATGAGGATATTAGACGCACCTCGTTACCTGAGTCATGTAGCGCATTTGCTAATTGAACTGCATTTGCCCAATGGTGCCCCGGCAAATGCGCATATGGTGACAGAATAACACATTTCATAATAAGATTAATCTGCCTTGTTTATTGCCTGTAGGATGGCACGTAATGCTTCTGGTGAATGGTTGCGTTTCACTGTTTCTTGGTATTCATCAATCATGTGACTTTCATTACAGGATGTGTGATTGATGAGTGAATCTCGTAAGGTTTGCTTGTTACTGGCTATTATAGACAGACGATTTTCAACAAAGTATCGATAGGTGCTGGAATCAGATGGACCATATACAAGAATGGGGCGGCCAGATGCAAAATATTCGGAAATCTTACATGAGAATGCTGTTTTGACCATAATTCGTATTACTGGATTGCATGAGTGTGAATAGGGTAGGAAACACAGATCGCTATTTGCTAATTTCTGAATTAAATCTCGATTGTCTAAAGCAGTTGAAACATCCAGGAATGGGAAATCTCCAATTTTTTGTTTTGCTGAAACAATACTTTCTCTTCCGATCAATAGAACCCTAAAACTATTCTCATGTTCTAGATTGATAGCTTGAATTACTTCACATAAATCACGTATCGCATCCAAATAGAGCTCATTTATTGAGCCAGAAAACACCACGGTCTTACTTTTATCATCACCTGTGATTGGTCTATATTCAAATATAGGATATCTTATGGGCACAGGCAATAAAGTGCTAGCGACATTGTATTTGTTCTCGAGATGTTCAGCGTATCCTCGACTGATCAATAGTATACGGTCGAATTTATTGATGAAAATCTTCTCTAATAGGCCAAATATTTTACTTCTGAACACCTTTTTCTCCATTAATGCTGAAGCGACTATATCATCGACCATATAGAGATCCAAAGGTAGTCCTGTGGCTTTTTTCAAAAGCCAAGCATTGATCATGAAAAATGGGTCGTTCCCACATAATGCAAATATTCTAGAAGCACCGGATTCTTGAATTTTTTTATTCAATACCCGTAATTGTGTCATGAACATTAATGTATCGAGTGCAAACCTTAGTGTTGTGGATATTAGTCTGAGACCGAGTAAAAAGGAAAAGTCTTTATATACATAAACTGGAATATCTAATCCCTTTGCAATAGGTAGTTTTTTATTAGATCTTTTGTGGAGTCGCGTCAGTATTATTTTGATTTCTGAGCTTAGAATCTTTGCTAAACTGAATGAGACAGCTGAATTTCCAAAACCACCATTTTCGAGAGGTGGAGCGTCACTTAATAGTACAATTTTCATGTATTTAATATTTTACAATTGTATTACTAATTTATGAAGATATGTGAATTAAAAAGGAGATCGATTTTATTTGTAGCGAATCAGTCGCGCTGGAACTCCAGCAACGATTGCATTGTCCGCTATATCTTTAATAACTAGTGCACCAGCCCCGATGACAGCATTGTTTCCGATCTTAACGGGTCCAACGATGGTCACATTAATGCCAATCCAAACATTGTCACCGATGTTGATAGGACCAGATCGATTGGCGTAGGTGATTGGGTCATGAGATGCGCTTATTAACGTCAATCCATGTGATGCAAGTAGGTTGCAGCCAATTTGAATTGGCGAAAAATCATAAATTTTACAGTGTGTGCCTATTGTTGAGTTGTCTCCAATGGAGAGATTTCTACCATACAGCAAAAAAAGTGCTTCCGAGAAAGCGACATCTTTACCAATCCTCTTAATGATAATTTTCAGAAGGCAGTTTTTTAGATCGCGGGCCGGTCTAAATGCAGGGCTAAAGCACATTGCATTACAAATTCCAAGTATCAACCTTCGCTTGAAATACCACAAGCTATCGACTACGCCGCTTTTGATATATAAAAATATATTCATTTAGATTTGTTATCTACACTGTAATTTTTTTATATAAAAACAGAAATACAAAATGTTTTTCATTTATTATTTTGTTCTTTTAGTCTAGCTATCACATTTTTATTAATCCTGTTAGGTTGTAAGGACTTACGAAGTGATTGTCCGCGTACTGCAATGTAGATATGATCAATAATTATGTAAGTAATGTGAGGAAATCTAGTTGTAATTTTAAAAATTGCACGCCAGAATAGTCTGGTGAATGTTCCATGAATTCGTCCGTGTAACATTGCTACTACTTGTATGTATTTAGTACTGAATTGGCAGATGCGGTATCTATCTAACCCATCATGTAGATCGCGGATACAATGCAGGAAAAGTCTTCGAATTGGGTTAATGTTACGGAGTAGTTCGTGTTTGGCGTCTGGTTGAGCTGCTTCTGATACAAGATCTAATAGATCCACTAGAATAATCCCGCAAAAATGTGAGTATTGTTCATTCTGATGCGCAGGTTTCCATGATACAATTTGGTAGCTGCTGCAGATCATTGCACGACATTTTGCAACCGCTAAGGCTTTCAGAAATAGTGCGGTGTGTGGAGCAAAAGTAGAACAATATGAATGAGCCTCTGCTATGTAAGGTTGCATCGCGGTTGCCCTGTATACAGTCGAAGACAAAAATATTGTGCTTTCTAATAAATGCTTAGATTTGAAAAAATCGACATGATTATTAATGATGCTAGATGCAAACGGTGGCTGATGTTCTAGCTGGAATGAAATTGCTAATACGGGATCATGGAGCTTAATCTCATTTATGATGGTTTTACATGAATTTGGTAAGGGCTGATCGTCGTCCCCAACAACCCATAGCCATTCTGTTTCACAAAGTTCAAAGCAACGCAAAATATTTTCAGACATACCTACGTTATATTGGTGCCTTATGATGCTGTAGTTGAGGTTACCAAACTTTTCGAATAATGGAACTAGATCGTTACTTACAGGTTCATCGGATGCATTGTCCAAAATCAGCAGTTTGAATTGGAAGTCCATTTGACCCAAGAATATCTCGACGTTCTCTTGTAACTTCTGGTTACGATTGAATGTCGGTATAGCTATGGTGAGTATTGGATTCATATTGATTGGACCTCATTTTTCCAAGTTGTGAACATCCACGATGTGTAGAGTGCGGACGGAAAACATGATGCAAGGCAGTAAATGATTGCTAAGTTCAGAACGCTCACATGTGAAATCAGGAGGGTTAGGATAGTTCCGACCCAAATGCCATTGATGAGATGCATTTTGTACACGGGTTCTTTTTTGAACGCCCGAAAATAGGCAGTGCGATTGAAGACCGAATAATTTAGTCCTAATGCAATCATGAATACGATAATAACCGGGAATGATGCGAATCTCTGTACCATGACAACTTCGAGAATTTTCATTAGATACAATACTAACAGGAGAGATAAGCAGCCAACCACATACACTAAAGTGGATTGCCAGAATGTCTTGCGGTATAGTGTATCCAATTCATCAAATTCTTTTCTAGCCGCCATGATTCCAAATGGACTGGCTTTGGTTTGCATCCATGAGAGACTGACGGCTCCAATGACCCCCAAAATGGTTAACGTAACTCCAATCCTTCCAGCGGCTTCCGGCCCCTTGTCATGTCCATTTGCAGCAAAGATCAGAGGAGTAAATAGTTGATATGCAAAGTATCCGCTGATCCAAGTGACGGCTATTCGCCATTGGAGAGGTATCAGTTCTTCTTTCCAAGAGATCTCTGCCGATTTCTTGCTGCAGTAGATGTCTTTGAAAAATGAAAGTTTTTTAAACAGCATCCAGCTTGCTGGCACCGCGAATCCCGCAAATGCAGAAAGAGCGAGAGCATAAAGTTTAAATCCGAAAATCAAACCAATCCAAAGGATGATACCCAGTGCCATGCCTTCGAACATTCTTACCCTTGTGACTTCTACAACTTTGCCGCAGCCTTCGAGTATTGCCATCAATGGGGAACCAATGATTCCGAGTGATGACGCCAAAACCATGAGTATCCAAGGAATTCTCCATTGAATATTTTCCACGCCTGGCTTATCAAAAAAATACAGTCCAATCGGTAATATCAAAACGAGCATTAAGACAGCTACAGCCGTATACCATTTGCTAGCTAGGCGCATGAGGCTGCTTAGGCGAGACTTACTGTCGGTGTTGCCAATTAGTACTCCATTTTCCCATTTCAAATGAGCTGCTTCCTGTGCGGCAAACTGGATGATTATGTATATTAGGCCGAGCTCCAGAAATATTTTCAAGGCTAAGATACTTCCAAATGTGTAGTATAAGCCCTGTTCTACCTGGGTGAGTCGAGTGGTGACGAGAAAGATGCCGATAGGACCGGCCAAAAGTGACCATAGTCTTGCCGTGATGATATTAACGATAGCTGCGTCGATCCCTAAAAGCATACAGAGCTTTTGAGTCAGTAGTTTGAATGCAGCCATGCTAACAAAAGATTAATAACATCAGGCGCTTGCGACCATGGGCACGTAGCGCATGACCTCATTCGGCCTAAGGGGGATTTTGCCGATGTCGAGTTTTCCGGTCGCTCCGTAACGCTGCCATTCTGCGCGGGCAAAATCGGCGAGGCATTTGGGTTGGCCGGTGCCTATGTTTTCGATCATTGGCTTCATAGGGAGGAGATCTGAGCGCGTTAGCGCATTAAACAACTTCTCTGCTACTATTGCAACTGGGGTGAAATCACGTATTTGTTGACCACTGGTCATTTCAAAATCATTCCCAGAGATCGCTGCGGCCCGTAGAGATGGCCAAAAGCGCTGTGCTGCCTCGCCATCTCCATAGACATGAAATGGCCGTGGAATATAGACCCGAACGTTATAGCTGATGCCGAACGCATAAGCCGCAACGCTGGCGGCTGCCTTGGATGCGTGATAGGGTCCTGTGGGTAATAATGGTGCAGTAACGGGGATAAAATCGTAATGCTCGCCGCTTAGTCCGTATTCAAAACAGGATCCACACATGACAAATCGCCTGCAGCCCGCTTCGTAGGCGGCTTTCCAGAAATTGATCGAGTCAGTGACATTCACCTTGAAGCAGTCCTCCCAGGTAGCGTTAGCGGGATCAACGCCATGCGCTGCGAGGTGAATCAAGGCATCGAAGTTGTTGTTACGCAGCATCGAAGTGTCATCGATGCTGCCCTGATGCCAAGTCACTCCGTTAATGTCAGGCAAGCCTTCAAGCCTCCGGGTCAAGCCAATCACCTGGTGCCCAGCCGCAGCCGCTGCTCGTGCGGTATGTTTGCCGATGAAGCCGGATGCGCCAGTAATGATGACTTTCATGCGAATAGGTGATCAGTTTTTGCTTTGGTTTGTGATAAAATCTCTAATGACCTTCACTATGAAGTCGATCATTTCGGTTGTGAGTCCCGGGTAGGTTCCAAGGAACATGGTTTGTTTCATAATACGATCGGCAGCTGGAAGTTCGCCGGAGATACGCATCGCGTTGGGATCATCATGCCGGAGTTGAACGAAGGCAGGTTGGCGCACGAGGTTGCCGCCAAAGAGCATGCGGTTGCCGATTTTATAGCGATCAAGTTCTTGAGCGAGCTCGGTGCGAGTAAATGGAGCGGATTCTTTGACCGTGATCTTGAACCCAAACCACGAGCAATCGCTGCGGCAACCACTATTGTCCCACTCGAAATTTGAGATTTGAGATTTGAGATTTGAAATTTCCTCTGGCGGTATCCATGCGGTGGCATGGGTCGGGAGGGAGAATTCGATGACGTGCTCGAGGCCGTGCAATCCGCGGCGCAGGCGTTCCCAGTTTTGTTTGCGAGCTTCGATGAAATCGGGAAGTTTCTTGAGTTGAACCCGGCCGATGGCGGCTTGCGGGTCGAGGGGCTTGAGGTTGAAGCCGAGATGGCTGTAGATGTATTTGTGATCGTAGCCTTCGGGAAGTTCACCGAGTTGCCACATGAAGCGTTTGCCGCAAGTGTCGTCCTTGCCAGAGGCACACCAGCAGTCGCGGCCCCAGTCACGGAAGCTCTCGGCGTAGGTCTTAAGCGGAGGCTTGCGCACGATGTTGACCGATCCGCCTTCGCCCATCGTCAAGTGGTGGGGCGGGTAGAAAGATTGGGTGGAAATGTCACCGAATGCACCTGTTGGGGCGGTGAGGTAAAGAGTTGAAGAGTCTGAAGGTCTAAAGGTCGAAGGTCCAATGTTTGAAGAGGAAGAAGAGGCGCTCATGTCTTCGTTGTTTCCTGTTTCCTGATCCCTGTCTTCTAATCCATGAATGCGGATGAGCGGGTGTTCTCCTTTTTCGGCGATCTTGATAAGGTGGTCTAGGCCGAGTTCTTTTGCTTTATCGAGGGGTAGGGTGTAAGTGCAGCCTAGAGCATCGCAATTGTCCTCGATGAGCCATAGATTATGTTTTTTACAGAAATCTAACACAGTGACAAGTTCGAAGGGATTGCCGAGGGCGTGCGCCATCATGACGGCTTTGGTTTTGCCGGGACGGTAGGCAGATTCTAACAATGAGCAGTCGGCGTTGCCGGTCTGGACTTTGGCATCGATGAAGACGGGGATTGCGCCACACTGAATGATGGGAGCAACGGTGGTGGGAAAGCCGGCCGCAACGGTGATCACTTCATCACCTTTGCGAATCCGCTTATGCTCGGGAAGTTTGTGGGTTGTTAGAGCAGAGATGGCGACAAGGTTGGCTGAGGATCCCGAGTTCACAAGGAGGCAATGTTTGACACCCATGAAATCGGCTAATTCCTTTTCCATGGCTTCGCCCTCAGGACCGAGTGTGAGCCAGAAATCTAGAGTGGATGATACAGCTGCCTCGACTTCATCCTCATTAAAGACTCGTCCAGCATAAGGAATCGTCTGCCCACTTTGATGAGGAGCGCGATCTGGGTCGTTGCCAGGGCGGTTGGCGGTATGCGTCAGGCGTGAATACTCGCGGGTGAGGCGGAGAATTTCTGCTTTAATTTTGGCTGCGTCGGGCATGGAGAAGAAAGTGAAAATAATGTTAGAAGAGTCCTGTGATCAGAGAACGTTGGAAATCGACCATGGTATAGCCTTCAGAGCGGCTGAGGCCTCGTAATCATGAATTTGTCTACGTGTTAGATCACCTATATTGGAAGTTTTTTCGCTCAGATACCAATCCGCAGTGTATGCGATGGTTTTCTCAAAATTCCAAACAGGTTCCCAACTCAGTAAATGGAAGGCTTTATCGGTCGCGAGATTAAGCTTAGATGCTTCGTGGTGCGCCAGTGGATCTGAGCAATCGTTCATCTCGCCTCCAGTGTGTTTGGTTAATTCTAGCACCAAATCAGCTACAGTTCGGTTGCTAATGACGTTTGGGCCGAAGTTGAAGGCTGATGCGAGCAGCTTTCGAGTTTCGGTGGTTGTAGCGCGCGAGAGAGAGGCGGCTAGGTGGAGATAGCCACTAAGCGGCTCAAGGACGTGTTGCCAGGGGCGAGTTGCGATTTTGTTGCGGACAGGAATTGAATGGCCAGCGCGTACGGCACGAATACAATCCGGAACGATACGATCTGAAGCCCAATCGCCACCACCAATCACGTTGCCAGCACGTGCACTTGCAACGTTCACGGCGCCTTCTAGTGGAAAAAACGAACGTCGATAGGAAGAAATAGCAATTTCCGCTGCTCCTTTTGAAGCACTGTAAGGATCGTGACCACCCATGGCGTCTTCCTCGCGATATGCGTGGAGCCATTCGCGGTTTTCATAGCATTTGTCAGTAGTGACACAAACTATACTGCAAGGATGATTTGATACTCTGACTGATTCTAACAGATTTACGGTTCCCATCACGTTGGTGGCAAATGTCTCTACTGGTTGGGCATAAGACAGGCGTACAAGGGGTTGGGCGGCGAGATGAAGAACTACATCGGGCTGGAAATCCTGAACAAGACGCTTGAGGGCGGCGATGTCAGCGATGTCTCCACGCTCGTCACAGGCAAGTCTTGAACTCAGATTGAGTTGGTCAAAAAGAATTTCGTGAGATTGAGGATCAAGTGCATAGCCAGCTACCTCTGCGCCCATACTGAGTAACCATTCGCACAGCCAGGAGCCTTTGAACCCAGTGTGCCCAGTGACGAGCACGCGGCGGTTTTTGTAGAAGCTATTGAACATAAGAAAAATGAGTCTAAAGGTCGAATGTCTAAAAGTCGAAAGAGAAAGAGTCCGAAAGTTTAAACAGCGAGAATGGAGTATGCTATGCGCTGATCACTCGGGATGCGTTTGCGTCGTTGAAGAAGAGTCTGAAAGTCTGCGCTTCATCAACTTTTAGACTTTCGACATTTAGACCTTTAGACTCTTCATTTTTTACCAACTCTTCCACGGAGCATTTCCAGAATCCCAGAGATTCTCGAGTTGAATTTTGTCCCTTAGTGTATCCATTGGTTGCCAGAAGCCGTTGTGTTTGTAGATGCCTAGTTGTTTTTGATTAGCGAGGCTTTCAAGCGGCTTACGCTCCCAGAAGGTGTGATCACCTTCGATCTCATCAAACACAGACGGTTCAAGGATAAAGAAACCTCCATTGATCCAAGATCCGTCGCCATCGGGCTTTTCTTGGAATGATAAAACCTTGTCGTTTGCAAGTTGGATTGCACCAAAGCGCCCCGGAGGTTGGACGCCGGTGAGCGTGGCCTTGAGTCCGCTCTTTTTGTGGAAGTCGATGGCTTCCCGTATGTTGATGTCTCCGACTCCATCCCCGTAGGTGCAGCAAAAGGTGCCGTCGACGTAGGGTTGGATACGTTTGATACGACCGCCGGTCATAGTGTCATCTCCGGTATCGACGATGGTGACCTTCCAAGGTTCGGCATTCTTTTGGTGCACCTCCATGCTGTTGTTCGACATGTCGAAGGTGACGTCCGACATGTGCAGAAAGTAATTCGCGAAGTATTCTTTGATCATGTAGCCTTTATAACCCGCGCAGATGACGAAATCATTGATTCCGTGGCTGCTGTAAATCTTGAGGATGTGCCAGAGGATCGGGCGGCCACCGATTTCGACCATGGGCTTGGGTTTCACAGACGTTTCTTCGGATAGACGAGTGCCAAGACCTCCTGCTAGTATGACGCATTTCATAAAATTTGTATCAATTGGTTTAATGATCCATCAAATACGGATTCAATTCTTGAATATTATGAGATTGATTCTCATGCGGTGCACGCATTGTAAATTTCCGTGATGATTTCACGAATGCCGTATTGGTATTTCCATTCTGGGTAGTGGTTCTGGAACTTGCTGACATCACTGATGTACCAGATATGGTCACCGATCCGTGAGTCTTCGACATAAGTTCGGTTCAGTTTTTTGCCGGCTAGCTCTTCACCAATCTGAATGGCTTCGAGCATCGAACAATTTGAATGTCGGCTTCCTCCCATGTTGTAGACTTCACCGCAGTGAGGGTTATTTTGGAATGCGAGAAATGCACTGACTAGATCATGCGAATGGATATTGTCTCTAACTTGTTTTCCCTTATATCCAAAAACGCGGTATTCCTTGCCATCGACTATGCATTTGATGAGATACGCGAGAAATCCGTGTAGTTCGGCGCCAGCATGGGATGGGCCGGTTAGACATCCTCCACGAAAGACTCCGGTCTTCATTTGAAAGTAACGCCCGTATTCCTGCACCATGACGTCTGCTGCGACCTTGCTTGCTCCGAAAATGGAGTGTTTGGTGTGATCAATCGACATGCTTTCATCGATTCCTTTATAGAAAGCGTGGTTAGGATCGATTTCCCAACGACTCTCCAATTCGATCAAAGGCAATGCGTTTGGAGTATCACCATAGACTTTGTTTGTGCTGGTAAAGATGAATACAGCGTCTGGGGCGTGTAGTCGGGTGGCTTCTAGGAGATGAAGTGTGCCAGTAGCATTGACTCCAAAGTCAGTAAGGGGCTCGCGAGCAGCCCAGTCGTGTGAGGGTTGGGCTGCAGTGTGTATAACTAGTTTGATGTCGCTGCTGTATTCTTTGAAGATCTGCTCAATTTCTTTCCAATTTCGGATATCGGCATTCTTTGGGATGTAATTACTAAGCTCGCTAATGAGTTTTTCGTTAGTTTGATGTGTTGAGGCTTCCTGACCAAAAAAATACGATCTCATGTCGTTGTCGATTCCGACAACCGTATAGCCTCTGCGGTGTAATTCCCTAGATGACTCTGATCCAATGAGTCCTGCTGAACCTGTAATGATGGCGATGGGCATGGTGATGGTGGCGTTTACTACGAATATGTCGGACGGAGCTAAGTAAGAGTGAAGGGAGTCGAAGATCGGAGGTCGAAGTTCTTAGTTAGCATCGCTGGTGCGATTGTCTATGGAGAGCTGAAATCATCGGTCGAGCGGGCCGCTCGACCCTACC
This sequence comes from Akkermansiaceae bacterium, assembly GCA_031422775.1. GTDB lineage: Bacteria > Verrucomicrobiota > Verrucomicrobiia > Verrucomicrobiales > Akkermansiaceae > Luteolibacter. The sequence goes on along the minus strand of JANPMK010000116.1, from coordinate 44,800 downwards.
CTTAAAATAAGCTTTAATGCTTCTGCTAGGGATGATGAAGGTTTCCATCCGGAGTTTAGCAGTCGGTCTATGTTGGCGCTGGAATGTTTGACGTCGCCGGGGCGTTCGGGGGCGTGGAGGATTTGGGATTTGGATCCGGTGAGGCGGATGATTTCGGAGGCGAGCTGGTTGATGGTGATGCTGCCGCCGTAGCCGACGTTGTAGGTGCCGTGCATGTCTTCCGATTTAGCTGCGTGGGCTAGGGCGGAGGTGACGTCTTTGACAAAGATGAAGTCGCGGGTTTGTTCGCCATCGCCGAAGATGGTGATGGGTTCGTTGGCTAGGGCTTTTTGGATGAAGATGGGAACGGCGGCGGCGTAGGCGCTGTTAGGGTCTTGGCGCGGGCCGAAGACGTTGAAGAAGCGCAGGGAGGCGGTGTTGATGCGACCTTCTCGGCGGAACATTTCGAGGTAGTATTCGCCATCGAGTTTGGTGATGGCGTAGGGACTTTTGGGTTCTGGGATCATGTCCTCGGTTTTCGGGACGATGGGATTATCGCCGTAGATGGCGGCTGAGCTGGCGAGGATGAATTTTTTAACTCCGTGGTTAGCAGCAGATTCTAACACATTCAGTAAGCCGGTGATGTTGATGCGATTGCATTCGATGGGTTTCTCCATCGATTCTGGGACGGAGATCATGGCGGCGAGGTGGAAGACGTAGTCGATGCCGGGCATGATGGAATCGACAAGGGCGCGATCGGTGATGCATCCGTGCACGAAGTTGTGGTCGAGCCCCGCGAGGTTTTCGAGGTGTCCGGAGCGGAGGTCATCGAGCACGATGATTTCCGAGGCGATGCCTTGGAAGTGCTCGACAAGGTGCGAGCCGATGAAGCCTGCGCCGCCGGTGACTAGTAGTTTAAGTTTCAAAATTTAAATCTCAAGTAAGTCGAAGGTCGAAGGTCAGAGGCCGATGAAGACGAAGATGCCAAAGATGGAGCGGAAGTCGGACATGGAGAGGGTTGCCGCTGTGCGGCGCGGTGTTTCGGTGAGTCGGTTGCCGCTGTGCGGCGTAGTGAGTCGGTTGCGCTACACGCGCGGTGCGGCGAAGCCGCTCGGTGTTTCGGTTGCGGCTGTGCCGCGCGGTGGATCGGTTTTACGGTACGACTGAACTACCGAACTACCGAACTACCGAACTACTGGCTGACCTTTGACTTCTTAGCAGCGGAAATCTTCGGTCACCAGCGGCGTGTCGACCCTACCGTTTGATTGAGAGGCCAAAAAGCAAGATGCCGATGAGTGGTAGTTTAAGTTTCAAAATTTAAACTTTAAAGAAGAGGTTGCCGCGTTGCGGCGCGTTTGCGGCGAAGCCGCTCGGTGTTTCGGTTGCGGCTGTGCCGCTCGGTAATTCGGTTACGGCTTCGCCGTGTCGGTAATTCGGTAAAACTGAAACACTGAGCCGCAAAGCGGCAACTGAAACACCGAATTACCGTGCCGCTTCGCGGCAACCGAATTACTGAACTCTGAGTGATACTTATCTGTTACGTACTCGAATTTTTGTTGGATCTGCGGTGATGATGGCACCTGAATCTAAATCGAGTTGGTAGTGATTAACGATGTAATGAACGACATCAGCCATCTGTTTTGCGCGAAATCCAGAGAGGCGTATGATACCCTGATGTGGCTTGCCTTTAAGGATGGCAAGTTCACCAAAATCCTTATCCAGAGTGACTAAGATCTTCTGATGTGAATTTGCGTATTCAAGTATGCTCTCATCGCCGGGATCTTTGTCCCAAGTCCCTGTCCATTCGGTATCATGTCCGAAATTTTGGAGAGCCGTCAGGGAACCACCCCAGACACAAGAATCGAGTAAAATAACTGCCATTAGGAAGCAAGTGCGGGTGGAAATAGTTCAATACGCTCATGACGAGCTAGGCATGCAGCGTAAACCAAGCAGGCTTGGATATCATCCGCTTCTAGCCAAGGGTATCCACTGAGTATGGTCGCAGAATCATCTCCAGCAGCCAGCATATCGAGCACATGCTCTACCGCGAGACGGTGCCCTCGGATGATAGGCTTACCACCGAAAATATTTGGATCACACGTGATTCGATCCAGTAATAGCTCTTGTTTCATATTTATTGGGTATCACTTGGGGTGAATTTTACAAACTCCAAGTTTTGATTTTCTGAGAGGAGTTCTTGGTTCTTGGTTGGGAAGAGGTCGAAGCTAGAGCCGCTGGTGCGGCTTTTACAATTGGACTTTTAGACTTCTTGTCCGTCGTAGCCTTGGCGAAGTCGGATGGACTTCTTCGTCGCAGGAATCTTGGGTCGACAACGGCGTGTCGACCCTACCTTGTCGCAGGAATCTTCAAAACGACCGACTTGTCCTCCGTAGCGTGCGAAGGAGGAAGGCTTGTAGGTCGTTTGGACGTGCAACAGCGTGCCGCCCGCAGGGTGAGTGGTCGTGGGGCGACGACGAATCAATCGACAGCGGCGTGTCGACCCTACCTTTTGAGATAGATTGATTCGGTCATTTCAGCGGTGAGTTCACCGATGATGAGGTCGATTGGGAGAGTTCCAAAGTCGGTTTTTTTGAAGTTTGGTTTACGAGCGTCGAGGAGGATGAGTTGTTCTTCGTCGTGGTACCATGCTGAGCCCATGAGTTGGTGGGGAAGATTTTGTAATGCGATAGGGACTCTTTGCCATCCGCCTTCGATTAGAATGTCGCGAATTTCGTTTTCTGTGGGTTCGCCACCACGAAGCGTAGGTTGAGATGTGACGAGGCGGTCTGCACGAGTGGTGCCAATGACCATGATTTCGTCACCGAATAGCAAGTTTTGGAGTTCCAAGCGCTTTAGATACTCTAGAGGTGTGGCCTGGGAGACTCCGAGTTTACCGTCTGGGTCAAGTGTTGGAACCCAGCCATTGGTATGTTGGAATTTTTCTACTGATTTACCACGAAAGCGAACAGCATGTTCGGTTCCTTTGGCATCGATGCTTCTCGGAAAAGGAATGAAGTGGAGTAACCCAGAGGCTATGATTGCCTGCCGTTGGATTTTTGTGAGGCCTTGGCGGGTTTCGCCACACGAAGCTCCTGCGGTGTTTGAGCCAAAAACTCTGCATGCGACATCAATGGGTGAGAAGCCGCTTGCCGTGCCGCGCGCATCTTCTCGGCCAGTTTGCGGTGATTCGTCGTTTTGATCGTCATCGAGTTTCAAGTTACTATGAGTTTGGGATTAGGTCGAGAGCTTTTGTGGGATATATCATCGGTCGGGCGGGCCGCTCGGTGGTTCGGTTGCGGCTGTGCGGCGCGGTTGCGGCGAAGCCGCTCGGTGTTTCGGTTGCGGCTATGCCGCGCGGTGTTTCGGTTTTACGGTAAGACTGAACTACTGAACTACTGGCTGACCTTTGACTTCTTAGCAGCGGAAATCTTCGGTCGACAACGGCGTGTCGACCCTACCTTTTGGGTGTGGGGCGACCACGAATCAATCGACAGCGGCGTGTCGACCCTACCTTTTGGGTGAAGCCGGCCGGAGGCGCGGCTCTCCGGCAGGGGAATTAATCGAGTTGGCGGATGGCGGTTTTGATTTGATCGACGACGCTGGGCCAGGATTCATTTGTTAGAGATATGGGATCGGGTTCGGCATCTGCATCATCGAACCAAGCTAAGCTACGAATTGCCATGAGGAGGCTAGCGGGTTGGTATTTTTCTTTGTAAAAATGAAGTATGGATTCCAGTGGGTGGATGGCGAGTAAAGCAGCGAGATCATAGAAATCTTTTTTTGAGCCGCGATTGACAATGGCATTGATTTTCATGGCTGCGACGTCGGCAAGTGACCAGATTTTGATGCCATCGATCACTTCAATTTCTGCGAGTTGAGGATATGAGTGTTTGAGAAATTCGATTTTGAGATCGTTGTGGTGGATTTGCAGAGTGCCTTTAGCGATGCCCGTGATGGAACTGTGATTGATATTGAGTTGCTCGGCCAAATCTTGGGCTTCGAAAGGTGAGATGGTAAAGAAATCCAGATCGACAGAGAGACGATGTCCGAGTCTCAACGCTAAGGAAGTTCCGCCAGCAAGAGCGAATCCGGTATTTGCGAGAGGCGTCTGCATTTCAAGCAGAGTCTGCCAAAGATTCAGAGGGACGGAGGATTGGTGGAGCATCGGAATGAGCTTTCTGGTAGTTCGAACCACACTTTACAAAAGGCTAGAGCTTTTGGGTGCATTGAACGGATAGATATGACGATGTTAGCTAGGCGATCTTTTCCATAATACTTCACTAATGTCCGCCAGTCTGACCAATCGCCGTATTCTAAGACTCGCTGTGCGAGCCAAGCGGCATGATGATCGAAATCGATTTGATTAGGATTGGTGTCCCAGAATAGATGCTTGGAGAGGGGAGGCATTGGAGGGGTGGAAACTTTAAACTTTAAACTCCAAGGAAGAGGGGGAGGGGAGAAATGGTGATCCTACGTCGCTGCCTACTTCGCCTTAAGGCTACGAAGGCCAAGCAAGCTATGAAGGACGAGAGAGTGAATTATGAAGAGTGAAGGAAGAGGGGGGGAGAAGGAGACGGTTGCCGCTTTGCGGCACAGTGAATCGGTTGCCGCTATGCGCGCGGTTGGTTCGGTTGAAGAAGGTCGAAGCAAGAACCGCTGGTGGCGGCTTTTACAATTGGACTTTTAGACTTCTTGTCCGTCGTAGCCTTGGCGAAGTCGGATGGACTTCTTAGTAGATGGGCCTTCGGTCGACAACGGCGTGTCGACCCTACCTTTTGGGAATCTTCAAAACGACCGAAGGCTTGTAGGTCGTTTGGACGTGCAACAGCGCGCCCGCAGGGTGAGTGGTCGTGGGGCGACCACGAATCAATCGACAGCCCCGACAAATCGGGGTCGACCCTACCGTTTTGGGGTCGCGCGTCCCCGACGATATCGGGGCAGGCGGGAGACGCGCGGTCCTAGGATTGCATGGGCTGGCGATTTGAGATTTTTTTTAGGATGAGTTTCAATGTGAGTGATGCTGCAATGAGAATGAAGATGCCAATAACGAGAAGGCCGGTTTGTCCTTCAAAAATTGCTCCGCCGGTGAGAACGAAGCCGCAGACGTAGAGTCCTTGGGTGGGGATGGCTATCAGTAGGGAGTCGCGAAGCCGCACACCTAACAGGCCGAGAAGGTAGTTTTGGACGCAAAGTGGAATTCCCGGAGTGATGCGTAAGATGCAGGTGAGTCGCCAATCCGCTGGAGTCGATTTATTACTCCATGCTTCCCAATATTTCCCGAGGAGCTTCTGGATGATTGTTCTGCCGACACCAGCAGCGAGAAGATGAGACCAAGTGATGTTGATGAGAACTGCGGCGAGGGCTAAGCCACAAGATTGGAGATTCGCGCCCCAGACGACGCCCGCTAATATGAGGAGAGGTGTAACAGGAAAAGCAAATGAAGGAAGTATAGCGATCGCTGCGAACAAGGCTATGGGATTGGCGCGGCACCAAACGAGAATGGGATCGCGTAAGTTGATGATGTTTACGATCCAACCTTGTTTCCATGCAAGCAACAGACAAAGCCCAAACAGCAAGATGCCGATGAGTAGTAGTTTAAGTTTCAAAATTTAAGTTTTAAACTCCAAGGAAGAGTCGCGTAAAGGGCAGGTTACACGACTGATGGGGAGATAGAGGCGTAGCGTTTTAGTTACGGTCGACAACGGCGTGTCGACCCTACCTTTGAAGAAAAGCCGGCCGGAGGCGCGGCTCTCCGATTCTACCTTTGAAGTTTAGAGTTTAAAATTTAGAATTTCAGTCCCGCATACGGGGCTAAACGATCATGCCGGCGGCGACGGTTTCGTTGGTGCCGGGGTCGATGAGGATGAAGGAGCCGGTGGAGCGGTTGCGGCGGTAGGAGTCGTGGATGAGCGGGATGGCGGTGCGGAGGGTGATGCGGCCGATGTCGTTCATGGAGAGGGAATCGACGTCTTCGATTTTGTGGAGGGTGTTCACATCGACCTGGTATTTTACTTCCTGGATGATGGCTTTGGTTTCCTGAGTGGTGTGGCGGATGACAAGTTTCGCGTGAGGTGGCATGGGTTTGGATGAGAACCAGCAGACCATGGCTTCGATGTCTTGTGAGACACGCGGAGGGTTGTTAGATTTTACCAAAGTGTCGCCGCGTGAGATATCGATTTCATCGGTGAGGGTGAGGCAGACCGATTGTGGGGCGAAGGCTTCGGTTTTCTCGCCGTCTGGGGAGTGGATGGCTTTGACGTGGGTTTTGAAACCGGAAGGGAGGACGGTGACTTCATCGCCGGGTTTGAAAACGCCGCCGGCAACACGTCCGGCGTAGCCGCGGAAGTCATGCCATTCATCGGACATGGGACGGATGACCCATTGGACAGGGAAGCGTGCATCGACGTGGTTTTCTTCGCCACCGACGTAGACGTTTTCCAAGTGGTAAAGGAAGGTCGGGCCTTCGTACCAATCCATGTTTTTGGATTTATCGACGACGTTGTCACCGTTGAGTGCGGAGATGGGGATGGCGGTGATTTCGACGATGTTGTCGAGGCGTGAGGCGAACTCACGGTAGTCGGAAACGATTTGATCGAAGACTTCCTGGGAGTAATCGACGAGGTCCATTTTGTTGACGGCGACGACGAGGTGTTGGATGCGCAGGAGGTTGGCGATGAAGGAGTGGCGTTTGGTTTGCTCGATGACGCCTTTGCGGGCGTCGATGAGGATGATGGCGAGGTTGGCGGTGGATGCACCGGTCACCATGTTGCGGGTGTATTGGGTATGGCCCGGGGTGTCCGCGATGATAAATTTACGTTTCGGCGTGGCGAAGTAGCGGTAGGCGACGTCGATGGTGATGCCTTGTTCGCGCTCGGCTTTGAGGCCGTCTGTTAGAAGGGCGAGGTTGACGTTTTCATCGCCGCGTTTGCGTGAGGATTCTTCCATGGCTTCGAGCTGATCTTCGAAGATGGATTTTGAATCGTAAAGAAGGCGGCCGATGAGGGTGGATTTGCCGTCATCGACGCTTCCTGCTGTTGTAAATCTTAATAGGTCCATTGTTTGAAGAGGTCGAAGGTCTTAAAGTCGAAAGTCTATGTTAGAATCGCTGGTGCGATTGGGTTTTGAGGATGCTGTGTGATTATTTTCGGAGGTGTTTGGAGAGGGATTCGATGGCTCGGCTTAGTTCTTCGCTGATGTTCCTCATTTCATTGGCGGTTTCATGGTGAAGATAGTCGAGGTCTTCAGCTAAATAGAGCATACTACGAAGTTCACCGTTAGATCCTTTGGCGATGTCGAGAAATCTCGCGAAGTCTTGGTCGGTCTTGCGCTCAAAACCCTCGGCGATATTGTTCATGACAGAGACTCCGCAACGCTGAATCTGATCTCTAAATCCGAAATCGCGTGAGGCAATTGATTCAGAGCCGAAGGCTGAATAGACGCGATTAGCTTGGGATCTGGCTGTTTGCCAGATTCTAAGATCTTCGAAGCGTTCTGCGGTCATGATTATTAAGTGTTTTTAGGGGGGGTGAAGGTTTATATTGGAATCGCTGGAGAGGTGAAGAAGTCGAAAGTCGAAAGTCTGAAAGTCTTAGTTAGAATCGCTGGGACGATTGTTTGTTTATAGGGAGCCGGAATATCGACTTTTGACTTTTGACCTTAAGACTTTTGACAGGATATTTTTAACGAAGTTAAAAATATCCTTCCTTCTTTCTATCTTCCATAGCGGTTTCGGAGCGTTTGTCGTCGGAGCGGGTGCCGCGTTCGGTTTGGCGGGCGGCGGCGACTTCGGCGATGACTTCATCGAGGTTGGATGCGGTGGAGCGGACTGCACCGGTGCAGGTGGCATCGCCGATGGTGCGGAAGCGGACGATTTCTTTGGTGACGGTTTCGTGTTCCTGAGGTTTGAGGAATTCGGTGACACCAAGGAGGGTTCCGTTGCGTTCGAAGATTTCGCGTTCGTGAGCGAAGTAGATGGATGGGAGGGGGATTTCCTCGCGTTTGATGTACATCCAGATGTCCATTTCGGTGAAGTTGGAGAGGGGGAATACGCGGAAATGTTCGCCGGGGTTTTTACGTCCGTTGAAAAGGTTCCAGAGTTCGGGGCGTTGGTTTTTCGGGTCCCATTGGCCGAAGTCGTCGCGGTGGGAGAAGAAGCGTTCTTTGGCGCGGGCTTTTTCTTCATCGCGGCGTCCGCCACCGAGGCAGGCATCGTATTGATGTTTCTCGATGGTATCGAGGAGGGTGACGGTTTGGAGTTTGTTGCGGGAAGCATTCGGTCCTTTTTCTTCGACGACGCGGCCAGTATCGATGGATTCTTGGACGTAACCGACGACGAGTTGGGCGCGGAGAAGTTTCACGAATTCATCGCGGTAGATCATGGTTTCCTCGAAGTTGTGGCCGGTATCGACGTGGACGAGAGGAAAAGGAGGACGTGCGGGCCAAAAGGCTTTTTTCGCGAGCCATGCCATGACGATGGAATCTTTACCGCCAGAGAAGAGGAGGGCGGGGTTCTGGAACTGGGCGGCGGTTTCCCGGAGGATAAAGATCGCCTCGGCTTCGAGTTGGTCGAGTTGGGAGAGGTTGTAGTTCATGGGGTGTGGAAGAGTGAAAAGTGCCGAGTGATTTGAGGCGAAGTTAGTAGAGGTATGCGCCTCTATGTCGCTTCGCTTCATTGTGATCTGATGGTAGGGTCAACACGCCGTGTTGACCGTAGATTGATTGACGATTGTTGATTTTGGATCCGACTTCGCCACCACCGTCGCTGAAGCTATGGTGGTCAAGAAGGCTACGACGGACATGTTTTTGAATGAAGAGGAGAATTACGAGTGATGAGTGGAAAGATTAGCCGGCCGGAGGCGCGGCTCTCCAGTAGGTGCGCGGCGGGGTTTTGGGGGAGATTTTGGGTGGGGTCAAGAAATAATTAGTAAGATGGGTAATTTACTAAGGTATTTTATAATAAGGTAGGGTCAACACGCCGTGTTGACCGAAGATTAGAGGACGACGACCGAAGATCGCCGCTACGCCGTGTTGACCGAAGATTGGTGGGTGATCGTGCGTTGAGATTTTTGATTACGGTCGACGGCGGCGCTTCGTCCCTACCTTGTGATCCTTTCGTGGATGGCTTCTACTAGTTCGATGGCTGCGTCTTCGATGGTGAGTTTTTCGGTGTGGAGGGTGAGGTCGGGGTTTTGTGGGGGTTCGAAGGAGTTGTCTCTGCCGGTGAAGTTGGCGATTTCGCCGCGGGCGGCTTTGGCGTAAAGGCCTTTGACGTCGCGTTTTTCGCAGGCTTCGAAGGAGGCGTTGACGAAAACTTCGAAGAGGTTTTGTTCGCCGACGATGCCGCGGGCGAGATCGCGTAGTTCGCCGCGAGGGGTGATGGCGGAGATGAAGACGATGACGCCGTTTTCGACGAGGACTTTGGTAAGCTCGGCGATGCGGCGGATGTTTTCGAGACGGTCTATATCGGTGAAACTAAGGTTGGAGTTGAGGCCGGCGCGGAGGTTATCGCCATCGAGGATGATGGTGAAGTGACCTTGTTTGTGGAGGACGCGTTCTGCGGCGTTGGCGATGGTGGATTTTCCGGATCCGGAAAGGCCGCACATCCAGATGGCGAGGCCTTTTTGTTCTAACAGAACTTCCTTGTCGTGGCGGTTGAGGAAGCGGTGATGTTCGGTGAAAATGTTCATTTGATGAAGAAGTCGAAGGTCGGATTAAGAAGAAGTCTAAAGGTCGAAGGTCGAAGGTCTGAAAGTCGAAAGTCGGATGAAGAAGAAGGCTAAAAGTCGAAGGTCGAAAGTCTGAAAGTCGTAGATACAATCGCTGGTGTAGATGAAGAAGTCTAAGGTCGAAAGTCGAAGGTGATTTTAGAATCGCTGGTGCGATTAGATTATGGAAAGTTGGAACATCGACTTTTGACTTTCGACTCTTTAGTCGATTATTTGCGGAGGTGTTTGGCTAGGGATTCGATAGCTCGACTGAGGTTTTCACTGATGCTTCTCATTTGCTCGGCTTGTTCGAAGGGAAGGTATTGTCGGTCTTCGGCGAGATAGAGCATGCTGCGGACTTCGCCATTTGATCCTTTAGCGATGTCTAGGAATCGAGCGAAATCCTGATCAGTTTTACGCTCGAAGCCTTCGGCAATGTTGTTCATCACGGAGACTCCGCAGCGTTGTATTTGGTCACGGAAGCCAAAGTCACGAGCGGAGATGGAATCGGAACCGAAAGAATCATAGATGGCATTTGCTTGAATTCTGGCATCTTGCCAAATTCTGAGGTCTTCGAATCGCTGTGCGGTCATTTTTATGATTGGGGGGAAATCTTAAAGTCGGATGAAGAAGTCTAAGGTCGAAGGTCTGAAAGACGTAGATACAATCGCTGGTGGGAATGAACAAGTCGAAGGTCTGAAGGTCGAAGGTCTATATTAGAATCGCTGGTGCGATTAGGCAGGTTGGAACATCGACTTTTGACTTTCGACTTTCAGACCTGTGACTTTTCTTTAGCCTTTCCCAATAATAAACGCTTCGAAGCCGTGTTTGGCTAGGGCATCGGCGGGGAGGATGGCGCGGCCGTCGAAGACGAAGGCGGGTTTGAGCATGAGATTGTGGAGGCGTGGGAGGTCAAGATCGCGGAATTCGTCCCATTCAGTGAGGGTGGCTAGGGCGTGGGCTTGATCTGCGGCAGCGTAGGGATCGGCGACGATTTCGAGGTTGGCATCGAGAGTGTGTTGGGAAACTCCGACTTCTAACAGGTCGCGATGCATGGTTTCTTTGGAGACGCGTGGATCGTAAACGGCGACGTGAGCGTTTTCTGTTAGAAGATCACGAACGATGTGGATGGCGGCGGATTCGCGGGTGTCGTTGGTATCTTTTTTGAAGGCAAAGCCGAGGATGGCGATGCGTTTACCGGAGACGGTGTTGAAGAGGGTTCGGACGATTTTTTCGACGAAGCGGGATTTCTGGTAATCGTTGATTTCGACGACGGAGCGCCAGTAGGCGGCGACTTGTGTGAGGTTATATGATTCGCAGAGGTAGACGAGGTTGAGGATGTCTTTTTGGAAACAGGAGCCGCCGAAGCCGACGGAGGCTTTGAGGAATTTGGGGCCGATCCGGGAATCGGTTCCGATGGCGCGGGCGACTTCATTGACATCGGCTCCGGTTGCTTCGCAGAGGGCGGAGATGGAGTTGATGGATGAGATGCGTTGGGCGAGGAAGGCGTTGGCGACGAGTTTGGAGAGCTCGGAGGACCAGAGGTTAGTGGTGATGATTTTTTCGCGGGGGACCCAGTTCGCGTAAACGGAAACGAGGGCTTCGAGGGCGGCTTGGCCTTCTGGGGTTTGTTCGCCACCGATGAGGATGCGGTCGGGGTTTTCCATGTCGGAGACGGCGGTGCCTTCGGCGAGGAATTCGGGGTTGGAGAGGACTTGGAAGGTGGCGTTGGTGGTGGAGTTAGCTGCGAGAATGGATTGGATGGCGCAGGCGGTTTTGACCGGGATGGTGGATTTCTCGACGATGATTTTATTGCCGTGAGAAACTTCTGCGATGAGGCGGGCGGCGGCTTCGACGTAACGGAGGTCGGCTGCGCGACCTGCGCCGATGCCGTAGGATTTGGTAGGAGTGCCTACTGAGACGAAAATGAGATCGGCTGCGGCGATGGCGGGTTTGAGATCGGTGGTGAAGTGAAGGTTTTTGCCGCGGCAAGACTCGACGATTTCTTTGAGGCCGGGTTCGTAGACGGGGAGGGTGTCGGAGTTCCAGGCATCGATGCGGGCTTGGTTCATGTCGCAGACCGTGACTTGGATGTCTGGGCATTTATTGGCGATCATGGCCATGGTTGGGCCGCCGACGTAGCCGGCGCCGAGGCAGCAGATGGAAGAGATTTTCATGGGTGATTGAGAAGTGCCGAGTGGTCAGTGATCAGTGAGCTTGACCGTAGATTGATTAGAATGAAGAGGAACCGCGGATGGACGCAGATGAACGCAGATAAGAGAATTTTTTGGAAAGTGAGTAAAGATTGTGGGCTGCTTAGAGTTTCCAAGAATTTCCATTGAAGGAGATGGGTTTGAGGGGACGCAGAGAAGTGGGGAGCTGGGAAAGGGTGCGTAAGAAATCCTCCATTTTCATGGGATGAAGTGGCGGTTGTTGGAGGGGTGGCTTTTGGGAAAAGCTACGTAAAGCCTCACGTTCATTTGGACTGAGCTGTGCCATAAAGTTGTTTCAGTTGTTCAAGTTTTTCAGACTGATTGAAAAGCGATAAGTAGTCGTCGATGAGCTCCCAGTCAACGATTTGGCCTGATTGGCCAGCATGGAGAATGAGACGATGGATATCAGCCCAATCGGAGTCAGTTGAAATTCAAAGTGAGTGAGGGGAGGTTTTAACCACGAAAATCAGGAAATGAAGTGGTTTTGGTTTGTTACGATTTTGTGACGTTGGCGGGAAGTGTGCCAGTCATCTAGGACATATAGGACCTATAAGACTTATGTTTATCTACGCTCGATGATCTTTTAGGGAGTAATAGAGGAAGAGTGAGTTGTAGGATAGGTAGCGCTTGAAGAGGCGGCGGGGTTCCATGGCAAGGCGGTAGAGCCATTCGAGGCCGGCTTTTTGGAGGAGAGCAGGAGCTTGTTTGACTTCGCCGGCGTGGAAGGCGAAGGCGGCGCCGATGCCGAAGTAGACGGCGGGGGGGAGGCGGTGTTTGTTGCGGGCGATCCAATGTTCTTGTTTCGGGCAACCGAGGCTGACCCATACGAGGTTCGCGCCGGATTTGCGTATTTTAGTGATGATGGATTCGGTTTCGTTTTCTGGCCAATCACCGAAGGGAGGAGAGTAGGTATCGGCGAGGATTGTGTTAGGAAATTCTTTGGAAAAACGATCAGTTAGTTTTTTTAGGGTGCTGGGTTTTCCGCCGAGTAGAAAATGGCGGAAGGGGGAGTTAGGGGTGTTGGTGGCCTCGATGGTTTTGAGCATCAAGGTTGGGCCGTAGACTCGATCTGTTAGTTTTTCTTCGGGTGGGAGTTGGGCGTTGAGAGACCAGATGAGCGGCATGCCGTCTGGGGTGATGAGATCGAATTTTAGGATAGCTTCGGAAAATTCTGGATCGTGGCGAGAGAGTGCGGCGACGTGAGTGTTAGCAGCTTCGACAGCGTAGGGAAGATCTGCGGCTGAGGCTTTTTCTAAGATCCATGAGATCGCGCCGGTGTAGTCGGTGACGGCGAGCGGAAGACCGATGACGGATTTAAACTTCAAATTTTAAATCTCAATTTTCAATGAAGATAAGTCTTATAAGTCCTATAGGACCTATTGGTTTGGTGACTATTCACGGGAGACATTTACCGTATGTCCGTGGAGTTTCAGAAGAGAGTTTTGTTGGGCGGTGTCTAGGTCTGAGGCGACCATTTCTGCGCACATTTCTTCGACGGTGATTTCTGGAACCCAACCGAGTTTTTCTTTGGCTTTGGTGGGATCGCCGAGGAGGGTTTCTACTTCGGCGGGGCGGAAGTATCGGGGGTCAACGCGGACGATGACGTCACCGACTTTTGCTACAGGTGCTTTTTTAGGATCGGTGATGGCGGAGATGGTTGCGATTTCATCGACGCCGGAGCCGGAGAAGGTGAGTTGGATGCCGGCTTGCTGAGCGGACATATCGACGAATTCTCTAACAGAAATTTGTTTGCCGGTGGCGATGACGAAGTCGTCGGGTAGGTCTTGCTGGAGCATCATCCATTGCATGCGGACGTAATCTTTGGCGTGACCCCAATCGCGGAGTGCATCCATGTTTCCAAGGAATAAGCATTTTTCGAGGCCTTGGGCGATGTTGGCGATGGCGCGTGTGATTTTACGGGTTACGAAAGTTTCGCCACGGCGTGGGGACTCGTGATTGAAGAGGATTCCGTTACAGGCATACATGCCGTAGGCTTCACGGTAGTTAACCGTGATCCAGTAGGCATACATTTTTGCGACGGCGTAAGGTGAGCGCGGGTGGAAGGGGGTGGTTTCCTTTTGTGGTATTTCTTGGACTAGGCCGTAGAGTTCCGAAGTGGAGGCTTGGTAGAAGCGGGTTTTCTTTTCGAGGCCGAGAAAGCGGATGGCTTCTAGTAGGCGGAGGGTGCCGATGGCATCTACATCTGCGGTGTATTCGGGTGCTTCAAAAGAGACAGCGACGTGGGATTGGGCACCGAGGTTGTAAACTTCGTCTGGTTGAACCTCTGAGATGATGCGGGTGAGGTTGGACGAATCTGTTAGATCGCCGTAGTGAAGTTTGAAACGAGAATGTTCGATATGCGGATCTTCGTAGATGTGGTCGATGCGTTGGGTGTTGAAGAGTGAGGCACGGCGTTTGATGCCGTGAACTTCGTAGCCTTTCTCGAGAAGGAATTCTGCGAGGTAGGAGCCGTCTTGGCCGGTGATGCCGGTGATTAATGCGCGTTTCATAGAGCGTGGAGCGTGGAGCGTGGAGCGTGGAGCGTGGAGCGTGGAGCAGGGAGCAGGGAGCAGGGAGCAGGGAGCAGGGAGCAGGGAGCAGGGAGCAGGGAGCAGGGAGCAGGGAGCAGGGAGCAGGGAGCAGGGAGTTAGAGGAGAGTTTTGCGGAAAGCGGAGATCATACGGGAGATTTCTTCGAGCTCGGCCAGAAGGTTATGGGTTTGTGCCGATACTTGGAATTCTTTTTCAAGTATAATAAGCATGTTGGCGACTTCATAGACAGAGCGGCGGGAATAGTTGAGAAATTGGGCGAACTCAGATTTAGAAGTGCTTCCAGAACCCTCTGCGATGTTGTTTGTGATACTGAGAACTGCGGATCGTAATTGTTCTGCCCAACGAAAGTGCTTTTGGGCTTCGATTTCTCCGGCGAGTTCAAAGAGTTCAATGCTGGCATGTGCGGCTCGCTGCCAAACTTGCAGGTTTTGAAATCGAAAGGATTCGTTCATGATACTTTTACAGCTCTCCGCTCTCCGCTCTCCGCTCTCCGCTCTCCGCTCTCCGCTCTCCGCTCTCCGCTCTCCGCTCTCCGCTCTCCGCTCTCCGCTCCAAGCTCCAAGCTCCAAGCTCCAAGCTCCAAGCTCCAAGCTCCAAGCTCTAAGCTCTCCGCTACTGAGCGAAGCGAGGAAGTCCTGATAGGCTTCGTTGAGGCCTTTTTGGAAAGGGATTTTTGGGGACCAGCCGGTGGATTGGATGAGGGAGATATCGAGGAGTTTTTTCGGGGTGCCGTCTGGTTTGGTGGGGTCGGTTAGAATTTGACCGGTATAGCCGATGGTTTGGGCGATGAGTTTGGCTAGGTCGAGGATGGAGAGGTCGGTGCCGGTTCCGACGTTGACCCAATCGGGAGGATTTTCGAGGGAGAGGAGGTGGAAGCAGGCTTCTGCGAGGTCGTCGGTGTGGAGGAATTCGCGGCAAGGGGTGCCGGTTCCCCAGATGGTGACGGAGGGTGCGTTGTTTTGTTTGGCCTCGTGGAAGCGGCGGATGAGGGCGGGGATGACGTGGGAGTTTTCCGCGTGGTAGTTATCGCCGGGGCCGTAGAGGTTGGTGGGCATGGCGGAGTGGTAGAGCAGGCCGTGTTGGGCGCGGTAGTGCTGGCACATTTTGAGGCCGGCGATTTTCGCGATGGCGTAGGCTTCGTTGGTGGGTTCTAACGGAGAGGTGAGCAGGCAGCTTTCCGGCATGGGTTGGGGTGCGAGTTTCGGGTAGATGCAGGAGGATCCGAGGAAAAGGACACGCGGAATTCCGGCGCGGCGGGAGCCCTCGATGAGGTTGGCGGCGATGGCGAGATTTTCGTAGATGAAATCGGCGGGGTAGGTGGAGTTGGCGTGGATTCCGCCGACTTTCGCTGCGGCGATGATGACTGTGTCGGGTGCGTTTTGTGAGAGGAAATCAAACACATCCCGCTGCGAGGTGAGATCGAGCTGTGAGCGCGAGGCGGTGAGGGCTTCGATGTTAAGTGCGTTGGCACGGCGAAGGAGGGCGGAGCCGACCATGCCGCGATGGCCTGTAATAAAAATTTTCATAAAAATTTTTTAATTTTCAAAATTCAAATTTCAAGATTCAAAAAAGAAGGAAGAGTTCTTGGTTCTTTGAGATTTGGAATTTGGAATTTGGAATTTGAGATTTAGAGACGCTGCCGCCCTTGGTCGATTCTTTTGGTTAGAAAGAAAACCTGTGGGTTGGAATTGGGGTGATGGGGTTGCCCTTTGGGATGGGTGGGCGGGTTGTTAGAAGACTGGGATGGGTTTATTGGGGAGGAGGATGGAGAAGAGGTCGAGGTTGACGGGTTGGACTTGGCCGAGGAATTCGAGGAGAACTTTGACGCGTTCGGTGGCGGAGGCGACTTCTTGGATCGTGCCTTTCATCCCTTGGAAGGGGCCGTTAGCGACCTCGACTTCATCGCCGATCGAGAGAGAAGGGGATACGGTGATGAGTTCATGTTCGTCGTTGGATTGAAGGCGGACTTGTTCAATCAGAGAGGTGACGAACGTTTCTGGAACGTGAGGAATTTCCGAGCCGAAGCGGACGAGTCCGCGGACGCCTTGGCAGAAGGTGACGGCGCGCTCCATGTCTTGGAGGTTAAATTTGGCGAGAATGTAGCCGGGGAAGAGGGGTTCGAGCCACCAGATTTTGCCACGACGAGTGGCTTTGCGATATTTGATGCGGGGGCAGAAGACTTCGACGCCTTCGATTTCACGAAGGTGCTTGGCGGCGATGTGTTCGCGCTTGGTTTGGGTGCGAACGCAGAACCATTCAGGTGATGTGGTGGTTGCTGTGATCATTGGCCGAGGATTTTCTGGAGAATCGGCAGGAGTTGGCCGCCGCGTTTCATCCATGATTCGAGACGTTCGAGTCGCTCGTCAAAGAACGCACGCTCGGTTGGATCGCTGCTGAGTGCAGCGGTTTGATTGAGTTGTTGAAGTTTGGATTTTCCGCTGTCGAGGTGAGGGCGGATTTGCTCGCGGATGAAGCCGCCGACGAGGCGTTTGAGATCGGTGGCGGGTTCGTAGTAGGTGCGGCGATCGTTGATGTTCTCGGCTTCGCGAACTGCGCCAAGGGTTTTCAGAGTTCGTAGACCTTGGCTGACCGAGCCTTTTGAAATTCCCAGTTTTTGCACGAGATCATCTAGTGAGAGCGGTTCTTGAGATATGAAAAGAAGGCCGTAAATTTCCCCTAAAGAGCGGGGAAGGCCAAGCACTCGGACGCCATCGACAAAAAAATCCACGACCTGCTGCTGGATGGAGCTGAGGTTTTCGCTTTGGGTTTTGGAGGTGGGTGAATCCACAACCAACAAATACGAGGGCTGGGGGAATTGTTCAAGTTTTTTTGAACAGTCTGGGGATGATAAAATAGTTCATATAGGACTTATGGGGCCTATATATCGATTCTACGGTCGAGTGGGCCACTCGACCCTACCTTTTTTTGGCCTACAGCATATCTCTGGTGACGATGTAGTTGGCAGCGCAGCGTGGGCATTGGACGGTGATGTGGTTGGCGTCGTGGAAGAGTACGTCGGGTTTTTCGCGCCAGCCGCCGAGGATGGGGAGGATTCGATCTAAAGTGCAGCCGCAATGGAAACGGAAGGGTCGGGTTTCGAGCAGATTGGTTTCCTCGGCTTCTTGAATTTTTGCGACGTCTTCTGTGGTTAGAGCGGCGAGCCATTCGAGGTCGGCGTCTGGCTGGGCGGTGATGAGGACGTAGTTTTCATCTTCTAACCGAAAGGCGCGAGCGGGGCGCTGTTCGGATTGATCGTAGAATTGGGAGACCCATGAGACGGGATCGCGTCCATCGACTTCGAGGGTGGACATGCGAGGTTCGCGGGAGTTATCGGCGGTGGTTTGGGAGTAGAAAAAATTGCGATCCGGTTCGCGAATATTTTCAGTGAAGATGCGACCGGTGATGCTTGCGTCGTTAGAAGAACCGGTGACGAAGAGGTTGATGCGAGGGGCGCGGAGGTTGGCGGTCCATGCGGTGGTTTCGTTCCACGGGCGGGCGGTGAGGTGAAGTGTTAGAACAGCGAGGGCGTCTTTAAGCATGGCATCGAGTTCGCCGGGATAGCGGATGGAATGCTCCATGAGGTGGAGGTAGTAATCCGTGTAGATACCGGTGAATTGGCCGCGAAGCATAAGGCAATTGCGGTGGCGGACGAAAATGGATTCGATTTTGGTGAAGTCTTCGGGCTGCATACAGGGGAAACTTTAAACTTTAAACCTTAAACTTCAATGAAGAGGGTGAGGTGGCAAAGCTAGAAGATATGCCGCCGCCGTAAGTGTCAGGAGTAGGGGTAACTTATGCGGGAGGTATAGTTCTGTTTTCCAAGATAGCTTGGGAAAAAGGATCTCCATCTGAGGCGAATTCACTGAGATGCATGACGGCGAGTTCGCGGACTTCAGGATGTGGGTTTTGTAAGGCGGCTTCGCAAGTTTTCCAGTCGGTAAAGCGGTCAAAAAGTGATTTAGCGAGTTCAGGAGTTGCGGTGGAAAGTTGCGCTATCCAGATTCTGCGAATTTTAGCTTCAAGAAAAGCGATGTCTTGAGCGTCTTTATCACGATTCGTTTGATCTTTCGTGATGGCTAGGTCGATGGGGTCTGGAAGCCATGTGCCATCAGAATTTGGAGTAGCTCTTGAATGAACCTCATCGAAATCTTCTGCTAGAAATTCGTTAGGCTTGCGGAAGATATCGAGCGGACAATCTAGTCCGAGAATACGCACCATGCCGACTTCGGAGGCTGCGGTGGCAATTTCGTTGCCTGAAATTTGTTTCCACCCGGGTAGAGTATGAATCGTTAAACTTGGGAAGTTTGAAACGGATTTTTCGAGATTGTATGCCCAGATGGAGGGGGAGGAGAAAGGTTCTAACCAGATGTCAGCATCTTTGGTGGGTCGATTGAAACCGTGGGCAATGATGGCTAGCCCGCCGATAACAATGACGCGATTTTCTTGGCTTAGTCTTTCGATGAACTGGTTTGCGGAGGGGACCATTTTTTGACGGTTTCGTTTACTTTACAGGCGATTTCCCAGAATTCGGCGACGGAGGATGGGTTTTTAATCCAAGGTTCGCTGTTATCGGCCAGGTTAGGAGAAGGGTGGGAATTACGGCGTTTACGCATGCGTTCGCGTGCAATACGGCTAGCCCACTCTTCTTTCAGGCGTTCGACAGGGATGCGATATTGAGGAAATGCCATGGGCGTAACCTAGCCGAAGAATGGGGACTGAGAAAACTTTAAATTTTAAGTTTTAAACTCCAATGAAGAGCAGGTGCTGTATGTCTGCTTCTTCCTTGGAGTTTAAAAGTTTAGGGTTTAAAGTTTATGCGCCTGGAAGCTCGATGAAGCCTTCGAGTTTGCGGATACGTGTGGGGTGACGCATTTTGCGGAGGGCTTTGGCTTCGATTTGGCGGATGCGTTCGCGGGTGACTTGGAACTGGCGGCCGACTTCTTCGAGGGTACGGCTGTAGCCGTCTTTGAGGCCGAAGCGTTGTTCGAGGACTTCGCGTTCGCGTTCTGTTAGGGTATCGAGGACGTCTTTGATTTTGTCTTTCAACATCGAGAAGCCGGCTTCTTCCATCGGGTTGTCTGCGGCTTTGTCTTCGATGAAATCTCCGAACGAGGTGTCGTCGGAATCGCCCACAGGAGCTTGAAGGGAGATTGGCTGTTGAGCCATTTTGAGAACGGCGCGGACGCGTTCGACGGGAAGGTGGATTTCCTCGGCGATTTCTTCCGGGGAAG
Source organism: Akkermansiaceae bacterium (assembly GCA_031422775.1). Lineage (GTDB taxonomy): Bacteria > Verrucomicrobiota > Verrucomicrobiia > Verrucomicrobiales > Akkermansiaceae > Luteolibacter. The sequence continues at coordinate 25,121 of JANPMK010000116.1, read as the reverse complement.
GTTCGCGGCCGTATTCTTGGACGAGCTGTTTCTGGACGCGCATCAGTTTGTTGATCGTTTCGATCATGTGGACTGGGATACGGATCGTGCGTGCTTGGTCGGCGATGGAGCGGGTGATGGCTTGGCGGATCCACCAAGTGGCGTATGTGGAGAATTTGTAACCGCGGCGATATTCAAATTTTTCGACGGCTTTCATGAGGCCCATGTTGCCTTCTTGGATGAGGTCGAGGAAGGAGAGTCCGCGGTTGGTGTATTTTTTGGCGATGGAGATAACGAGACGCAGGTTGGCTTCGACCATTTCGGTTTTGGCTTTTAGAGCGGATTTCATCCATTGGCGGAGATCTTTGTAAGCGGGCTCGAAGTTTTCGTCGTTGAGCCAGCAACGTTGCTGGACTTCACGCATTTTGGTGGTGAATTCCTTGTCATCGGGATGGGTTTTGAGGCGGCGTTGGTATTTCCAGAAGTTCTGGACGTATTCTTCAACTTGTTCGCAGAAGTCCTCGATGACTTTTTGTTTGTAGTAAAAACGGACGTAGATGCGGTGCATCGAGGCGAGGTTTTTTTCAAAAGTCTCTTCTAACTTTTTCTTGCCGCGTGGGGCTTTGCCGGCAAGTTGGCGGAAGATGTTGTCGTTTTCCTCGTGGAGGATTTTGAGTTGATCGCAAAGTTTTGGAAGGCCTTTCATGTAGCGCTCGCGGGACTCAATTTTTTTATCGAGGATAACGCGGTCGAAGCGCTCTTTGCCTTTGTTGAGTTTGTCGGCGAGTTCGAGGTAGAGCTCGGTGATGAAGCCGAAGCGGTGAAGATTTTTGGAAACTTCGATTTCTGCGTCTTCGATGCGCTTGGAGATTTCGACTTCTTGTTCGCGGGTGAGCAAAGGGACTTGGCCCATTTGCTTGAGATACATGCGGACGGGGTCGTCGAGGATGTCGAGTTTCTGATCGGCTTTGACTTCTTCTTCTTCGCCATCGCCTTCGTCGCGCTTTTTGTCTTTGAAGCGATCGACTTCTGAGGCGTCGATGATATCGAATTCCATGTTGCGGAGGCGCTCCATGATGGCCTCGACGTCATCGGGATCGACGAGGTCGTTGGGGAGGATTTCGTTAATATCGTCGTAGGTGAGATATTCCTGCTCTTTGGCGAGTTTGATGAGCTCGCGGATTTTTTCCTGGATCTCCGGGGTATCGATCCGACGTTTCGGATCTTTTTTGGAGGTTTTGATTTCTTTGTTTGCGCCGGGTTGTGAGGCGGCGAGGATTTCGGCAATCGTTTGTTTCGCTTTGGAGACGGGTTTTTCGGCTGCTTTTTTCTCAGGTGCTTTTGGAGCAGGAGCGGCAGGTTTTACGGTTGCGGCTTTTTTCTCGGGAGCTTTTGGAGCGGGAGTTGCAGGTTTTACGGCTGCGGCTTTTTTCTCCGGAGCTTTTGGGGCAGGAGTTGCGGATTTTGCGGCGGGCTTGGAAGCGGCGGATTTAGCGGCGGGCTTGGCGACTGGCTTAGCTGCTGGTTTTGCAACTGGCTTAGCTGCTGGCTTGGAAGCTTTGGCGGCAGGAGCTTTCGGTGCTGGGGCGGCAGGTTTTTTGCCGGCAACTTTTTTCACTTCCGCTGGCTTGGATGCCTTAGGTTTGGCGGTTGGTTTCGCAACTTTTTTAGAGCTGGCTTGGATCGGCTTGGCTTTGGACGCGGGTTTTGCGGTCGGTTTTGCGGCTGATTTTTTGGCGGAAGTTTTAGAGGGCATAGGTAGCTTTGCTGCTTAGGAACGAGATATATGGAGACAATCCACCCATTAGATGGGCACACGCGAAAAATCGCGGGCGGGCGGAATGAAGAGGGCAAAGGGCAAAGCGTCAAGTCCTTTGTTTTGCGAAGAAGTTGTCAGTGATCAGTGATCAGTGATCAGTGAAGAGATGGATCACTGAGAATGAGCGAACCACGTTCAATCTTTGGAGGCTTTTTGGAGGAGGTTCATGCGTTCTAGGGCTGCGCCGGATTGGATGGATTCGCGGGCGATGTCGATGGCGTCTCCGATGTGATCGGCTAGGCCGGCGCAGGCGATGGCGGCGGCGGAGTTGAGGAGGACGATGTCGAGTTTGGGGCCGGTTTCTTTTCCGGAGAGGATGTTTTCGAGGATGATGGCGTTGTGTTTTGCATCGCCGCCTTTGAGGTCATCGATAAGGGCTTTGCGCATGCCGAAGTCTTCGGGGGTAATTTCTTCGTCTTCGAGGTCTTGGTAGGAGCCTGCTTTGCAGATGCGGGTGGAGCCCATGAGGGAAATTTCATCGACGCTGCGGCCGCAGGAGGCTTTTCCACTGACGACCCATGCGCTTTCGCGGCCAAGGCGTTGGAGGATTTCAGCGAAGGTGGAGCAGAGGTTTTCATCACTGACTCCGACGAGTTGGCATTGGGGGCGAGCGGGATTGAGGAGAGGGCCAATGAGATTGAAGATGCTGCGATGGCCCTCGGCGGCGAGGTTTTTGCGGACTTGAGCGACGGCTTTGAAGGCGGGGTGGTAATTGGGGGCGAAGAGGAAACCGACGCCTGCGGTTTCGATGCAGTGACGGAAGTGCTCGGGTGGGAGATCGATGCGGATGCCGAGGGCTTCGAGGACATCTGCGCCACCGCTTTTGGAGGTGATGCCGCGGTTGCCGTGTTTGACGACGATGGCGCCAGCGGCTGCGGCGACGAACATGGAGGTGGTGGAGATGTTGAAGAGATCTAACTGATCGCCGCCGGTTCCGCAGACATCGAGGGTGGGGCCGGGGAGGTCGAGGGAGGCTATCATGGGATCGACCGCGTGTTCGAGGAAGGCCTCGACGAAGCCGGCGATTTCAGCGGGTGACTCGCCTTTTTTCGCGAGGGCGAGGAGGAGCTGTTGTTTTTTTGAGTCGTCGACTGAGGGGTCGAGCAAGAGATTGGCTGCGACATCGATTTCGCGCGGGGCAAGGTCGTCGCCGTTTTCGAGATGGGTGATGAGTGCATTCATAGGGCGAGCCTAGAGATTGAGAATGAAGGTGGCGGTGGTGAAATAGATGACCATGCCTGAGACATCGACGGTTGAGGCGAGGGAGGGAGAAGAGACGACGGCGGGGTCGAGATTGCAGGCGCGGGCGGCGATGGGGAGCATGGCGCCGAGAACGGTGGCGGAGAGGACTTGAAGTGTTAGAGCGGAGCCGACGGCGAGCGAGAGTTTGAAGAAAGAGAAATCGGGTGCGGCGGTGAGGTGGAGGTAGGGGAGGATGAAGGTGATGAAAGCGGCCATGCAGATGCCGAGGGTGAGGCCGAGGAAAAGGCCGGTGCGGATTTCTTTCCAAGCGATGCGGAGGAGTGAGCCTTTATCGATTTCACCGAGGGCTAGGGCGCGGATGACCATGGTTGCGGATTGACCGCCGGAGTTTCCGCCAGCTGCAACGACCATGGGTAGGAAGAGAGAAAGGACGAAGGCTTTTTCCAGGGTCTCTGAGAAACGGAACATGACGTATCCGGATGCGATGGAGAGGAAAGCGAGGCCGACGAGCCAGTTGACGCGGCGGCGGAAATGACTGCTCGCGCTGGTATTTAAGTAAGAGAGTTCATTTTGTTCACCGCCGATACCTGCGAGTTTTTCGATATCCTCGGTGGATTCTTCTTGGAGAATTTCGAGCGCATCGTCGTAGGTGATGACGCCGAGTAGGTGATGGAATTCATCGACGACGGGAAGGACAACGAGGTCGTATTTAGAAAGGGTGCGAGCGGCGTCTTCTTGGTCGGCGGTGGCGAGGATGAATTCATCAGCGTCCTCCATGATGTCGCGGATGGGTGTGTCCCAGGTTTCGAAGGCGAGATCGCGTAGACGGACTTTGCCTTCGAGACGGCCTTGGACATCGACGACAAAAATGCGGGCGAGGGTTTCCGCGTCTTCGCGATCGCGGCGGAGGACGGCGATGGCTTGTTTCACCGTCATATCTGCGGTGATACGGCCGACATGGGTGGTCATGCGGCCGCCGGCGGTGTCTTCTTCGTATTTAAGAAGATTTTTGGTGAGTTCTTTATCGCGAGGGCCGAGCAGGGAGAAGAAGCGGACTTGGGCTTCTTCGGAAACGACTTGGAAGATGTCGACGCGGTCGTCGTCGGAGAGGTTGCTGAGGAGGAAACGGAGTTGAGCGGGCTTGAAATGGCCGAGCGCGTCTTCGATCAGGGTATAGGGAAGTTCCGCGACCACATCGGTGGCGAGTTCGGGTCCGATGGTTTTGAAAAAGAAGTCGCGCTCGTCGTCGTCGAGGTTTTGGTAGAGTTCCGCGAGGTCGGCGTAGTGGGCGTCGTGAGCGGCCGCGAGAAGGGCCGAAGGGTCCTCTGCATCAATCGCGAGTTTGATCAAATCGATCGGTTCCATGTCTTCATTGTCCGGCACGAGCGGAGCGTGGGGGAAGGAGATTGGGAGGTAAATGCCGAAATATTGGAGATTGAATCGTTGCAAAAGGTGTTCATTTGATCCATGGTTACGGGCGTGGCAGAAAATGTGTTAGCAAAAGGATTGTTGAAATCGCCGGGTGCGGCGTTGAAGGAGCATTTTGGATTTTCGAAATTTCTGGATGGGCAAGAGGAAGTGATTTCGGAAATTGTTTCTGGAAGGGATGGTTTGGTGGTGATGCCGACAGGTGGGGGCAAGTCGTTATGTTTTCAGATTCCGGCGTTGTGTTTTCCGGGGGTGACATTGGTGATCTCGCCGTTGATTGCGTTGATGAAGGATCAGGTGGATGCGTTGGTGGCGCGAGGGATTGGAGCAACCTTGATTAACTCGACTCTGTCATGGCCGGAGCAGAAGGAGCGGTTGGATGGGATGCGGCGCGGCGATTTTAAATTGGTCTATGTGGCGCCTGAGCGATTCCGCGCGGAGAGTTTTTTGCGAGCGTTGGAAGGGGTGGAGATTTCATTGTTTGCGATTGATGAGGCGCATTGTCTTTCGCAATGGGGACATGATTTCCGACCGGATTATTTGCGGCTTGGAAAGGTGTTAGAAAAAATCGGCAAGCCGCAATGTGTGGCGTTGACAGCGACAGCGACGCCGATTGTTAGGCAGGATATTTTGACGGTGCTTGGGTTGCGTGAGCCGTTTGAGCGGGTGAGTGGATTTTCACGTCCGAATCTTTCGCTTGCGATCACGGCGGTGGATAAAACGTCGCACAAAGATGAGCGGATCAAGGCGGTGATTGCGGCGCACAAGACTGGAATTATCTACTGTGCGACTCGTAAAAAAGTGGATCTCGTCTCCGAGACTTTGGCGAGTTGGGGAGTGAATTGTGTTTCCTATCATGGTGGAATGACGGATCAGGAGCGGGTCAAGGCGCAGGAGATTTTTATTTCAAAGAAAGTCGGTATCGCGGTGGCGACGAATGCGTTTGGAATGGGAATAGATCGGGGCGATGTGCGGTTTGTGATTCATTATGAAATTCCTGGAAGTGTGGAGGCATATTATCAAGAGGCGGGACGCGCGGGACGCGATGGGGAGGCGGCGGTATGTGAGTTACTTTTCAATTATGCCGACACGCGGACGCAGGAATTTTTTATCGATGGAGCGAATCCATCTGCGGTGACTGTGCGGCAGATTTATCAATATTTACTAAACGAGGCGGATGGAAATCACGAGGTTTTCCGGACATTAGAAGAGATGGCGGAGCATGCGGATGTGAAAAACTCGATGGCGGTGGGGAGTGCGTTGACGATTCTGGCGCGTGGACGGTTTATCGAGCGATTTGATGTGCAGGGAAAACGGATGCGCGGCACGCGTTTGTTACAACCGAATCTTCTAACAAGAGATATCGCCCTTGATGAAGAGGCGATGGATAAAAAGGACGCGAGGGATCGAGAGAAGCTGCGATCGATGGTGGAGATGTGTTATGCGCGGACGTGTCGGCAGCAATGGATTTTGAATTATTTTGGTGAGGAAAATGCGGGAACGTGTGGGAACTGTGATGTGTGTCGGGAGCGCAGCGCTGGAGATTTCCGTAAACCGAACGCAGAGGAGAAGCTTGTGGTGCAGAAGGCGTTGGCGGGGGTTGCGCGGATGTCGCAGCGTGATAGTTCGGGCTGGGAGGGGCGTTACGGGCGAGGACGGATTATTCAGATGCTTTCAGGGAGTAAATCGCAGGACATTTTAAATAATCGGTTAGATCAGCTGACAACCTATGGAATTTTAGTCGATAAGAGCACGGGATATTTGAACGCCTTGTTTCGTTCATTAGCTGAAGAGGGTTTGGTGATCACTCAAACGGGAGAGTATCCGTTGATGACACTTTCGGAAAAGGGTGAGTCGGTGATGAAAGGTGAGGCTGAATTTGAACTTCGTTGGCCGGATGAAGTTGCGAAGCCACAGGGATTGCAGGAAAGTGAATTTGATCCGCAATTATTCACGATGCTGAAAGATTTACGGTTCAAGATGTCCAAGCAGGCGGGAGTTCCACCTTATGTGGTTTTTTCTAACAAAGTTTTGGAATCGCTCACGAAATACATGCCGACGAGCACGGAGCAGGCGTTAGAGATTCCGGGTATTGGTGAGGGGAAGGCGGGGAGTTATTTGCCGGCGTTTTTAGAAATGATACGGACTTTCCGCTCAATGAGATAATTATTGTGGCGGAGGCTCGACGATGACTGCACGTTTTGGTGTATCGGGGTCGTTGGGCGGATTCTCAAAGTTGGGTTGGGGAGCGGACTCAGGGATGACCTCCTCATTTAGTGCTGGGGCGGTATATGGCTTGGTTTGCGAATGTTCGGAATCGAGTTTTTCGTAAATTTCCACCCCAGCCCAGATTACGGCTAGGGTGATGAGGAAAATCCAGATGGGTCCCCAGATGGCGCGCATGTTTTTTTCTGTGGCGGTATCATTTGAGATATTGGGGGGAGTTTCAGGACTGCCCAGGATGGATTCGACCGAGTCGGAATCGATCATGACGGCGGGGACGAAATCTACCAGCCAGGGTTCGACATCGGCGCCGATGTATTCGCCATATTGCTTGAGGAAACTACGTGCATAGAGCGGGCTGTTAAAAAAACCGAAGTTTTCGGCCTCGAGTGCTTCGATGACGGGGCGGGGGATTTTGGCACGAGATGCAACGTCTTCTATGGTGATCCCTGAAGTTTCGCGCGCTTTTCGTAGTATTTCTCCGAGGCTTGGGTGCATTTTAATTCCGAGTATAGGAAAGCCTATTCTAAGCTGAGTTGCAACCTATGTCGTGTGTCATTTTAGGGACTTTTAGATTGTTGCGCTATTGACCTTGACTGGATGAGGAGTCTGTAGACGCTATCTCGCGACATCCAATTTATTATGACCCTGCAAACTATTCTGCTATCCGGTTTTAAATCGCTCTTCGGTCGATTTTCTCTGATCACCGTTTTCATCCTAACTTCCTCTTCGGGAATGATTTTTGCTCAGGATTTTGAGGGAAAAAAAATCAGTGAAGTTTCGATTCGCTATGTGGGATCGAAAAATGTGGATGAAGCGAGATTGCGCAACTTGATGGTCACCAAGGCAGGAGCGGTTTATCGCGCTGAGAATTTGGACAATGACATTAAGACTTTGTTTGAGTCTGGCTTGATTGAAAACGTGAAGTTTCTTGCGGAAGCTGCTGGAGAGGGTGTTCGCGTGATAGCAGAAATTCAGACACGTTCTGTAATCAACGGAGTTGGATTTGTTGGAAACACGATTTTCACCGAGCAGAAGTTAGCTAAGGAGACCAAGCTGAAATCAGGTGGCACGATGAGTGATGCGGCAATTTTGGAAGCGCGTCAGAATCTTGAGAAATATTATCAGGGTCATGGATATCCGGATGTTTTGATTTCGCATCGCATGCAAGAGACTGAACAGCAAGGTGTGGCGGATTTGATTTTTGTGATTGATGAAGGTGTGAAAAATGAAGTTCGCAAGATTCGTTTTGAGGGCAACACACTCTTCACGACGGCGGAGTTGAAAAAGGAAATGAAAACCAAGGAAAAGAGTTGGCTCTCATGGTTGACTAAATCTGGACGTTTTGAATCGAACGCATTGGATGAAGATTTGGATTCTGTATTAGATTACTACCGCAGCAAAGGGTATCTGCGAGTCAGCAGCCCGGGTATTCGCCGCGATCCAGTCAAGGATGGTCGTGTGGATTTAGTGATTCCGATTTCTGAGGGTGAAAAATACACCGTTTCCGGAGTCAGTTTTGGCGCTATGAGTATTTTTAAATCCGAGGAGCTTTATCCTTCGATGACCTTGAATGGAGGCGATGCTTATTCATCGAAGGAAATGCGTGAGGATATCAAAACGATCCGCAGTTTTTATGGTTCGCGTGGTTATGCGGATGCAGTTGTGAATCCGGAGATTAAAGATGCGGGTCCGAATCAAGTTTCGATCAAGTATCAGATCACTGAGGGTTCTCGTTACCAAGTGGGACGTGTGAACATTCAAGGTAACTCTAAAACTCAAGATAAGGTGATTCGTCGTGAGATTCCGTTGAAGCCGGGTGATTGGTTCAACACGGTTGAACTTGAGACGACCAAGTCTCGTCTGCAAAACCTGCAATACTTTAGTGATGTGCAGGCGAATGGTTCACCAGGTGAGAACGGATATCGCGATATCGATGTGTTAGTTGAAGAGCGTAACACTGGCTCAGTGGGCGTGGGTTTCGGTTTCAGTTCGGTGGATAACGTGGTGGGTTTCCTCACACTTGAGCAAACCAACTTTGATATTACAAATCCATGGAATTTCACAGGTGGTGGTCAGCGTTTCGGAATGAATCTGCGTGCTGGTTCGGAACGTAGTGAATTCAGTATGTCTCTGGTTGAACCATGGTTCTTGGACCGTAAGCTCTCACTTGGTGGTGAGCTTTTCTATCGTCAGTCATCTTATTTCAGTGATGTGTATGACCAGACCAATGCTGGTGCTTCGATTTTCCTTCGTAAGCCTTTGGGTGAGAAATCCTCTATCAAGCTCGCGTATGCTCTGGAAAGTATCGGAGTGGATGTAAATGCAGGAGCGAGCCCTTTGTTCGTTGCTGAAGATGGCGACTATACCCGTAGTGCATTGACTCTCAGTTATCTTTACGACAGTCGCGACAGCACGATCACTCCACGCAGTGGGGAGAAGTTGGATGTTTCCCTTGCGGTTGCTGGATTGGGTGGGGATGTTGAAACCATTACGTTTTCGACCCAAGGATCAAAGTATTGGAATCTCAAATGGGATAGCATTCTTTCACTCAATGGTGAGGTTGCTTTTGCTGATGCGATCAATGGCACTGTGCCGATCTTTGAACGTATGTTCTTGGGTGGTGGTAGAACATTGCGTGGTTTCGAATTCCGTGACATCGGTGGTGTCCGTGATACTCCTGGTTCTGGGGAAGTGTTGGGCGGCCAGTCACTGGCGTTTCTTAATACTGAATACACAATGCCTATTGTTGAAACTGTGCGTGCGGCCGTTTTCTATGACATGGGATTTGTAAACACAGGTGCATGGGACATCGGACCTCAAGATGTCTATAGCGACATGGGCGTTGGTATTCGTATCCAGCTTCCAATCAGTCCGGTCCCACTTGCATTGGATTATGCAGTTCCAGTGAGTTCGCCTGACGCAGCTGCGGATAAGGGCGGTCAGTTCAACTTCTATCTTAGCTACGAATACTAGGATTCTCGTATGCCATCATTGATTGTTCTAGCCGCAGGGATGGGTAGCCGTTACGGTGGATTGAAGCAATTGGATCCGATGGGTCCGAATGGTGAAACCGTTCTCGATTACTCCGTCTATGATGCGATTCGTGCCGGTTTTAACCGAGTGATCTTTGTGATTCGCGAGGATTTCTCTGAGGCGTTTAAGTCAGGTATCGGCGAGCGGTTTGCAAAGCTCATTCAGGTAGATTATGCGTATCAGCGCTTGGATGATTTACCTGCGCCGTTTGCTCCGCCGGCTGGACGCACCAAGCCATGGGGGACAACGCATGCGATACGTGCAGCGAGAGAACTGGTTGATGGGCCGTTTGCGGTGATTAATGCGGATGATTTTTATGGGAGCGATGCGTATTTGCAGGCGAGTCGCTTTTTGAAAAATTCGGATGAAGATCGCTGTGGATTGGTTGCGTATCCGTTAGAAAACACGCTTTCCGAGCACGGCAGTGTGAATCGGGGGATTTGTGAAGTGAGTCAGGAGCGGATGTTACTTGCGGTTGAGGAAGTAGTGAAGATTTCCCGTGATGGTTCCGGTGAAATTTCAGGGATAGATTTGAAGGGTGATCGCAGAGTGCTTGAAGCGAAGGCTCCTGCTTCGATGAATTTCTGGGCATTTCCGCAACGGGTTATGGCGGATCTAGAAACGGAGTTTTTTGATTTTCTAGTTCAGAACGGAGATAAGGAAACGAGTGAATTTTATATTCCGACAGTGGTGGATACTCTGATTCACAAGGGTAAAACTCAATGTGAAGTGATTGAGACGAGCGCGACGTGGTTTGGTGTGACCTTTCCGGAAGATAAGCTCTATGTCGTGCAATCGATCGCAGAGTTGATTTCCAGAGGTGACTATCCAGAAAAGCTTAGCTAGTAGAACCGCTAGATTTTTTAATCTAGACTGATATCAAAAAAATCTTTCATCACGGCGCGGTAGACCTCGTGTTTGAAGTTGGGAAGCCAATCCAGATCGAACTCGGTGGGATGGATCCAGCGGTAGGATCGGAATTCGCGAGGTGTTTGGTTTACATCAATTTCAGGCGCATCAGATTTGACCTTACAGAGGAAATAAGTTTGCTCCTGACCGTGATTGCCGTGTTTTTGAATTTTTTTGGAACGGACATCAGCGGGGTAAAGATAGCGATAGCCATCTTTGCGTTTGAGGATTTCGTAATGCTCTTTGCGTAGGCCGATTTCCTCGCGAATTTCACGGTAGAGTGCTTGTTCAATGTCCTCGCCGAGGTCGACGCCGCCTTGAGGGAACTGCCATGCGCCGGGAATGGTGCATCTCTCACAAATGAGGAGATTGCCATGCACGTCGATCATCAGTGCCGCGACATTGGAGCGGTAACGAACCATGTGGACAGGTTGCTAAAAAAAATCGCCCCTATCAATGATTAACTTTTCTGAAGTATTTTTAGAGACTGGTCAAAAACACGAAGGAGATGTAACTAAGGAGCATGATTCGTATTCAAATTTTAGTTATTTCCTCGCTGATAGCCTTTTCTGGGGTGGGTTTTTCTCAAACAGCGGATCCGAACAATCCGACTGATCCGACCCAGAATCAGAATGAACAGCGAGGTAGAAAAGGTTTTTGGGAAGCGAGCATGTCGGGTGGAAATTATGTGGTGGCATTGTCACGGATCACCTCGGTGAGCAGGCATCGATATGTGTTAGATAGCGCGGTGATTGTGGATGAAGTGACGGTTGATACGGAGGGGCAGTCGCTGGCTCGATTTTATTTTATTTCGCCCGTGACGACAGCGGGTCCGGAATCTGGCGCGGCTAAGATTGCGGAGCGGGCTTTAGAAATAGCGAACAATGCTGCGAGCGAGAAGGGCAGCACGGCACAGGATATGGTGCAAAAAAAATATCCCTTAACCACGCATTCGAAGACGATTGAGTATCGTGTGATGAATGAGGCGCAGTTGACTTCGTTGTATCAAAGTGTGAAAACCGCTTGGCAGACGGGTGACGGTCGCGTGTTTAAGGGTCAGTAGTCTTTCAGAGCCCGAGCGAAGCGTAGATTTGGCGAGTGGCGTGGGATTTGTTGAGGGTGTAGAAGTGGATGCCCGCGATGGAGTTATCGAGCAGCTCGGCGCATTGTTGTGCGGCGTAGTGGATGCCTGCGCGTTCGACCGCATCTAGGTTTGAGTTGGCGCGGTCGAGAGCTTTGATGAGTTTTGCGGGGTAGCGTGCACCGGCGGCGAGTTCGGCCATGCGTTTCATGCTGGATAGTGAAGTCACGGGCATGATGCCGGCAATGATAGGGATATGAATCCCGGCAAGTGCGCAACGGTCTCGGTAGTCGAAGAAATCGTGATTATCGAAAAACAGTTGGGTGCAGATATAGTCCGCACCAGCATCGACTTTGGCTTTCATGTGATCAAGTTCATCGACGCGATTGGGGGTGGCGGGGTGCCCTTCTGGGAAACCGGCGACGCCGATGCCGAAGCCTCGGGGATCTGGGTGGCGGCCGGAGTTGTTGAATTTTTTGATGTGCGCGACGAGATCGGCAGCGTAGCGGAAATCGCCTTGTGACCAATCGTAGTTGGGTTGGTCTTTCGGTGGATCGCCGCGGAGAGCGAGGATATTGGAAACGCCTGCCTCTGCGTAGCGGGTGAGGATGGCATCGATTTCTGATTTTGTGTGACCCACGCAGGTGAGGTGGGGAACGGGAGGGATGTTGGTGGTTTGTTTGATGCGGAGGACCAGATCGTGGGTCAGCTCACGTGTGCCGCCGCCTGCGCCGTAGGTTACGGAGACGAAGGAGGGTGAGAGGGTTTCGAGATTTTGAATGGTTTCATAAAGTTCTTCCCATGCGGCTGCTGCGCGTGGAGGGAAGAACTCAAAGGAAAGCGAGGGTTTCGGGGCGCTTAAGATGTCGAGGATATGCATGGGGAAAAGGATGGAAGATTCGGGCGAAACTTTTCGGTGGGTGGAGTGTTGTATGGAGAGCTGACGAATTCTCGCGGCAAATCTCCAAACTTTAAACGTTATTTTTCAATGAAGCTACAAGTTCTACTCGGTGTCTATGCATGTGCTTTGCCGTTCCATTTGCAGGCGGAGGAGGAATCCCGAGAAAAGCCAGTCAGGCCGTTTCTGGAGAAGCGCGGTGAGGATAGTCAGAATAGTGGGGAAAGAAACGGGAAAATGCGGCCTCATCATGAGGGCGAGGGCGATATGTTTGGGATGTTGGATAAGAACAAGGATAAGGTCATTACATCTGAGGAATTTTTTGCGGGGCCACGCATGTCAAACATGCCTCAGGAGCAGCGCGATAAGTTATTTGCTCGTATGGATCTTGATGGGGACGGGAAAGTCACTCCGGAGGAGATTCGGAAAATGCGGGAGGAAAAGCACGAAAAGCACATGCGTGAATTTCGTGAGCTCGATACGGATAAGAGTGGAGGGATGAGTTATGAAGAAATGAGTTTGGGTAAATTTTTCAGTCAGTTACCCGAAGAGAAGCGCAAACAGATTTTTTTACGTATGGATACCAATGGTGACGGACAGATCACACCCGAGGATAAGCCTCAGGGTCCACGTCCGCATCCTGAAGGCCGAGAGCGCGGAGAGCGATCCAAAGATCGCGGTGAAAATGATGAAGCACCGAGTGCGATTGAGTGAGGTAGCTGAGAGCTGAGAGCTGAGAGCTGAGAGCTGAGAGCTGAGAGCTGAGAGCTGAGAGCTGAGAGCTGAGAGCTGAGAGCTGAGAGTTGGATTTCTCTAACAAAAAAGCGCGATGCATTTTGAGTGCATCGCGCTTTTTTGAAGTGTTGAATTTGAAACTTACTCGGCTTTGATGACGTCTGCCGATTCCGCGGCGAGTGTTCTTGCGAGAACGTCTTTGCGGAGGTTTCCGCCTTTGCGTTGCGACCACCAGAGAACGATAGGTGAGGCGACGAAGACTGAGGAGTAGGTTCCGACGACGAGGCCGATCAGGATCATGATTGAGAAGTCGCGGAGTGCAGAACCACCGAAGAAGGAGAGAATCGCTACGGTGACGATGGTGGTAGCGGATGTTAGAACGGTTCGTGAGAGAGTGGCGTTAATAGCCTCATTCATGACGTCTTTGATCGCGCCGGTGCGAAGCAGGATGGTTTCACGGATACGGTCGAAAATAACGATCGTGTCGTTGATGGAATAACCCGCGATGGTGAGGATAGCGCCGACGTGGATGAGGGAAAGTTCACGGCCGAGAAGGACAACGATACCGACTGCGATAAGCACGTCGTGCACGAGAGCCGCGAAGGCACCGACCGCGAAGGAGAACTCGAAGCGCACGGTGATATAGATGCCGATGCCTAAAAGACCTAAGATGAGTGCGATGACTGATTCGACCAGGAAGCTATTGCCGATGAGAGCGGAGACACTTTCTGTATTTTCTCCGATGACGGGTTTGTTGTCTTCGTCGAGTTCGCCAAGTACAGGGATTTGTGCACGCAGTGCGGTGACAATTTTCTCGGCATCAGCTTTATCGGTGCGGAGGCTGAGCAAGCTGCCGGTCACGGGGTTGCTCTCGAGTTGTGGAGCGGCACTGCGGGTGAGGGTCAGTGACTTCAATACTTTATCCACGTCTTCGAGTTTGACTACTTTATCACCGAGTTGGAATTGGACGCGGGTGCCGCCTGTGAAGTCGATGCCGAGTGCGCTTTCGCCACGAATGACAAATCCAGCAAGACAGATGACGATGATGATGCAGGAAACAACACCCGTTTTCTTGGCTGCCGCGAGGAAGTCGATGTTCGTGGCCTTGATGAGGTCCATGAACGATAGTTTTTTCAGTAAGTTCAGATCGGTGCCCCAGCGGAAAAGGACGCGGGTGACAAGGATGGCGGAGAACATGGAAGCGATGATGCCGATGGTGAGCGTGACGGCGAAGCCTTTGATGCTGCCGCTGGACATCGCGAAGAGGATGACGGCGGAGATCAGCGAGGTGATGTTTGCATCGAAGATCGCGGAGAAGGCTTTATCGTAAGAAGCTGCGATGGCGGATATCAGTGATTTGCCGTTTTGTAGTTCTTCGCGGAGGCGCTCGTAGATCAGAACGTTTGCGTCAACGGCGAGTCCGATGGTGAGGATGATACCTGCGATGCCTGGAAGCGAGAATGTGAAACCAAACATGGCCATGGCACCGAACAGCATCACGCCGTTTACGATTAGTCCGACGAGAGCAACAACGCCGCCTGTGCGGTAGTAAATCAGAACGAAGACTGCGGTGATGGCTAGGCCAATCAGGGCAGACCAGATGCCTTGTTTGACGATAGCGGCACCTAAAGTCGGGGAAACGGAACGCTCTTCATCGATTTTGAGCGGGTTTTCCAAGGGGTTCATCAGGGCGTTAGCAACCTTTTTCGGTTCGCCGGCATCGTCGAGGCCGGAGATGATGAAATTTTTGCTGAGTTTGGCATTTACGCTAGGAGCGCAAATCACGACGCCATCGAGGAGGACGGCAATGCGGTCGGTACCTAAGCGCATATCCTTGGTGAGGTTAAACATTTTATCGGCGCCCTTATCATTGAGGACAACGCTGACGGCATCGTTCTGATCCATGGATGGGGCGGCGGCTTGGACATCGGATCCACCGAGAGCGGCGACGCGCTTAAGAAGGATGGGTCTGGTGGATTCGTTGCCGTCTGCGTCTTTGCGTGTTTCTAGGTAGACGCTGTGTCTGGGTTCGATTTCTTCGCCATCGAGAACGCGTTGTGCGAGAGTTTTGCCATTGGCTCCGATTTCATCGTTGCGGGGGGAAACTTCTTTGAGTTCGAGTTTTGCGACTGTTTCAAGAGTGATGCGGATCTGCTTCGATTGCTCAGGCTTTACGCCAGGCATTTGAACGAGAATGGCGTCATCGCCTTGGCGAGCAATGATAGGCTCGGCAGTGCCCATGGAATCGAGACGGCTTTGAATGACGCGTATCGCTTCTTCAACTTGATCTTTGGTGATGGGCATGGGATTGCCATTGCCGTCTAATTTAGGTTGGATGCGGACGGTGAAGGCTGAACCACCGCCAATATCGATACCCATTTTCAGGGTTTTATGTGGAGGATAAATCGCAAGCGCGCAGAGCCCGACAACACCGAGTAAGAGAATGGTTCCGATGTTGCGTTTCCGTGTTTCGATCTCGGTTGCGAAATACCAAAAGAACAAGAGTAGAAGGCCAAGTCCGATGAGGAAGATGACGAGAGGATCGTTGAAAAATGTGATGGCGAACATGTGATTTCAGTGAGAATTGAGAGGATGACTGGAAACGGCGGGAATGTTGGGGGGAAGATGGGTTAGTCTTTTTTCGTGACGTTGGCGACAGACGCTTTATCGAATTCGAGGTTAGTGCCTTCAGCGACTTTGATGACGACGGTGGTGTCTTTCACGCTGTGGACGATTCCGTGAAGGCCTGCGGTGGTGACGACTTTATCGCCAGTTTTGAGTGCTGCGATTCGAGCGGCTTGTTCTTTGCGCTGACGTTGTTGAGGACGGATGAGAAGGAAGTAGAACATCACGATCATAATCACGGGGAATATGAACCCGTTTCCAAGGATACCTTGGATTCCTTCTGGTTTGGCAGTAGCGGCGGCGAGAGTGTTGAAGAGTTGAATCATGGGATAAGTTGGTTGGCGTTATAGCGTTGAATGAATGTATTTTTGTATGTTTCGAAAGTTCCGTTGGCAATCGCTTCGCGCGCGTGCCGTGTGAGGGACAGGTAGAAATGCAGATTATGGAAGGAAAGCAATCGTAAAGCGAGCATTTCGCCTGCACGGAACAGGTGACGGATGTAGGAACGGGAGAAACGTGAGACGTGAGGATGGCTGGATTCGCAGATCGGGCGGGGGTCTTTTGCGTGGACGAGGTTCTTAATATGGATGGGGCCGTCCAGAGTGAAGGCGACTCCGTGGCGGGCCATACGGGTCGGCATGACGCAATCGAACATGTCCACGCCGCGGGCGATCATTTCCAGAATCTGGGGTGGAGTGCCAAGGCCCATGGCGTAACGGGGTTTGTTGGCGGGGAGAAACGGGACGGCGTTATCGATGGCTCGGAACATTTCTTCTTCGGGCTCGCCGACTGATACACCGCCGACGGCGTAGCCATCGAAATCGAGTTCGACGAGTTCGCGGGCGGATTGCTCACGGAGGTCGGCATAGATGGAGCCTTGGACGATGCCGAAATGATTTTGGGGTAGGCCGGCGGTGAGTGGCTGGTTTTCCGTGATCCATTGTTTGCAGCGCTTTGCCCAGCGGGTGGTCAAAGCTAGGGAAGTGGCGGCGTATTTCTCATCGCAGGGATAAGGTGGGCATTCATCGAACAGCATGGCGATGTCGGAGCCTAGTGAGGCTTGGATTTCCATGGATTTCTCGGGGCTGAGCATCATTTTCGAGCCGTCGAGATGGGATTGGAAGCGGACGCCTTCTTCGGTGATTTTGCGCATTTTGGCGAGCGACCAAACTTGGAAGCCGCCGGAATCGGTGAGGATGGGTTTCTGCCAAGTCGTGAAATCATGGAGGCCGCCCATTTCCTGAATGAGTTCGTCTCCGGGGCGCAGCCAGAGATGGTAGGTGTTTCCGAGGATGATTTGGGCGCCGAGTTCTTCAAGTTCGGCGGGGTGGAGGGTTTTGACTGAGCCTTGGGTTCCAACGGGCATGAAGATGGGAGTGCGGACTTCACCGTGGGGGAGAGTGAGAGTGCCGGCACGGGCCGGGCCGTCGGTGTGTTCGAGCTTAAAGGCCATCTTACAGATCAAAAAAGCGTTTGGCTTTTGCTAGGAAACTTTGGTGAACGGGTGAGTTTTGATCGCCGATGGATTCAGAAAATACGCGGAGTTTTTCCTGCTGATCTTTGTTGAGTTTGGTTGGGACTTCGACTTGGACCGTGACGTTGAGATCGCCTTTTATTCCACCGGAGAGGGCTGGCATGCCTTTATCGCGGACGCGGAAAGTTGTGCCACCTTGGGTTCCGGCGGGGATTTTGATGGAGGATTGGCCATCGAGGGTCGGGACTTTGAGTTCGCCGCCTAGGGCAGCAGTGCTGAAAGGAAGTGGGATTTCACAGAACAAGGTGTTGCCCTCGCGCTCGAAGACATCGTGATTTTCGACGTGGATGAAGGCGTAGAGATCGCCAGAAACGCCGCCACGGACGCCGGCATCGCCGTTGCCGGTGGAGCGCAATCTTACACCGGTCTCGACGCCTGCGGGAATTCGGAGTTTGATGCGTGTCGCGCGCTCGATGCGGCCTTGGCCTCGGCAATCGCCGCAGGGATCTGAGATGGTTTCGCCAGCGCCACGGCATTCGGGGCAGGTGGATTGTTGAATGAAAATTCCAGCTTGTCGGTCGATGACTCCGCGTCCGCCGCAAGTGCTGCATGTTTTCACACCACCGGAACCTTTTGAACCGGTTGTGTTGCATTTTCCGCAAGGGATATTGCGTTCGATTTCGAGTTCTTTTTCGACGCCACGCGCGGCTTCTTCGAGGGTGATTTCGAGATCGTAGCGGAGATCCGAGCCGCGTTGTTTGCCGGATTTTTTACGTGAGCTAGCGCCGCCGAAAAATTCTTCGAAGCCGCCACCGAAGGCGCCGCCGAAGACTTGTGAGAAAATATCTGCGGGGTCGTGGAAGCCGCCGCGTCCGCCGCCCATGCCGCCGGAGAAGGCCTCGTGCCCGTGGCGATCGTAAGCTGCGCGTTTATCGGGATCTGACAGAGCTTCGTATGCTTGGCCGAGTTCTTTGAATTTATCCTCGGCGGTGGGATCACCGGGGTTTTTATCTGGATGAAATTTTACAGCGAGTTTGCGGTAAGCTTTTTTGATTTCAGCGGCATCCGCGTTGCGGGAGACGCCGAGGATTTCGTAATAGTCGCGTTGAGCAGCCATAGTAAAAATGAAATTTTAGAATTCTGTTAGTTGGAATCTGGAGCGGAAACGACGACGCTGGCGGGGCGCAGGAGGCGGTCACGAAGTCTAAAGCCACGGCGTGTGGTCCGGAGGATGGAGCCTTCGGGTTGTTTGGAGGCTTCTTGTGAAACCGCATCGTGAAGATTGGGATCGAACTGGCCTTCGGTGGAAATTTCGGTGACGCCTTGGTTGCTGAGGAACTCGTTGAGTTGTTTGCGCACCATGTCCATGCCGATGTAGATCATGGATGAGGTGTCTTGTGCGGCGGCCTGCATACCCATCTCGAAGTTGTCGATGACCGGAAGGAGGTCTTCGAGCAGGCGTTGGTTGGCGTAACGGATGGCGTCTTCGCGTTCACGGGCAGTGCGTTTGCGGAGGTTGTCCATTTCTGCGGCGGTACGCAGGGAGAGTTCTTTCCATTTAGCGGCCTCTGTCTCGAGTTGCTCCCAAGGATCGAGTTTGGGAGTGGCTTGGGCTTCCGTAGAGGAATCGGATGAATCTTGGGCTGGCTCCTCGGAATCAGGGATTTCTTGAGTTGGTTTCGAGTCGTCTTGTTGCATGGGGCGTATGTGTATTCAGGAATTGAGCGAGGTCAACTCCCATGCGCGTGTGGAAAATAGGGAGACAGTCTAGAGTAGATCGCCTTCGGCAGGTTTGTGTTCAGTTTCCTCTGTGATTGAAATTTCAGAAGTTTCTTCTGGGATGATACTTTTTTGAGGAGCTAGGAGTTCCATGACTTCGAGTTGGATTTTTTCCACTTGGTCGAGAGGAATATTGGGATCTTTGACGATGAAGACCTCGCCGGTTTTACGATGTTCGTAAATGCGGAGGATTCCGCTGGGTGTGGGTTGGGCGTCGGTTTCGCGGAGGATTTTCTGGCGTTCCAACATCACCGCAAGGATGTAGCGGGTGTTTTCGGTGTGTTCCAGATCGTCCTCGACGAGGTGCTTGAGAAGTTCTTCCGCGCTTTGTTTGGTGACGACGGGTTGATTTTCGTTGCTAATTGTGGATTGGAATTTGGTGCGCCATGAAGAGAAGGGAGTTTCGTCTTCGGGTGAGCGCTCGGCCCATGCGGATTCGCAAAAATCTTTTCTAACATATCCTGATGATTCGGGATCTGGGAAGAGGGCGGTGACGATGGGTTGATCTTCTACGAAAGGAGTTTGGGTGATGCTGCATTCGCGGCTGCGGTTGCGGACATGCCATGATTCTTGGAGTGCCATGGGTAAATGGGGTTAGTTGTTGAAGCTGAGTAAATTTTTAACTGACTGGTAGATGGGTCTGCCGGTGATGCGTCTGTGGTAGAGGTAAAGACCGACAGTGGAGAAGAAAATGTTAGGAAGCCAAGCGGCGAAAAAGGGTGTTAGAGCTCCGGATTCGCCGAGAGCGAGGGTGATGGTTGAGATGAATAGCATCATGACTGCGAGGACGACTGAGAGGAAGATTCCGCTGCCACCGCCACGGCGTGAAAAGTGAATAGAAAGAGGGACGGCGAGTAGGACAGTGACGAGGCAAGTGATGGGTAGGGCCCAGCGATAATGCCAATGGGTGAGGTAGGAGGGTAGGTTGGCAGTCATCTGTTTGGCGAGTGGAGAGATGAGCCAAGATTTGAGTTCAGGGATTCCGAGGTATTCGACGCTTAGGCCGGGTTTGATGATTTGAGATGGGGTTTCGTTCCAGTTGTTTTGGATCCAAGGTTCGTTGAGTTGTTCGTATACGGGTGATTGACCGGGTTCGAAGTGGCTGATGAGAGGGTTATGGAAAGCCCAAGCGCGGGTGTGTTTGTCGTAACTCGCGGATTTTGCTTCGATACGAGTTTTGATGGTTCGGTCTGGATTGATGGTTGTGATTTCGACATTTTGGAGAGGTTCTCCTTTGAGGAAGTTTTGAGGAAAGGTTCTGACCATCCAAAGTCGGTTAGAGTTTGGAGCGCGGAAGAGGACGTTTTTTGCTTCGATGATGGGACGGCCTTGAGCGAGGGCTATCATTTCATCGCGTTTTCCTTCTGCGTGGGGAGCCCATTGGTAGTTGAGTCCGAGGAGGAGAACGCTGCACCAGCAACCGGCGAAAATGAGAGGAAGGGACAAGCGAAGAATTCCTGTTCCGCTTTGGACCATGGCGATGATTTCGTTGCTTTTGGATAATTTCCCGAGGCAGTAGATATTTGCGAGAAGCAGAGAGTATGGCAGAAGGACGATGAGAATGGCGGGTAAGCGTAAGATGTAAAAATTCAGAACGCTGGTGAACTTGTTTTTTGCGCCTGAGAAATCGCTGAGGTTATTATCGAGATCAAGTAGCATCCAGAGGATGAAAAAAGCGCCAAGGCAGATGGCAAAGATTACCAGAAACTGTCGGGAAAGATAGCGATCAAATGTATTTCCTAGGCTGTAGAAGCAACTTGCGATGGCTGGCATGAAGCACAGCACTAACAGAATATATGGTCTGAGTTGGGTGGTGAGGATGTGAGAATCCGGAAAGCCGCTGAGGTATTCTGCGACTATTCTTTTTTCCATCGGAAATAAAATAGCGGAGGCAACCAAGCCAAGCAGGGTGAAAATAAGCGGGAGTAACCAGCGCGGAGCGTTCGACATGATACGTGGATGAGAAAGTGTGGGATGCGGGCTTGGCTGTCGAGTTTTGAAGTCTGGCTTAATGAAAGGTTAATCTTCCCAGATCATGTGTTTTAGGCGGAGTTGGCGGGCACGGTCTGCTGCATCCTCTGCACGTGGACCTCCGAAAGTGGCGATTTTCTCCGCTATCGAGATAGCTGCCTGCCAGCGTTCGGCGTTTTCTAGGATGGTGAGGGCCCGGAAGCCGCTGAGTTCAAACCACTCCCATTCAGGTGGGGCGGGATCGACTGGGCGATCAAGGACAGAAAAATAAGCCGATAGAGCATCGCCCAAGCGAGTTTGGCTCGGATTATCTGGGTCAGGGAGTTTTTCGAGTGTGAGTCCGCGAAGATATTGGATGCGGAAATATTGAGCGGGCTTATTGGCAGAAATTTCGACGAGTTGATTGTAAATCTCCAGTGCTTTGAGGAGGGATTCTGGATTGGAATCTCCGCGTGCATAAATGGCTTCTGAGAGGAGTAGTCCTGTGGGGAGGCGTGAGGGATCGTCCGGAGAGATTTTTTGATAGGCATCTGTTAGGGATTTGATGGCGATATCGATTTGATTGAGGTCGATGTTCAAACGGGCCTTTTCGAGGATAGCCAGAGAGCTGAGAGGGCCGTTGATGGCGATGGCTTGATCGAAGAGTTTGAGTGCTTCTTCGCGAGACTGGGTGGTTGCGCCAAGGGCAGCTGATCTTGCGGCGAGGAGAAAAGCGGCTTGAGAGCGTTGGGTGCCAAGGTTTGATTTGGCAATTTTTTCGAAGACGATGCGTGCTTGGTTATAGCTTTTTGAGCGGAAAAGAGATTTTCCGAGGATCATCAGGGCTTCTGATTCGTGGGTAGTTCCGGGGAATTTTTCGACGATCTGTTTGGCAAGTGCGATTGTTTGTTCGGGTTGGTTCAGTGCATCAAGGAGGCGGAGTTCGGTGAGGGCGAGGCGTGATTTATTTTGTTCTGTTAGAGTGATTTCCGATGCTTTGAGGGTATCGAGTTGGGCGCGAGCTAGGGCGAGATCGGGTGGTGTGGAATTGAGTATGGCCTCGATGAAGGTGATGCGTGCTTCGATAGCGCGTGGGTGGTTGGGGTGTTGGGCTAGAAATGCGTCTAGAGCGAGCTTGGCTTTTTCAGGTTCGCGAAGGGTGAGTGCTTTTTCTAGGTTGAGCTCGATGTTTAGTTTTTCTGCGATGGCAGGATCCTCGTGTTGGATGGTGATGGATTCACGATTGGTTTCGTTCAGGCGGACAAGTGCGGAGTTGAGTAGAGAATGGTTGCGGTTTTCTTGAGAAAGGAGACTTGCGGCTTCGTCGAAGAGTGAGGTGGCTAAATCTTTTTCACCTTGTTCGAAGGCGATCTTTGCATCCAGAAAAGTCGCTTCGCCTTTGATGGTAGCGGACTTTGTGGTTTGGCGGAGAGAATCGAGAAGGGCAAATGCTTGTTGGGGTTCGTCGGCTTCAAGGTGCCATTTTGCGAGTTCGAATAGTGATTCCGGTGCGAGGAAGTGGTGAGGTGCGAGCAGAAGAATGCGCTGCATGAGCAGGCGCGCTTCAATTTTTGCAGCGGGGTTTTCGATGCGGTGAAGGCCGATGGCACGGGCGTGCATGGAGAATACGGCGAGGTCGTCCATTTCGCTGGATTCTGTCGGTAAAGCGGCGGCAGCCGTGGCGGCTTCGGTGTTAATCAGTCCGCTTGAGGGCGGGAGAGTAGCTGGAATCCATTCATTTAACTGAACGAGTGTGGGATGATCTGTGGTGATGATTTGTTCGGGTAGCCAGTCGATGATCCTACTGAATATGGGATTGAGTGCGGGAGTTTGCGGATGTTCTTGGATGAAGGTAAGGAGGAATTGGGTGGCGATGGGTTGTTTATTTTGGGCAGCAAGGGCATCGGCCTTGCCGATAGCGGCTAGATTGTAGCGGGTGGTGGATTGGCCATCTGGTTTTGCGATAAGATCGGTAAAAATGATTTCAGCGGCAGCGGCATCGCCTGCAGCCAGAGTTAGAGTGGCATCTAGAAATTTAGCGGTTGGGATTAGATGTTTTGGAATGTCTTTGGCTTTGATGAAATGGCTACGTGCTTGGTCGTATGCTCCGAGATCGATGAGGATTTCAGCTTGGTGGAAGGCGGCATCAATGCGGTCGGAGGATTTTGGAGATGTCTCTAGGAGTTTGAGAATTTCGAGAGATTTATCGGGTTGATCCAGTGAGAGATAGAGGCTGGCCGATGTGAGAGCAGCTTCTCGGATGAAAGGATGGGTGGGTTGTTCGGCGATGGTAGCGAGTGATTCAGCTGCATCACTGAATCTTCCAGATCCAGCGAGTGCTAATCCTCTCCAGAATGGGGTTTCTGGTAAATTTGCAACTGTGGGTTGATCGAGAAGGTTGAGGGCTTTAGCGGGTTGGTTGCTGCGGATAAAACTTTCCGCAAGCATAATGAGGATTTCTGCGCGGGAATCTGGGGAGAGATTGGGTTGCTCGGCAGCGGATTGTAATTTCGAGGTCGCGACGTCCCAAAGATCATTTTCCATGGCGCGCTTGGCCGAAGCAATGCTCTGCTCGGTCATTTGATCTGCGAATGCGAGATGTGCCGTAAAGATAAGAAAAGAGATGACTGAAGTGAATTTCACTGAGTGGAGAATGAATCACAGATTTCTGACATGGAAGAAAGAAGATGCAAAATTCGGGGTGTAGATTGTATTTTTAAATCTCGCCAGTATCCAAATCTCTTGCTAGGTCTGTTTTGAACCTAATTCCAGATATGAAATTTTTATATGTCACATTGGCTATGGCAGGCTTGTTGAGTTCTTGTCAGGTGAATCCGCCGCTCGATCCAGCGACGATGAGACCATCTTGTAAATTTTGTCCAAATGGTTATTACAACGATATCCCTACTTCCTGTCATTCGTGTGGTAACCATGTGCACATTCATAGCTCGAAATGAACTGCCGGTTTCGTCCCTGCATTGATCTGCACGACGGTAAAGTGAAGCAAATCGTGGGGGGGAGTCTCCGGGATTACGGTCCCGGTCCGAAGGAGAATTTCGTTTCAGACAAGTCTCCATCGTGGTTTGCGGAAAAATTCCGGCAAGATGGATTGCGTGGTGGCCATGTGATTATGCTGGGAAAAGGCAATGAGCAGGCAGCTAGAGAGGCGCTTGCTGCGTGGCCGGGTGGGATGCAGTTGGGCGGTGGGATTTGTGCTGAAAATGCCAGCGGTTGGCTGGAAGTGGGGGCGAGTCATGTGATTGTGACGTCTGCGTTGTTTGATTCTGAGGGTCGGTTTCTTCAGAGTGCGCTTGAAGAAATCACGCGTGAGGTCGGTAAAGAACGCTTGGTCATCGATCTATCATGCCGCCGCACGTCGGATGGCTGGAGAGTGGCGATGAATCGCTGGCAAACGCTCACGGAGTTGGAGATTTCCGCTCAAACCTTGGATGGGCTGTTGCCGTATTGTGATGAGTTTTTGGTGCATGCCGCGGACGTTGAAGGTCTGTGCGGTGGGGTGGATGAGGAGTTGGTCAGTTTTCTGGGAAGTTGGGGAAAATGTCCGGTGACTTATGCAGGCGGAGCGGCGACGTTGGACGATGTGCGTTTGGTTGATGCACTTGGAAAAGGCTTGGTCGATGTGACCGTGGGTAGTGCGTTGGATTTATTTGGCGGCAGCGGGGTATGTTATGCGGAATTGGTCGCCATGAGCGGAACTTGATCGATTCCCCACGAAAATTACGATGATTGCTTGTCAAAAGGGCGCGAATTTCTAGGGTTTGCGCACTCCGCCCCCAAGAATGCACGGCGGTGACTTTAATTTTATGAATACAAAAGCACTTACTACTGCTGCAAACGAAGCCCGTGGCCTCGCCATGGACGCCGTCCACGCCTGTAACTCCGGACACCTTGGTCTCCCGCTCGGCTGTGCCGAAATCGGCGCGGTTCTCTTCGGTGAAGCCATGAATTTTAATCCCGATGC
>JANPMK010000115.1:0-7813 GCA_031422775.1 Akkermansiaceae bacterium | reverse complement strand
TGTTCTTATTAATCCGAGTTAAGGGTCGGGGCTAACGCCCCGACGAACAGCCAAGCCGTCTTCGACGGCTTGAGCGAAGGAGTTGCCAATTGGCAACTCCTGCAAGAAAGGTGGTTCACTTGTCTGCTACACCGGCTTTTGTTTCCGCCGCCGCCAGACCATCCGCCGACAACAACCCGATACGGAGCAGGCGTCTGGCAAACTCCACTTCCCGTTTGGTGATCTTGTCGGCTTTAGCCTGATTCAATGTGCCGGGCATCGCCTCCAGATTGTAAAATCTGGCAGCTAATTCGGGAACGATGGCACAAGGCAAAATATGGTCGATCTCGATGCTGTCGCCCGTATGTTCGCCACGCGTTACGGTGGGGCTACCTCCACTCCGCAACCGTTCCATACCTTCAGGAGTCAAACACCCGAGAGCGGTTAGGCTGTTAAGGCTACGCACGATAGCCTGTCGATCCTCATCGGCCATCGCGCCGCCGTAGGCAGCCGCAGACTGCGCCGCCTGAATTACAGTCGATGGGTCACCACCCATTCGCCGAGCAGTTTCCGTCCAATACAAAACCCGGTAAAACCGGGCGTTGATTGGCCTATCACCTTTGAGGGTTGCGACCTTAGCCGGGTTGAGTAGAGGTGCCAAAACCTCAGCAGCAATCGCATCAGGGGTCTTTGGTTCTGCCATAATCGGCAGCACCATGGCGATACATATTGCAATCACGCGGAGCACGCCACAATCATGCACAACTCTCTGGAAAACACCAGCTTGCAAGTTCGGCGTGCGACCGTTGATGCACGTGTGCCCCGTATCCGACGAATATTGCTATCCATTCTCTACGGGGCGAAAAAGCCTGCGGTTTTGGATGGTGCATCATGCTCGGAGGTTTTCAGCTTTCCCACCCGCCACCCTCCCACCACATGACACCGTCACGCCATCGGCCCGCCCGTCCGTCGTGCCTCCTTCCTCCCCGGCTCCAATTGCGTGACCGTGTCAGCCACCGCAAGAGGCGTGGAATTACACCCCGCCCCTCACCCATCGACACACTACATTGCGCCCGTCCTGCCACGTTGCGGCGGCCAGCTCCATTGCGTTTCCGTCTCCGGGGTCGCGCCGGTGCGCAACTCCACCACGACGCGCACTAATGCGCGGGCTTCGTTGCACTCCGGGTCAGCTTTGAAAAAGATAGAATTGCTTGACAAGCCAACCTTCGGTATTCTCCCGCCGATGACCAACCAAGAGCCAATGCACGCAAATCAAGCCGATATTCCCGGCTCGGAGGAATCAAAACAGTTGAAAGCGAACTTTGAAGAGGCCCTAAAAGAGCTTGCCCTAACACTTTCAAGCCACGTTTCGACGGCGGACGGCCAATGGGCCGTAAAAGGATTTATTGATGCTTTCCGAAATGTTTACACGATTTCCAGCGACACCAAAATCGTCTCCAAGATTCTTGAAATTCACCTTTTCCCGCAGATTCTGGCCTTCGCTGAAAAATACGGCTACGCGGTTGTTTTGGCAGAACACCAGAATTACTACCCGGATATATCCTTCGTTCTGAAAGCCGATAAGAACGTGAAATTCGCGGTCGATTTTAAAACCACCTACCGCAACCCGCTGAAACCGTGGCTTTGCAATGGGTTCACGCTTGGCAGCCACGGGGAGTATTTTCAAAAGCGCACCAGCACGAAAAATATTCAATTTCCCTATGGAACTTACCTTGGCCACTTTTGCCTTGGTATCATCTACGACCGGGCAGAGGGGGCTACCATTGATGAAACGAAGAGCACGCCAGTTGAGGAGCTTCATTCGATTACGTCCGTCATTTCTAACATCCAATTTTTCGTGGTAGAAAAGTGGAAGATCGCATCAGACAAGGCCGGATCCGGCAACACCGCGAACATCGGCAGTATCAAGCGAATCGGTTGTATCATTAGCGGCAACGGAACCTTCTCGAAATTGGGGGAAGCGTGGTTCGACGAGTATTGGATGAACGTCGGCAAGATCACGATCCCGGACCCGAAGCGCCAAGGGGCGACCAAAAAGATTTCCACCTTGGAGGAGTTCGTCGTCTATCGTGGCGGAGACACTTCCCTCATCGTACCAAGGAGCAGCGTAGAATGAGCACCCCTCCAAAAGTCCCCCCGATCAAATGCCAAGGTATCAAAACGAAATTGGTCCCATGGGTGAAGGCCATTGTCCCCAAGGGGTTCCGAGGCCGATGGATTGAACCGTTTTCCGGCTCCGGAGTTGTCGCGTTCAACGTTCGACCAAAGCGTGCGCTTCTCTGTGATTCCAACCCTCACCTTGTGAACTTTTATCAGGCGATTCAGGCGGGGAAGATCACCCAGGCGACCGCTAAGAAATTCCTTGAGATCGAGGGGGCCGAGCTACTCAAGACCGAAGGCGCGCATTTCTACACCGTCCGGGAGCGTTTCAACGCGCAGGCCGACCCGATGGATTTCCTGTTCATCAACCGATCCTGTTTCAATGGGATGATCCGATTCAACAAAAAGGGCGGGTTTAACGTCCCATTTTGCAGAAAGCCGAATCGGTTTGCCCAAGCCTACATCACGAAAATCACCAATCAGATCCGGACAATTTCGGAGATCATCACGGCCGGCGATTATGAATTCATTCACCAGGACTTTTCCACGACGATTGCCACCGCCACGGCTGCGGACATCATCTACGCGGACCCGCCCTACATTGACCGCCATGCCGATTACTTCAATGCTTGGGGGGAGATCCAGGAAACGCAGCTGGCGGAGCAGCTTGGGGCAACTAAAGCCAAATTCATTCTGTCGACATGGCACAGCAATGACTACCGCAGCAACGTGTTCATTGACTCCCATTGGTCTCAGTATCACATCCTGACCCGCGAACATTTCTACCACGTTGGCGGGAAGGAGGAAAATCGTAACCCGATGCTTGAGGCACTAATTACGAATTTCACGCCGAAAAACCTCCCGGAAAAACCCGCGAAGGCAGAGCAATTACCCTTGATAATTTGAATCCCAGCGGTGTCAGTCATTCAAAAAACCCACTAAAACAAGCGATATGAAAAAATTATCAACTCGATTAAAACTCCAAGCCGACCCATTCAATATTACGCTTACCATTGAGACCGTTGGTCAGGGTCAAGATTACGATGTTGTAGTCACCTTCCCCCGCAGTTCGCACGGCCACAAAGATGCGATGGAGTCCGCGAACGATTGGCGAACTATGTCCAAAAGGAAAGGCGATGCAACCGGCGAAAAATCATCAATTGATGTCATCCGCGAACTAGAAGCTCTAGAAATCGAGGAGACCTAACCCGTCCCGTGCCGCGATTTTGTCTGGTGGGTTATTGTAGTACAACATGAGCAAATTATGGCCGCCGGCGGCAGCGACTTCCAAAGCGCGCTTGACGTGGTGCTGGCCTTTGACCTCGTTGAAATCGACGTGGTAGTTGCGGTGGCTTTCGAAAAATGCGCGGCGATCTAACACAAATGGTGCGATGCGTTTTTCTCCGCTGATGAATTCCCATGCTTGGCGGAGATTGCGGACGGGAATGATATCGATACCTTGGATGACCGCGGCCTCGGCGGCGTTGGCTTCTGGGACGATGAGAAATTTCCTGCCGCAGGCACGGGCTTTGAGAGCGATGGATAAAACGCCTTTGACAGGACGCACGTTGCCATCGAGCCCGAGTTCGCCTACCACGCAGAAATGATGGGTTTCGATGGGGTCGGTGCCACTCGCGCCTATCATCGCGAGGGCGATGGGTAGGTCAAACGACGGGCCTTCCTTTTTGAGATCGGCTGGTGCGAGGTTCACGGTTTTGATTCCGAGGTCGAGCTTGAGCGCGTAGGCCATGATTGCGGAAGTGACGCGTTGGGAGCTTTCCCGCACTGCGGCATCGGGCAAACCGACGATGATGACTCCGGGATTTTCCGCGTTGCGCGCGTTGACTTCTACTTCGACTTCGAAGGCATCTACGCCCCGCAGGGCAGCTGAATACAGTTTAGTGATCATTTGAACAATACCTACTCAAGCGATTCATTATTTCATGGCAAGCAATAAAGCTGCTTTCCGACAAGTAGTTCTGCCTGTAAATCACACCCATGAAAAACCTATTCCGGCCGGCCGCTCTCACTTTATCGATGGCAGTCTCCCTATTTTGCTTATCCTCGGCCCAAGCCAAGGAGTCCTACGCGGAGATGTTGGAGCAACTGCGTTCGGAAATCACCGCGAAGCTGCCGACCATCGATGACGCGTCGCGCAAAAGCATCGTCGAGGCCAAGGACGCGAAAGCCAGGGTGGAGGCGGTTAGAAAAATTTCGGTGCTGGATGCATTGCTTTCCAACGCCGGGCTCGATGCCAAGTTGGCAAAGTTCTTCATCCTCAACGAAGCCACG
This sequence comes from Akkermansiaceae bacterium, assembly GCA_031422775.1. Taxonomy (GTDB): domain Bacteria; phylum Verrucomicrobiota; class Verrucomicrobiia; order Verrucomicrobiales; family Akkermansiaceae; genus Luteolibacter. The sequence continues at coordinate 3,421 of JANPMK010000115.1, read as the reverse complement.
CCAGCCGCACTTTCGGATTTCGCCGCAAAGGGTGCGGAGCAGAAAAAACTCATCGATGCCATGCTTGCCGACGAGAAACTGATGTTAGAAATCGCTCTTGCCGACGGCGCGCTACCGGTGCACGGCGGGAAACAAAACGGCCCTCCGCAATACGGCAAGGTGATGGAGATCTACACCACGATCCAACAAACCAGCCCTAAGGCAAAAAAGGGAGTGCTCCAACGCCTGGCTTTGGCTGTTAGTCTTGAATTCAGTGGGCCGACTGAACCATCCGAGGCAGCCGAGGATGCCGACGCCCCGAAGCCTGACACCTCCAAGGCCATCGACCCGGTGAAGCGCTACTTGCATTTTGAAAAGGCTTATGAAGCTGGGGAACTGGATAAAAACTTTGATCTCCTCAGCGTCTGGGAGCTGCGTTTTGTAGTCTGCGCACCGGAGCAAGATGATGTGCTGGCTTGGGGGCGCGAGATGACGCGCAACTTCCGGCCCGATCATGTCACGACCGAGAACGAAGGTTGGCGTTACGCAAACCTGGTCAATACCGATGTCCAATACGGATCGATCAACGTATCAAAAGACCGTCCTGAATTGGCGGCAATGCAGAACATCCTGATGAATGGCGGGATCTGCGGTCGACGTGCGTTTTTCGCTCGTTACATCTGCCGTGCCTTCGGGGTTCCGGCCACCGCGCGTCCGAGCAGCGGCCACGGCGCTTCCGCCCGCTGGACGCCTCAGGGCTGGGTCGTCGTGTTAGGCCCGGGCTGGGGAAGTGGCAGTACCACCACTCGCTATGGCACCGACCTCAATTTCCTGGCGACCACCCAAGCTCGCGCCCGCGGAGGCGAATTCCTCAAAGTGAAACGCGCCTACTGGATCGGTGATGTGATGGGAGAAGCTCGCACCCTCGGCGAGCATAACAATCGCACCGCCCCAGCGTTCTGGAATGCCGTCGCACTGGCGACCCAAGGGCGGATCATCGAAGACGCCAAAGCCGTCACACTCGATGCGCTCGGCGCGGAGTTTGGAGAAGCCAACGGTCCCAATGTTGCGGAGGGAGTCATCGCCGCGACCGTCAATCCCGAGGACAGCAAGATCACGCTTGGCGCGGACGGCACTATCACGATCCCGGCGGCGGCTTACGCCCAGCCGAAGGGCGGCAATGAGGACGACGAGGAAAAATCGAATGATGTCATCGCAATGAAAAGTTTTGGCGGGGGCATGCAGTTGTTCTTACCTACCTTCAATCAGCAACAACCCATCTTGGTGCGGGGCGGCACATGGAAGCATGAGGCGTCCCTATGCGAATCCGCGACGCGCCATTGGAAAGGCCGACGTCCGAAAAACTCCTTCCCCATGCGCGGTCTGCGTTTGGCCGTCACTCCGGATGGCAAACAGGCGGACAAGGAATTCAAGATCGAATTGGCCGACGGCGTGACCATGGATTTCGTCTATATCCCACCCGGCAAGTTCACCATGGGCGGTGACCGCCCCATGAAAGAAGGCGACATCCTGGCCGACACCCCGAAGCACGAGGTCACCCTGACCCGCGGCTTTTACTTGGGAAAATATGAAATGACCCAAGCGCAGTATGCGGCGGTCATGGGCAAGGAACAGGGCAGCTCCGCCAAAGGCCCGGACCATCCTGTGGACGCCGTGAAACCATCGCGCGCGCTCTTGGTCTGCGATAATCTCTCATCCAAAATTGGCAGAGAAGTGCGCCTGCCCACCGAAGCCGAGTGGGAATACGCAGCCCGCGCCGGCACCACCACCCGTTGGTTTTTCGGCGACGATCCATCGAAGCTCGCTGAGTACGCTTGGTTCAAAGACAACGCCGAAGGCAAATCCCATCCGGTCGGTCAGAAAAAACCTAACCCTTGGGGACTCTACGACATGTATGGCAACATCGCCGAATTCGTCCGCGACGAACATCAGGAAGACTACTACGCGAAAAGCCCCAAAGTTGATCCTGCCGGGCCGAGCCTGGGTACCTACTCAAACATGGAATTCTCAATCGATGCCCCCAAGGCTGGCGATTACATCCTGACCGCCAAGGCGTGCACCTCGAATTACAATCAAACTCTCCAACTCGCCGTCAATGACGCCAGCACACCAGCCACCATCAAGCTACCTTTCACTTTGGGTAAATGGAACCAGAGCGAGCCGGTCACACTGACGCTCAAACAAGGTAAGAACACCCTGCACTTCTGGCGCGATCAAGCCCCGCAATCCGGTGTTGCCGTCAAGGAATTCACGCTCAAACCGGTCGGCGCTAAATAGAAACCCAACCAACCAAGCGGTAACTTATTTTAACACGAGCAAGAAAGCTGCTTTCCGTTTCGTAACTCTACATGTAATTCAAACCTATGAAGAAACTCCTCCTCACTCTGTTCGCCTTCGTTCCTTGTCTGTTAGCCGCTGCGCCGGAAGAAGGCTTTGTTTCGCTCACCAATGGCAAAGACCTCACCGGCTGGAAAGTGGTTGGTGGAGATGGGAAATTTGAGATGAAAGATGGCGAGGTCATCGGCACCGGAGAGAATGTCAAAGCCAACACCTTTTTGATCTCAGAGAAAACTTACAAAGACTTCGATTTCCGCTTCGAGATGAAGTTCGACACTTTAAAAGGCAACTCCGGCATGATGTTCCGTGGTCTGCAAAAAGATGGCGATGGTCGCGTAAATGGCTATCAGTGCGAACACGACAACGGCAAAGAGCGCGCATGGACCGCAGGGCTTTATGATGAAGCACGCCGTGGTTGGTTGTTTCCTAACAAAGCGAACAAGGAACAATGCGCAGCGTTCACCGAACAAGGTAAGACCGTTTTCAAATGGGAAGATTGGAATGAAGTGCGCATCCTCTGCGAAGGCAACCACATCCAGATTTTCCTCAACGGCGAAAAGCGCGTCGATTTTGTGGATGACGGCAAAGAGTTTACTCCCGAAGGATTTTTAGGAATGCAAGTTCACTCCGGTGCCGCAACCAACGTGCGCTGGAAAAATCTGCGGATCAAGGAGCTGGCTGCGAAATAAGAGAAGTCTTCATTTGATTTCAACTTCGTAATTAAGCTGGATGATCCACCCCGTCAGCCCGGGATAAAGAGCCTGAAAATATTCAAGACTCCCAAGAATCCACGGAGGAGAGCAAAGCAGCCGACCACCAGGAACAGATAGCCGACGTATTTGACGGTTTTAGCGAATTGGACAACCACAAGGCTTTCCTTGGACGATGAGAGGTAGTTGTTGATTTTGGTGGCGTTTTGCCTGTGGGCACGAATTTCCCTAGCCCAGGCATTGGAAAAAGGAATGTTGCCGTCGTCGGTTTTCAGAACGATCTGGTAGGTGGGATTCCTTTTTTGGGCCTTACTTATGGCTTGATGGCTCTCGACATCAGCGGATTTCACCCGACTCAACGGAAGGCTTGCCAC
>JANPMK010000114.1:0-28504 GCA_031422775.1 Akkermansiaceae bacterium | reverse complement strand
GGAGAAGCGGGATAAGCGGGAGTAGCGTGCTTAGCGGGCTTAGCGGGTGTCGCGGGAGTAGCGGGAGAAGCGGGAGAAGCGGGAGAAGCGGGAGAAGCGGGAGAAGCGGGAGAAGAGGAGGATGAATGGGTAATGTTTATGAATCCCATTTCCTCACCTCCTTAGTCTCCTCTCTCCTTGTTTTAAAATGCCCGCGCCTATCTCAAACTCTGAAACCTCTCCACACCGAGCTTAATTCCCTCCGCTTTATGCAGGGTTTCCAGATACTCATCCTCCGGAATCGAATCGGCAACAATGCCTGCCCCAACTTGGTAGCTGAGTTTTTCTCCGTCGCGGACGAGGGTTCGGATCGCGATGTTGAATTCGCTTTCGCCATTAAATCCCAGCCAACCGATCGCTCCGCAATAAACACCGCGTGGCCGTTGCTCAAGTTCTTGAATGATTTCCATCGCGCGTTTTTTTGGTGCTCCTGTAATACTACCACCGGGAAAACAAGCGGCGAGCGCGCTCAACGCGTCTTGCTCGGGGCGTAGGATTCCTCGCACGGTGGAAACCAAATGATGCACTTGTGCGAGACTTTCTAACTCTAACATCCGGCTCACCTCAACGCTCCCGAATTCGCACACTTGCCCCAAATCGTTTCGCAGTAGATCCGTGATCATCACCAACTCAGAAATCTCTTTCGGCGATGTCTGCAACTCCACCGCCGAGCGCCTGTCCTCATCGGCATTCCTGAACCGCGGACGCGTTCCTTTGATTGGTCGCGTCTCAATTCCTCTTCCTGAAATTTTCAAAAACAACTCCGGCGAAGTGCTCAAAATTTCTCTCCCGCCCAACGCCATCCACGCCGCCATCGGCGCAGGCGTTGCTTCACGCAGGGTTTCATAAAGCGCCAGCAACGATCCTTCCCCACATATCTCCGCCTCAAATGCCTGCGCGAGATTCACCTGATAGATATCGCCCGCTGCAATCCATTCCTTCGCTCGCTCCACGGATCTAACAAAATTATCTTGATGGGTTTGTGGAATGAAACTTTTTGGAAAAGCTGAGCTCTGTAACGGGTCGCTGATTTTTGTGGATAGCCCGCCAATCTCCCACCAATCGCCGCTCTGCTCATCACGGATGAGCATTTCGCGATATTCGCCGAAAACAAATACACCTTCGTAGGTCACCCAACCGCACAAGCCACCTTGCGGAAATCCATGATCGCTGGCCGCGCCCGCATTTCTGCGCAAACTTTCGCGCAGCATTTCGACATCGGCCTCTTGAAAAATATCTCCCGTGAAAATTTTGGTCGGTTGCGCCGCGATGACCGAACAAGCCCTACCCCAACCGCTCGGGATATTTCCCACGGTATCAAAAAACACCAAGCCACCCAGCCACTCCAAGCGCTTGGCGACATCCATCGCTTCCGCGCCATCCAGCCAATGCGCCCTGCGCAAAACGTATACCTGAGTTTCCACGCCCGGAAGCTTGACCAGTACTTGGCATCGCTCAACCCCAAACATTGTGAGATCGACAGGTAGGGCGCAGCATATTTGGTGGGGTGCCATCGCCGAGGGCACCGCGCGAAGCGAAGTAAAAAAATCCGGATTTGAAACAATCATAAACTCTCTGCATCGCGCGGCGCTCTGCGGCGAGAGCGCCCTACCAACCAACTAATGAGGAGTTTCCAAAATCAGCTTTTGAAGCTGAACGCGGTATTGCCTTGGTGTGACGGCTTCGATTTCACGGAAGCGCTTTCCGAAATCGCTGGCATCGTAAAAGCCCGATTGATAGGCAACTTCTGAAAGCGGCAGGTCCGTGCGCGAAAGCAGGTCTTTGGCGATTTCGATTTTGTGGTGGAGCAAATATTGACGTGGGGATTGACCGGTGAGGTCGCGGAAAATTCGGTTGAACTGGCTTTCCGAGTAGTGACACGCAGCTGCCAGTTGCGCGGTGGTGAGCGAGGAATGCAACTCCGAGTGGATGAGTTTCAAAGCCGGCTCGATCCTCGCGAAGGGCTCCGTCATTCCTTTGGCATCAGAAATTTCATACATCACCCCCGCGATTCCGGAAATTTTTCCAGCCCCTTCATAGGTCGGAAACTTGTTAGAAACCCACCACCGCAGCAGGCCTTTTGCGCTGGGAACCATCCAAATGCGGTTGGTGGCGGGATTTCCCGTTTCCATGATTTTACGATCCTCCGTGCGGTATCGGCTCGCGATAGCTGGATGATGCAGTGAAAAATCATCCAGCCCGATCGCCGCGCCTTTGCCGAGCCCGTGAAACTCCTCGAAGCGAGGATTGCAGCGGATAAACGCGCCCTGCGCGTCTTTTACGTAGAATATCACCATGGGTAGATGATCGAAAAGGCCGAGGATCGACTCATTCATGGGCGGGTTGGCGGGATGCTGCATGCGCGGATTCTACCATAAAATGACGATTGTGGCATGGAAAGTTTTCCATGCCCCGTGTAGTATACTCCTCGAATCATGCGCTGGCTTTACATACATTTCCTCATCGTCATCCAATCCGCCGCATTGGCTGGGGAAATCGATTTCACCACGCAGATCCAGCCGATTCTATCCGAAAACTGTTACGCCTGTCATGGTCCGGATGAGTCGAAAATCGAAGGCGGCCTGCGTTTGGATGTCCAGGAGCTTGCCTTTAAAGGCGGCGATAGCGGTAAGGCGATTGTTGCGGGCAACGCGAAAGCGTCGTTGATCATGGAGCGCATCATGCATACGGATCCCAAGGAAGTGATGCCACCGCCTGAAAAAAAGAAGCGGCTACCGCCTGAAAAAGTGCAGCTGATTCGTGACTGGATCAGCCAAGGCGCGAAATGGGGCACGCATTGGGCATTTGAAACACCCGAGCGTCCGCCGATACCGGACGTGACAAACAAAGCATGGGTGAAAAATCCGATTGATGCCTTTGTGATGGCTCGCTTGGAAAGTGAGAAACTATCTCCTGCTCCCGTCGCACCACCCGCAACTTTGCTGAGGCGTTTATCGTTGGACTTGGTTGGTCTACCGCCAACACTGGAAGAGCTAAAGGCGGAGGGTGATGTGGAAAAGGAAATCGAGCGCTTACTCGCTAGCCCGCATTACGGCGAACGCTGGGGACGTGAGTGGTTAGATGCTGCGCGTTACTCGGACTCCGCGGGCTATGAAAAAGATCTGCCGCGCTACCATCATTTCTATCGCGACTGGGTGGTTTCCTCGATCAATCAAAACATGCCCTACAATGATTTTGTGGTGAAACAAATCGCTGGCGATCTTTTACCAAATGCCACCCAAGACGACCGAATCGCCACCGGATTTTTACGCAACTCCATGGTCAACGAAGAAGGTGGAGCAAAGCCTGAGCAGTTCCGCGTTGAGGGGATTTTTGATCGGATCGATGCGATCGGAAAATCGACGCTCGGCCTGACCGCGCAATGCGCGCAGTGCCACACCCACAAATACGATCCGCTCACCCACGATGAGTATTACGGGATGTTCGCGTATTTGAACAACATCAGCGAAACATCGATCGCGGCCTACACGCCGAGTGAGAAAAAAGCGGTGGATCAGTTGTTAGGTGAGATATCAGAAATTGATAAAACGGTGCGGAAATCATCACCGGTTACCGAAGAGAAATTTCAAGCATGGCAGCGTGAAATGCTAGCTCTGCCGCGCACCGAATGGGAAGCGCTTGAGCTTTATCAGCTTGGTGATTCAGGACAGAAATTTTGGCCGCTAGCAGATAAGTCCGTCATTAACATGGGCTACGCCAACACTCGTGGCGGTGAGTCGTTTACCAGCTCAGCTGATTTGACTGTGATCCGTTCTGCCCGTCTCGAAGTGATGAACGATCCCTACTTACCGATGAACGGGCCGGGTCGATCCACTCGCGGAACGGGTGCACTGACTGAGTTCAATTTAAAAGGAGGCAAAGACGCGGCGAAAACCGAGAAGCTGAAATTTAAAAACCCAGTGGCAAGTGTGAATCCTTCAGTAGTTCCACTGGATCCAAAACGTTTTCCTAATAGTGAGGAAGGAAAACCAGATGACAGGCGCACGGGGCCAGTGGCTTTCGCTCTGGATGGTGATAACAAAACGGCATGGACACATGAGAGAGATCCGGCACGCAATAACGATCCCGCAGTGCTGACTTTTGAATTGGAGCAACCTTTGGAGGGAGAGGGGAAAACCTATTTCAATTACACGCTTTCGCTAAATCATGGTGGTTTCAATTCCGATGACAACATGACCTATAACTTGGGTCGCGTTCGCTTATCTGTTTCTTCTACTTTACCGAACGCACTAGATCAGCTGCCGCCACTGGTTTTGGCGGCGTTGGAAACCCCTGCTGACAAGCGCAGTTCCGAACAAGAAGCCCGCTTGTTTGCACATTGGCGCGAAAACCAAGCAGAGTTTTCCGCGCAGACCAAAGAGATCGATGCGCTATACGCAAAAGTCCCACTGGCGACATGGGCCTTGGTGGCGGCTGAATCTAAAACACCGCGCGAGACGCGTTTGTTCGAACGCGGTGAACAAACCCATCCCAAACACGTGGTGAAACCTCACGTTCCTGCTTTCCTGCATCCGCTCCCGCCCGGCGATCCTGAATCCCGCCTGACGTTTGCGAAATGGTTGGTCGATCCTATATCTCCCGTTGCTTCACGCGTGTTTGTGAACCGTGTCTGGCAAGCCTATTTCGGAACAGGCTTGTTAGAAACTTCCGAAGATTTCGGGCATCAGGCGGCGCGTCCGTCGCATCCGGAATTGCTGGACTGGCTCGCTTGTGAGTTCGTAGAAAGCGGATGGGATATGAAACACCTGCATCGTCTCATTACCAACAGCGCAACTTATCAACAAGAGTCACTGGCGACTGAGAAACTGCGCGATCTCGATCCGAAAAACCGCCTTCTGGCTCGAGGTTCAAGATTCCGTGCGCCTGCGGAAACGGTGCGCGATATCCAGCTCGCGACGTCGGGTTTGTTAGATGCTTCGCTGGGCGGACGCAGTGTTTACCCGCCTGCACCAGATTACCTTTTCCAAAGACCCGTTTCATACGGACCGAAAACCTGGATTGTGGAAAAAGATTCCCAGCGCTACCGCCGCGCGCTTTACACCTTCCGTTTCCGCTCGGTGCCGTATCCGATGCTGACCACTTTCGATGCGCCGAATGGCTCGGTTTCCTGTGTGCGTCGCACGCTTTCCACCACGCCGTTGCAAGCTTTGGTGACGCTCAACGAACAGGTTTCAGTCGAGGCTGCGCTCGGGCTCGCGCATCGGATGCTGACGGATACTGGCAGCTTGGAAGAAAAGATTTCACGAGCGTTCCAGCGCTGCACCGCACGCGTTCCGGATGCGGATGAGATCGCTGCGCTGAAATCTCATTACGAGTCCACTCTGGCGACTGATCCCGAACAGATGAAGATTTTGTTAGAAAATTACAAGCCGGTCACTATCGATCTTTCCGCGCATCCCATCGACCAACTCGCCGCCGCGACTGCGGTATCGCGTGTGCTGTTGAACCTTGATGAAACCATCACCAAGAATTAAATTCCAAACTCCAAATTTCAAATCTCAAACTTAGAGAAAAAGATCCTCTTATTCCCATGCAATTACCATTTTCAACTCTTGCTGACACCCAACGTTCTTTCTCGCGTCGTTGGTTCCTGAAAGATTGTGGCCTTAGCTTGGGTTCAATCGCTCTCACAAGCATGCTCGGAAAGGGCACTGCATCTGCAGCACAAGTTCTGGAAAACCCACAATTGCCCAAAGCTCCGCATTTTCCAGCTAAGGCTAAGAACGTGATTTTCTTATTCATGGGCGGCGCACCGAGTCACATCGATCTTTTCGATAACAAACCCGTGCTGCGGAAAATGGATGGCAGTAATCCACCGCCTGAATTATTGAAAGGCTATCAATCGGCATTCATTCGTCCTGAGAACAAATTATTGGGTTCGAAGTTTCCGTTCAAAAATTACGGCAAGTGCGGAATGGAAATGGCGGATTTACTCCCACACATCGGTTCCTGTGCGGATGATATTTCATTGATCCGTTCCATGCACACGGATGCGTTCAACCATGCTCCGGCGCAGATTCTCATGTCCACCGGCTCACAGCAGTTCGGTCGACCTTCTCTGGGTTCATGGGTTTCCTATGGCTTGGGTTCGGAAAACCAAAACTTACCCGGTTTCGTGGTTCTTTCTTCGGGAAAAAAAGGCCCGTCTGGAGGAAATAGCAATTGGTCCTCCGGCTTCTTACCGAGCGTGCACGATGGTGTGAGCTTCAACTCCACCGGTGAGCCAGTGCTTTATCTTTCCAATCCCAAAGGCATCACACGCCAGCAACAACGTCAGACGATCGATGCGATCAATATGCTCAACCACAAACGATTCGAATCAGTAGGTGATCCCGAAATTGCTTCGCGAGTCGCTGCGTTTGAGATGGCATTCCGCATGCAAGACGTCGCACCGGAAGTGACAGATATTTCCTTGGAGCCAGAGTCGGTGCAAAAAATGTATGGAGCTGAGCCGGGGAAAAGTTCGTTCGCGAACAACTGCCTGCTCGCGCGTCGGCTCATCGAGCGCGGCGTCCGATTCGTGGAGCTTTTCCATGAGTCATGGGATCAGCATTTCAATCTTGTCGGCGATTTGAAAAAGAACTGCAAAGACGTCGATCAAGCCTGTGCAGCGTTGATTCAAGATCTTAAACAACGAGGTTTGTTAGATGATACTTTGATCGTATGGGGTGGCGAGTTTGGCCGCACGCCTATGGTACAAGGCGGCAACGACGGTCGCGATCACCATCCGAACGCCTTCACGATGTGGATGGCTGGCGGCGGCGTGAAAGGTGGGTATGAAATCGGAAAAACCGATGAACTCGGCTTCAACGCCGTGGAAGACAAAGTACACGTCCACGATCTGAATGCGACGATTCTTCACTTACTCGGTTTCGATCATACTCAACTGACCTATCGTGCTCAAGGTCGCGACTTCCGTCTCACTGATGTTCATGGAAATGTGGTGAAGAAGATCTTAGCTTGATCAGAGCGGCTCATCCCAACTAAGAATCTTCAATCCTACTCATGACGTTCTCACGTAGAAAATTTCTCGCGCTCGGAGGGGCGACACTTTCATCTGTCGTCACTTCCCGTGCAGCTGAGGGTGGAAATGCTGTTTTAGGACAAGGGGACTTTCGCTATCGAGTCGTTCCTGGTTGGGGTGTGCTTGGTGAGAAGACTCCAGTGAAGAATTGTCATGGCATTGTCTGCGATGCGGAAGGAAATATCATCCTACTCACCGACGAAGTTTCTAACAATTTCATCGTATATGATTCATCGGGTAAGTTGCTTCACAAGTGGGGAACAGATTATCCGGGGGCTCATGGGCTCTCTTTGGTGAAGGAGGGAAAAAAAGAAGTTCTCTATTTTACAGACCTTGAACTTCACAAGGTTTTCAAAGCCACCACCACAGGCGAAATACTGGATGAATGGGGATTTCCTGAAGTTTCTGGAAAATATACTAAGGCCACACAATACAAGCCGGCATGGACCCTTCATCATCCGGAGGGTGGATTTTACGTGCTCGATGGTTACGGCCTCGACTTCATTTCACATTATGATGACAAAGGAAAATATGCAGGAATCTTTGGTGGCAAGGAAGGTGGCATCCCTCATTGGGGGCCTCATGGTGGAATGTTAGAAACAACTGAGGCAGGGGAGTTCAGTCTACTCATCGCCATGAGTGATCAGCAGAATCTCCTACGCCTCGATCTTAACGGAAAACAGCTCGCCAGCATTCCACTGCCCGGCGGCAATCCGCGTCAGATCGAAAAGAATAAAGGTCACTACTTCATTGCTCATCTAGCTGATAATTGGCCAGCCGATCGCGAGAGTCGTGGTTTCGTCTCCGTGCTAGACTCTGAATTCAAAGCCATCTCCAACATTGGAGGCAGTCAGCCAGAGTATGACGATACCGGAAAACTCCGAAAAATGAAATCCACCTCGGATACTTTCCTTCACCCGCATGATCTAACGATTGGAAAAGATGGCTCGCTATACGTCGCTCAGTTTCTTTCAGGAAATACCTATCCGATTAAATTGGAGAGGATATAAACACATGAAGATGAATTGCTCTTTCGATAAAGAAAAGGTCTGTGCTGATGTTTATCAGCGTATCCTAGCACTGGTTGCCGGTGAAACGGATGAGGTGGCGTTGATGGCGACTGTGGCCTGTGAGCTGCATCATGGGTTTCCTTATTTTAACTGGACGGGGTTTTATCGAGTGGTTGAGCCCGAATTATTGAAAGTCGGGCCTTACCAAGGCGGGCACGGATGTTTGGTGATTCCGTTTCACAGAGGGATCTGCGGCAGGTGCGCGCGGACTGGAAAAACTCTCAACATCGCTGACGTCAACGCGGAGGCTGATCACATTGCGTGTTCAGGAACGACCCAATCCGAGATCGTGGTGCCGGTATTCGATGCAAAGGGGCAACTTCGCGCGGTCTTCGATGTGGACTCGGATTCACCAGCTGCGTTTGATAAGGTGGATAAGAAATTTTTAGAAAAGGTGTGTAGTTTATTCCGTGATCCTGAAATAAGGTGGAGTTAGAAAAACAATATGAAATCCATAATCATTGCCTTCCTTGCTAGCGCGGCGTTATTGTCGGCACAACCCATGAAGCCGGAATTTCACTACACGATCTTGATCGCAAAGCCTGCTGCGGATGTCTGGAGCGCGTTGACCGAGAAGAAGATGGTCGATCAATACTACATGGCTCCGTTGCATACTTTGGAGCTAAAGAAAGGCGGGAAGATTAGCTATGGTGTCGATAAGGAGATGATCATCGGCACGATTACAGAGTTCGAAGCTTCGAAAACTTTGGTTCATACCTTTAAGTTTGCTGGCTCAGAAGATCCCGAGACACGCGTGGCATACGAGATTAAAGCGATCGGTGATGCCATGTGCTCGCTAACAATTTCTCATACAGGATTTGAAGCGGAGAATCAGACTTTTGCAGACATCAGTGGTGGCTGGCCAGTTATTGCTTCGTCCTTAAAAACAGTTTTGGAAACCGGCAAGAGCATGCCATGGCCTAAGAAATAGGTTTCTGAAAGTGGATAGGTGTTGGCGGAAAATATCCATCAACACGTCAAACCAATCTCCCGCCATTCTTTCCGCCGCCGGGGCCGAGCTGGATGAGGTGGTCGGCAGTGGCGATGACATCGGGGTGATGTTCGATGATGAGAATGGAGTGCCCGGCGTCGCGCAGTTTGAAAATGGCAGTTAGAAGTTTTTCCACATCGCCAAAGTGGAGGCCGGTGGTTGGTTCATCGAAGAGGTATAGAGTGTGGGGAGAAGAAGGCTTGGAAAGTTCGACGGCGAGTTTCAATCGTTGAGCTTCACCTCCAGAGAGAGTGTTTCCAGCTTGTCCGAGCGCGAGGTAACCGAGCCCAAGCTCGTCCATGGTGTGAAGGATGCGGTAGAGTTTCGGGATGGGGCGGAAATGGGCTTTCGCATCGGCGACAGAGAGCTCGAGCACATCCGCGATGGACTTCCCTTTGTAGGTGATTTCCAGAGTTTCGCGGTTGAAACGTTTGCCGAGGCAGGCCGGACACTCAGTCCATGCATCGGGCAGGAAATGCATTTCGATTTTGAGTTTGCCATTTCCCTGACAGCGCTCGCAGCGACCGCCTTTTGCGTTGAATGAGAATCGGCCTTTGCCGTAGCCGCGTTGTTTGGCGAGCGGGAGTTTAGCAAAGAGATCGCGTATCAAATCAAACGCGCCCATGAATGTGGCGGGATTGGATCGTGGGGATCGACCAATGGATGATTGATCCACGAGTATGAATTTTTCGATGGATTCAAATCCGCTAATTGAATCATGAGCGCCGGGTTCTTCTTTGGAGTTGTGAAAATGTTTTGCGAGAGCTTTCGCTAGGATGTCGTTGGCGAGTGTGGATTTTCCTGATCCGGAAGGACCGGATAGAACGACGACTTGGTAGAGTGGGATTTCTACTGTTAGATTTTTTAGGTTATGTTCTCTTGCTCCGACTATCTTGATTGACGATTGATGATTGACGATTTTTGATTTTTGATTTGAGAAGCGAGGAATCTCGCCGCGTAGCCATTTTCCGGTGGGGGATTGAATCGAAGCGGGCGGACCTTCTGCTAAGATTTCTCCTCCTTGTGGGCCGGCGCCGGGTCCCATATCGATGAGGTGATCTGCGGCGCGGATGATTTCTTCATCGTGTTCTACTACGACTACCGTATTTCCTATGTCACGAAGACGGATGATGGCGGAGATGAGTTTTTGCGTATCAGACGCATGCAGGCCGATGGAGGGTTCGTCGAGGACGTAGATGACTCCAGATAGTCCTGCACCTAGTTGGGTGGCGAGTTTGATGCGCTGGACTTCTCCTCCGGAAAGCGTGCCGGAAGAGCGATCCAGCGTGAGGTAGTCGAGACCGACTTCTTCGAGAAACGTCAGGCGCTTTTCGACTTCTCTCGCGAGTTCGTGGATGGGTGCGGGGTTGGATTTTAGGGAGGAGATCCAAGTCTTCGCTTCGTCGATACCGAGTTGGCAGAATTCCATGATGCCAAGAGAGTGCCGAGTGCCGAGTGAGCAGTGATCAGTGGAAGGAAGGGAGACTTTGACGAATTGGAGTTCCTTTTTGAGGCGTAAGTGGCCGCAGGTTTTGCAGCCGATGCCTTCGCATTCTGTGCATGCGCCTTCGAGGGTGTTGAAGGAAAAGTGGCGCGGCGAGAGATCTCCGAAAATTTCTCCGGTGCGGGGATTGCGATAGGAGGTTTGGAACGTGAGTTCGCGATAATCGGTTTCGCCGGGAGCCATCAGCAAGACTCTTGCCTCCGCTCCGCAGAGGCGCAGGGCGAGTTCAATCGAATCGGCGAGCCGTGAAGCGATCCCATCGCGGATCACTAAACGATCAATGACGATTTCGATTTGGTGTGGGCCGGGAGTCTCAAATTTCACCTCGCTGATTTCTTGTATCTCTCCGTTCAAGCGGATGCGGATAAAGCCTTGGCGTTGGAGATCACCGAGTAAGCGCTCAGGCTCTTCTGTTTCAGCTACAGGCACGGCGGCGAGGAGAATGAGCTTCGTGCCTTCTGGCTGTGCGGTGAGCTCGGAAATGATTTCCTCGGGGCCCATGCGCGTCATCGCTTCGCCCGTTATCGCATCGTGCGGCACACCAATCGCTGCCCAGATGATGCGGAGGTAATCATAGATTTCTGTCGCTGAGGCCACGGTCGATCTGGGCGAGAGCCCGCCGACGCGTTGCTCAATCGCGATGGCAGGATTGAGGCCTTCGATAGAATCAACCTCTGGCTTTTCTAACTGTGCGAGAAACTGGCGCGCATAAACGGAAAGCGATTCTACGTAACGGCGCTGTCCCTCGGCGTAGAGCGTATCAAACGCCAACGACGATTTACCCGATCCCGAAGGTCCGGTGATAACCGTGAGTTTCCCTTTCGGAATCGATACCGTGAGATTTTTCAAATGATGCTGACGCGCACCACGGATGACGATTTGATCCATTCGGAGACGAGGTTAGATCGGAAAGTTCAAATTTCAATATTCAAGAGGAAGAGTCGATTACGTGGAGTGATTTTTTGGCTCCCTTGATGAGAGATGAATCGATACTGCGGTCAAATGTCGCCAGACGACCGCCTTTACTGGTGGCGAGGGCGAGTAAATAGCAATCAGTTAAATGGGGAGCTCCAGGCAGGATTTGAACGAGTTTGTCGTTGTTCAAACTGATATCGTCTTCCCAAAACTGGTGTCCGGGTGCGGCGATAAGGCTTTTTAAAACGCGGCGTGCTTCTTGCGGAGATCCGGGACCGTTGGGATATTTAGGATTTCCGAAAATGCGCAAAAAGGCATTTTCAGTTAGAGGGCATGTTGCCCAACCCTCACGAACCGCATGATTTCCAAAGTAATCCATTGCCGCTGAAGCATGTGGGTGTTCCGCGTCAGCAAGCGCGATTAAAATATTTACATCAAGTAGAGAAATCATGAACTGTTACGGGCTTTCATCACATTCTGGAAATCTTGTTCATCAGCCTCATTGGATAAGTCTCGGATGATTTCTTCAGTCACTACGCTTCCTCTTTTCTTTAATCGAAGAATACCGAAAGGTCCGGTTTCATAGCGCTCATCGTGATCGGACTGCATATCGAGTTGAGGCATAACCTCTCTCCGTAATGCATGCGTCACCATATCTTTCAGAGTGATTCTGCGGCGGGCAGCCAATGCCTTTGCTTCGATCAAAAGATCATCAGGCAAATCTAAGGTTGTTTTCATGACAAGCTAAACATACAGGAATATGGGTTATCGGCAAGCTTTTTTGAGACCGTTTTTGCATCGTCTCAATGAATATATGGACTAGAGGTGATTTTTCCAAACCAAAGAAACCAATTCCGAAATGGATTTTGATGAATCGAGCTCCAGCGCATCGGTGGGTAGTTCTAGGGTCGCTAGCTGAGAATCGAGCAGAGATGGCGGCATGAAATGCTCGCCGGATTCGTGGCGGGCTGTGAGACGTTGGTATAGGGTTTCGGGGTTAGCAGTGAGAAAAAGGAATACTAGTGATGGATCCGCTGCGTGGAGGATGTCGCGATAGCTTTGTTTCAATGCAGAGCAGGCGATGAATGTGGGGGCAGGACCATTCGCATGAGCTGTGATAAGCCGAGCCATAGCTTCCAACCAATCTCTCCGATCCGCATCGGTGAGCGCGATACCTGCGGCCATTTTCTCACGATTGCTGGTGGAATGGAAATCATCGCCATCATAGAAACTACCCTGCGTGGCCTCGGCGAGGGCTTTGCCAAGAGTGGTTTTCCCAACCGCGGCGACGCCCATGAGGATGAAGATGTTAGGGTTCATGGTGGGATGACTGGCTCTTGGAATGGTCACTGCAAAATAGGCTTACCGGCAGTAAGCATCAGGCAGGTGCGACTATTTATACGAGGTTTTTGGTGGTTTTTCTCGTTCGCCAGAGAGATTTGATCAGAGAAATGACGGTGATCAGATAGACAGCTTGCCAGAATATGTAGGCCCCAGGAATCGCGCGACTGAGGTTTACGGGGAACTGTGCGATGCTGAGGTGATTTGCCGCACACAGGGCGGGCAAGCTCAGTGGAGAAATGCCACCGATCCACACGGCGATAGGTACTAGACGATCAGAGGGAGTCCTGTCAGATGCCCCTATGAGGATCGATGCCACCATCAGAGGCAATACGAGTATAAAAATGAGTGAGAGAAACATCACGCGTCCGCCTTTTGCTTCTAACAAAATCTGATGCAGCAATGCACAAGTGACCATCGCAAGGATGAAATATCCTGCAAGAGTCGGCGGAGCGAAGTGTCCCGGAAACCATCGCGATTCGACAATCATGTGCGTGAAGGCGAACCATCCTGCGCCACCGATGATCGCCATCAGCAACACAAAGCCCGTGGAGTTCGATTCATCAGCAAGTCTAGGTAAGCGTGTGCGGCCCAGTTTGTTCGCACGCCGCCAACCGTTGATTTGTGTGCCGAAAGTGGGCGTGATAATACTACTGAGCACCCACAGCAAGAGCAGGCTGAGCAAGCCATAGACGAGAATCATCGCCATCGGTTCCCATGCTGCTGGTTCCCATGCCTTACCTTGCATGAGGTAAGAAAACCGCGACATTTGTTGGGTGGGGAAAAGTTTTCCGGAATCGATCAAAGGCAGCGCATTCCCTAACAAAAGAATCTGCACCCAAGCATAAAATCCGATTGCCCAGATTTTCCCTAAAAGATGAGCATCGGCATCTTTCCAGCGACGGCATAGCATCACAAAAAAGGTGATGATCAAGCAGGACTGCGAGAAATAGGTGAAAACGGCCTCAGAGAAATCCAAGTTGAAAAATTTCGCCTGTGAGAGCAATCGACGCCCAGTTTCCCATGTATCACCCACCGTGCTCGGGGTGAGGAAACGAAAAGATTCATCCACTGTCGGAGTGACGGTGAGATACTTGAAAAACACCAAGCCAAATTTTGCCGCTTGTGGGATCACCGTGTAGAGCGCGAAGATCAGTCCGATGGAAGCAAGAAAGGCCCAGCGCCGGTTTTTGATAATCGTGCCAGTAAGCAATCCTGTGAGATGATAGAGAATCGTCGTACTGGCCATCACGCCATAGAGTGAGAGCCAAGTGTGCGAGGGAACATTGCCTTTCCAGATTCCCCAAATCACGAATGGCAAGGTGAAGGCAAACATCACATATTCACGAATCGGCAGTCCGAAGAGGTAGCCTAACACTTTTGAAGCAGATGTCATCGGCAGCAATCGTTGATAGTCGATCACCCCTTCATCACGCTCGGCGGTCATGCCGCCTGACGCCTGTGCAGTACCTAGCACAAATAAAATGACGCTCTGCAATATCAGCAAGGGAATGAGTGGTGTGCGTTCTACATCGGACTCAGATAGATTGATCTGATTATCACTCACGGTACGGATCATCTGAAACATAAATCCAGCGATCATTACGGTGAGAAGACAAGCGACTGATAACCCAGTGGGGCGGAGTCGCGCGCGGCAATAGCGCAGGAAAATCGGATTTTTCCACAGTTCCCACGCGCGGCAAATCGGCGGATGATTCATGACAAGCGACTCCTTTCTGCTACGCCAATGAGAATTTCTTCATACGAACTTCGCTTCTCGGTAAAGCTGCGCATGCGCAGCCCGCGGCGGATTATCTCTTCTAACAAATGTGCCTGTGCTTCGTCATCGCCGAGGAAGTCGAGCACAAGCGCACCATTATCGAGCCGCGCATCGGTCACGCCATCGATACTCCGTATCCAATCGGGCACCTGCATCAGTTCCTGTAAAGTCACCACGGAAATGCTACGTGAGTCATCGCCGAGTTGCTCACGCACTTGATCCACGGTGCCAGATGCCAGCAGTTTGCCACGGCTCATAACGCAAATCGAGGTGCACATTTCTGCGAGTTCGGTGAGAATGTGCGAGCTGATAAAAATCGTCGCGCCCTGGGATGCCAGCTTGCGCAAGGTGCTGCGCAGTTCGCGTCGGGCGAGAGGATCGAGACCGCTGGCGGGCTCATCAAGGATCAGAACCTTCGGCGAATGAAGCATGGTTTTTGCGAGCACGAGTCGCTGCGTTTGTCCGCGCGAGAGCTTGTGACACCAATGTTTTTTGTGATCTGTGAGCGAGACTTCTTCTAGGCATTCGTCCGCGCGTTCGGCACATTGTTTAGCATTACCGATACCGTGGGCCCGCGCATAAAAGCGCAGAAATTCACCGCACTTCAGATCGCGCGGCACGGGAGCAAGATCGGGCATGTAGCCGATAATACGTCTTGCGGCTTCTTTATCTTCTAACACATCGACCCCACTTAGGATAACCTCACCATAAGTCGGTTGCATCAAGGAGGCGAGCACCTTAAACGTGCTGGTCTTACCTGCGCCGTTCGGCCCCACCAAGCCGAACACCTCACCGGCAGGAACTTTCAACGTAAGATCATGCACGGCAGTAAAGTGCTCGTAATCAACCCGCAGATCGCGAATGTCGATCGCGGGTGTTTGTGGAGATGGGGTCATGTAGTAAAATTTTAAGTTTAGAATCCGATGTCGTCGTCGGGGTTCCAATCGTTGGGAATGGTTAGACCGATGGCTGCCGCTTCTTCTTGGGCTTCTTGCAGACGTTTTTGACGATGCTCCTCATAGGCTTGCTTTTGGTCTGGACGCAGGACTGACATCATCGCTTGTTCGCTGCTCATTCCCTGAGCTAGCGGGTTGACTCCTTCTTGCAGGCCTTCGAATTGCATTTGCGGATCATAGTCACTCGAGGTCTGCGCCATATTGAGAAACATCTGATGGCGTTGCTTGTCATCGAGCTTGACGATGTTATCGATGCGTTGGACTTTGCCATCGGCTTCGTTTTGCACGCGCTCGGCCTTTTCAGTCAATCGCTCGGCGAGAAAGGCCTCACGTTTTTCGCCCTGCAACATGGATGCCATGGTTTCATCAAGCCCGAGCTCGCGATCCATCTCGCGCTCGGCTTTCATGTATTCGCGCATGCTCACATGATCGCTTTCCACCATGCCCTGCAGTTGTTTCATCTGCTCGGTATTCTGGAAAACGAGGTTATCAACCAGTTGCTTTTGCTGATTCTCGGTGAGGCCGTATTTCCGCGCATACTCGCCGGCACGAGCTTCTGCAGAGCGCTTGATCTCGATCGCTCGCATGCGTGTGGTAAGAGGCGAAAGATCCCGCATTAAGGGTTTAAAGGAATTAAAAATATCATCGGGGCTGACAGGTCGGCCTTCTTTCAACGCTTGAGCAAGACTGCGCACGTTGTCATGAGTGGTGGCACCAAATCGTTTGCGCGGACTGATATCTTCCCAAGCTCGTAGATCCACTTGCGCTTTTTTAAGATCGTTTTCCAGAATGGCGATCCGTTCTTCAGGCGAGCCTTCTTTCGGCGGCAGGCTGCGCTGCAGTAAAATGGCACCCAGAGCACCGACAAAGGTTCCAGTGACGAGTGGGAGAATAGAGCGAAGAGTAGCGTTCATGGCTGTGTGATAGAGTCGTCATGGTTACCGCTGAGGTGATACCCATACGCGATGCTATCCGAGGGTATTCTCCGCTTCAATGATGCATGTGTGAATTTTTGATGAATGGATTTGTTTGAAATATCTATGGTTTGTCCCCTCTTCTACTTGGATTCATACCCAGCTTGATGGATTTTCATTCGGGTTGCGTTCTCAGGTCTTGATTCGGGGCGATGTGCGGGTGAGGCTTGGAAATGGTTGAGCGACTTAGAAATGCGATTCGGGATGTCGAGGGGTTTCCCAGAGACGGAATCGTGTTCAAAGACATCACGCCGATCTTGGGCGATGCCGAGTTGTTTCGGGCGTCGATTGATTTACTGAGTGCGTCGGCGGGTGGGGTGAAAGTGGATAAAATCGTGGGGATCGATGCGCGGGGATTTATTTTCGCGGCAGCCGTGGCGGACCGGTTAGGGGTTGGGTTTGTGCCGGTTCGTAAGAAAGGCAAGCTGCCATGGAAATGCAAAGAAGCCTCCTACGCGTTGGAGTACGGCGAGGCGGTGGTGGAGATTCACGAAGACGCGGTCCTACCCGGCGAGAAGGTTTTTCTAGTCGATGATTTATTAGCGACGGGCGGGACTGCCGCCGCCGCAGTGAAATTACTTTCAGGACTGGGCGCGGAAATCGTCGCGATTTCTTTTTTAATCGAGCTTTCATTTCTCAATGGACGCGAAAAACTCGGGTCGCACCCCGTGAAGTCGATCTTGAATTTTTAACCCCCTACAAATACGAACGAATAATATGAGCTGGAAAGAATACAACGAAAGTTTGGTGAGATACGAAGACCTTAGGTTCTCCTTGGATTTGTCTTTGATGAATGTGAAGCAGAGCGAGAAAGACGCGCTGAAAGACAACATCGTGAAAGCGTTCGACGACATGGCGGCATTGGAAAGCGGCGCGATTGCGAATCCAGATGAAGGTCGCATGGTCGGTCATTACTGGCTGCGCAAACCTGAGATCGCTCCAACGGCTGAAATAAAAGCCCAAATTACCGAGCCAATCAAGGCGCTGAAAAAATTCGCCGAGAAAGTCCACACCGGCCAGGTACGCACCGCGGCGGGTGGTGTGTTTAAACAAGTGCTTCTCATCGGCATCGGCGGTTCCGCGCTGGGCCCACAATTGGTTTCTCAAGCGATCGGTCAAAAAGCCAAACTCCCTCTCGCATTTTTAGACAACACCGATCCGCAAGGCATCGATGAAACGCTCGCCACTCTGAAACTTTCTGAGACACTGGTGTTGGTCATTTCAAAATCCGGCGGCACTCCCGAAACCCGCAACGGCATGCTCGAAGCCAAAGCAGCGTTCGATAAAGCCGGAATCGATTTCGGAAAACACGCAGTCGCTGTCACTGGCGAGGGCTCGAAGCTGGATCGTTACGCGACGGAACAAGGTTTCATCACCCGTTTCCCGATGGAAGACTGGGTCGGCGGACGGACTTCCGTGCTCTCAACCGTCGGCCTCGTGCCAGCAGCTCTACAAGGCCTCGATATCGATGCGATGCTCGCTGGCGCCGCTGCGATGGATGAAAAAACTCGCGTGCGCGATGCCGCGAAAAACGCCGCGATGCAGCTTGCGATCGCATGGCACAGCGCGACTAAAGGACGCGGCGAAAAGGACATGGTCGTATTGCCTTACAAAGATTCGCTCGTCCTATTTTCCAAATACCTCCAGCAGCTCGTCATGGAATCTTTGGGGAAAGAAAAAGATCTCGCCGGCAACACCGTGAACCAAGGCATCGCGGTTTACGGCAACAAAGGCTCAACCGATCAGCACGCCTACGTGCAGCAACTCCGCGAGGGCGTGAACAATTTCTTCGCGACATTTATCGAAGTTCGCCATGGTCGTCAGGGAAAATCCATCGAGGTCGATCCCGGAAACACCAGCCAAGATTACTTGCAAGGCTTCCTTCGCGGCACCCGCAATGCGCTTTACGAAAACGGCCGCAACTCGCTGACGATTTCGATATTCGAAGTCACGCCGTTCACGCTTGGAATGCTGATCGCCTTGTTTGAGCGCGCCGTTTCATTCTACGCCTCCTTGGTCAACATCAATGCTTATCACCAACCCGGTGTTGAAGCAGGAAAAGCGGCGGCAGTCATTTTCCTCGATCTGCTCGGTCGCGTGCGCGGGCGCTTGGTTTCCGAAGCGAAAAATGCAGAACAGGTCGCCTTCGAGGTCGATGCCGATCCGGAATCGGTCTATCACTGCTTGGTCCACCTCGCGAACAACGGCGAAGCACAGATGTCCATGGGAAAAACCCCTGCGGAGGATTTGTTCCAGCTTTAAAATACAGATTTCCAACGCAAAGCCGCTAAGGTCGCAAAGGGACGCAAAGCCATCTAAGCGAATTCTATTTCAGTTTTGGGCCTCAGATGTTAATGAAATTTTCCCGCAGCAATGGGCCATTTTCCTCAAGTAACATCAACCAGAGCTTTGCGAATCTTAGCGTTCTTTGCGGCTTTGCGTTGAAATATTACAACCCAGAAATTTGGAGTTTCAAGTTCGTATCGAACGGCTAAGTTCTCGCCATGATCCAAATCACTGACAAAGCAAGCGCGGAGCTCGTGTCCTTGCTTAAAAGCAAATCAGCCTCGCCGACGGCTGGGTTGCGGCTTGGCGTCAGCAAAGGCGGCTGCGCGGGCTGGCAGTATGAAATGAAAGTCGCCGAGCCGGAAGCAGGAGACGAAATCGTCGAGCAAGGCGAGGCGCGGGTCATCATCGCGGCGGATAGTTTCGATAAATTGCGGGGTTGTGAAATCGATTACTCGGATGATCTAACAGATGCCGGATTTAAAATCAACAATCCCAAAGCGCGGCGTTCTTGCGGATGCGGCACATCATTCGAACCGGAGGATGAACCCGAAGGCAGCGGCGCGGAAGACGGGGAAGTTTGTGGCGAGGGAGGCGCGGCGTAATTTTCGTGCCTCAGAAACGCAAACCTCAGAACGAGGAACTCGAGCCACCCACGCCCGCCTATTACTGGTGGATGCTCGCGAATATTTTAGCGGGATCGTTCGCGGTCATCAGCTGGGTGTTATGCCTCCATATTTTCGGTAATCCGGAAATTCCACGCAACTACGCCATCCTGAAAAAACTGGGTCGTCTCCCCGAGCTCAAGCGCTACACCGTCCTCGATGTTCCTAACGGAAATGCACTTAATCCTCTGGAACTCTACGGAAAATATTCCGGACTAAGCGATGAAAAGCGCGCACGACTCAACTCACTTTTGCTACGCAACTACATGCGCAATTTCGATAAGAACTTGCTACTCACCTATGCTGAAGGCGACTATCAAGTGGCCGATGTGACCAAGTTGGAAAAAGGCGATTTCCTCTATCCTGGCTTCGTGATCCGTGCTCAAGCCATGGTGAAACAAGACGACTTCGCACAAGCGGTCGGATTCCCCGTGGTGATGGAATACATTTTCCCCACCGATAACAACGATGCCGTCTATCAGTTTAATAAAGGCGACATCCTCGAGGTAAATAAAAACCCGAACTGCGCCGCCATCATCTATATTTCCAAAACCATCGTTGATGAAGAACAAGCTCTGAAAATCACGGTCGTCCCCATCGCTTATGGACCATATCGCGTCGGCGAAGAAGCGCCCTTCGCCATCGAACCTCCAAAAGTCATCAATCCAGCATCGAGTCTGCCGATTTGGAAATAGGCTCCATACAAAGATGTATCGTGCTATTTTCTAACAGGAGAGAGGAGGCTTTGGAGATGATGAGGCAGAATTTTAATTTCAAATCCAGCTCCTCTTCTCCCGCTTCTCCTCTCTCCTGTAACAAAAAAGCCCCGCAACACGTGCGAGGCTTTTTCATTATAAAATTTCTCCAACAACCAAATCACACAGAAACCTTCTTCCCGCCATTCTGCGCGGATTCATAGATCGCACGAATCAGCGCCACGGCTTTGCGGGCTTCTCCGGCATGCGTTTTGCACTGGCGACCTTCCTGGATCGATTGCACGACTTCTTCAAAATTGCGCTGGTGCTGATAGAAATTGATCGCGGTCGGATCGTTTGCACCAAGCCCGGCTTCCTGGCCTTTCATCAAGGTTGATTTGATCTGCGTGTCCTCGGGTTTCTCTTCGCGGAAATCCCAGATTTCGAAAGCTTCGTCAGCGAGGAAAACCGATCCATCGGTTCCGGCGAGTTGGACGCGAGCGGGATGTCCGGCTTTCGACCAAGTGCAGGTCGAGCACTCGATAACGCCGAGCGCACCATTTTCAAACTCCACAGTTGCGACAATACTGTCTTCCACTTCGATGCGCTCGTGAGCGAGACAAGCGGTGACCGCTTGCACGGATTTTGCCGGACCTGCGAGATAAAGCAGCGCATCGACTGTGTGCACGGATTGATTCATCAACGCGCCACCGCCATCCAAGGCCCATGTCCCGCGCCAACCAGCGGAATCGTAATATGCCTGATCGCGGAACCATTTCACATAAGCCGATGCAGAAGTGAGTTTTCCAAAACGTCCTTCATCCGCCGCTTTTTTGAACGCGTCCATCCCAGGATGGAAACGGCGATTCAACACCGCGGAAAGCGTTTTGCCATTCTTCTCAGCAGCCGCCATCAGCTGATCAATGCGCTCAGTGGTGATCTCCAATGGCTTTTCGCAAATGACATGTTTGCCAGCATTCAAAGCAGCAAGCGCCGGATCCAAGTGTGCGCCGGATGGCGTGCCGATGGTGACGATCTCAAGCTCAGGATCGGCGAGAAAGTCGTCGATGTTCGAGTAAGCCTTGCCGCCATATTCCGCTGCGATTTTTTCCGCAGCCTCCGCGCGGAGGTCGAAAACCGATTGGAGTTCGCCGCCAGTCATGGCAGTAATCGCTTTTGCGTGAAAGTGGCCGATCATACCGGCGCCGATGATTCCGAATTTCATGAGAGAATATGTGTTTGGTTAAATAAGGGGTTGCACAGATATTTGATGGCTCGCACGGGGCTGGCAAGGTTTGAAATGAAACTTTCCCAAATCGAAGTGTAACCTTTTCACTGCACGTCCGTTGGCTAGGGTGTATATGAAAGACATCGAAATCAACTCTCCATCCGGCCAGTCCGAAGAACTCGCCACGCTTTTGCTGAATCATCTCAGCACGTTTCAAGCTTTCGCCCGACGTAGGCTCGGCGACGAACAGCTCGCCGCTGACGCTGTGCAGGAAAGTTTACTCAAAGCCATCAAGGCTGAGCCAGATCTCGCGGATAGGGAAAACCTGCTCGCGTGGTTTTACCGCATTCTGAGAAATGTCCTCACCGATCTTCATCGCCGCAAAGCCGCGAGCGAGCGCGCGATGGCCACCTACGCCGCTGATTTCGAAGCCGGATCCGATGAAATGGAATCCGCCGCTTGCCAATGTTTGCACAGCTTGCTGCCAGCCATGGAACCGGCCTACGCGGATCTCATCCGCCGCCATGATCTCGGTGGCGAGTCGCAGTCAGAAATAGCGAAAGAACTCGGCATCACACCAAACAACCTCAAAGTCAGGATTCACCGCGCGCGGCGACAGCTTCGAGAACTGTTAGAAAAAACCTGCGCGATCTGCGCCAGCCACGGCTGCCTCGATTGCGATTGCGCACCCAAAAACTAAAACAATTTTGCCATGAACCATTCTCACGAAAAAAAATCCTGCTGCGGCGGCCACGACCACTCCGCAGAGGCAGATGTCAAACCCTCCTCTGGCGCAAAATATTTCTGCCCGATGTGTCCCGGTGTGGAATCGGACAAACCCGGTGACTGCCCGAAATGTGGCATGGCGCTGGAGCGGAATCCCATGTGGAAGCCTAACACAAAAACGATCTACACCTGCCCGATGCACCCGGAGATCGAACAGGATCATCCCGGTGATTGTCCGAAATGCGGGATGGCTCTGGAACCGAAAGGCATCTCCGAAAGCGATGAAGAGGACGAAGGCATCCGAGATCTCACGAGAAAATTTTGGATTTCCACCATACTCACGTTGCCAGTGTTTTTCCTTGCGATGGCACACCTATTTCCCGGTCTGCATTTTCGCAAAGACATCACCAAATGGATCGAGTTCATCCTCACCATCCCCGTCGTCTTATGGGCGGGCGGGATGTTTTTTACGAAAGCATGGGTTTCCCTGAAAACTTGGAATCTCAACATGTTCACGCTCATCGCCACCGGCGTCGGCGCGGCGTTCATCTACAGCGCAGTCGCGGTTCTCGCTCCTGGCGCGTTTCCAGAATCTTTTAAAGAACACGGCGAGGTCGGCCTCTACTTCGAGGCCGCCGCAGTGATCACGGTGCTGGTTCTGCTCGGTCAGTTGTTAGAAGCGAAAGCCCGCGCCCGCACCGGTGAAGCGATCCAATCCCTCATCGGCCTCGCCGCGAAAACCGCTCACCGCCTCCGCGACGGCAAAGAAGAAGACGTGCCGGTCGATGAAATCGCGGTAGGCGATCTGCTCCGCGTCCGTCCCGGCGAGAAAATTCCCATCGACGGCACGATCACCGAAGGCGGCGGCAACATCGACGAATCGATGATCACCGGCGAACCCATGCCAGTCGCGAAAAAAGATGGCGATCCCGTGATCGGCGCGACCCTCAATCAAACCGGAAGTTTCGTGATGAAGGCAGAAAAAATCGGTGGCGATACGCTGCTTTCCCAAATCGTCCACATGGTTGCGGAAGCGCAACGCAGCCGTGCGCCTATCCAAAAAGTCGCCGATACCGTGGCGGGCTGGTTCGTGCCCATCGTGGTCGCGGCGGCCGTGGCAACGTTCATCGTCTGGGCGATTTTCGGTCCAGAACCTGCGATGGCGTTTGCCCTCGTGAATGCCGTTGCCGTCCTCATCATCGCCTGCCCTTGCGCGCTCGGACTGGCCACCCCGATGTCGATCATGGTCGGCGTAGGCCGCGCGGCAGGGATGGGGATTCTCGTGAAAAACGCGGGTGCCATCGAACTCGCAGAAAAAGTCACTCATCTCGTCACCGATAAAACCGGCACGCTCACCGCAGGAAAACCGCGCGTCACCGACATCATCCCCT
The DNA here is from genome assembly GCA_031422775.1 of Akkermansiaceae bacterium. GTDB lineage: Bacteria > Verrucomicrobiota > Verrucomicrobiia > Verrucomicrobiales > Akkermansiaceae > Luteolibacter. The sequence continues at coordinate 4,898 of JANPMK010000114.1, read as the reverse complement.
CCCCCAGTCATGATCGCGATGCGCTCCTCCGCCTGGCCGCTTCCGTCGAGTCGCCCAGCGAACATCCGCTCGCCCGCGCCGTGGTCGATGCCGCGAAGGAATCTAACATCGAACTTTTTCCGGTCACCGATTTCGAATCAACCACCGCAGGCGGCGTGACCGGCACCATCGATGGTAAAGTTGTTAGAATTGGAAAATCCTCTTTCCTTTCCGAACACGGCATCTCCATTTCTAACGATTTGGAACATCGCGCCCAAACGTTGCGGGAAAATGCCAAGACGGTGATTTGGGTCGGCGTTGGCACCGAGCTCGCGGGTATTTTCGCCATCGCCGATCCCATCAAAGCATCCAGCGCCGAAGCGATCCGCACCCTTCACGAGATGGGGTTGAAAGTCATTATGTGCACCGGCGACAACCAAGCCACCGCGCAAGCCGTTGCGCGCGAACTCGGGATCGATGAAGTCCATGCCGAGGTTTTGCCTCAGGATAAAATCAACCTGATCCAGTCTCTCAAAGCCAAAGGAGCAGTCGTCGCCATGGCAGGCGATGGAATCAACGATGCCCCCGCCCTCGCTGGCGCGGATGTAGGTATTGCGATGGGCACCGGCACCGACGTCGCCATCGGCAGCGCCGCCATCACGCTCGTGAAAGGCGACCTCCTCGCCATCGCCAAAACCATCCAACTCAGCCGCGCCACTATGCGCAACATTCGCCAAAACCTATTCTTCGCATTCATCTACAACGCCGTCGGTGTGCCGATTGCCGCCGGTGTGCTCTATCCGTTTTTCGGAATCCTACTCAGCCCCATGATCGCCGGCGCCGCGATGAGTTTCTCCTCCGTCTCCGTGATCCTCAATGCTCTACGCCTGAGGAGCAAAAGAATCTCGTGACATCGAATGGATCGCTCTTTCAATAGTATCGAGATTTTAAATCATTCGACAACGACCAGTCAGAATCACGCAGTTCGATCGTGCGTTTCCGATCTAACATAGCATGAGACATGAGCATCATCCGCTCAGCCCGCGGGGAAAGAGTGCCCCCACTGTGCCTACTGCTTCGAATCTCATTTTCGCTGATTTGCGCCGCTTGATCCCATTCACTCACAGATTCCAACTCATTCGTATTCATGGTGCAAATATGCTCCAAGAAGAGGAGTTCAGGCTATAGGGTTAAACCCCCAAATTTATTAAACCTATCTAAACAAATCGCTACTTCATCCAACTTTCCCAAAGCACAAATGACTATGAGGTCTTTACCCCATAGATAAGTTGTAGTCTGTGACTTATCAGATGGGTCATGAAAATAAAGCTCACTCACACGCGAAATAGCATTCCGAAAAAGTCACGCATCGAAATCGTGGCGCTGCTGCAGGCGCGACTAGCCGATTCCATCGATCTCATGATGCAGGCCAAGCAAGCTCATTGGAATGTGAAGGGTCCGCATTTCATTCCGCTCCATGAGCTTTTCGATAAAGTCTATGTGGAGACTGGGGTGTATGTAGATCTCATCGCTGAGCGCATTGTTCAGTTAGGCGGAATTGCACAAGGAACCATACGCGCAGCGGCAAAGGCCTCTGGCATGCCGGAATATTCCTTGGAAATTTCCAGTGGTCACAAGCATGTGGCGGAACTTGCCCATGCCGTCGCCTTTTATAGCGAAATGATTCGTGAGGGAATCGCGCTTTCCACCGAGATCGGTGACGCTGGAACGGCTGATTTATTGACGCAAGTTTCTCGCGGAGCAGATATGAATCTTTGGTTCGTTGAAGCACACGAGCAGGAAGAAAAATAACCCCAATCCCCTATTTAATCTCATGAACAAAAATCCACTCAACAAAGGAATCATAGAAGAAAACTCGGAAGGCGTCGGAGAAATCAGTGGCGAAATGGTGTGGGATCGCGCCAAAGAACTTGCCCTGATCGATGGCCGACCCATGACCAACGTGAACTATGGTCAGGCGCTACGTGAACTGACGGGTGGAAACGATATCGATGCCAAACAGGCATTGCTAGAATCGATTCCTGAAGCCGATCGCTGGGATCCAGTTCTAGGATCGACCGGACATCAGGCACCAGAGTCGCCAAGCGAAGACGAGGATGAAGATGGCGAAAGTGAAAGCGCGCAACTCTTCGCAGAAGGTGTCAGCGAGGCCGAGCATGATCAAATGCTCCAAGCGGCAATCGCGGTTAAAGAGAAAGATCAACGCCTATGATCTTTTTCTAATCCATGACCGCCACTCCACTCTTCCAAACCGAATGTGACCCCAATGATATGAAAATTAAAACCAAAACATTCTGTGTGAAAGAAGATGAAATCGTGGAACTCAAAAAATGGCCAACGAAAGTGAATCCGCTCTACAAGTCCAAGAAAGAATACCACGAGAAACTCGATAAACAGGTAGATGAAATCAACGAGCTACAACGTCTCCACTACGCGTCTGACGGCTATGCGGTGTTGATCATTTTTCAAGCGATGGACTCCGCCGGCAAAGATGGAGCCATCCGCCACGTCATGTCCGGAGTCAATCCACAGGGCTGCCAGGTATTCAGTTTTAAACAGCCAAGTTCCGAAGAGTTAGATCACGATTTTATGTGGCGCACAAATTGCCGACTGCCGGAACGCGGTCGCATCGGAATTTTCAACCGCTCCTACTACGAGGAAGTTCTCATCGTTCGGGTTCACCCGGAATTACTCGCCAAACAAGGTATTCCCGCCGCCCTCATGGATGAAACGACAGTCTGGAAGGATCGCTATCAATCCATCAAAGATATGGAGCGCCACCTCCACCGCAATGGCACCCGTATCATCAAATTTTTCCTCCATCTCTCCAAAGACGAACAACGCGACCGCTTTCTCGCCCGCATCGATGAACCGGATAAAAACTGGAAATTCAGTAAGGCCGATATCGAGGAAAGAAAACTATGGGATCTATATATGCATGCCTATGAAGAGTGCATCACTGCCACTAGCACAGAAATAGCGCCATGGCATATTGTCCCAGCCGATGACAAGAAAAACGCTCGGTTGATCATTTCCGAGGTCATCGTCGACGTCTTCAAGAGCCTCAACATGACCTATCCTGAACTCGGAGAAAAACAACTCGAGGAATTACAGTCCATCCGCGAGCAGTTGGTGGAATGAGGTGCTGAAAGGCGTAGCACCCAAAGATCGTGAGGCATACGAACGCGCCAGCGCCACCCGTATGTTTTTGAGCTGATAACGCCTAAGGGTGAACCAGAGCATAAATCGGAAGTCACGAAGTAGCCAAACCCTTCTGCGACCCTGCCAGGGTCGGGCATCTTGGGGCGGGCGAATCCCGGGGTGTCGCTGCGCTAACCCCGGGCTACAATCTTTGATCCCTCACGGGATCAGTTATAAAAGCGCTTTGACCGCACTCGGGACTTTGAAACATTTTTTCTCCTGCGGTAGAAAATCTTCGATCAGATGGTTGATCCATTCGCGGGAGGTTTGGATCTCGCCCAGTTCGATAAAGGTTTCACCTGCGTTGGTGGACAGCTCGTAACTCTTCACATCCATTTGCACCGGTGATGTTTCACCTTTCAATTCAAGTTCGATGTGGATGGTTTTGGCGGTGGAATCGATCTGGATGGTGGTCATGTTTCCGTAACGTTTCTGGGTTTGATTGAACCACAGCTTCACGGCACCTGCCATCAGATGATCCTTCGCTGGGTTTAAAAAGGAGAATAGCGACATATCGCGCTACCATATCTGTTTCGAAACCATTCAATTTCAAGATGATTCGCAGATTGCCGGAATTTGGATTCCATTATCCGCATCAAAATGTTGAACTGCATGAGTAGAAACCTACTCCGTGCTGTAAAATCAGTTTCAGACCATGTCCGACAACCCTGACATCAACCATTCTCTGGCGCATCCTGCGCAGCAAAAGGTGGTTAGCCTGTTAGAGAAACTTATTTCCAGCGTTCCCATCTCCACGGAAACGGTCAGCAACACGCCCGAAGACCGCGCGCGCGATATCGTGCGTGTCGCAGGCATTAAAGCTGGAGCCGTGTCAGCAACATTGGCACTTGCACCAGGGCCAGCGGGATTGCTCACCATCATTCCGGATCTTAAAAAAGTATGGGATATCCAACAGCAAATGGTTTCAGACATCGCCGCCTGCTATGGGAAATCCGCTCAGTTGAACCAAGAAATGATGGTCTACTGCCTGTTCCGACATGGCGCCGCCATGCTGGCGCGTGACATTCTCATCCGTGTCGGTGAACGACTCATCCTCAAACAAGGCAGCCTGCGGGTCATCCAAAAAATCCTTCAACGTGTCACCATCCAACTGACCCAGAAAGCCATCGGAAAATCGATCTCTCGTTGGGTACCGATTATCGGCCCTATCGTAGTAGGAGGTTACTCCATCCTAGACACCCGCTCCGTCGGCAAAACCGCCATCGAGACTTTCAGCCGCGAAATTGAGATTGAGGTGGAGGAGTGTTTTCTTCCCCAGGGCGACCAAACTAGCGAGAAAACGCACAAATTGTAAAATTGAACCGCAGATGAACAGGATGCACGCAGATAAGAAGGGGAGATAGGACTGGAATTCTGCATGATGCACCCCCTTTGACTGTGGAAGTAAGATTACAGTCTCAATCTCAACGAAGTCCATCTGCGTTCATCCCGTTCATCTGCGGTTAAACCTCTTTCTTTTCCCTACCTTGATCGCCCATGTTTTTTCCCCAGCAAAATTTCCGTTGAATAAACTCAACTCTGGATTACTCTGATTATCGCTAAGCGAATGGGGGCGTTCTGGTTTCGACGGGATGTTTGAAGCGCTGGCTGCACGTAGAGGTTGATCGGTTGGCCTCTTAAAAAAGCCGTTCAAAACAAATAAATGCAGACTCTAACGAGCTCGCACTTGCTGCTTA
>JANPMK010000113.1:0-68078 GCA_031422775.1 Akkermansiaceae bacterium | reverse complement strand
ACAACATCGACAAACGGAAATCCCGGAGGAGATCAACGGCCTCCGCATGACGCGGCAGCGCCAAGAAGTGTATCGATTCCTGATGGGAGAGCGCACTCACCCGACGGCGAACGAAGTTTTCATGCGCATCAAAGAAGCGCTCCCACACGTGTCTCTAGCAACGGTCTACAACTGCCTTGAGGCGCTGGTGCAGCATAAAATCATCCGCCAAGTGAACTTCGATCGTGAGCCATCCCGCTACTGCCCGAACCTTGATGAACACGGCCACTTTCACGATGAGACCACCGGCACGATTCACGACGTGAAATTCAAGCCCGGCATCAACCTCACAGACATCCTCGACCTTCCGCCAAACACGGTGATCAAAGACATCGAAATCACCCTCCGCGGCCAACTCGCCTAAATTTCAAGTTTCAACTTTCAATTTTCAAATAAGCAAACTGATCACTGATCACTCGGCACTCGAACTTTCCAAACACATGAGCCTCCAAATCAACAACCTCCACGCAACCCTCGAAAACGGCACTGAGATCCTCAAAGGCGTCAGCCTTGAAATACCTCCTGGTGAAATCCATGCCATCATGGGACCAAACGGATCCGGGAAATCCACGCTTTCCAAAGTCATCGCCGGTCATGAATCCTACGTCCCAACCGCTGGAGAAATCCTGCTCGATGGCGTGGATATCTCTGAAATGTCCATCGATGAGCGTTCACGCGCCGGTATTTTCCTCGCGTTCCAATATCCCAACGAAGTCCCAGGAGTCTCCAACGCGAATTTCATCCGCGCGGCTCTCCAAGCCCGTTTGCCAAAAGGCGAGGAAATCGATGCCGTCGCTTATTACAAATCGCTCTACGAGAAAATGGATCTGCTTGAGATGGATCGCAAATTCACTGGACGTGCCGTGAACGAAGGCTTCTCCGGTGGTGAGAAAAAGCGTAACGAGATCCTTCAGATGATGATGCTCTCACCGAAATATTGCATCCTCGATGAAACCGATTCCGGCCTCGATATCGACGCATTGAAAATCGTTGCCAAAGGCGTCAATGCGATGCGTTCACCGGATCGCGGCATGTTGCTTATCACTCACTATCAACGTCTGTTAGATTATATTAAGCCAGATCAAGTGCACGTCATGTCGGAAGGCCGTATCGTGAAATCCGGCGGTCCAGAACTTGCATTGGAGCTGGAAGAACACGGCTACGATTTCCTGAAAGAACCTGCCCTCGCGTGAATTCCTGAATTCAGTAAACCTTTTTAAATTTTCCCATGTCATACCAAGAAACAGCCACCGCAATCCTCGATGAGGAGACGCACGATGCGATCAATATCGACCGTACCAAGGGCGACTTCACTTTTCCCGAGCGCAACAAATTCGATGCGGGTTGGGGGCTTTCCTCCAAGACGGTCGATTACATTTGTGATGTGAAACAAGATCCCGATTGGGTTCGCGAATTCCGTCACAAGGCTCTCGCAGTGTTTGAAAGCAAACCGATGCCGACCAATTGGGCGACCGAGGATTTGAACAACATTCATTTTGATAAAATCCGTTACTACCTTTCGGATGGTGAAAAACCGAAAAGGACATGGGATGAAGTGCCTCCGGAAATTTTGGAAACCTTTGAGCGCTTGGGAATTCCTCAGCAAGAGCGCGCCTTCCTCGCCGGCGTGGAAGCGCAATACGATTCTGAGGCAGCTTACTCTAACATGAAAGAGGAGCTCACCAAACAAGGTGTGATTTTCGTTACGTCCGCCGAGGGACTCAAAGAGCACGAGGAAATTTTCCGCCCTTGGTTTGGAAAAGTCATCCCGACGGGCGACAACAAATTTTCCGCTCTCAACAGCGCGGTGTTTTCTGGTGGTTCGTTCATTTACATCCCGAAAGGCGTGAAGCTCAAACAACCGCTCCAAGCTTATTTCCGCATCAACTCAGAATCGTTCGGTCAATTTGAAAGAACCCTCATCATCGCCGACGAAGGCTCGGAAGTGATGTATATGGAAGGCTGCACGGCTCCGAAATTCGAGACCGCGACTCTCCATTCCGCAGTGGTTGAATTGGTCGCACTCAAAGGCGCGAAAATCCAATACATCACGGTTCAAAACTGGTCGTCGAATGTTTTTAACCTCGTCACTAAGCGCGGCCTTGCGATGGAAGACGCGGAAGTTCGCTGGATCGATTGCAACATCGGCTCACGCCTCACGATGAAATATCCCGGTGTGATCATGAAAGGCGAACGCGCTCGCGGCGAAGTCATTTCCATCGCTCTCGCCAATACCGGCCAACATCAGGACACCGGCGCGAAAATGATTCACGCTGCGAACAACACCACATCGAACGTCGTTTCAAAATCAATCTCGGTCGGTAAAGGGCGCTCGACCTATCGCGGCCAAGTCCACATTCCAAAGCATCTCAAAGGCTGCAAAAATAACACGGAATGCGATGCGTTGTTGATCAACAGCAATTCCCGCACCGACACCTATCCGGCCATCACCGTGAAAGGCAACCGCCACGCGACCCAGCACGAAGCTTCGGTTTCACAAGTTTCCGAGGAAATGCTGTTCTACATGCAACAGCGCGGACTCAATCAAGGCCAAGCGATGTCGCTCGCCGTCAACGGTTTCATTAACGATCTCGTCCGCGAGTTCCCGATGGAATACTCGGTCGAATTGAAACGCCTCATCGATCTCGAAATGGAAGGCTCGGTCGGTTAATCCCCATACATTTTTATCTCTATGACTTCTGTTCTTCCCGTATGGCTTCAAGCCCGCCAGCAAGCTGCTCAAAAACGTTACGAATCCACTCCCACTCCAAAACGTGGAGATGAACAATGGCGCTTCGCCAACATCAAGCAGCTCAATTTCGAAAACCTCTCCGGTAAAGCTTTGACTGCCGACGCCGCAGACCTGATCTCGCGTTCGGTTGGACTCGCAACCCCCACTGCGAAATTCGTTTTCCTCAATGACGAACTCATTCACTCCGAAAGTTCATTAGCTACTTCCATCATATGCCTTCCTCTCGCCGAGGCGTTAGAAAAACATTCCGATCTCGTTGAGCAACATTTCATGAAGCAAGAGACCCGTCTTGGCTCCGCGAAGTATGCCGCGCTGCATGAAGCATCTGTTAGAAATGGCTTGTTTGTGCACGTGCCTGAAAACCAAATCTTCGAAGGCGCGATCGAAGTGCATCACTGGATTTCTGGAGGAGTAACCATTTTCCCTCACACGCTGGTGGTGACAGGAAAATCATCTCAAGTTCGCGTCGTGGATATTTTCCATTCCGTGGATACGGAAACCGCAGGTCTGGTGATTGCGTTCAATGACCTCTCTGCAGGTCAAAACTCCAGCCTCGACTACATCGCAATCCAAGATCTCAACGAAGTCAGCCGTATCATTTCGATCAACGCAACTTCCACCGCTCGCGATGCGCGGGCGAAAGGCTTTGTCCTAAACACCGGCGCCGCATGGGCACGCAACGAATCGCTCTCACGTCTCGAAGGTCCCGGCGCGCATTCCGATATGCTCAGCGTGTCGATTCCAGACCGCGAACAGGAATACGATCAACGCACCTACCAACATCATGTTTCGGAAGGCGCTTACTCGGATCTGCTCTACAAAAACACCCTCTACGGACATTCCAAAACGGTGTTCTCCGGTTTGATTTCCGTGGATGAAAAGGCTCATCACACCGATGCCTATCAAACTTGCCGCAATCTTTTGATGACCGATGACTGCGAAGCCAACTCCATGCCCGGCCTCGAAATCAATGCGGACCAAGTCAAATGCTCGCATGGTTCCACGTCCGCTCAAATTTCCGATGAGGAAATTTTCTACCTCCAAGCACGCGGAATCGATCCAACGCGCGCCCGCCAACTCATCGCGCGGGGTTTTTCCGTGGAAGTTGTTGAGCGCTTGAAAGACGAATCCATTGAGGCGCTCGTCCTGAGTTACATCGACGAGAAATTCAATGGCATTGCCAAAGATTGATTTCGGACACTTGCGAAAAAAATAAAGCGAAGTAATCTAACGCCATGCTTCATCGAATTTTGTTCCCCAGTATCGTATTAACCGCCTCCGCTTTCGCAACCGACATCTCCAAAATCCCGTTCAAAACGGCAGATGGCAAAGAAACCAGCCTTTCTGCCTATTCAGGAAAAGTCGTGTTATTAGTCAATGTCGCTTCAAAATGCGGCTTCACCAAGCAATACACCGGTCTTCAAAAACTTTACGAAGACAATAAGGACAAGGGTTTAGTCATCCTTGCGTTTCCTTGTAATAACTTTGGCGGTCAGGAGCCTGGAACTATCGAAGAAATCGAAAAGTTTTGCTCCACGAACTATAACGTTACCTTTCCGATCATGGATAAAATCGACGTTAAAGGGGATAAGCAGCATCCACTTTATACCGCCCTAACTGGCAAAGACGGAGCGTTTCCTGGAGATGTGAAATGGAATTTCGGTAAAATCCTCATCGGCAAAGACGGCAAGCCCCTGGCTCGCTTCGAATCCGGCACCAAGCCCGACAGCAAGGAGCTAACCGACGCCGTCACCGCAGCTATGGGAGGGTAAATCCCCATTGTCGTTAGGCCACACATCCGGATAGCCTATTCTACTTATGAAAAAATATCCTAAATTCAACAGAGCTGTCCTTATGGGCCTTTGTGCTTTAACTATTCTTGGCGCATCATCGTGTCTTCCGCTTGCCGCAGGCGCTGCCGCAGGTTATATTGCTCACGATGAAGGTTATCGCGTCAGCAATCCGGTTCACAAAACAGAATAAAACTCAATCCCCAAAACCTCCCCGTTTTGCGTTTATGAGAATACCATCTCTTAAATTCCTATTGGTGGGTTTCACCATCGTGACAGCGTTGAACTCCTGCGTGCCTCTAGCAGTCGGCGCAGCAGGAGTGGCTGCAGGCTACATCGCACGCGATGAGGGAGTGGGTGTGGCGGAACCTTCTGGTTCTAACCGCTCAGAGCCTACTTATGACTCCTCCGAGGCTCCAGTGTATTGACGCTTGCGCTTCACAGGTTCGACCTTAGGAGCGCCGATGCCCTCATCGGCATTCAATAACCGAGTCGAATACCAATACTCGAAGTTCATTTAGCCTTAAGGGGCCAACGATTCTTGGGAAGGTGTTTTTGTAAATCGCTACTATTTTGCTTTCTGATAGATTCGGACGTAGTCTATTTCGTAACGAGTTGGGAAAGGAGTGCCTTTGGGTTCGCCCGCGGCTTGGCCGCCGATGGCGAGGTTGATTAGAAGGTAATGCGGTTGTTGGAAGGGATTTTTTGGAGTGCCCTTGGCGTTGAGGGTTTTAGTTAAGTCGATCGTGTTGAGTAAAATATCGTCCACGTAGAGTTTCATTTCCTTCTCATCCCAATCCATGTGCCAAACGTGGAACTTCTCTTCCCATTTGGGGTCGTTGAACGAAGCGATGGACTTATTGCTACCAGCCCATTTCGGACTGTAAGGTTTTTCGGTACCCCAGCAGGCATTCGCTAGGATTTTTCCATGGTAGCATTCGAGGATGTCCACCTCACCATTGTTAGGCCATTCGCCTTCGATCCCAAGAGTCCAGATCGCTGGCCATAGTCCAGCGCCGGATGTGATCTTCGCTTTGATTTCAAAGCGTCCGTATTTCCAGCTATGTAGATCCTTGGTAGTCATGCAGGCGGAGGTGTATTCGATATATTCTCGATTGGTTTTCCAATCCTTACTGTCTTTAACAAAGGTTGGATTTGGTTTGCGCTCCTTACGGCCTTCGATAATGAGTTTGCCGTTTTCGCAGAATGCGTTTTGCTCCTGATACCACTGGAGCTCTTTGTTGCGCTGGTAACCTTGCTCGAACACCCAGTTGGCAGGGTTGGGTCTGCCAGCCTTTTCAAATTCATCCGCCCAGATCAATTTGTATCCTTCAGGATTTTTATCTTCTGCTAGACAAAGTGAATGAAGACAAACGAGGGCGATGCATGCGATGCTTTTCATGTTAGGCGGTGATTTTCTTACGTAAGTAGCGAGTTTTACGAGATTAATCATAAAGGGCGAGCCATGTTGATCAAATGTTATCTACGCTCTGATGAGTCTCACATCATTGATTCATCCATTCGTTTCTCGATTGACCGCTTGCCAATCCGCTGAACCGCTGCATCACTAATCGGAGTGGTTCCACACATCAATGATCCGGTTGCGCCGGGAGATAACCCATCTGGTCAGCGTATGCTGTTTCTAGATGCGCTACGGGCTTTTGCCTCGGTGCTGATTCTTTTGCACCATTTTGCCATCTATCCACCGCTGTGCGAAAATGCGAGGCCGATACTCGGGCCGGTGGTGGATTGGTTGCGCGATTACGCACGATTGACTCAGGTGTTCTTCGTGGTGGGCGGCTACATTATGGCGCGCACGATGTCGGCTCGAAAGTGGGGGCTAGGTGCAGTGGGAATTTTTCTAATTCAGCGATATTGTCGTCTGGGAATTCCCTATTTAGCGGCAATTTTCTTAGCTATCGCTGCGTGCGCATTCGGTCGTGGATGGCTTTCGGGAGATGTCGTTGGTGGGCCGCCTACCGTGCCGCAATTCGTCGCGCATATTTTCTTTCTGCAAGAATTTCTGGGCTACGAGCATTTGTCGGCGGGCTTGTGGTTTGTTTGTATCAACTTTCAGATGGGATTGATTTATGCGATCATGCTTTGTCTGCGCGACACCATCCCGCGTTGGTTTGGACCTCCCGAGGGAGCACCGAGTGTAAATGTGCCAATGATAGCAGGATGGGTGATATCGCTATTCTCCTTGTTTTACTTCAATCTGCATTCGAAATGGGATTCATGGGCGATTTATTTCTTTCCCTATTTTTTCATGGGTGTCGTCGTCCAACGCGCCCTGCAAAACAGACGCTCGGATACAGGATTCTGGTTCTATGTGTTCGTGGTTATGGTCGCTATAGCGTTCGACTGGCGTTGGCGGTTGGTAAGTGCGGTGGTGGTGGGCTTGCTGCTGTATGGCGCGGGTAAATCAGGACTCGCTACTCGTTGGCCGAAGAGTCGCCTGATTGCTCGTATGGGCAAGGTGTCCTACAGCCTGTTCTTGGTTCATTTCCCAGTTTTGATCATTGTTGCCAGCTTATGGGAGAAGTTCAGCTGGACATCTCCTTTCCAAGCGATCGCAGGGTTGCTCACCGCCTTCCTGCTCAGCGTGGCTGCATCATTCGTCTTACATCGATACGTCGAGCTTCCCGCAGTGGGATTGTCACGCAAATGGTCGCATTAGAGCGCTTTGATCGCGTCCATGATGCGTTCAGTTAGCTTTTCGTAACCGGCTTTGTTAGAGCAGGCCTTGAATTCCTCGGGTGAGAGGATGATGGGTTTGCCGACTTTCACGGTGATTCTTGCGAAGCTCATTTTTCCTGAGCCACGCGGCAGGGCTTCGTCTGCGCCGAAGATTCGGACGGGTTGGATCGGAACTCCAGCCTTAGCAGCGATCATTCCGATGCCGGGAGCGGCGGGGCCGATTTCACCATCCAAGGTTCTTGCTCCTTCAGGGAAAACTAAAACGCGCCAGCCCTCTTTGAGTTTGCGGATCACGGTTTTCATCGAACTCATGTCCGGCTTTTCCTGATCGATTGGGATGGCATTCCATTGAGGGAAAAGCCATTTGCCGACGCTTACAAAAAGAGTCTTGCGGGCAAAGAACACCATCTCGGTCTGATAGAGATTTCCGATCAATGGTGGATCGAGAAAACTCTGATGATTGGACGCGACCAATACCGGACCGGATAGAATCAGGTTTTCTCGCCCAAGGATGCGCAGGCCGAACAGGGTGCGATAGGCGGCGCCAAAAAGCAGCCAGCCAAACCAGTAAATCCAACGCATCATTTTTTTGGGTTCTTCGCTCTCATCGAAGTGCGCTGCCTGGGGCATGGGGAAACCTTGTTTGTGAAGAATTTGGATCGCGGCTTCAATGGCGCCTTCGATCGAAAGTTGTGATGTATCTAACACCGTTGCGCCGTCGGCGACTTTCAGTGGAGCTGTCTTGCGTGAGCTATCCGCAGCATCGCGCTTGGCTACGGAATCTTCCTCACCATCACCGGAGCGGCGGCGGTTGCGGACTTCGGGATCAGCATCGATGTAAATTTTAAAAGGAGTTTCAGGAAAAACCACTGATCCAATATCGCGGCCTTCCATGACGACATGAGTGCGTTTGAGATAATCCCGCTGCATGGAGACGAGTTTCTCCCGCACCTCGGGAATGGCGGAAACCACCGAGACATTTTCGTTGATCTCAGGATTGCGGAGATAGGGTTCGGGATTCACACCATCGATCAAGATAGTTGAGATCAAGCCATCATCGCTGCAGGTGATTTCGATGTCATCCAACATCGAGACTACGGAGGGAGTGTTTTTGGGATCGATGCCTTCGGAAAGAATTTTCCATGTGACTGCACGATACATCGCGCCGGAGTTCACCATGATGATACCGAGACGGCTGGCGATGGCACGGGCCATGGTGCTTTTCCCCGAAGCGGCGGGGCCGTCGATAGCGATGGCGTGAAAGCTCATTTGGAAACAATCGGAAGGGTGAAATCTTCGGGCTTGGTTTTCTCATGCCGTATCGCATCGAGATGATGGGAGAAACCTGGGTAGGAAGTGTTGATGCAATCCGTGCCGTGCACGACGGTTTCGCCTTTGGCAAAAAGTCCGGCGATGCAGAACGCCATCGCGATGCGGTGGTCGCCGTGCGATTCGATTTCCGCAGCGTGCAGTGGATTTCCGCCGCGGATGACCATGCCGTCTTCGAACTCTTCGACATCGACTCCCATTTTACGCAAGTTCTCCACCGTGGTGGTGATGCGATCGGTTTCTTTCACGCGCAGTTCACGTGCGCCTCGGATATGTGTTTCACCCGAAGCAAGCGCGGCGGCGACGGCGATGACAGGAATTTCATCGATCAGGTTCGGGATTTCTTCTGGTAACAAAGTCGTTCCTTTCAGTGCGGCACCATGGATTTCGATATTACCAATCGGTTCGCCATCGGAAGAGTGGAGAATTTCTGTTAGGTGCGCACCCATACGCGAAAGAACTTTCAGAATCGCGGTCCGTGTTGGGTTTAGTCCGACGTCTTTAAGAAGTAACCGTGAGCCTGGCATCGCAGCGGCAGCGACTAGCCAGAAGGCAGCGGATGAGACGTCACCTGGGACTTTGATGTCGCATGACTTAGGCATCTGGCCACCGATCACGGAAATTTTGTTATCGACGGTTTTGCAGGTAAGCTTGAACGCCGCCATCATGCGCTCGGTGTGATCGCGGGTGACGGAGGGCTGTGTGACGGAAGTGGTGCCTTCGGCAAAAAGCCCGGCGAGAAGAACTGCGCTCTTCACCTGCGCCGATGCCATCGGCATGTCGTAATCGATGGGATGAAGCTCGGCTCCGTGAATTCTCAAAGGCGCGCAGCCGGGTTTTTCTCCAAGAGTCTCTAGCTTCGCGCCCATTTCTACGAGCGGCACGGTGATCCGTCCCATTGGACGTGATGATAATGAGGCATCGCCGAAAAGTTCGGAGGTGAATTTTTGACCGGCCAGCAATCCAGCTAGCAATCGCATTCCGGTCCCAGAGTTTCCGCAATCGATGGGGGATTCAGGTGCGGAAAGCTGCATGGATTTTCCATGGATACGCAGTTTGATCGGGCCGTAACCTTGAAGTTCATCTAACACTTCGAAATGCGCACCGAGCGAGCGCATGGCTTTAAGAGTATTGAGGCAGTCTTCGCTGGGTAAAAAATTAGAAATCTCACAAACGCCATTCGACAAGCCACCGAAAATAGCTGCGCGGTGTGAAATGCTTTTATCACCCGGAACGCTGAACTCGGCATGTAGCGAGGAAATGGATTTGACGCGTAAAGTGGACATATCTGATGGTTAAAAATTCTATTTCAGGTCATCGCGAAGGAGCTTCGCGGCAACCAGCCATTGGCGAGTAGCTTCTAGGTCGCTCGCCTCCAATGAGGCAAGAATTTCATGTAGTTGGGCGATGTTATCTCTTACTCCGGCGATCACGGCATCGCGGTTTTCGGTTAAAATTTCCGCCCACATATCGGGATTTCCAGATGCGACACGCGTAGTGTCTTTCAGTCCGCCGCCGGAGAGTTCGCCGTATTCCGAGCAAGATTCCAGCGCGCTTAACGCCGTGGCCGCTGCCGTGATGTGTGGCAAATGACTGATCCGAGCGACGATGCGATCGTGCTCCTGCGCCGAAAACCAACGCGTCCGGCAACCCAGGTTCAACCAAAAATTTTCCAGCTCTTTGGTTAAATGTTCGGAAGCGTTGGAATCATTAGTGAGCAAGCACGCAGCATTTTGAAAAAGGTCGGCTCTTGCGGCCATCAAGCCGTTTTTCTCCGAACCCGCCATCGGATGACTTCCGATAAAAGCATTTCCGCTTGTTGCTAGAATTTCCGCGAGTTGTTGATGTGGAGTTTGTTTGACGGAGCCAACATCGGTCACCAAGCAAGTCGAAGGAAGACCCGCCTCAACTGCAGCGGAAAGCAGAGCTGGCATGGCACCAACAGGCACGGCGAGAATTAATAAATCGCAATCCGCTACGGCAGCTGTTAGATCTGTTGTCGCGCCGTGAAACCCCGCGATGCGGGCGTTTTCTAATAACTCTGCGCGGCGAAACCATAGCCGAACCTCCCTAGAATCTTGCAAAGCAAGAGCGATCGACCCACCAAGCAGGCCGCCTCCCAAGATGCTGATTTTTTGAAATGTCTGGTTCATAAAAAAGACCGGATCCATGGGTATGGACCCGGTCGTAAATGCTCTAACACATGCCGTTTAACTCTGAGAGTTATGGCACACGGAAATATTTTTTCTCGGTAGGGTAAGTAGGATCTTGCACCAAGGTGCCACTTGCCATGCCGCGCACGTCTATCATTTTGTTGTTGTAAGGGCTGAAAACGAAACCTTCTTTACCTGGAATCGGAGTGCCGAATGGATAATCGGATTTTGTTTTGATCACTGGGGGATCAGTTATTGTGTTTTGAGTTCCGTTTGTCGGAAGAGTTGGTTCTGGTTTTGTGAGCTCGGCTTCTTTTGCTAAAGCATCCTGCTTCATTTTTTCACGTTGCTCTTCGATTTTTTGCTGCTCCTCGCTGGTAAGAGTCGTGTTCACGTCCTCTTTGGGTTTTTTCGTTGGTTCTTCTTTAGGAATCGGGAAGCAGGAAACAAAAGCAAAGCAGCTAATAAGCGGCAAGGTGAGAAAATGATGAGATTTCATGATGGAAGGGATGGTTTAGGAGAATCGATACTTTTCTTGGTCAAAGCGTCATTGCGCTGATTATGAATGGGTTGAGGCTCTCGTCAAGCAGGCTCCCAGCGTAGTTTTAAGAAAATTTCGATACAGGATGCCTAGGGTTTTTCAGTAAGGGCAGCTAGCATGGGAGTCCCCGTCATTGGATCGTCTAGGATTGCTCTGCCTCCGTATTGGAGCCAACGGTAGGCAACAATCCACATCAGAAGCATCAGCGGATAGGCAAATAAGAGGCCGACGATCAATGCAATGCACCCAGCGATGGTGACGCCAATCATGAATAAAATGATAAAGAACAATTCTAGGCGGTTGTTCTTGGTGATTTGAGCACTGTATTTGAAAGCCTCAAACACCCCCATGTTTTTGTCTACAATCGCTGATTGGGCCAGCCCGAAACGGAGCGCAAGGTAGATTCCGGGGAAAATGAACAGAATTAAACCAACAAACACCATGATCCAGTAGAGTAAATGCGCAATGAAACCTTTGAGTAACCATGGAGCTCCAGAAAACAACATGCCGACGTTAAATTTTTCACCCGATACTACTTTGAGCCCAAGCCTTGTGGCACCGAGAGTCAAAAAGACACTTATCAAACTGGATAAGATCGTACTCTGCAGGCTCATTTGGTCTTCCACTGCGGCCAAGTAGATTTGCTTCTGCTGTTCGCTAACGTTCAACTGATCAATGAAGTTCTGTCCGAGATTTTTCCAGCCCATCGCTTGGTCGAGTTGGCCAAGTAAGACTTCCGAGAGGATGATGAGAGCGACAAAAATAACGGAGGCCAGCAGCAAGGGTCCGATGTGACGTATGGTCAGATCCCATGCGCGCTTTAGGCAAGCAGTCGCCATGATACGCTCACTTCCTGGCTCGATTTCATGCATCGGTCCCGTGCCGAGCGGATAGGCAAATGGTTGGGCCGCGGCCACATTTCTCGGGATTTCCTGTGAATATTGTGGCTGAAGCTCTGGGATTTGGCTGATCGGAAGCCAATCGGACATGGATGAACTCCATGCTAAATCTGTTGCTGGATCCAACTGCCCATCGCGGATCATCATTTGCAAAGTTTGCAAACTTACAGGTCCATGTTGCTGGCGCATTTTCGTGTAAAACCAATCATTCATGCATCTCACCTAACACAACCCAGTTTTTACGAAATCTTAAAATCCTATTTTTTTAGCTCTGTATTTCGTGAAAGACGAATTAGGAAAACCTCAGCATGCGGCGCATCGGTCATTTTCAAACCCGTTTTCAAACCATCACGCTATGGAAATCTGAGCTCGCGACCGAGTTTCGCTGCACCGGCGCGATCCATGCGTGGTTTCACGAAAAAAGTTTTCTCACCGGTCTCGCGTGGGATTTGATCGCCGCCGCCGCCCTCCTTCGCCCCGATGGGAAGCCGAAATCGATTCTTATGCTCGGGGTAGCCGGCGGCACGGCCCTGCGGACCCTCCGCCATCTTTTGCCGGACGTTTCTCTCACAGGAATCGATCTCGACTCCGAACTCATCGATTTGGCCCGCCGCGAAATGGCTTTGGATGACACCAAGGCTGAAATCATCATCGCCGATGCCTACGCATGGATGAAGGCCAATAAGCGGAAATTCGATGTGATCATCGATGATTTGTATCTTGCCGGCGATGACGATGTGTTTCGTGCCGAGACTTGTGATCAGGCTTGGCTCGATCTTGTTCGCCGCTCTCTGGCACCTGATGGCATCCTCGCGCTGAATCTAGTCATCGGCCCCGGCCACCGTGCCAAACAAATCGCCACCCGTGCCGATCTCGCGAAATATTTCCCTGCGATCCGCACCCTTCGAACACCGGACAGCATGAACGAAGTGCTCGTCGCCGGTGAAAACGTAGCCAGCGCGGCTCAGTTGGCGACGTATGTAAACGCATTCGCCGAATCGCGTGACCGAAAGTTTTGGAGCAAAATCAAAATGCGGAAACTGAAGTGATTTCTTCCCTTGGAGTTTAGAGTTTAAAATTTAAGGTTTCTTCCGCGTGTCCGATCTTTTTAACAGCCCTCAGGCAAAAGCCGACAAACCTGAAATCCGCGAGCCCCTCGCGGCTAGGATGCGCCCGCGCACGCTCGATGAGGTCCTCGGCCAAGATCACATCCTTGCGGAAGGTAAACTGCTGCGCCGTGCGATCGAGTCGGATCGCTTCGCGTCACTCATTTTCTACGGACCACCCGGAACGGGAAAAACCTCTCTCGCCAATGTCATCGCGAAAACCACCGGCTCTCGCTTCGAGTCGCTGAACGGAGTGGAATCCAACGTCGCTGAAATCCGTGCAAAAATCGACCAAGCAAAAATCCACCGCGATCTACGTGGCGATACGACCATCCTGTTCATCGATGAAATTCATCGCTTCAACAAAGCCCAACAAGACGTTCTACTCCCTCACATCGAGCGTGGCACAGTCCGTTTCATTGGTGCTACGACTCACAATCCTTACTATTACGTCAACTCGCCGCTGGTTTCGCGTTCGCAGATTTTCCAACTCGAACCCGTTTCTACTGCAAACATCGTAGATCTTCTCAAACGCGCACTCGCCGATCCCGAGCGCGGACTCGGAACACAAAACATCACCGCTGATTCCGAAGCACTCGAGCACCTCGCGAAGCTTTCCGATGGCGATGTTCGCAAAGCTCTAACAGCCCTCGAACTTGCCACTTGCGGCGATCCGCATATCACCCTAGCCGATGCCGAGGAATCCATCCAACGCAAGGCCGTCCACTACGGCGACGACGGCCATTACGATACAATCTCCGCTTTTATCAAATCCATCCGCGGCTCGGATCCCGATGCCGCGCTCTACTGGCTCGCAAAAATGCTCCATGCCGGCGAGGACCCGCGTTTCATTTCACGTCGACTCGTCATCGCCGCTTCAGAAGACATCGGGCTCGCCGATTCCGGAGCACTACGCGTTGCGCTCGATGCCCATCACGCCCTCGAATTTGTCGGCATGCCGGAAGGGCGTATCCCGCTTGCTCATGCCACGGTTTATCTCGCAACCTCGCCGAAATCGAACACCGCCTACGCCGCCCTCGGGGCCGCGATCCAAGACGTCGAATCCGGCCGCACCCTCGCCGTCCCGCCTCATCTCCGCACCCCGACCTCGAAAAAACTCACCAGCACCACCGGAGTTTCCGAAGAGGCGATGAAATACCTCTACTCCCACGATTATGAAGGTGCCTACATCCCGCAGGCTTATCTTCCAGAAGGCCGCACTTACTACCAACCCGGAAACCAAGGACTGGAAAATCGCATCAAAGAGCGCCTCGAACACTGGCGCTCACAGCAGAAACCCTCATGAAAATCGACATTCTCACCCTTTTTCCTGAAATCGCTCTCGCGCCGCTGAGCGATTCGATTATCCAGCGCGCGCGCTATGCGGGGCTGGTGGAAATTTCCGGCCACAATCTTCGGGATTGGTCGGATGATAAACACAAGCGGGTCGATGACTCACCCTGCGGTGGCGGCCCTGGTATGGTCTTGCAGCCAGGACCTTTGCACGCCGCGATCACGGATCTGAAAAAGGCAAACACCCGCGTGATTCTCATGACTCCTCAGGGCGCGCCGCTCAAACAAGCCCGCGTCCGCGAGCTTTCTGGCGAAACTCACCTGCTCATCGTCTGCGGCCATTACGAAGGCGTTGACCATCGCATCATCGAATCCCTGATCGATGAGGAAATTTCCATCGGCGACTACGTCCTCACCAACGGCGCGATCGCTGCCGCCGTGCTGTGTGATGCCGTGATCCGTCTCATCCCTGGCGCACTCGGCGATGCCCAGTCAGCCATCGAAGAATCATTTTCCGATCCAAATTTATTAGAAGCGCCGTGCTACACCCGTCCCATCGAATTCGAAGGCATGAAGGTCCCGGAAATCCTTCTTTCCGGAAATCACGCCAAAATTGCCGAGTGGCGGAAACAACAAGCCATTGCCCGAACTCGCCAAAATCGCCCAGATCTCTGAAAATCAGGGTTTCCCCTACCAAGAAACTCATCAAACAGACGAAATTAATGATTCCTAGAAATATCTGATTCATATATCTCGTAAACCCCTGACGAGTTATCAAACGAACTCGTCTGATCTAGAACACCACGATACTTATGAAATTAAAAAATCCGTTATTTAACCAAACCGCCCTCGGCCTTGCCGCGCTTGGATTGCTTGCCAATCCATTGGCAGCCCAAAGCAAAGAGGCAGATGTCAGCAAACCCGTGAAAGTCTTTATCATCATGGGTCAATCCAACACCCTTGAGATGGGTAAGGTCGCAGGAGCTGATCAAGACGACACCTTGGAAGGTGCTATTAAAAAAGATAAGATGTATCCTTTCATGGTCGACGAAGCCGGTGTCTGGACGGTTCGTAAAGACGTGCGCAACGTCGGTATCATGCAAAAAGGCGATAGCGGTGACGCTTATCGTAACGATTGGTTAACCGTCAGCGGCAACAAGATCGGCATTGAGCTCGGCATCGGACACAAACTTGGCGATGCGATCGAAGAGCCAGTCATGATTCTCAAAAGCTCGATCGGCAACCGCAGCCTTGGCTGGGACCTGCTGCCTCCGGGCACTCCCCGCTACTCTCACGAGGGGAAAGAACAGGCCGGTTACCGCGAGTATCCGGATGACGGAAAAATCCTGCCGTACGTGCCGGGCGTATCAAAGGTCATCGGCACAAAAGGTCCAAGCAAAGGCAAAGAAGTTGACCCGTGGTATGCCGGCAAGCAGTACGACGATGATGTCGCTAACGCCAAAAAGGTTCTTTCGGAACTCGGAACCTACTATCCAGGTGCTACCAAATATGAAGTTGCCGGTTTCTTCTGGTGGCAGGGTGAAAAAGATTGTGGCGATGCAGGGCAATCCGCTCAGTATGAGAAGAATCTGGTGAATCTCATCGCTGCTCTTCGCAAAGACTTCAACGCTCCAAATGCAAAGTTTGTGTTAGGCACGCTCGGAGAAGCAACCAAAGACAGCACAGGTAACACATTGACCGTTTATCAAGCTCACATGGCTGTAGACGGCGAAACTGGCAAACATCCTGAATACAAAGGTAGCGTCTCTACGGTTTACACGAACCCCATTTCAATGGGTGGCAGCGGCAATGGTCACTACGGCGGCAATGCCAAGACCTACATGAATGTCGGTGTCGCCATGGGCGAGGCAATGAATAAATTACTCAAAAAATAATTTGTAGAAACTTCATGGAACGGCGCCCTTCTAACAGAGGTCGCCGTTTTTTATTTCCCCTGACTCGCGGCGAGGTATTTCTTCCATGCTTGCATTGAGCGCGTGAGGTTTTCTTTAGCATCGATGCGGATGTTGAAACATTGCAGGCCGATGGCGCCTCCGTAGCTCATTTCCTTCAATTGCTTGAGTAAGATCGAAGGGTCAAATGTTCCCTCGTCAAGTGGGCGAATCAAAGTATTCCAATCTTTGCCGTCTGCATCCGCGCCGCTGATGCTCACGCTCCAAAGCAGGGGTTTCGCATCGGCAAGTGTTTTGGAAAGATCATCGGTGGGTTGCACTTTTAAGAAGTGGCAGAGGTTAAAAGCAATACCGACGTTGTCGCAGCCGGTGGCTTTGGCGATTCTCACGGCGTGATCGACCCGCTCGATGTAGAATTTGTCGTGTGGATAGATCACGACTTTGAGCCCGGCTGCTTTCGCTTTCTCGCCTATCTCTTTCACCATCGCAATTGCCTGCGTGTCGTTCGGGTCCTTTCCGCGCTGGACGTTGAGTTCTAATAACGCATCGGTTCCTTTCAGGACTGCAATCGCCTCGTCAACCTCTTTGCCGTAAGTGAAATTGTCCGCGTTCACTTTTCCACCGAGATACACACTGAAAATTTTCAGTCCTTCTTTTTCACAAGCGGCCTTGAATTGAGCGAGGTCTTTGGGTTCCGCTGAACCGACACCTTGGTAGCCGAGATCTTTGATGAGCCTTACGCCCTCTTCAGTCGACTTGAATCTCATCCCGTTCTGGAACGCATAAAAACTTGGCGTGAAAGGCGGTTTTGGTTCTACAGCAACGGACATCGCACTCATGCAAAGCAGCCATATTAAAACACGCGACGTCATATAATGAATCCGTTCCATAACGAATATTATCTAGATGGATTTCTACGCTGGCAAGATCATCAGAATTGCATCAGTAAATATTTCACTCACTTATGAAAATCCTTAGCGCTGTCTTTTTGTTCATTCTGTTCATTGGTTCGTCCCATGCAGAAACCGCACGTCCGAACGTCTTGCTGATCATGGCGGATGATTTGGGATACGGCGATCTCTCTAGCTACGGATCCAAAGACATGCGGACTCCAAATATCGACAAACTGATTTCTGAAAGCATGCGCTTCGATCAATTCCAAGCGAATAGCTGTGTCTGCTCTCCCACCCGCGCCGCTCTTCTGAGTGGACGCTATCCGGAGTTGGTCGGAGTCCCCGGGGTGATCCGCCATTATAAAAACGGCAACTGGGGATATCTCGATCCGAACAGCACGATGCTGCCCGCGATCTTTCAAAAAAACGGCTATCATACCGCGCTTATCGGCAAATGGCACCTCGGGTTGACGGAGGAAAATCTACCGAATCAACGCGGCTTCGATGAATTTCACGGTTGGCTCGGCGATATGATGGACGATTACTGGAAGCACACCCGCGCTGGTCAAAACTACATGCGCTTGAATGCGGAGAAAATCGAACCCGAGGGCCACGCCACCGATCTTTTCACCGAATGGTCGATCGCTTCGATAGCGCGCTGCGCGAAATCTAACAAACCATGGTTCCAATTTCTCGCTTACAACGCGCCACACGATCCGATACAGCCGCCGCCGGAATGGCTAGAAAAAGTCAAACAGCGTGAAACAGGAATTTCAGACAAGCGCGCTGGTCTCGTCGCGCTCATCGAACACATGGATGATGGGATCGGCCAAGTGCTTGCGGCGTTGGAGAAATCCGGCCAAGCCAAAAACACCATCGTCGTTTTCACCTCGGATAATGGGGGCGATTTAAAGCATGCCGCCAACAACGGCCAGCTTCGTGACGGCAAAGGAACGCTTTACGATGGAGGAATCAAAGTGCCGACATCCATTCGTTGGCCGGGAAAAATCCAAGCAGCCAAAAGCGATTTCCGTGCCTTGACCATGGATCTCATTCCAACTCTCGCCGATCTCTGCGAAGTCCCCATCGAACTCAAGCTCGAAGGTCGCTCGCTCAAGCCGCTTCTCTTAACCGGCAAACAACCTGCCTTTGAACGACCTGAATTTTACATGTGGCTTCAGAAAACCACCAAGCAAGCCATGCAAGAGGGCGAGTGGAAAATCATCCGTGAGGATATCAAAAGCCCAGCTGAATTATATAATCTGAAAACTGATCCGCTTGAGGCGAATAACCTCGCCGCTAAAGAGCCCGAGCGCTTGCAAAAAATGACCGCGACCTTGGATGCCCATCTCGCCGCAGCACAACTCGTTCCGTGGCAACAACCGAAAAAATGATAGGCTGTCTGAAAATTCAGCAAGCAAAACGAGATGAGTGTTTTAACCGCAGATGAAGAGAGATGGACGCAGATGGAGAATACAGATGAAGATCGGAAATGTTGTATTCTTCAGTATTTAATTACTCTTCAATCTGCGTCCATCTTGTTCATCTGCGGTTGAATTCCTCTATTTTTGGTTTTTCAGACCGCCTCTGAGACATTCGTGGCTGAATTTTCGCGTTGCGTGAGTCAGGCATTTTCCTACATCGTCTAAGCTATGTCGGAAAATTCATATACGGTCACATCAAACACGGGTTGGTTCGGAAGAATCGGTGGAGCGATCAAGGGCGTTATCATCGGTTTGATATTGATCGTGGTGTCGTTCCCCGTGCTTTTTCTCAACGAGGGTCGCGCGGTGAAAACCCAAAAAACTTTGGAAGAAGGAGCGAGCAGTGTGGTGGTCGTTTCTGCTAATGAAGTGGACGCAAAAAATGAAGGCAAACTGGTTTACGTAACCGGAAGCGCCACATCTGAAGGCGCGCTTTCCGATGATCAATTCAAAGTCACTTCGGAGGCTTTGAAGCTTCGTCGCAAAGTGGAATTTTATCAATGGAAGGAAGAGAAAAAGACCGAGACCAAGAAAAAGCTCGGTGGCGGCGAGGAGGAAGTCACAACTTACAACTACGTCAAAGAGTGGTCGGATCGGCCTATCGATTCTTCCAATTTCCACAAAAGCAAGGAATACAAAAACCCCGAGCCCGCGCTCAGCGAAGCGGAGTGGGTGAAAGATTCCATCAAGTTGGAGGCGTTCATGCTGTCGCCCGGATTGGCAGGGCAGATTAATAACTTCTCCGCGTTTCAAGCACCGGCTCCGGCAGAGTTGCCTGCGGAAATTGCCGGAAAAAAACTACATAAAGATGGTTCGGGATTTTACCTTGGTGTGGATACAGCGACCCCTGCCATCGGTGATTTACGAGTCACTCACGAAGCCGCACCGCCCGGAGCCGTGAGCGTCATTGCTGTGCAAAAAGGAAATTCCTTCGAGCCCTTCACCGCCAAAGCCGGCGGCACGATCGAAATGCTCAGCACCGGCGCGGTTACCGCGGAAGCGATGTTCGCCGAAGCCCATGCTTCTAACAGAATGTTGACTTGGGGGCTACGTCTGCTTGGTGTCGTCCTGATGTTTATCGGGTTCAGCTTGTTGTTCCGTCCGCTCTCCGTTCTTGCGGATGTGGTGCCGTTTATCGGAAATATTGTCGGGGTTGGTACGGGTATCGTGGCTCTTTTGCTCAGCGTGCCGCTTTCATTGATGGTCATTTCCGTGGCATGGATTTTTTATCGTCCACTGGTCGGGGTTCCGCTCGCTATTGCGGCACTCGTTGGTTTTGCATTCCTCATTCGCAAGCTCATGGCACAAAAGAAAATTCAAATTAGCCACGCGATTTAAGAGGAATGCAGTTATGAAAAAATTCGTATTTACAGCATGGTTTTTATGTTCGGGCTTGTTGCTCACTCATGCCGAAACCACCCGACCCAACATCCTCTTCATCGCGGTCGATGATCTTAACGATTGGGTGAGCCCGCTGGGCGGACATCCGCAAGCGAAGACGCCGAATTTTGACCGGCTCGCAGCGATGGGCGTCACATTCACTAACGCGCATTGCCAAAGCGTCTTGTGCAATCCCTCGCGGACCAGTGTTCTAACAGGAATGAGACCGACCTCGACCGGTATTTACGGATTGTCTCCGTTTCTTCGCGATACGCCGCAGCTCGCACATTTGAAAACCTTGCCCGAACATATGCGTGAGCAGGGATATCGCACCCTGATGGCGGGAAAAATTTTCCACGGCGGCTACGGTCGCAAAGCGGGTGGACAGGATTGGGATGTGGTCGGCCCCACTGTGTCCGGCGCGCCCTTTCCACCTAACAAGTTGGTCAACACCCCGAGCCCAATGAAAGCGGTCGATTGGGGAGTGTTTCCACACAAAGACGAAGACAAGGACGATTACAAAGTGGCGAACTGGGCAGCGGAGAAACTTGCCACGATGCCGGCTGACCAACCGTTCTTTTTGTCCGCCGGGTTTTTCCTTCCGCACGTGCCTTGCTTCGTTACGCAGAAATGGATGGATCTTTACCCAGAGGAAACTCTCATGCTGCCCGAAGTGATCGAGGACGATAGAGCTGACACCCCGCGTGCTTCCTGGTGGCTGCATTGGAAGCTTCCGGAACCTCGACTGAAATTTCTCAAAGAGAAAAATGAGTGGAAAAACCTCGTCCGCTCCTACCTCGCATCGGTCAGTTTCATGGATGCGCAGTTGGGCCGGGTGCTGGATGCTTTGGAAAAATCCCCGCATGCCAAAAACACCATCATCGTGCTTTGGTCGGATCACGGTTGGCACTTGGGTGAAAAAGAGATCACTGGAAAAAACACTCTATGGGAGCCATCCACCCACGTGCCGCTGATGTTCGCTGGCCCAGGGTCCGCAACCGGAACGAAATGCGCGGAACCAGTTGAGCTGTTAGATATTTTTCCCACGCTCTGTGAACTCACTGTATTGCCATTACCCAAACAACTGGAAGGCCACTCCTTGCTGCCACAGCTGAAAGACGCGACCGCAACTCGCGAATGGCCTGCAATTTCCAATCACAACCCCGGCAACAACACGGTCCGCGATAAACACTGGCGCTACATCCGTTATGTCGATGGTTCAGAGGAGCTCTACGACATGCTGAATGATCCCAATGAATTCAAAAATCTCGCCAGCGATCCCAAATACGCCGCCGAGATCGCGCGCTTGAAAATATGGATTCCGAAAACCCAAGCGCCTCACGCGCCGAAGAGTGCGGATCGGATTCTGGAATACCGCGATGGCTTGCCGATCTGGGAAGGAAAACCCATTCATCCGAAAGACCCGATCCCGGGTATTGAGGGGCCGGAGTAGGTTTTCTCTGAAAGCAACAGGAGTGCGGAGGCTCGCCTCCGCCAGAGAAGCGGAGCTTGCTCCGCGTGGTGAGTAGGGGATGTAAAAAAATGCAAACCACCTGCAACGGAGCAAGCTCCGTCCAGCGCAAGGCGGGAGCCAGCTCCCGCACTCCTTGTTTATTTTCCCAGACAGAGATTCTGGGTTGCAGGGCGGGCTTTCCTGTTGCATGAGCTGTGGCGAAATCATGGCCGCTACATCATCCTTCCTCGCCCGCCACATCGGACCTTCAGAATCTGAGAAATCCGAGATGCTCAAACAAGTTGGTCATGGCACGCTCGACGAACTCATTTCCGAAGCTGTGCCTGCTGGAATCCGCATGGAAGGGGAGATGAATCTTCCGCCAGCGCTTTCCGAGCATGAGGCTCTGGCATGGTTGCGCGCATGGATGAGCCAGAACAAAGTTGTAAAAAGTTTCATCGGCCAAGGTTACTACGGCACCCTGACGCCGGGCGTGATTCTGAGAAACATTTTGGAAAATCCCGGTTGGTACACTGCTTACACGCCTTACCAAGCCGAGATCGCACAAGGTCGTTTGGAAGCGCTGCTGAATTTCCAAACCCTGATCACCGATCTTTCTGGTCTTGATGTCGCAAACGCTTCTCTACTCGATGAAGGCACCGCCGCCGCTGAGGCTGTGGCACTTGCTCTCTCTGGAAAACCCAAAGGCAAAACCGTTTTCATTTCGGATCGCTGCCATTTGCAAACCATCGATGTGGTGAAAACCCGCTGCGAGCCGCTTGCTCTAGATGTGATCGTTGGTGATTGGCAAAATTTCGATCCAGCGGCAGCTGATAACTTATTCGCGGTGATCGTGCAATATCCTGACACCCGCGGGCGCATCGACGACTTCTCCGCCTTCTTTGAGAAATCACAAGCCGCCGGCGCGGTCACGATCTGCGCAGCGGATCTGCTTGCACTGACTTTACTGAAATCGCCCGGCGAATTCGGAGCTGACATCTGTGTCGGTTCCTCACAACGCTTCGGTGTGCCGCTTGGTTTCGGCGGTCCACACGCAGGCTTCATGGCTTGTAAAGACGCGTTGAAACGCAAAATGCCGGGTCGTCTGATCGGTGTTTCCATCGATGCACAAGGTAAGCCCGCTTATCGACTTTCTCTGCAAACCCGCGAACAACACATCCGCCGCGACAAGGCGACTTCTAACATCTGCACCGCGCAGGTGTTGTTGGCAGTGATGGCATCGATGTATGCGGTCTATCACGGACCGGAAGGCTTGAAAGGGATCGCAGGAAAAATTCACTCACAGGTTCAGGAGCTCAAAGCGGCGTTGGTTGCTGGTGGTTACGAGATCGAAGCCGGTGCGTTTTTCGATACGATCATCGTCAAAACCAGCAAAGCAACCGCACTGGTCGAAGCCGCACCTGAACATGGTTTCAACCTACGCTTGATCGATGACTCTCATGTTGGAATTTCTCTCGATGAAACGGTCGTCTCAAGTGACATCTGGTCGCTTTGCCGTTTGTTCGAAGTCTCGCGCATCGATGGCGGGATCGATGGTAAAGTGTGGGACGCGGCGTTCGATCGCACTTCCAAATTCCTCACCGCACCGGCCTTCAATGCGTATCATTCCGAAACCGAGATGCTGCGTTACATCAAGCGCTTGGAATCGAAAGATCTCGCGCTCAACGAATCGATGATCGCACTCGGTTCCTGCACGATGAAGCTCAACGCAACTTCGGAAATGCTGCCGCTGAGCTGGCCAGAAGTTTCATCAATTCATCCGTTCGCTCCAAAATCCCAAACCACGGGTTACATCGAAATGCTCACACAGTTGGAAAACTGGTTGGCGGAAATCACCGGCTTCGCGGCCGTTTCACTTCAGCCAAACGCGGGCTCACAAGGCGAATACGCAGGTCTGCTCGCCATCCGCCGCTATCACGAATCGCGCGGCGAAGGTCATCGCGATATTTGTTTGATCCCCGTCTCCGCCCACGGCACCAACCCTGCCTCTGCTGTCATGTGCGGGATGAAAGTGGTTGGCGTGAAGTGCGATGAGCGCGGCAACATCGACATGGCCGATCTCATCGCGCGCACCGAAGAGCATCGCGACAATCTCTCCGCGCTGATGGTCACCTATCCATCCACGCACGGTGTGTTTGAGGAAACGATCCGTGAGATCACTTCCATTATCCACGATGCCGGCGGCCAAGTTTACATGGACGGCGCGAACATGAACGCGCAAGTCGGCCTCACTTCGCCCGGCTTGATCGGCGCGGATGTTTGCCATTTGAACCTCCACAAAACTTTCTGCATCCCTCACGGCGGCGGCGGCCCAGGTGTCGGCCCTATAGGTGTTGCGAAACAACTCGTGCCCTTCCTTCCAGGTCACTTCGAGATGAAAGACAAGAGCCATGCTGTTTGCTCTGCTCCTTACGGTAGCGCATCCATCAACACAATTTCATGGATGTATATCGCCATGATGGGCGCAACTGGTCTCAAAACCGCCACCGAAATCGCCATCCTCAACGCGAACTACATGGCGAAAAGGTTGGGAAATTATTTCCCGATTCTCTACACTGGAAAAACCGGCTTGGTGGCGCATGAGTGCATCATTGATGTTCGTCCGATTTCGGATCAATCCGGCGTCACTGTGGAAGATGTCGCCAAACGCTTGATGGATTACGGCTACCACGCGCCGACCATGTCATGGCCAGTGACCGGCACTTTGATGATCGAGCCAACTGAATCAGAATCCAAAGTTGAGCTCGACCGTTTCTGCGATGCGATGATTTCGATACACGGCGAAATCCAAGAAGTCATCGATGGAAAAATGGATGCAAATGATAACCCGCTCAAAAACGCACCGCATACCAGTGCAGTGTTGTGCGGAAACGATTGGACGCATCCATATTCACGCGAGCAAGCGGCCTTCCCGCTTCCTTACCTCCGCAATCACAAGTTCTGGCCAGCCGTTGCGCGCATCGACAACGTCCACGGCGATCGCAACCTCGTCTGTACCTGTGATTCGGTCGAAGCGTATGCCCAGAGTTAATGGAGTCTTAATGGACCGCGCGAGTCCACTCGCGCTCTGTAAATAAGCGCGACTGGAGTCACGCGGTCCAATTGAAGGATTGACCTATATTAGTATTGTGTTCTTATGAACACATGAAAATTATCCAGCCGCGCGGGTGGTATCAACGGGGTTATCTGCCCCATCTTGAAATGAGCAGCTGGGTAACGGGAATCACCTTTCGTCTAGCAGATTCACTTCCGAAGCATGTCATAGAAAAATTGAAGCAACTTTATGAAAACACACCTGATTCAAAAGATGCATCAGAACTAGCCCGTAAAATTGCGGAATATGAAGATGCAGGAGTGGGGCGTTGCTGGTTACGCGATCCAAGATGCGCTGCTGTGGTAGCGGATGCGCTAGGCCATTTCGATGGTGAACGCTATGACCTCATCGAGTGGTGTGTGATGCCGAATCATGTTCATGTAATGATTCGTCTGCGTGCTGAACACAGTTTCGAAGAGGTGGTGCGTTCATGGAAAAATTTCACAGCTCGGAAAATCAATCAACTGGTAGGCAGATCAGGTCGTCTGTGGGCAGCGGATTACTTCGATCGACTGATCAGAGATGAAGAGCACTTAGTTCGTGCTCGGCGTTACGTCCGCATGAATCCTGTAAAAGCAGGGCTATGTCAGACGCCAGAAGAGTGGCGTTGGAGTAGTGCTTGGAAGGAGTGAAGTAAGGACTTTGTTGTGTCTTAATGGACCGCGCGAGGCCACTCGCGCAATTATGTAAGAAGCGCGACTGGAGTCACGCGGTCCAATTCATAACTCCTACCTCAATAACTCCGTCCCCAGATCGCGATGGTCTGGCTGGGTTTTCCGGTGAGGAAACATGCACCGTCGACTTTTTCTAAGAGTTCTTTTGAAAGCCCTGCTTCCGGAATTGGTAAGCAACGGATGGTGATTTTGTGTTGCTTGGAAAGTTGTTCTTCTTCCTCGGAAGTTCCCGCCCATGGCGTGAGCAACCAACCTGGATTTTCTTTGCTCCAATGCGCGTGAAACTCTGCCACATCATTGCAGGCAACGATGTTCGCATCGCGGAATTGGGTCGCGTTCTTGAGCAAGTTGTCGTGAATGTCCTGCAATATATCCGTTACGTTCTGGATGAATTCTTCTTTATCCATGAAGCTCTTCTCCGTCGGCGCTTGATCGCGGCGCTGCATACAAACCTTACGGGATTCGATATCACGCGGCCCGATCTCAATACGGATCGGCGTGCCTTTTTTCACCCAATCCCATTTTTTCTGACCACCTTGAATGTCGCGAGTATCGACATTAACACGAATCGGATCGCCGTGGAAGGTGCGGGTGTTTCTGAGTGTTTCCGCGAGCGCCTGACACGAGGCGAGCACCGCCTCTTTGGTATCTTCCTTCGGAGTCACGGGGATGATCACGACCTGTTTGGTGGCGACGCGTGGTGGAAGCACCAAGCCGTCATCATCCGAATGCGCCATGATCAAGGTGCCGATCAAACGGGTGGAAACGCCCCACGAAGTCGTGTGCGCGAAATCCTGCGCGCCGTCGCGACCCGTGAAAGAAATGTCCTGCGCTTTCGAGAAGTTCTGTCCGAGATAATGTGAGGTGCCGGCTTGGATCGCTTTTCTATCCTGCACCATCGCCTCAACTGTTAGAGTCATGTCTGCACCGGGAAAACGCTCGTTCGCGGTTTTCTCGCCGGGAATGACTGGGATCGCCAAATGATCGCGAAGAAACTCTTCGTAAAGCCCGTGGATCATGCGTGTTTCAACGATGGCTTCCGCTTTGGTTTCATGTGCGGTGTGGCCTTCTTGCCAGAGAAATTCTGCGGTTCTCAAAAACAAACGCGGCCGCATTTCCCAACGCATCACGTTCGCCCATTGGTTGATCAAGAGCGGCAGATCGCGATAAGATTGCACCCAACGCGCGAACGCCGCACCGATGATCGTTTCCGATGTCGGACGGATCACATAAGGCTCCGCAAGCTCACCGGTTGGAATCATCTTGGTTTTTCCTGTGACCGCATCTTTCACCGCTTCAAGTCGGTGATGCGTGACCACCGCGCACTCCGTCGCAAAACCCTCGGCATGCTCCGCTTCCTTTTCCAAATAAGACAACGGAATCAACAATGGGAAATACGCGTTCTCATGCCCGGTCGCTTTGAAACGCCGGTCGAGCTGCTGCTGGATCAACTCCCAAATGCCATAGCCCCACGGCTTGATCACCATGCAGCCTCGGGTCTCCGAGTTCTCTGCTAAATCGGCGGCTTTGATGACTTGTTGATACCACTCAGGAAAATCCTGCTCTCGGGTCGGTTGGATGGCGGTTTGGGATGCGGACATGACGTTGCGGAAACTCTTTCCATCCCGCCCAACTTTGCAAGCCACGATCCACCATCTTTTATCGAGGATCCGCAATCAGAGGTTGATCCCCAGCGATGCTCTGGTAGTTTCCGCTACATGATGAAACGTCGTTCACTCTTTACCATGATTCCTGCCGCATCCGTTTTGTTGGCTCTCCGTTCCAAAGGTGCTCCCATCCCGCAAGCGGCGGTGACAGAGGCAGGTTTTGGGATCACGGTGCAATGCTGGTCGCTCAAAAAATTCAGTTTGTTTGAGGCCATCGAAATGGCAGCCGCGGCTGGGGTGGGTGGAGTCGAGGTGTTTTCAGGCCAAGCTTTGGGCGGCGGTCACGACAAGGTGAACTTCGGCCCGGGCATGCCTGAGGATAAACTCACGGCTCTCATTGAGCACATCAAAGCGAACAACATCGTCGCCCAAAGCATGGGTGTGATCGCGATTCCTAATAACGAAGCTGAAGCTCGTGCCATCTTCGAGTTGGGCAAAAAACTCGGTCTCTATAGCATCAACACTGAAAGCATCGAATCCATCGATCTCATCGAAAAACTTGCCGCCGAGTATGATATTAAAATCGGTTTCCACAACCATCCTAAGAAACCCAACTACAAACTTTGGGATCCTGATTTCGTTTTCGATGCAGTGAAAGATCGCCATGCAAACGTTGGTATCTGCGCCGATATCGGTCACTGGGCGACCAGTGGGCTGAATCCTTTGGAAGTGATCAAAAAAGTCGCACCGCGTGTGCGTTCGTTCCATATGAAAGATCGTGAATCGATTGAAAAATGGACACACGACCGCCCGTTCGGAACCGGCATCATCGACAACGTCGCGATTTTGGACGAAGTGCGCAAACACGGTTTCAAAGGCAACGTTTCGATCGAATACGAACACAACTGGGATAGCAACTTGCCTGAAATCGCTCAGTGCGTTGGCTACTTGCGCGCCTACTCAAAAATGCGCGCGTGATGTAAACGGCCCTACCGTGGGATTGGTAGGGTCATTTCGATGAAATGACCGATAGGTTGGGGTGGTTCTGGGCGTAGATGGCGGTCGTTTTATCAAAACGACCCTACCAAGCTTGTTTTTAGTAAGCGAAAATCTCGCCGTCTTTGAAGAAGCGTTTGATTTCTGCGGCGGCAGCTTCAGGGGAATCGGAAGCGTGGCAGACGTTGCGCATTTTCGAGTCGCCAGATTTGTCGCCGAAATCACCACGAATCGTGCCAGCGGCGGCGGTGGTGGAATCGGTTGGGCCGAGAAGGTCTCGGACGCGGGAAATGACGTTATCTCCTTCGAGTGCGAGGGCGATGACGGGGGTTTCCTGCATGAAGCCACGCACGGATGGGAAAAACGGCATGGCCGCGATGTGGGCGTAATGCTCGGCGAGGATTTCGTCACTGAGGGTCATCATTTTGATCCCACGGATGACGAAACCTTCTTTCGCAAAGCGGGCAAGCACCTCACCGGCGAGGTTTTTGGTGACAGCATCAGGTTTAAAAAGAATCAGCGTGGTTTCGTTAGCCATGCGCTTGAGGTAGGGCGGCAAATGCCGCTGCGCAAGTCTTTTTCCCGTTCAAATCGCCTCCACTAGCACATCGACTTCCAATTGGCAGTGGGCGGAGCCGCGGTAAGTGCCGCGGATAGGGGCGACATCTTCGTAGTCGCGACCGACGGCGATTTTGACGTAACGGGCATCGGCCAGGGTGTTGTTAGTGGGATCGAAGCCTATCCAGCCGACCACGGGGAGAAATACCTCGGCCCATGCATGGGAGGCTTGGGCGCCGATGAGGTGATCCCGTGGGCCGTTGTAAAGATAGCCGGAGGCGTAGCGGGCGGGAATATCAGCGGCGCGGCAAAGCCCAAGCATAACGTGGGTGAAATCTTGGCAGACTCCACGTTTCTCTGCGAAACATTGATCGAGATGGGTAGCCACATTGGTGCTCCCTGGCTCGTAGCGAAATTCCGAATGGATCCAATTCATGATCGCCGTGGCTTTATCAAAATAAGCATCGTGTCCAAATGTTAGATCGATTGATTGTCGCCAAATTTCCGGGCGGAATATGACGCGTGCGCTCTCGTTGAGATAAGGCCAACTGCGATCTCGCACGGCGGGGGTGCGATAAATTTCTTTGGTCGCGGTGCGTGCTTCGTCTGGAATTTCTAACGATAAATTGTGGACGCGGATTCGGCTTTCGATTTCGAGATGTTGGTGATTTCTCAGGACTTCGAAATGGTGCGTGGTGTTTTGAAACAGGTCTTGAAATTTACTCAAGCGCGTGGCTGGCAGTACACGGATCAGTGATGAGATCGTTTTCTGAAAAGGAAACGTACGTGGTTCGAGATGCAGCTCGTTCACGCTGTCAGTGACAGGTCCTCCGTAACGGAAGATGGTGCGATGGACGACGGAGAGTTTCATGAGGCGGCTTGGATCATGATCGATCTGGCCAATCGGGCAACATTCATCATTGTTGTTGCTGTTGTTCTTGTTGTTCTTTCCATGCGGTGACTGCGTCGTGACCACGCTGTTGCATGCTGCGTTGAGACTCGAACATTTCTGGCATCAGGACAAAGGCCTCGAAGACAAGGCCTCCGATGCTGTTGAAACGTTGCTGCAATCCATCGAGATAAGCATGCAAACCGAGTGCCATCGCTTCTTCAGCGGTGCCATAGCTGATGTCGGCCAGCAACCTGCCGCTCTCACGTTCCGCCTCGTTGATGAAGCCACCGCGAGGGCTGCTGGAAATACGGTGAATGCATTCGTCCACACGCTCTACGCAGTAACGAACGGAACGCGGAAAGTTTCTGGAAAAAACTAGGAAACTCAGCGCGCCTTCGGCATCGAAGCGATGCTGAACGGAGCGGAAAGCCCCGAGTGCGCCGCAGGAACCTAGAATGGCGGTCCAATGCAACATCCCAGGTGCGCCTATGCCTCCCTGCCCGTCAGCCGGGAGGTAGGAAGTGGTGTCGAGGAAGCGAGTGGTTTTATCTGCACGTTCAAGATATCGTCCGAGTTCCATAAACTCCCAGCCTTCATCACGTGGATGGGTGGTAGCGGAAATTCCCAGGAATGTGGCGACCGAGCGGCGGATCTTTTCATAGTAACGTGGCGGCGCTGTTCCTAACAAAAATGCAGCTTCTTCCGAGCGAACAAAAAGATGTAGCGCGTTGATTTCCTCCCACATTTCATCGGAAAGCTGATCACGAACGGTCCGGGCGCTTTCGCGGGCTTGGGCGACGCAGGAAGCGATGCTACTTGTGTTTCTCGGGTCGTCTGTTAGAAATCGAATCACATCCTCACCGCGGGTTTCCGGATATAGGGATTGAAATTGCTCTTCATCTCCAGTGCAGAGAATGATGGGGTGCCAGAAGTCCGCGATGCGATTGCTGCCGAGCGATTCGTTATCCAATAATAAATGTCGATTTACATCGATCAGGCGCGCGAGGTTATCGGCCCGCTCTACGTAGCGGGCCATCCAGTAAAGAGTGTTAGCAACACGAGAGAGCATGGTTATTAGGAAAGATGATGGGGTTTTTAATGGCGTAGCACCCAAGTGTCTTTACTTCCGCCACCTTGGGAGGAATTCACGACGAGGGAGCCTTTTTTAAGTGCGACGCGGGTGAGCCCGCCGGGGACAATGCGCGGCGTTTCACCATAAATGATGTAGGGCCTGAGATCGACGTGACGACCTTCCATGCCTTCCTCGCACCACGTCGGGCAGCGCGAGAGTGAAATCACAGGTTGGGCGATGTAGTTGGTGGGATCTGCGATGATGAGTTCGCGGAACTCGGCGATTTCCGATTTACTAACAGCGGGACCCATGAGCATGCCGTAACCCCCGGATTCGTTGGTGGCTTTCACGACGAGCTCCGGCAAGTGATCCAGGATGTAACGCAGGTCATCCTCTTTCGCGGCAAGATAGGTGGGGACGCTTTGAATAATTGGCTCCTGCGCAAGGTAGTAGCGGATGATATCTGGAACGAACGCGTAGATCGCTTTGTCATCCGCCACGCCGGTGCCGACTGCATTCGCAAGCGCGACGTTTCCTGCTCGATAGGCATTCATGATGCCCGGGACGCCAAGCACGGAATCTTTTCGGAAAACTACAGGATCGATGAAATCGTCATCGATGCGGCGGTAGATAACATCGACACGTTCCAAACCACGAGTCGTGCGCATGTAGACCACATTGTCGCGCACGACTAGATCGCGGCCCTCGACGATCTCGATGCCCATTTCGCGAGCGAGGTAACAATGCTCGAAGTAAGCGCTGTTATGGCAACCTGGGGTGAGCAGCACACAGACGGGATTGCCGGATTTACGCGGTGCGATGTGGCGCAGCATTTCCAACACTTCGCGCGGGTAGGAATCGACTGAGCGAACTGACGAAGTATCGAATAAATCCGGGAACACCCTTTTCAGTGCCTTGCGATTTTCCAGCAGGTATGATGCGCCGGAAGGGCAGCGGCCGTTGTCTTCAAGTACTAGCCATTCGCCTTTGTCGTCGCGGATCAGATCGCTGCCGCAAATGTGGATGTAGATATCGCCGGGGACATCGATGCCGCGAAACTCGGGTCGGTAATGCCGAGCTTGCTCGATGAACGAGCGAGGAATGATGCCGTCTTTCAGGATCTGTTGATCATGGTAAATATCGTGGAGGAAAAGATTGAGCGCGGTGATTCGCTGGATCAGGCCGGATTCGAGATGATCCCATTCGTTAGCGGGAATGACGCGTGGGACGGGATCAAAAGGGAAAATGCGTTCGCTGCCGCGTGAGTCGTGATAAACATTGAAGGTGACCCCTTGTTTCAGGAAATACAGCTCACAGGTCGCTTTTCGAGCCTCAAAATCATTCTGATCCAGCGCCGCGATGCGGTCAAAAAGCGGCGCGCAATGCGGCCGGACTGTGCCGTCTGGGTGGAACATTTCATCAAAAAAAGCTTCTGGCAGGTATCCTTCAAGCATGGGTTTTACGTGGTCTTCTAACTTTAGCAGTTTGCGAGCCAAGCCATGAGGGGGGTTGATTTAGATCGCTCCGCTGGGTGAATGCGTTTGCTAGGATAATGAAAAAAGGGTCACAAAATCCTTCTTGCGCTCTCGAGAAATACACAACAGCGTGCACAAGTCAATTTATGGAAACAAATCAATCACCTATCTCGTCCACCCCGAAAACATCCGGCTTGGCCATCGCCAGCTTGGTCACGGGTCTCCTCTGTATGTCGCCTGTTGCTATCATTTTGGGCCACATCTCGATGTCCAAAATCAAAAAGTCTTCCGGTCAATTGACGGGATCTGGCTTGGCTATCGTCGGCTTAATCCTAGGTTACATTGGTCTTTTGATCATTGTTGGTTCCATCATCGCGATGGTAACAGGAGGAGCAGCAGCATGGAAAATGGGATCTGAAGCCGCGGGATGTGTGATTGCCCAAAGCAAAGTCGATATAGCAGTGAGTGAATACCAAGCCGAAAAATCTCTCGAGCCAGGAGCCGCACTCGATGTGGAAGCTATCAAGCAGAAAGTTGGTGGTGATGCCGCACTGAAATGCCCAGCTGGCGGAACAATCACCATTCATGCGGTCGTGCCAGAAGCCGGTGAGCCAGCGTGCGAGTGCTCTGACGCAAAGCACGCTAGAAAGTAGTCACATTTAATTTTTTAAATCCCAATTTGGGATTATCTTTTGCCCAACTCACCCAGAGTTGGGCATTTTCTTTTTTCATGACAGCAGGGAGATTTGAAGCAGACTGCCTGAAATGAATGAACTACGCGGCGACACACATAGCAAAACGATAGGATATCTTTTGTGGATTTTCGGTTTCACCGGAGCTCATCGATTTTATTACGGAAGGCCGATCACTGGCGCGATCTGGTTTTTCACCTTAGGTCTGCTTGGGGTTGGATGGTTGATCGATTTATTTCTGATTCCGAGTATGGATCGTCGTGCGGATCATCGCTACACCACTGGTAATTATGATTATTCGGTGGCGTGGATTCTTCTCACCTTTTTAGGGTTGTTCGGGATTCATCGATTTTACCTCGGGAAAATTCTCACCGGTTTGCTTTGGTTGGTGACGGGTGGGGTGCTCGGGATTGGTTGGCTTTATGATTTCTGCACGCTGAATCGCCAAATCAATGAGCGGAACCAAGGAATTTAGGTTTTTTCAAACACTCCATGCATCACAGATGTTGACGTGAGCGGGTGGTGTGGGCAATCTCGCCGCTTATGAGTGTTGGCATCATCATGGGAAGCACGTCGGATTGGCCGACGATGGAGCATGCAGCGCGGGTGCTGAAAGATTTTGGCGTGGAATATCACGCTGAAGTGGTCAGCGCACATCGCACCCCGGAAAAATTGGTGGAATATGCGAAGCAGGCGAAAGGCAAAGGTTTGAAATGCATCATCGCGGGCGCTGGTGGCGCTGCGCATTTGCCCGGTATGGTTGCGGCGATGACCGAACTGCCCGTGCTCGGTGTGCCCGTGGAATCGAAAACTCTCAAAGGCATGGATTCCCTACTCTCCATCGTGCAGATGCCGGCTGGAATCCCGACTGCGACCTTTGCCATCGGCCACGCAGGTGCGACCAATGCCGGGCTGTTCGCTGTGGCGATGCTGGCGGTCGATAATGTGGAGTTGGCCGCGAAGCTCACGGAGTTTCGTCGCAAACAAACCGCGAAAGTTTCCGAGGCTGTATTGCCAGAGTTGGATTGATTTTTTGTTACCATGTCAGCTTCGGTATTTTTCCCTTTGGACAAGCAACAAGTCGTCGGCGTGATCGGCGGCGGTCAGCTCGGGCGCATGCTTGCACTCGCGGCGCGGCGGATGGGTGTGCGTTCCGTGGTTTGGACCGGCGGGCTTGAGGCTCCGGCAGTTGAGGTCGCGGATGAAGTGATCGATCTTCCTTTCGATTCCGCAGAGGCACTGGAGCAGTTCTGCAAGCAAGCAACCGTCGCGACCGTGGAGTTTGAAAACATTCCGCGGATGACGCTTGAGGGCGTGAAAAACCACATAGGAATTTTCCCTTCGCCGGAAGCCGTGGGAATTTGCCAGAACCGCGAGCGCGAGAAAAATTTCCTCAAACAAAACGGGATTCCCTGCACGTGGTTCCGTGTGATCGAAACTCTAACAGATCTGCAAGCCGCGATGGCCGAGCTCAACGGCCCGGGCGTTTTGAAGACGGCCGACTTCGGTTACGATGGCAAAGGCCAGCTGAAAATCCAAGGCAATGAAAATCCTGCGGAGGTTTGGAAGCAATTCGGCGAAGAACGCGCGGTGTTGGAAAAATGGGTGCCGTTTGAAAAAGAAATTTCCGTGATGGTCGTGCGCTCCTCAAATGGTGAAGTGAGAACTTACGATCCTGCGGAAAATCGCCATCGCAATCACGTGCTCGATGTCTCAATCGTCCCCGCCCGCATTTCCGAAGCTACTGCCGCTCAAGCCCGAGAGATCGCGGAAAAGGTGGCGGTCGCGTTGGATTATCAAGGAATCATGGGAGTCGAGTTTTTCGTGAATCACGATGGCTCACTCGTCGTCAACGAAATGGCCCCGCGTCCCCACAACTCCGGCCACCACACGCTCGATGCCTGCGCGACCTCGCAGTTTGAACAACAACTCCGCGTCGCTCTTCAACTGCCACTCGGTTCTACAAACCTCGTCTCGCCCTGTGTCATGCTCAACCTGTTAGCAGATTTCTGGCAGGACGAGACCACACCACCAGATTGGACGCCACTGTTAGAAGCCGACGGCGCTGTCCTTCACCTCTACGGAAAACGCCGAGCTCCAGGTATGCGGAAAATGGGACACGCAACTCTCTTGGGAGAAGATTCAGATGAGATTTTGAAGCGGGTTGAGAAACTTGCGGCTGGTTGGTTGGGTTAAGTAAATTGAAAAAATTAACCACGGAATGCACGGAATACACGGAATGGGTGCTACTGCGCACTTCATTTAATTTTTGTGCTCTTTTAGTGTTATTTGTTTTGGATTGAAAATATCTGTAATTGAACGTCTTCTAACATCTGATGAATGAAGAAATGCTCACAGAAAAGATTATTGGTGCGGCTCACAAGGTATTATTTGCACTTAAGCCAGGGCTTGATGAGAAACTTTACGAGCGCGCTCTCATCATCGAGCTGACCTAGCAAGGTCTCGCGTGTGATCAGCAGAGACAGCATCCTGTTCATTACGATGAGCAACTCATCGGAACACTCATTCCGGATCTTATTGTGGAGGAAAAAATCATCGTCGATCCAAAAGTCGTCTCTGGATTCAATGATACCCACCTGTCGCAAATGCTGGGATACCTGAATATTACAGGTCTCAAGACCGCACTATTGCTCAATTTTAAATTCGCAAGTCTTGGTATCAAGCGAGTCTCAAATTAAGAATCAAACCAAAGCCAATGCTCAGCGCAAAAGCATCCATTCCGTGTATTCCATGCGCGATGTGGTTAAGAAATTTTGACCACGGAACGCACAGAGTTCACGGAATGAAATTAAACCATAGTCTATGCTCAGCGCGACAGCACCCATTCCGTGTATTCCGTGCACTCTGTGGTTAAAAATTTTTGACCATGGAAAGTGCGGATTTGACGTAATCAAGAGTAATTGAGATATTCTCCAGAACAAATCCTATGAAGCTGCTACAAGCCGAATACCGCATACAAACGATCTTCATCCTGCTACAAGCGGGCGTGATCGTCTTAGGTTCGCTTCTTACGGGAGTTATTCTCAAGGCAAATGGTTATACGGATCATTTGTATGAGCTGCCATTTCTCGTTCTGTTTGTTCGCAACTGGGGATTCATGCTCATTCTCATTCCACTTGCTTGGGCTGCTGTAAGCATCTGGATGGATAGATATCTGGAGTGGTATACCAAGCGATGGACATTGGTTAGTGGATTGTGTCTTCTTGCTTCGCTCACTTGGTTCTTGGTATTGATGCTTGCTCGCGCAGGCTCCACTTTGATTAGTCTTTCTGAATAAATAATCCACGAAATCACGCGTCTGAAACTTTACACAAGCAAACGCATCAAGAGAATCGGTCTCGGATTAATCATCGCAGTCACGATTTGGTGTGTGATCATTGCCACATCGATTTGGCGTTATGGAAAGCATAATGATGCGGCTAAAGCTGACTGCATCATTGTTCTCGGAGCTGCGGTGCAGGGGCAGAATCCCTCACCTGTTTTTGCGGAACGCATTCGTCATGGGATCGATCTCTACGAAACGAGTTACGCTCCAAAAATCATTTTCACGGGTGGATACGGCGAGGGGCAGAAGTTTTCTGAATCAGGTGTGGGAATGTTAGTTGCGACGCAGCGCGGTGTTTCAGCAGACGATATTTACATCGAGGAAAAATCAAGAACCACCCAACAGAACATCGCTGAAGCCGCATCACTGATGAAGAACCACAACCTGAAATCCGCAATCATCGTCAGTGATCCGCTGCACATGAAGAGGGCGATGATGATGGCTGATGACCTGGGAATTGCCGCCGTATCCTCTCCAACTCCCACGACTCGCTATCGTTCCCTGCGGACCAAGCTTGGGTTTTTAGTTCGAGAGCTGTATTTCGTTCATCACTACGTGCTGACTGGGAAATAAAATCCCATCGAAGTCATTTTAGGCAAAATCAATTTGACTAGCATATGATATATGCATACATATATGCATGAGAACGACGTTGAATCTGGACGATGAAATTTACGAGAAAGCTGCAAAGTTAACGGGAATTAAGGAAAAAACCCAACTATTGCATGAGGGCTTGAAGTTGTTGATCCAGCGGGAAAGTGCCAGAAGGCTGTCCAAGTTGGCGGGGAGTTCACCAAAAGCCGCTGCTATTCCTCGCAGATAATGGTATTGGTCGATACATCGGTTTGGATCGATTTTCTCAGGCAGGGAAACAAGCTGCTTGAGGATCTGTTGTTGGAAGGTGAGGTCGCGACGCATCCGTTGATCATTGGGGAGCTGCATGTAGGGAACATCAAAGACAGAAAGGCTTTTTTGCTACTCCTCTCAAATTTACCACAGATCCAAGAATGCTCTCATGATGAAGTCCTGTTTCTCGTCGATGAACATGGACTGCATGGCAAGGGCATCGGTTTTACAGATGCCCATCTTCTGTGCTCATCCATCATTCATGAGACACCTCTTTGGACTTTGGATAATAGACTGGATAAGCTGGCTAAATCTCTGACCTGATTCATCTGCTAGAAAAGCGTAAGATGTGATTTTTTTAAAAATGATTTCGCAACCCATGAAGCGGAATGGCGTTTCATCTATCGTAACTTGATAGAAAATCATGAATCGATCCATATTCACATTGTTGGCGGTTTCCGCTGTGATCGCGCTCCATCCCGCTGGCGTTTATGCGAAGTCGCCGCTGGGTGATCGGCTCCGCGAGCGCCTTGCGGAGCGGAAGGAAAACGCCACACCTGCACAGGGAGTTGTGGAGATGGCGTATGGAAAAGATCCGTTGCAGAAGCTGGATTACTGGCGACCCGAGAAAGTGGGATCGCCATTGGTTGTGTTCGTGCATGGCGGGGGTTGGAAGCGTGGAGACAAGCAGGCGACGGAATTTAAGCCCACGCATTATTTGGCTGAGGGATATGCTTTTGCGTCGCTGAACTATCGTCTCGTTCCAGCTAACACAGTGGAGGAACAAGCGCAGGATCTTGCCACGGCACTGGCATTTCTGATGAAGCAAGCTGATGCTTTAGGTTTCGATAAGACGAAGGTTGTGCTGATGGGGCACAGTGCAGGTGCGCATCTTTCTGCATTGGTTGGGACAGATATGACGTATTTGAAAAATGCCGGGCTGAACTCGAAATCTTTGCGCGGAATCATTCCACTCGATGGAGCTTGTTACGATGTCCCCAAGCAGGTCGCGGACGGCGGAGATATGATGCATGACACGTATCTCCAAGCATTCGGCAATGAGCAGGCACGGCAGTTATCTCTTTCTCCCACCCATCATGCCAGCGCGCCAAATTCCCCAGCTTTCCTCATTCTGCATGTGCAAAGAATCGATGGAACCAAGCAGTCCCTAGCGCTCGGCGATGCGTTGAAAAAGGCGGGCACCAAAGCGGAGGTTCAGGGATTTGATGGTTTCGGACTCAAAGGACACGCGGAAATCAACCGCCGCCTTGGAGATCCCGATTACCCGGCGACTCCAGTCGTCGATGAATGGTTGAAAAGCGTTTTCGCGAAATGACTTGATGCTCTGGATTGTCGTTTCAGATATAAAACATCGGATCAGATGTCGGGCTGGCGAGGGATTCCAGGGTGATTTCCTCGAGATTTTTGGTCAACTGAACTGAAACGATCTCCCAAGCGCGGCGGACGGAAACGCCGGATTCGCCTTGATCTAGCGCGGTATTCTGGAGTTGTGAGGGTTCCACAGCTTCAACAATTTGGCGCAGGGTGATCTGGTTGGCGGGGCGGGAAAGCAAATAGCCGCCAGAGGCCCCGCGGCGGGAATCGATCATTCCGCCACGTCGGAGATCATTGAGAATTTGAACTAAAAAGTTCGCGGAGATAGCTTCGCGTTGCGCTAAGTCGTCAAGACGAGTAAGAGTTTTGCCGTCATAGGTTTTCGCGAGTTGAGCGAGGGCTCGGCAGGCGTATTCTAATTTTTGGGAAATCTTCATGAGCAACAAACAACAATCAGCGGTGCAAGAGAGTGGAACGAAGTTGTGCGGGGGGGAAGCCGCGAATTTGGAAAACCTCTGGGCAAAACTCCGCACCGAGGCCGAGCGACTGCATGAAGAGGAGCCGGGGTTACGGTCCTTGGTAGATGATGTGGTGCTTTCGCGTGGAAGTTTTGCCGAGGCGCTATCCGTGCGTTTGAGCCGCAGGTTGGCGCGTGAGGACATGCCGCGTGAGATGATCGAACCCTTGATTGAAGATATTTTCACCAAACATGAATCGATCGCCCGGGCTTGCAGCCGCGATCTTTTGGCGATGTTTGAGCGCGATCCTGCATGCTTTTCTCCGCTGGAGCCTTTGTTGTTTTTCAAAGGCTTCATGGCGCTGAGCACATACCGAGTGAGTCACCAGCTCTGGAAAGATGGCCGCCGCTGGTTGGCGCTCTATTTGCAGAGCATTTCCTCCGAGGTATTTTCCACGGATATTCACCCAGCTGCCACGATTGGATGCGGGATCTTACTCGATCACGCGACTTCGTTTGTGGTCGGCGAAACCGCGATCATCGAAGACGATGTATCAATTCTCCACGAGGTCACGCTCGGCGGAACGGGTAAGGACACGGGTGCGCGGCATCCGATCATTCGCTCGGGTGTCTTGATCGGCGCTGGCGCAAAAATTTTGGGTCGGGTCGAGATCGGCACACACGCAAAAGTCGGCGCCGGCAGTGTGGTGTTAAACGATGTTCCTCCGCATACGACCGTGGCGGGTGTTCCGGCGGTGATTGTCGGCGAGGCTCGTGAAAGCAATCCAGCAATGGAAATGAATCAGAAGCTCGATTGCAGAGGTGCAGATATCTAACATTTTTTAGACATGGAAACCGATACCCCCGAAGGCGAACCGACCAAGCGACAGTGGCTGGGTTATTGGAGCATGATTGTTCAGCAGACGCAGAACGCATTTAATGATAAAGCCGCGCAGTTTATTCTTGTTCCGCTGGGCGGTGCGGTGGGTTACGCAGTGGAATCTTGGGCGGGGTTGATGATTGCATTACCTTTCGTGTCGTTCGCACCGCTTGCAGGTTGGATGAGCGATCGTTTTTCGAAACGTGATGTACTGTTAGGTTCGGCCATCGCGCAGATCATCATCCTAGCGCTCATCACTACGGCGATTTGGATAAAAAATATGCCGCTGGCGTTGGTTGGATTTTTCCTGCTCGCCACACAAGCCGCATTTTTCAGCCCGGCCAAAT
The DNA here is from genome assembly GCA_031422775.1 of Akkermansiaceae bacterium. Lineage (GTDB taxonomy): Bacteria > Verrucomicrobiota > Verrucomicrobiia > Verrucomicrobiales > Akkermansiaceae > Luteolibacter. The sequence continues at coordinate 28,061 of JANPMK010000113.1, read as the reverse complement.
TCGGGATCAACAAGGAATTAGTAGGTTCACGGCATCTAGGATTTGCCTCGGGCGTGCAGCAAATGATGGCGATGCTGGCTCTTTTGGTGGGTCAGATCATTGCGGGTTGGTGGTATGATGAAAGATATAAAGAGTTAGGTTCGCAGCCCGAAAATGCATGGGCTGCGGCGTTTTTCCCACTGTTTCTCCTGACGTGCTTATCGGTTCCAGCGATAGGCACGGCACTTTCCATCCCGAGAGTTCCGGCACATGCGAAAACGCCGGTTTCCGTAAAATTGTTGTTCAGTCATTTCCGTGATCTGGGCGAGCTTTGGAAAGAGCAGGGGCTGCGTCGCGCCTCGTTCGGGGTTGCGTTTTTCTGGGGCTTCGCGGCGTTCGTTAATTTATGGTCGGTTAAAATTGCGAAAGCGATGACCGAAGGCGGTGAAGGTTTCGGAACTTTATCTTCCATCTTCATGGCTGCCGCGTCACTCGGCATGGCGATAGGTTTCGGCTTCGCTTCGTGGTTGTTGCGGAAAAAAATCGAACTCGGCTGGGTGCCTTTGGGGGGATTGCTGATGACGTTCAGTGCACTCGCTCTCGCGTTGTTTCCGATGGGAAAAGCGGAAGCTTATCTCAAGCTGTTAGATGGGCAGTTACTCAAATTTATTACCGACTCTCCGCACGAGGCCTTGTTCTTGCTAACGCTGGGCGTATTGGCTCTCTCCTCCGCGCTGTTCCTCGCGCCGCTCAATGCTTGGATGCAAGATCGCTACCCCGCCAACAAACGCGGCGAGTTGCAATCCGCCGTTAACTTGCAAGATTGCTTCGCTGGCATCGTCGCCGTGGTGGCAATTGAACTGATGTTCCTGATTACCAACTCGCTGAAAATGACCGAGCTCGCGGGTTTTCGCACGCAGCTCATCGTGATCGGATCCGCCTGCGGAATCATGACGATTTATGTGCTGCGGATCTTGCCTGCGGACTTCATTCGCTTGCTCGTCGGCTCCTTGGTGAAATCCGTTTACCGAATCAAAACTACAGGCCTCGAAAACATCCCGAAAAGCGGCGGCGCATTGCTACTGCCAAATCATGTGACCTTTGCGGACGCCTTTTTTCTCTCGGTCGTTTCCGACCGACCCGTGCGTTTCGTGATGGATGAAACGTTCATGGCGAACCCAACCATTCGCCTTTCCGTAAAATTATTCGGCACGGTGACGATACGCCGCTCTCATCCTTTGGAGGCGATTCGGACGACGATTGAAGCTCTCTCCAACGGGGATCTTGTGGTGCTGTTTCCAGAAGGCCAACTGACGCGTACTGGTGGTTTGTGTGAACTGGAAAGGGGATTTGAGCTCATTGCCAAAAATGCCCAAGTGCCAATTCTTCCCGTCTGGGTCGATGGTTCGTGGGGTTCGATTTTCTCTTTCGAACGCGGCAGGTATTTCAAGAAAATGCCCTACGGCGTGCCTTACGGATTATCCGTCGCAGTGGGCGATCCGATCCAGATGCCTAAGCCGAATCGCCAAATCCTGCAGGCGGCTTTGTTGAAAACCTCGGCACAGGCGATCACACATCGCTTTTCTAACAAGGCAAACTCACAAACTCGCAACGCGCATCAGCTCATGCAGTTTGACGCTCTTTCTCGCCGCTCGACTATCCACATCTTGGAGCACGATCCCGAGATCGATGCGATTCTTCCGGTCTTGGAAAATTTTGTAAAATCCTCCGGCGGAAAACTCATCAGAGAAACAAACTTCATCGCACGAGACGGCGCTTTATGGATCGGAGCTGCTGAGCTGAGAGCTCAAATCGAGCGCGCAACACAGATTGATGCTGAATGTTTATTCTTTGATTTCAGTAAGCAGGCAACGGATGTGTTAGAAATTTCCGGCATCACGCATATGCCTTGTTTGGCGTTGAACGGACAAGTGGTTTCCATGTCGATGCCGCATCCTCCATTGCCTATGGCGGAGAGCTTTTTCCAAGCAGGTAACAAAATCGGTTCATTTGGAAAACTTCTGCCTGGTTGGTATATCGAAAGCAACCAACTCATGCCATTTGAGACGCAGTGGCCTGAAGGCTTGGAAATCGATACCGAGTGTTTTGTGGTTCGATCTCTACCGAATTCATGACCTCAGCTTCAGCTTTTTCAGCTTAGGTTCGACCACAAATTGGCAGTAGCTGTTGCGGGTCTTGTTGAGGAAATAATAGTTCTGATGATAATCCTCAGCAGGGTAAAAAATCGAAGCTGGAACGATCTCCGTGACGATAGGCTTATCGAAATTTGCCTGAGCCGCTTGCTTGGATTGTTCGGCTATCATTTTGTGTTCCTCATTCTCGTAAAAAATTGCCGAACGATATTGAGTGCCGACATCGTTGCCTTGGCGGTTGAGTTGAGTGGGATCGTGCAGATCCCAAAACCACGCGAGGATGGTTTCGTAATCGATTTTCGTCGGATCAAACACCACCTGCACCACTTCAGCATGCCCAGTGTTTCCGCCGCAAATCTGCTCATAAGTCGGACTCACCACCCCGCCACCCATGTAACCCGAAATCGCAGCATACACGCCATCGATCTGATTGTAAGCAGCCTCCACGCACCAAAAACAACCCGCGCCTAACGTAGCGACCTGCGCGCCTTTGGGGATTTCCGGTAAACTCGCCATCGGTGGTGTTTCAGTATCGCTCATGATAATAGCAGCTTAATTCTAATTTCCTGATAAACAAGACTCAGAGTTTTTTGTTAAGTTCCAAATTCTTATCGTAAGGGATTACCAAGTTGAAGTTAGTTAAGAAAACGTTACTAGATTCCATCCTTCCCTCCCGTGTGTAGCACTGATAATGGGTAGTTAATGAAAAGCATTCTCATTCTCTTTCTATCTATCCTATCTATACATGCGAATCCCGATCTGTTTCGTGAGAGCTTCGCTGACCCAGCTACGAGATCCGCCGCGATCGCTACACTCACACCAGGCACGCGAGATCACTTTTTCTTCACTGCTCTCGACCATCAGCTCGGTGGTCGCTCAAAGGAATACGCAAACACCATCGCCGCTTGGAAGACAGCGACGGAAACAGAGAAGAATCCTATTTCCTCTGAAGGAATGGAAACCTTGGAAGCGCGCCGCGTTCTGACGGATTACGATCGCGACTCAAAGGCAGCTCTGAAAGAAATGATAGGGGAGATGGATCTGGAGTTTGACGATACAAGACCGGACTCAGCCGCTGAAGAGAAGGCTCTACCTACCTCGCTCGATGCCAAACTCATCACCGCCGATGCCTTCCGCAAAAAGGCGTCTCTAGATATGCCTCTCACTCCTCACCAGCTATATTCTCAAGAGATACTTTACGCTGAGTTGGATAAATTAGAGACGTTTTCTGAAGATCGCATCCTCTGGTTCATCAAGTCGTTCAAACTCACACAGCATCCAAAGTATGTGGCTCTGTTAGAGAAAGGGATGTCGCTTCAACGGCCGATCGCTGTCGTAGATACCAACTTCGAGCCACTGACCCTAGCTCAGATGAACGAGCTTATGAAGGCTGTGCCTGCAACGCTGGCGAGTCCTCATTTCAATGCCTCTTATATTGAGAAACTCAAGCCGACCTCGCCGAAGGATCTGGAGCGAGATCTCAAGGCGCACGCCGCTTTCCTCGCAGCCTGCCGTGACTTCATCACCAAGCTGCCGACCTCACGCAACGACATGAAGGCGCACGTGCTCTACCATCACCTGCGGCTGCAGGAAAAACTGGGAAATTATCCTAAGCAGGATTTCCTCGCCTACCTCTCCTTGCCGCGCCGCGACCATTCTATGATTCGCCCAGCCAAGAAATCGGAAGATTTTCTCATCAACTCAAGTGACCTCAACAAAGTCACGCAATGTCCGACTGCTTCGAATGACAACGCGCTGATCGAATCCTATCTCTCCCATTTCCTCGCGCTCTCCGACACTCTGGACAAAGACTTCGTGCCGCTGATCCAGGAAAAATACCTCGCCATAGTACATGCCCGTGCCCGCATCCTTGCTGGTGCCAATCCAGAGTTATACGCCCTGCGACTCGCGCCGGATGAATACAAAGATCTACGCAAGGAAGTCCGCATCGGCTTCGCCCCGACAGTATCTCAGTTATATTCATCCACGGATGAGGTTTCGTTGCCACTCGATCTCAAGAACACACCTACGCTGCTAATCCGCATTTATGCTCTAGATGGGAAATCTTCATCCGGGCAAAACGGAGCAACCGTAGATCTCGACGGGCTGGTGCCGCACCACACGCGCAGTCTCTCATTTTCCGAAGCCCCTGCAGTGCTACACCGAGAAAACATCGCTCTGCCCGAGCTTTCGGGAGGGGGAAACTGGATTGTTGAGTTCGTCGCAGATCGAATCTCGGCGAGAGCACTTGTTAGAAAAGGAAACATAACACCCTACATTACCCGCACCGCAGCGGGGCAGGTGGTACAGCTTTTCGATGAAAGCGCGCAACCCGTTGCGGACTTCAGCATCGATCTGGGTTCAGAGACTATTGTTTCGAAGGACGGCTTTGTCACCGTGCCGGATTCGGCGAACCAACCGCGCACTGCCGGCACCGTGACTGCCGGAAAACTCAGCTGCGAGATTCGCTTTGGTTCGCGGACAAATGACTTCAAGCTTGAGACATTATTCCTATTAGATCGCGAACAACTCCTAGCGAATCAGAACACGATTCTCAACCTCCGTAACCGACTCACAAATCATGGCCAACCCCTGCCGCTTGATAAGGTGAAAAACGCTACGCTCGTGCTGAAAGCAAAGCTGCTCGGCGGGGTAGTAACAGAACGGGTCATCGCGGATCCGCTCGCGCTGGCAGAGACGAACGCCATCCCTTTTCTTGTTCCAGCGGATCTGCTTTCTCTAACTATTACAGTCTCAGGAACCGTCACTTCCGAAACCTCAGGGGAGCTGGAAACACTCATCCAATCGGAAACCTACCATCTAAACCACTCGCTGCTGACGGCGAGAATCGGCACGGTGTTTTTCTCTCCCACAGCAGACGGTCATCGACTTGAACTGCGTGGGCGCAACGGCGAGCCACTGCCAAATCGTCCGGTCTCGATGAGCCTTGTGCACAACCAATACAGCGCCCCCATCATCGTCCGCCTCCGCACTGACGACGCGGGCCGCATCGCGCTCGGAAAACTGGAAGGCATAGAAAAATTTACCGCGTCATCTTCAAGCATTGTGGACACAAGCTTTTCCCCGCCAACACGCAAGGTAGAGATTCCAAAAACCTACATCATACCCGCAGATCAAAACCTGCGCATTCCACTCACGCAGGACAAAATACGAACATTGATCCGCTTGCCAGATAACACCCCAATTCCATACGAAGTCACTGCTGACGCACATCTCTCCGTCACCCTCGCCCCCGGCAGTTATCGCCTGACCCAAGGAGATTCGAAAACAAATATCACGGTATTTCCTGCTAACAGTGTGCGCGGAAAACTACTCGTCACTGCTAATGAGATTGTCCCAATCACGAACCCCGCCACTCCGACCGTAGCATCCGCGAAGGCGGTAGCAGAAATACTCACAATCCGCATCGCGGACGTCTCGCCTGAAACGCGCGTGACGGTCATCGCCAAGCGCTACGAAGTACCGGGCTGGATATCAGGCTTAGCTACTTACCCTTTCGATCCGGATTCAACGCCGCTGATCACCCGCGCGATCCGTCCCTCTTCCTATCTAACAGATCGCCATCTCAGCGATGAGATGCGTTACATCATCGACCGCCGTGCAGCGAAAATTTTCCCAGGCTCCATGCTTCCCCGTCCCGGTCAACAGCTCTATCGCTGGACACCGGAAGATCTCGACCAAGAAGATCAAACTTCACGCAATGAAACAGATGGTAAAGAAAGCTCTTCCATGGGAAGCGGAGGCGGCGTCGGATCAATCTCCAAAATGTTCGGACTCACTAGCGGTACCACCAGCAATCACCCTACAACTCTGGATTTTCTCAGCTTCCCAGCAGCAGTGGAGTTCAGCCTCACACCCGATGCGAAGGGCAATATCGAGATCCCGCTCGCTCGCATGCAGGGAGCTCAGTTCGTGGAGATCATCGCCGCTGATACCCGTGCAGCGGACACTGTTTTCCTTCCTCTGCCCGCCTCGGAAACGACTCTGCGTGACCGCCGTCTCGCCCGCCCTTTACCTGCGGATTCACACCACGTTGCCACCCGTTCCGCCGCCGCGCTCGCGCCCGGAGCGGAGGTGGAGATTCGCAACTTGTTAGATGCCGATTGGCGCGCCTTCACCACGCTTGCCGAGGCTCACCAGTTTCTGCTCGGTACCACCGGCAGCGATGAGTTGCGCGAGTTCTCATTCCTCACGAAATGGCCGACACTCAACGAGAAGGAAAAGCTCGACCTACTGGCGAAACACCACTGCCACGAGCTACACCTCTTCCTTGCCCGTAAGGACACGGCCTTCTTCGACAAGCATGTGAAACCTTTCCTCACTGCAAAGCTAGAGCCTAAATTTATCGATGACTACCTTCTTTCCCGCGACCTCAAGAAATACCTCCGTCCCTTCGCGTTCTCCCGACTTAACGCCGCCGAGAAAGCCCTCCTCGCCCAAGCCCTCCCCGCCTCGCAAAAAGCAATCGTCCGCGAACTTGATCTTCGTTGGCAGCTCGAAGCTCCGTCACCTGACGCCGAAACCGTGCTTTTTTCGCAGACCCTCAAAGGCTCCGATCTTTCGGACACTGACTCACTGGGGCTGGCATCCAACACGACTGAAATGAACCGACTGCTCTATCAAGCCGAAGGTTACTTTAACCTTGGTAAGTATGATGCAGCAAAAACCAACTATGAGAACATTCTGCGTATCGATCCATATAACAAATCAGCACGCCGCGGGATTGAAAAGATCGCCGCAACCAAATCTGAGTACTACCGAGCAGCCTACGACCACACGCGCGCTGAGTTATTGCAAGAGGTAGATAAAGCCTGGGAACTAAGTGCTGGCGCAGATTTTTCGAGTCCCGTCGACGGAGTAAGTATCCAGGGAATCAGTGGCCTTCCAACCGCCGGCCTCCGCTCTGGTGACTACGCGGTTACGCGCAACAGTATCGATGCCATCCTCAATAATCCAAATCGTAATAACATGGTTTCCGATGGAAACGCCCACCTCACGAGTAAACTCCGCAACATCATCATTCCTAGAATCGACTTCGAGGACACTACGGTTGAGCAAGCCATCGACTTCCTCCGTCTCCGCGCTGCGGAACTGGACGTCATCGAACTTGATCCAAATAAGAAAGGAATGAACTTGGTCATCCGAGGTGGAGCCAATGCTGGATCGACCCGTATCGATCAACTCAGTCTCAAAAACGTTCCTATGGAGGTCGCACTGAAATATATCTGCGACAAAGCTAAGTTACGCTATAGCGTAGACGACTTTGCCGTGACTCTTCTTCCTATCACAGAGCAAGGGGATGATATGGCTACTCGCACATTCCAAGTCCCTCCAGATTTCGTGGCGCTGCTGTCTAACAGCGAAAATTCTGATACGGGTGACGATCCCTTCGCTGCCGCAGCTGGCAGCAGCGGCAAGAGTGCGCTGACCTCACGTCCACCCATCAAAGAACTTCTAAAACTAAGCGGAATTAACTTTCCTGAAGGCTCCGCCGTCACGCTCGGCGCCAACGGCAAGCTACTCGTTACAGCGCCTCCGTCTGAGTTGGACAAGGTTGAGCAATTGACCGACATGTATGTGAACTCCGGCCTCCCGGATGCAAGCGATTCAGATCCTTTCGCAGCAGCAGGCGGAGGCCCTAGCGGAGCTGAGCTACCCCCGCTCGCCCGCCTTTTTCCTAACCGCACCCGCCTCTGGCTGGAAGCAAACTACTACCATAACACCGACAGTGCAGACGAGGAACTGATCCCGCTCAATCGCTTCTGGCTGGAGTTAGCTTCATGGAACGGCAAGGGACCTTTCACATCGCCACATTTCAACGCCTGCACCGAAAGCGCGAACGAGGCGTTGATGTGCCTTGCTCTGTTAGATCTGCCTTTCACAGCAGAGAAACCAGAAGTCGCCGTGGATGGAAGCACACTCAAAGTGAAGGCCGTCGCGCCCATGTTGCTTTTCTACAAAGACACCCGCGAGACGGATAAAATCGCACCGGAATCACCGCTGCTTGTTCGCCAGTCCTATCATCCGCTCTCCGAGCCTTTCCTAACGGTAAACGGCAAGCGGGTGGAAAACACCCACACCGGAGACTTCCGCACCGGCACTGCTTACGGTGTCTCGCTAGTCATCACGAACCCCACTGGCATCGAGCGCCGCATCGAGACTCTCGCGCAAATTCCCGCAGGCAGCATCCCACTGGCGACCACTGTTTCCGAAAGCGGTAGCGATGACACCATCCATGTGCTCCCGCCACTGGAAGACAGCGATCCAATCGGTGACGACGCCCCAGCAACACTTTCCACCTCCCATAACTTAGAGCCTTACGGAGTGATTCGCCTCCAACTCGCGTTCTACTTCCCCGCAGCTGGAGACTACACTGCCTATCCACTCCACGTTTCAGAAAACGGAATCGTGCTTGCCCATGCCCAACCACGAACCTTACGCGTCAGCGCCGAACCTGCACCGGAAGATTCCGCATCATGGGAAGTGCTCGCCCGCGACGGCACCTCGGAAGCTGTGCTCAACCGCCTCTCCACCGAGAACCTCGAAACCATCGACCTCGATCACATTCTCTGGCGTCTGCGCGACAAAGACTTCTTTTTGAAAGCAACCACCATCCTCCGTGAGCGGTTGTGGATGGATGAGAACGTCTTCACTTACGCCTTGCTTCACAACGACCCCGCGTCGCTCTCCGAACTCTTCGAAACCTCGGATATGTCCGAATCGCTCGGTAGCTGGTTCACCTCAGGTCTGGTCACCATCACTCCCGCCATCCACGGAGATTGGCAAACGCAAGAATTCGATCCATTGGTGAACGCCCGCGCTCATCCATTTGGTGAAAATCCTTACCTCACCCACACCGCCGCCAGCGAGCACTACAAAGCCTTCCTCGACACGCTCGCGTGGAAGCCCGCCCTCTCCGCCGAGGACGAACTCACCTTAACTCTTTTCCTCTTCCTGCAAGATCGCGTAGGTGAGGCGCTCAATCGCTTCGCGAAAATCGATCCCGCCGCCTTGCCTGACCGACTGCAATACGATTACCTCCGTGCCGTGGCTCTTTTCCACCAAGAGAAACCAGCGGAAGCCAAAGCCATCGCGCAACCCTATTCCGCGAAGCTTCCCCCCGGCCTATGGAAAGGTCGCTACGACGCCGTCATTGCCCAAGCGGATGAGATCGCTAGCCCCATCGCCGCCGTTCCCGCCGAAGAGAAAAACACTTTGCCAAGACTCGAAATCTTGGCCGACAACAAGGATCCAGGCATGATCATGCTCAAGCATGCAAATCTAACTGAATCTGAGATCCGACTTTATCACATCGATCTCGAAATTCTATTTTCTAAAGATCCCTTCCTCAAAGGGGGAGTTGAATCCTCACTTCCACCCATCGCCCCGAATCTCACGGCCAAAGTTCCCTTCGAGAAAAATTCCGAATCAACCGCCTACCCCTTGCCCGAGGAATTCCGCAAAGGCAACATTCTCATCGCCGCTGAATCAGGTAACGCAAAGCAGTTGAAAATTCTCGACTCACAGGCTGTTGAAATCCGCACCAACCCCGCCGATCGCACCGTCCAAATCATCGATCCTGCAACCAGCAAGCCGTTGACTAAAACATATATTAAAGTCTATGCGGAATCCACCGATGGCTCCGTCGAGTTTCACAAAGACGGTTACACCGATCTTCGCGGTAAGTTCGACTACCTCTCCCACACCGCCACCGACCCCTCCGCCATCCGCCGCCTCGCCATTCTAGTCAGCCACCCAGAAAAAGGCTCACTCACCCGCATCATTAACCGCTAAGTCGGTTAGATTAGAATACTAACAACAAAGATCGCAAAGAGATAGAGGGTAATCTACCGCGCCTTCATCTTTTCATCTCATTTTTGAGTTCTCTGCGTTCTTTGACTCCGTTTTACTACGTCCAAGCATATTGTGCTTCGCTGTTTCCGGAGTTCGCTATGCTCACAAAAGCGTTGCGGTTAAAGAATTTCGCCAAATAGAACAGGATGCCAAAAAGAAATAAGGGGTTGTTCCTGATTGCATCGGTGCTTGAAGTGTTGTTTCATGGATCATGCAGAAAACCCGTATTGAACACGATTCCATGGGCGAGCTTGAGGTTCCGGCCGATGCGCTTTATGGCGCATCGACGCAGCGTGCGGTGGAAAATTTCGCGATCTCTGGTCAAGCGATGCATCCCGCGTTGATTCATGCCTACGGCTTGATCAAAGAGGCCGCGGCGTTGGCGAATGGAAAAATTGGGGTTCTTGATTCAGCACTCGCGGGTTCCATTGCCGCGGCTGCACGCGAGGTTGCGGAGGGGAAACACGATGCGCATTTCCCTGTCGATGTTTTTCAAACGGGTTCCGGGACTTCGACGAATATGAACGCGAATGAAGTGATCGCCACGCTCTGCCGCCAGCGCGGGGTGAACGTCCATCCGAACGATCACGTCAACCTTGGCCAATCGTCCAACGATACATTTCCCACGGCGATCCACATCGCCACGTGTTTGCAAATTCGCGATGTCCTGATGCCTGCGCTATATCTGTTAGAAAAATTACTTTCAGGAAATGCATCCGAGTTTCACGATGTTTTGAAAATCGGACGCACGCATTTGATGGATGCGGTGCCGATGCGGCTTGGTCAGGAATTTTCCGGCTACGCGAAACAAGCGGAGCGCGGAGTTGACCGCTGTCACAAGGCGATCAAAGCGTTGTTAGAAATTCCGCTCGGTGGCACGGCCATCGGCACTGGCCTGAATTGCCATCCGGAATTCCCTGAGACGGCCATCGCCTTGCTGAATGAGCGCACGGGATTTAGCTTTCACCGTGCGGAAAATGCCTTCGAAGCACAAGCCGCTCGCGACGCTCTCGTCGAAGCCCACGGCCAACTGAACACCATCGCGACTTCGCTTTTCAAAATTGCTAACGACCTCCGCTTGCTCGCTTCAGGCCCGCGTTGTGCGATTGGCGAGATCAATCTTCCGGCGATCCAACCCGGTTCATCCATTATGCCGGGAAAAGTGAATCCGGTTCTCTGCGAGGCGCTGACGATGGTTTCGGCACGTGTTTTCGGAAATCAAAGCACCGTGACTTTCTGTGGAGCGAACGGTCAATTTGAGCTCAATACGTTCATGCCGCTCATGGGTCAGACGATATTGGAGTCGATCCAACTCCTAACGAACGGGGCGAAAGCATTTTCAGAAAAATGCGTCTCTGGGATCACCGCAAACCGCGAACGCTGCGAGGAGCTCATCGAACTGTCCTTTTCCATGGTCACCTCATTAGTTCCACTCATCGGATACGACCAAGCGGCTGCCATCGCGAAAGAGGCCAAAGCTTCCGGAAAAACCATCCGCAGCCTGTGCATGGAGAAACTAACCGTTCTCGGGATTACGGCGGAGCAGCTCAACGCCGCTCTGGACCCGATTTCGATGGCCGACACCCAAGCATAAGAAAGATTGTGAATCTCGCGGATAATCTGTAGGAAATCGGTGCAATGAAATATCCAACCCGATTTCAACAGAGAACCGTCTGGAGCGCGGTCACCGGAACGGCGATGCTTGTGCTCGGTTCACTTCTGGTTGGCTTAGTCTGGCTGGTCGGTCAAATCTTCGGATTTCTTCAGCCGGTGCTCGTTCCGCTCATCGTTGCGGGCATCATTGCTTACTTGTTAGATCCTGTGGTTCGGCTGATTGAAAAGCGCGGGCTTAGTCGCCTGTGGTCGGTGATTGGTGTCTTTATTGCTATTCTAGTCGTGGTGACTTTGTTGGTGGCTGCGGTTCTTCCGGCGATTCAAGGCGGTAAGAAATTTTTCCGAGGAATATTCGCACCCTCTGCTACGACTGAATCGGTTGCAGGGAATAATGATACGGGTACTGTCGAGGAGAGTGCCGAGTCTGAGCCTAATCTTGTTCCGGCTTTAGCTCGCTCGCTTTATAACCTCCGCAATGAGCATCGCAAAGGTCCGATTGGTTGGATGCTTACGGAGACAAATCTTAAAGGCGAAGCCATTTCCATCGATACCGAAGCGGAGTCCCCTGAGACGCTAGATTTCTTCTGGCAAACTCGTGCGGGCAAAATTCTTTTTAAATACAAAGATGAGCTCATTCAGACGGGCACTCGCTGGCTTTCTGTCGGCTCTTCGAAAATTCTCGGGTTGCTGGGTTTGATTCTCGGTATGATTATGGTTCCGGTTTATCTCTTCTTTTTTCTGAATAATTCCGTATCCATTCACGAGCACTGGCATGAATACGTTCCGCTGCGCACGTCGCAATTCAAAACCGAATTGGTGGAGACACTACAAGAGATCAACGGCTATTTGATTTCCTTCTTCCGCGGTCAAATGCTTGTCGCTGCAATCGATGGCATTCTTGTGGGCGTCGCCCTGTTTTTCTTCGATCTACCATATGCGCTTCTGGTCGGAGTGTTCATGGCCATTTTGGGATTTATCCCTTACATCGGAAACATTCTCTGTCTCATCCCAGCCTGCATCATCGCCTACTTGCATGCGCAAACTGGCACAAGCATTCCCTTTGATCTTGAGCCATGGCCTTATGTGGGTTGCGTGGTTTTGATTTTTGCCGGCGTGCAGCAGATCAACTCACTCTTAACTGCCCCGAAAATCGTCGGAGATTCCGTTGGGCTCCATCCGCTGACTGTTATTTTCTCGATGCTATTTTGGTCGGTCGTGCTCGGCGGTTTCGTGGGTGCTCTGCTTGCAGTTCCTCTCACAGCTGCGGTGAAAGTCATTCTACGCCGGTATTTCTGGGAGAAAAAGCTGCGTGAGTCCGAAGCTGAGCCTGTCTCGGAGCCATTTCTTACCTGAAATTTAGGATTTTTGAGGAAAGACAAGCCGAGGTTTAGATGGTAGGTAATGTGCCGATGTCCGAAAAGAACGACCCAGAAGCCTCGAAAGAGGACACCGTGATCCAACAAGCTTATGCGAAAACCCGCAAAAGCCTGATCGCTAGGCTGGATAATTGGGAAGACCAGCGCACTTGGGACGAGTTTTACCAAACCTACTGGCGGCTCATTTATGCGGTCGCGATCAAAGCCGGACTGCGCTCTGAGGAGGCTTTTGACTGTGTCCAGGAAACCATCCTTTCCATCGCCAAACAGAGCAAGAAACAGCTCTACGATCCCGAGCAAGGATCTTTCAAAACGTGGTTGATGAACATGACGCGTTGGCGGATTAACGATCAATTCCGCAAACGTAAAAAAGACACAGCGATGATCGAGGGTGAGTGGGCGGACGATCGTAAAACTGCGGTGATCGATCGAGTGGAAGATCCGAATGGGGATGTGTTAGAGCGTCTTTGGGATGTGGAATGGAAACAAGGCATCGCCGATGCGGCATTGTCACGGGTGAAGGCGCAGGTTTCCCCGAAGCAATATCAGATTTTCGACTACTATGTGATTCGTCAATGGGATGCAGACAAGGTTCAGAAAAAACTCAATGTCAGCATGGCGCAGGTTTATTTGGCGAAGCACCGTGTGGGCGCAGTGCTCAAGAAAGAGCTAGCAAAACTCGAAGAAGAGACAGAGTAAACCATGCGAGCTCCGATACGCAGCCACCCGACTATACCCGATCACGACGTCCTGCGAAAAATTGGTGGCGGCGCCTACGGGGAAGTTTGGATGGCGCGCGGTGTGACCGGTGCGTTACGCGCGGTGAAAGTCGTGTGGCGCGAGGATTTCGATGATGAAAGAACTTTTGAGCGCGAGTTCGAAGGCATCCTGAAATACGAACCGATTTCCCGAGATCATCCGGCTCTTGTTAATATCCTCCACGTCGGACGTAGCCCAGATGGAGTCTCGTTTTATTACTACGTCATGGAGTTGGGCGATGACGTCAACGCCGGCCAAGACATCAACCCCATCGAATACGAAGCACGCACTTTAAGAGCCGATGGGAAAGCCAGCGTCCGCTGGGAAACTTCGGTCTGCATCGATGTCGGCTTGCGGCTTGCAGAGGCGCTGAACCATCTCCATCAAAACGGATTGGCACACCGCGATGTCAAACCCTCGAATGTGATTTTCGTAAACGGTAAAGCCAAGCTTGCGGACATCGGATTGGTTGCGGCGCGGGATCAAAGAACCTTTGTCGGCACCGAGGGATTTGTTCCTCCTGAAGGGCCTGGCTCCGCGCAGGCAGATATTTATTCTCTCGGCAAAGTGCTTTACGAAATTGCTACAGGAAAAGACCGCTTGGATTTCCCTGAACTCCCCGATGAATTACCCACCGGACTTGAGCGCAAACGTTGGCTCGAGCTTAATAAAATTATCTGCGATGTCTGTGATCCTAGAATCAGCAAACGCAATATTTCCACCGCAGGTGAACTTGCCGAAGCTCTCCAATGCATCCAACGTGGCACGCGCCGCCGTCGCCGTGGGCTATCGATTTGGGTAACCACTACCATCCTTTTCGGCTTCGCGGGTTGGACGCTATGGAGCGCATTTAAAGATAGTAAGTGGCTACCATGGAATGAGGTAATACCATTTAAGCCAGTGATCGCGGAACGAATGATTCGCATCGTGACCATTCCGGAAAACGCAGAAGTTTTCACGCCGGATGGTGATTTGATTGGAAGCACGCCGACGGAAACCGGAACGCTGCGGGCCATAGTTGGCAGTCAGGTGGAATACACCATCCGAAAAAATGGCTACAAAAACGTGGAGGTTTCAGAAACTGTTCTGCCGGGAGCGGTCTCGGATCCCATATTAATTTTTCGTGAGCTACAAAATTTCTCGCCGCCTAGATTGGGAGAAAATTGGCAGGATCATAACGGCCTAACCTATTTGCCTGTCGATGATAAGCATGTGACTTCACGCTATATTCCCAGAGAAATATGGAATGACTTTTTAAAATTTTCCAAACGCCCGAGAAATTCTGTCGAATTTCTAGAAGTCTCAGAAAATGGGGAGAAATCAACGGTCGTTCTTGCGCAACAACCTGACATCATCGCCTTCATCGACTGGGTGCGAGTGAACGGAACGCAGCAAGGATTTTTCAGCCAAGATAATGAAATCACTGCGGAGGTGGATCAAAGCTTCACGCATCCGAATTTAAGCGAACGCGCCAAGCGCGAGAATCTCATGCCTTTCCGATTATTGGTCGGAGAATACAAATATGGAGCCGTGCAACTGGATACTGAACCACCCGGAGCTGAGGTTTACATGAACGGAATCCATTCTGGATCCACCGCCACTACTTTGCTCATTCCCAAAGTTAAACCGGGTCCGGTCGAGATACTCCTCATTCTGCAAGGTTACAAAGCTCTCACTCTAAACATCCGAGTGAAAGAAGGGCAAAATCTTCCTCTTTCCGCTACACTGCAACCCAGCAAAGGGGTTGTTTTCGGAAAAACATGGAACAACGGGATCGATATGCGCTTCGAGCCCATCGGCCAAGATCTCATGGCATCCGCCTTCGAAACCAGAGTCATGGATTACGAGAAATTCACTAAAAGCACGAAACACGAACGCCCACGTGTGCCGGACTTTGAACAAGGCAAAGATCATCCTGTGGTTTATGTTTCGCGCGATGACGCAACAGCGTTTTGTAATTGGCTAACAGAAAAGGAACGCGAGGAAGAGCTGATTGGACAAACGCATTATTATCGCCTGCCAACCGATCTTGAATGGAGTAGAATGGCAGGGTTGAAAAAAGAAGTGGGGGATGGACCTAGCCAGCGCGATGCGAATAAATCCATGTTCTTTGGATGGGGAGCCTACTGGCCGCCGCCAGAAGCATTTGGAAATTTTGCAGATATCACCGCCGCTGAATTAGAAGGTGCTACGACCTCACGCATCATAACTGGATATTCGGATGGATTCCCCAGAACTTCTCCTGTTGGTGAATACGAAACTAACAAACTTGGCATTTTCGATCTAAGTGGAAACGTTCACGAATGGGTCATAGATGATATTTCCATCGGAGAAGATACTTCACTCGGCGTGCTGCGTGGTGGAGGTTGGAATACATACATTGATGAAAACCTTCTGTTAGGCTGGCGCAATCCCGTGCCGCCCACCGTACGCACGGACTATTACGGTTTCCGCATTGTTCTCGCAAAAATTGATCCTCCCAAAGACTCCACAAACCTCAACGAATAATCCTACCCATGGTCACCATCCAACTTACCTATCAAGGCGGGCTTCGCTGCTCCGCGACGCACCTCCCTTCTGGAAATATCCTGAGCACCGACGCTCCCGTTGATAACAACGGCAAAGGCGAATCCTTTTCACCCACCGATCTCCTCGCCACCGGCCTGGGCGCTTGTATGGCCACGGTCATGGGCATCGTCGCCGAGCGGAAACAAATTTCGCTAGACGGCCTGAAAGTCGAAGTGCGCAAGCACATGTCCACCGATACACCACGCCGCATCTCAAAACTCGAAGTCGATATCGACATGCCGATTGCGGCAGATCATCCGGAGCGCGCACTTTTTGAAGCTGCAGGCCGTGGTTGTCCGGCGCATCATTCACTTCATCCTGACATCGAAACCATCTTCAACTGGACTTGGAAGTGATCTGTCGCAAGACCTCGCTCTTACCCCAAAACTCCCTCACTTTCCCATGTATAAACTCCTCATTTTCATCACCTTCGTTATCGTTACGCATGCTGTGGCATCCCCAGCGGACGCGGAGCGCACGAAGCGCACTTATGAGCTTTCTCAGGAAAGTTGGGTTCTCAAAATGAAGATCGCAAAGACAGATGCGGAAAAGCAGGAGCTCCTGACAAAACGCCCATCTACTGAAAAAGCCGCCTCCGAGCTATGGTCTAGCATCGGTAGCTCTCTTCATCAGGATTGGAGCATTCCTTACGCTGCCTTTTATCTCAATCTCACCCATCAGTTGGCGGCAACAGTAGCGGAGACTTCCAAGCACAGGAAAGCAATCATGGATAGCTTTGAAGAGCGTCATTTCAGTAAACCAAAAATCGGCGTATTTTGCATCGCTCTGACCCAGAGCGGTTCGCCGCGCGCACTGCCGTTGTTAGAGAAAGTCATCAGTAAAAATCCCGATAAAAAATGCCAAGGTATCGCCGCGTTAGGTGCTGCGCTATTACTTAAGAACTTGGGCGATGGCCCCGAGATTCTCGAAAAGCGCCTGACACATTTGCGCATGGCTATTATCCAAGCCGCCGATGAAAAAATTGGGGATTTAGATGTTGCTGCGGTCGCTGCCGATGAAATTTTCATCATCAGTCATCTCGTCAAGGGGCGCACCCCACCCGAATTTTCAGGCACAGACGTTGCTGGACGCATCATCAAGAGTGCCGATCTCAAAGGGAAAATCACCGTCCTCTTATTCTGGGATTCCCAATCCGCTGATCTCAATAAAGTCATCGAGATCACCAACCAAATGGTCGATAAATATGCAGGAAAGCCCGTTTCCGTTATCGGAATCACGCCGGAACCGCTTGGTAGCGTTCGTAAATTGCAGGCAGATGACTCCATCAAGTGGAACAATATCATCGATTCCAAAAATGAAATTTCCGCACTCTACAAAATTAGAAGCCGCCCAGCCGTTTTCGTCATCGATGCCACCGGGAAACTCGAATACTCAGGACTTCCGGGCTCGTTTATCGAACTCACCATCGACGCGCTGCTGGAGAAAAAGTGAATGATGATGTGGTAGGGCGCCATCGCCGAGGGCGCCGTATGGAATGAGGAAGAAATGGATATATCTTGGGAGAATCGTAAACGTTTTGCTACGCGCGGCGCCCTCGTCGATGGCGCCCTACCTTTCCTTCACTCCTAAAAAAAGGGGCGATCTCGGAAGATCGCCCCTTTTAGAACCTAAACTATGAAAACAACGGCTCGGGAAATTATTTCACGCCCTTTTTGGACATGCGGGTTCCTTTGGTCGCGCCTTGGCGGGCTTTAAACTTCGGATTGGTTTTGCAGATCACGTAGTTCGTGCCTTTGCGGCTGACGACTTGGCAATCAGCGTGACGGCGCTTAGCGGAAGCTAGTGAAGAAAGTACTCTCATGACAGAAATTGGTTGAAATTTAGCAGCCAACTAGGCGGCGGGGCGCGGAAAGTAGAAAATCGGGTGGATTTGTAAAGCGATTTCTTCGTTTCGTTCTCACTTAATCGTGAAATGGAAGATGCTGCCGCGTTGGGTGGGGGGGCAATGCTCCGTGGGAGAGTAATGGTGATGGTGGGTGGGGGAGTAGTAGCCGTAGCCAGCAGGGTAACCATATCCGCCATTGTAATAATAATTGGTGCTGGAGGGGGTATAGCGCCGCGTTCCGTAAAGAACCGCGTTGCCCGATCCTCTGATGACGGGGTAAGTGGGGATTTCCAAGGTGGATTCAATCTTCGAGGAGATGATTTTTTGCGGTCTCACCGCCTTTTCCGCCTCCAAAAGTGCCGCCGTCTGCTTGGCGAGCAACTCGTCTTTGGCATTTTGCTGCTCTTTTTGCTGCGCTTCCACCTTCGCCTCATAAGCCGCCTGCACCTTCATTTCCTCAGTATAAACCGCCGCAGCCCCCTCCTTCGTGATCCCGAAATCTTTTCTTTGCTCTGGCGTTAGTTGCTCAAATCTCAGCCGCGATAAGCCATCGGCATGGGTGATCGATACACCAGCATCGGTGATCTCCGTGATCGTCACGTCTCGGTAAACCCGACCGCTCACCGTCACATATTCTTTGTATTTCTTACCTGTCTCTTCCGCACGGCGCTTCTCAACGTCCTTAGCACTCGCAGAAATAACCGCGAATCCGAAGAAAAGAACGCTGCACAGCTTTTTCATGACAATGAAATTTAACCTAAAAATTCGCAGGACGCCATAGGATTTTATGAGTCTGAAAAATTCAGGAATGCAGAGACTCGTCTACTCGGATTTCTTGATTTCGATTTCCCAATCCTTACGGCTTTGTAGGATTTCCAAGGAGGTCTTATCGAGGTGAGTTTGGACAATAACTTTGGTTACAGATTTAGCAGATAGCATCGCTTCACAAATACTCTGGCTTTCTTTTGGGTCTTCGATTTCGCCAATTAGCTGAGATACATTAATAATCTTGAGTTGAATCATCAGCGGAAATGCTTTACGCCAAAATTGACTACTCAACTTTCCTTCACGATTTTTTTCTCCCAATAGGATTTTTTGATTTTTCTCGTCGAAAGTAAGTCGACGCCAGAAACGAAACTCTGAAAAATGATCTGAACCCCCCAGTGTCTGGAGTTGGCTCAGATAATCGACAGCCTGCATTTCCTCAGGCGAAATCTTCACGTGCGCCACTTGCCATGCGATGGTTGGTTTGAGAGTCAGTGTTTTAATATCCTGCGCCACGCCCATGAAACCCGCGCGCATACGCATGGGTTTAGCTTTGTTTAAATAATTCCAGACAAAGTCGGTATCCGTCACGCCGCGTGACGTGTAAGATTTGGTGCGTAAAGCCAAAGGTAAGTTCGAAGCGCCACGACCGGATTCTACAATGGGAGCAGCGGCCCAAGTGAATGTCGGATCAAGGATGACATCGAGCATCTCATCGGATTCCGAAACGAAAAACAGGTTGATCCATCCACTCACATACGAGGATCCACTTTCAGAACTATACTTGTAGAAACTTTTCCAAATAGCTGGATTCGCCTTTCCTTCGGAGGCAGCAATGAACTCATCGAGTAAGGGAATCAGCGCCTTTGTTCTGCGATCCATGTTGAACGTTTTCAGGGTTGTGACTTTTTCTCGTATCCATCGCCAGTCATCCGGACTGCCTTCTAACTCGATCTGCGGTATTCCACACAAGGTTGAGATGTAGTATGCAAAAAATGGCGATGCGGCAGAGAGTAAGACGACCTGTCGCGCCGCAATTTCCTTCGGCGTGCTGGTGCTGAAGGGGTGTGAAAAATCTGCGACTGGGGAACCCGCGACATCTTTTATAATTTGCGATTCAAGCTCCGCAAATACGCTGGACCAGTCATTTCCGGGCTTACCAATTAGGAATTCATCCCGACTCACGCTCAGAGTTCGTTTTCCTCGTTCATGAGCTGCAAAGAGCTTACGGTATTTTTCCGGATCATTCTGCACTTCGCTCGCAACTTGTTGGGTCAGCAGCAACCAAATCATGTCTGGACTAATTGCCAGTGGGCGGTGGTCAGCGAAGGCAAGGTGCGCAGCTGCTATGAAGGGATGTTTTAGAGGTAAGGATTTTGAGAGCCATTCTTCATTCGCGTCCATTGTCGAAAATGCCTCGAGTTCGTCGCCAGCAATTAGACCGAGCATTTGATTCGCGGGACTCGTTTCCAGGGGTTTCTCGGCTAAGGCCTCATCGCACACCTTAATAATCACCGGCTTCTGCGCTGGACCCTCGGCCGCTTTGGCCTCGATATCTGCAACAGCCATGGAAATTCCAATTACTTGTAAAATCAGGCAGTGCAAATGTTTCATGTAACCTAAACTAACCTGAAAAGCTCCAGATGTGCCATAGGATTTTATGGGCCTTCAGAGTGCTCATAAAATGCTCAAAGACGGTTTGCCAACTCGTTCGCTTTGGTCAATCATCGCCGCCCGATGAACGACGAACAACGCCCCTTTTCCAGTTTGATGCTTGATGGACCCGACCGCGCACCTAGCCGCGCGATGCTTTATGCCGTGGGTTTTAAAAAAGACGATTTTGCCAAATCCCAGATTGGGATCGCTTCCACTTGGAGCGAGGTCACTCCCTGCAATATTCACATCGATAAACTCGCGATTGAGTCCAAGAAAGGCGTCGACGCAGCAGGCGGCAAGGGCATCATTTTCAACACGATCACTATTTCTGACGGTATCTCGATGGGAACCGAGGGGATGAAGTATTCGCTGGTTTCCCGCGAAGTGATCGCGGATTCGATCGAAACCGTGGTCGGCTGCGAAGGCATGGACGGTTTCGTGGCGATTGGTGGTTGCGATAAAAACATGCCTGCCTGCGTGATGACCATGGGCCGTATGAACCGCCCCGCGGTGTTCGTTTATGGAGGAACCATTCTTCCGGGCTGCGGCAAAATCAAAGGCGAGGAAAAGGATCTCGATATCGTTTCTGTTTTTGAAGCAGTCGGAAAACACGCGAACGGCGAATACACCGATGAAGAGCTCGATCACGTCGAGTCCTGCGCCATTCCCGGCCCGGGTTCTTGCGGCGGAATGTATACCGCAAACACGATGGCCAGCGCGATCGAAGCGCTCGGCATGTCGCTCCCTAACAGCTCTGCACAAGCAGCGATTTCCGATGACAAGATGCGCGATTGTTTCGATGCCGGCGCAGCGGTGCTGAACTTGATCAAACTCGGCATCAAGCCGCGCGACATCATGACGAAGAAGGCTTTCGAAAACGCGATCACCGTCCTCATCGCTCTCGGCGGCTCAACCAATGCCTGCCTTCACATCCCCGCAATGGCTCATTCCGCAGGAGTCGATATTACGTTGGACGACTTCGAGCGCATCGGCAAAAAGACTCCGGTTCTCGCCGATCTCAAGCCCTCCGGCAAATACGCGATGGCGGATCTCGTTCGCATCGGCGGCACGGTTCCGCTGATGAAAATGCTTCTCGAAGCAGGTCTCCTACACGGCGATTGCATGACCGTCACCGGTCGGACGATGCGTGAGAATTTAGAGAAATCTCCTATCAACTACCCAGCCGATCAACAGATCATCCGCCCAGTTAACAACCCGCTCAAAAAAGACAGCCACCTTCGCGTGCTCTACGGAAATCTCGCGGAAGGCGGATCGGTCGCAAAAATTTCCGGCAAGGAAGGCGAAGTTTTCAAAGGCAAAGCCCGCGTCTTCAATTCTGAACCAGAAGCGATGACCGCCATTCTCGCCAAGAAAATCGAGAAAGGAAACGTCATCGTCATCCGCTACGAAGGCCCGAAAGGTGGCCCCGGCATGCGCGAGATGCTTGGACCAACTTCAGCCGTCATGGGCATGGGCCTCGGCAAAGACGTCGCACTTATCACCGACGGTCGCTTCTCCGGCGGCAGCCACGGTTTTGTCGTCGGCCACATCACTCCGGAAGCTTTCGAAGGCGGCACGATTGGCATCCTCGAAGAAGGCGACGAAATCGAAATTAACGCCGTAGAAAACCGCATTTCCGTTAACCTTTCCGACGCAGAAATCGCCGCACGCAAAGCCAAATGGAAACAGCCTGAGCCTCGTTATAAATACGGAGTGCTGGCCAAGTATGCGAAACTCGTCACCAGCGCCAGCGAGGGTGCTGTGACGGATAAAAATTTGTAAGGAGTTGGGATATTCCTGTCCCGATTAGAGCATCATCACTCGGAGAGCAACGGAAGTATGCGCAGACCGGATAGCTCAGCTGCTTTACGCTGGCGGATGTCGTAGGAAACAAACGTCTTACAACCAGCTTCGATCGCAGCGGCGACGTGCCAGAGATCTAGGCTGCGACTGCCGATTTCTGCCGAGTATTTTGCGGAGAGAGTTTCCGCCCGCATGAACACGGCAGCGAGATCGTAGTCGATTCGCTCGAAGCGACCAGCGTCGACATCCGCAAGAAAGGCGCGGATGGCAGCGGTTTCCTGTACTTTGGTGATTTCGCCACGGAACCGTTTCAGGCGAATGGCGTTGGGGATCTCGATTTCGTGGAGGTGGGAGTAAGCGAAAGGCTCCCCAATTTCCTCCAGCAAGCGGATCGTCTCGGCGGAATTCACCTCAAAGACAAAAGCTTTAACGAAAAGAGCGGTGTCAATGTAAGCGTTCATCGGTCACCGCGATCGTAGTCCACCACTTCGTTTGCATCACCCGCAACTGGGCCGTTGGGGAAATGTTTTCGCAGTCGTGCCATGCGATCCAAGATAGGGAGCGGCTTGCGTTCGCTCAGCGGCGTGAGTGTGGCAAACGGAAGACCACGCTTGGTGATGACAACAGACTCGCCCTCGTGGATCCACTTGGAGACGGTGCTGAAATGGTTCCGGAGATCGGCAGCAGATGCGGTTTTCATGATGAGACTAAATGTATCATGCTATATTCGCGCGTCAAGTTATTCGCTGATGGTTGCTTCTTATCGTCTTGTTCATGGCGATTTTCCCTCTAAATTTACCAAGCAATGAATGCCACTTTAAATAGCAAAGGTCAGATAACGATTCCTTTGAAGATTCGTAAACAGCTCTGGCTTCAAGCTGGCGACAGATTGGATTTCCAGTTGAAGGAGGGAAAGATAGTAATCACGAAAATAACCGGCACACTCGATGGCTTTATTGGAGCTATTCCAAAATCAAAACGGTCTTTTACCACGGAAAAGATGAATCGTTCCATCGACTCCGTAGCCTGAGGGTGCGACACCCTCAAGCCTCAAGGGGTGACGACACCCCTGCTCCAACAACAAGGTGGACAGCCATCTACTTGGATTCTAGGTTCTCGCCCACACTCATGAGTCATTCCGAGAAAATCATCTGTAAACCGACCCCGTGGTTTCTGCTGCGCGCCGGCGTTATTTTCGCGATGTTCAGTGTGTTCAGTGTGTTGTTTTATATAGACGGCACGACGGGATATCGGAAAAAGAATTTCGAATACTACGTTCACGCGACTTTTGAGAAAGCGACCTCGACCTTTTCGAAAATGGATGCGGAGACCTCGTTGACCGAGGAAGGGTGGCGGGAGTTCGCCTCCAAGCAAACGGTGGATTTCCCGGAAAATCCGGCGCTTCTTCCCGCTGACACCAAGCTCCCCATGCCATGGCCGGATATCCTCACGGATTACTCCCGAGTCAAAACCCTACAACACAACCATCTCTGGCGGGATTATTCTGAGAAATATGAACTCGCCGAAAGTCCGGAGGAAAAACCCTTCGACGCCGGGAAAATCGATGAACAAATCCACGTGTTTTACATCTGCGTTTCGTTATCGGTCATCACCCTGTTTTTCCTCATCCGTACGGTCCGACGCAGCGTTATTGCTGATGAAAAATCTCTCGCCACTGCTGACGGGAAAAACATCCCTTACGAAAGCATGCGCGTCCTCGATCTACGCAAGTGGGCCACGAAAGGCATCGCCTTCATCGATCACGAAACCCCGTCCGGCATCAAACGCGCCAGAATCGACGGCTTAACCTACGGCGGCTTCAGTCAGGAAACCAATCAACCCGCCGAACAACTCATGCGCCAAATCCGCAGCAACTTCACCGGCGAAATCATCGATTACGGAGTGGAAGAGAAAGAGTGAAGGGTGAATAGAGAAGAGTGAAAGCTAGGGTTTAGAAGAAATTCAAACGGAGAGACGGAGGAAACTGAGAAAACGGGGCAAGAATCTACGGGATCTTGAACATAAGAGGATGAATCACTTTATTTCACCTCCTCTTCTCCCGATTCTCCTCCCTCCCTGTAGCAAAAAGCTGGGCATAGATTCCAACCCGTACAAACCTCCGTTTTCTCCGATTCATCCTATCCTCCGTTTTAAAAGTCCAAAAAGCACGATTCCCCCCGATTCGTTTCCATTTTTTCCTATCGCTTTCCGAGTTTTCACGTTTTCATATTGCCAACCAAGGCGCCTAGGCGTTAACCGTTTCTCACACCAACACACAACCACTCAACACATGTCAGACAAATCGATCGAAGAACGCGTCAAGGAAATCATCGTAGACCAGCTCGGCGTCAGCGCCGACCAAGTAACTCTAGAAGCCAAGTTCGTTGAGGACCTCGGTGCCGACTCCCTCGATACCGTCGAGCTCGTCATGGCTCTCGAAGAGGAATTCGACGTGGAAGTTCCAGACGATGAGGCTGAGAAACTCCAAGCTGTGAAAGACGTCGTGACGTTCATCACCAGCAAAAAAGGCTAATCCGTTAGGCTTTCAGTTTTTTAAAGAGGGTGGTTGTCGCAAGGCAGCCGCCCTTTTTTGTGATTTTCTCAGGTGCTCCATCATGCTCAATAAAATGAACCACCGATGGACACTGATGGACACTGATTGTAAGATGACAGCTAACCATCCAACTCCCGCCTATCCAGAGTAACCTTGGCTTCAGATCTCTGAAATTATCAGTGTTCATCTGTGTCCATCAGTGGTTTCATCTTTTCTTCCGCGTTTTTAAATTTCACTCCATCCAATGCCCACCCAAGACGACATTCAGTATGCCATGGAAACCACTCGGGTTCTTCATGAACCGGATCATCGCATCCAGACGTTTGGAGAAACACGTTTTGAATTCCAACTGCTGAGTGAGCCCATGGATCAGGTTGGAAAAGTCCGCATCCGCACCGGTGAGGTGGAAGCGATGAAGCCCCGCATCCTGCGTCCAGAGCCGTATCGCGAAATAGAACTCGAAGGTTTCGATGACAGCGCCCGCGCGCGCTTCGATGCCTTGGTGAACAAACTCAAAGAGCAAGGCCGCGACCTCGCGTTTCTCCAATACGGCTTCCGCTTCAAACGCGGTGCAGTGAACGAGGAAATCGTCCACGATTCCATCGAAGCAGTCCGCGAGCGCGTGCTCGAAGACATCCGCCGCACCGGCAATCCCTCCCGCGCCATCATCGAAGGCGTCGATGACGCATGGGAAGTTTCCATCCTGAAATTTTCTTTTGAAATGATTCTTCGTTCGCATGAAATCAATGCCTTCGATCTACGTAGAAAAGGCCTGATCTAGTGAAATCCCGCGCACACACCGCCATATGAGAATCTGGCTCATCATCAAAATCATCGCAGGCATCATCGTGGTAGGCATCGCCACTTTTACCGGCATGCTTTCCTATCACATCGCGGTAAAACCGTTAGGTGGAGTGTTCGCAAAAATCATCCCAGAAGCTGGAAATGTCATGCGCGACACCAAGGAGGAAGATTTCAGCAAGATGCTAGAGGCATCAGAGATGCCAGACTTCGAGCCCGGTGACCGCGCGTTTCAAAAAGCCCTCGAACTCATCGCTCTAGGGAAAATCCGCGAAGGCCGAGAGAAACTCATGGCGATCATCAATGTATTTTCCTCATCTCCCTCCGCACCTCAGGCTCGACGCATCGTCAGCATGATGAATCTCGATGAAGTGCTGTCTTCCGATTTCCGCACCGGAAAAACCACCTACAAAGTGAAATCCGGCGATTCCTATTTCGCCATCGCAGGTCGCAACGAAACTTCGCTCGATATGATCATGCACCTCAACAACATGATGGAGTTGCAGAATCTAAAAGTCGGCGATGAGCTAACTCTCATGCCGCTCAATTATCGCATCCTCATCGAGCCACATCGCAACTCCCTCTCGCTCTGGGTTGACGCAAAATTCATCTGCGACTACCCCATCCTCAAAATCCAAGGTGCCGCCCCAGCCGCAGGCACCACCGTGATCGCAACGCGCCGCGCAGAGCTCGATGGCAAAGTGATTCTCCCCACTGCCATCCAATACCGATCCACCAGAAAAAGCATCGCTCTAAAAAACCCTGCCATCCAAATTCTTCCCTACGACGAAGGCAACGAAACCCCACCCCGCGGCATCTTCATCAAAGAAGCCGATCTCGAAGAGCTTTTCCTTCTCACCCGCACCGGAAACGTAGTGGAGATCAAGATACCGAAGAAGTAGGGGAGAAACAGACGATGAGACACAAGACTGGAATTGGCAAATTCTTGGACCGCGTGTCTCCAGACGCGCTTTTTGAAGCAACTTACTACGTGAACCGCCACTTAAAGCGTCTTGTGTCTTCCTGCTCTATTTCTTGCGTCTTTGTCCTGAACCCCTAAACTCTCCCCAGTTGAACGTCTGCTCTGCGCTCGAAATTTGAATTTTCCCCATCATGCAACTTCTCGAATTTGAAAAACCCGCCGCTGAACTTGAAAAGGAGATCGAAAAACTTCGCTCCAAATCTTCAGCTCAGAATCTCGACTTATCGGCTGAAATTTCCACGATGGAGCGCAAGCTCGCCGAAACCCGTTCTGCGATTTATCAAAACCTGACGCCGTGGCAGCGCGTCCAAATCGCTCGCCACACCCAACGTCCTTTCATGCTCGATTATGTTTCACTCGCTTTCACGGATTTCAGCGAGCTCCATGGCGATCGCCACATCGGTGATGACGCGTCCATGCCCGGCGGATTCGCGATGTTAGGTGAACATAAATGTGTCGTGCTCGGGCACCAAAAAGGCCGCGACACAAAGGAAAACCTCAAGCGCAACTTCGGCTCCGCGCATCCCGAGGGTTATCGCAAATCTCTCCGCCTGATGAAACTCGCCGAGAAATTTTCCATGCCCATCATCGCACTCATCGACACCCCAGGAGCTTTTCCCGGAATCGGTGCTGAAGAGCGCAACATCGCAGAAGCCATCGCATTTAACCTCCGCGAAATGATGCTGCTCAAAACTCCCATCATCGCCGTCGTCATCGGCGAGGGTGGCTCCGGCGGCGCACTTGGAATCGGCGTCGCGGATCGCGTCCTGATGATGGAAAACGCCTACTACTCCGTCATCTCACCCGAAGGTTGCGCTGCCATTCTCTGGAAACATCGCAAACATGCTCCAGAAGCTGCAGAGGCCATGAAACTCGTCGCTCCAGATCTCATGGAACTCGGCCTCATCGACGGAGTCATCCCAGAACCCGTCGGCGGAGCCCACCACGATCACACCGCAACCGCCCTTTCTTTCCGCGACCACGTCTCCAAAGAACTCGATCATCTCTGCTCCCTCAGCACCGAAACACTCCTCCAAGAACGCTACGATAAATTCCGTAAGTTCGGTGAGTGGAATGAGGCCTAACAGAAAGGAACCGCGATTTGAAATCGCGACTGCAACCGCTTTTCATCATGTAAACCGAATGATCTAACGAGCCGCTCAGCTAAGCTCCGACCTCTACCAGATTTATTGACGATTGATGATTGTTTATTTTTAATTTTTGATTTTAGAGGATACCGATTCACTGTCTGCGGTTTTTGTGCTCGATATGAAAATTGCGATCAACTCGCCGCATTCTTTGATTGCGCCGGATGTCAGCGCTTCACCTG
>JANPMK010000112.1:0-11104 GCA_031422775.1 Akkermansiaceae bacterium | reverse complement strand
ACTTGAAAGCGATTGAGCAAGTGCGCGAGAATCGGCAGGGCAATACCCAACGCTCCGATCAAAAGTAATGGATTAAGAAAGCTCATAGTCTGGGTCCTGCCGAGCCACCGCCGAGAGTGGTCTCACGTTCATGAAAATATTCACTCAAGAAAGCATCGAGCGGGCGTGAGGTATCAACTAATGCGTAATCGATATGCGCCGCTACACAACCCGCCTTAAGCGCTTCTTGGTGTTTTTGGAGAGAAGCCAAGTAATCCTCGCGAATCCGTTCAGGTTGCGTGGTCAACGGATCCTCTTCCTCGAGTCCTTCAAAACGCCAAGTGCCGTTGAAAGGAAAACTCAGCTCATAAGGATCAAGCGTCTGGAGAACGAGCACGTTGTGACCGTCATAACGAAGATGGTTGAGACCGGAGAGAACATCATCAACATCCGCAAAGAAATCTGAAATCACGATCACGAATGAACGACGCTTGATCATCAGCGCGGTATCGTGGAGTTGTTTGGAAAGAGTTGTACGAGGAACCGACTTCGCTTCACGCAACATGCGGTCAATGTGCATCAGGATACTCATGGTTGAGCGAGGAGGAAGATATCCCCTCACCTCACTATCGAAAACCGAAAGCCCGACCGAATCCCTTTGCTTCAAGACAATATAAGCAAGTGATGCACTCAGAAATTTAGTGTATTCCAGCTTACTGACTTTTCCCGAAGCGTAATTCATCGACGCACTGGCATCGATGAGCAAATGACAATCAAAGTTAGTCTCAGCTTCGTAGAGTTTCGTGTAGTAACGCTCGGTGCGCCCATAAACACGCCAGTCGATATTACGAATCGGATCGCCAGCAACATACTGACGATGATGCGCAAATTCCGTACTGAAACCTTTCAACGGACTGCGGTGACTACCCACCCGTAAGCCTTCAACGACTTCACGAGCGATCAACTCGAGATCTCCGATTTTTTGCAAAATCTCGGGATCGAGGTAGTTGGTATCTGGAATGTGCTCAGACATCTGTTAGGGCTTAGAAGTGAGACGTCATTGATCAGAGGTTACTTATTTAACCTCTCATCTCCGACTTTCGTATTAGCTCGATTTCTTCTGTGAAGCACTGCTAGGAGCGAGCTCATCAAGCAGACGTTTCACCAAAGTATCGGTGGTCATACCCGCAGAGCGAGCAGCGAAGCTGGTTACGATACGGTGGCGAAGGATGGGTATAGCGACCTCGCGGATATCTTCTTCCGAAACATGGCAGCGACCACGCAGCGCAGCGCGAGCCTTACCAGCGAGGATCAAGTTGAGCGAAGCACGCGGGCCAGCACCCCAAGAGATCATTTTCTTCACGAATTCCGGTGCGTCAGCTTCGTCCGGGCGGGTGGCACGAACGATTCTAGCAGCATATTCAAAAATCGGATCAGCAACCGGGATGCGACGCACCACGTGTTGGAACTCGAGAATCTCTTTAGCATCGATCACCTTATTGACCACAGGGACTACGTCGCTGGTGACGCTGCGCATGATATCGAGCTCCTCTTCGTAGCTTGGGTATTTGACCTGAATATTGAAAAGGAAACGGTCGAGCTGAGCTTCTGGCAAAGGATAGGTTCCCTCTTGTTCAATCGGGTTCTGAGTTGCTAGAACGAAGAAAGGAGCATCGAGTTTGTATTCCTCACCACCGGAAGACACGCGCTTCTCTTGCATCGCTTCAAGCAAAGCTGCCTGAGTTTTAGGCGGAGTACGGTTGATCTCATCGGCGAGAAGCAAGTTAGTGAAAACCGGTCCTTTCTGGAACATGAATTTACGTTGATGAGTTTCAGGATCCTCCTGAAGCAACTCGGTACCAGTGATGTCAGACGGCATAAGGTCTGGGGTGAACTGAATGCGCTTAAAGCCCAATGACATGGTTTCAGCTAAAGAACTAACCAAAAGGGTTTTCGCCAAACCTGGAACACCTACTAACAGGCAGTGGCCGCGTGCGAAAATCGCGATCAACAACTGGTCGATCACATCTTCCATGCCCATGATGGTTTTACGGAGCTCTTTTACGATCGCGTCTCTTGCTACGCCGAGCTTCTCTACGGCTTGAATGTCGTCGGTTTGTTTTGCCATTGGTTTTTAGTTGTTGGTGATTTTATTGTAAATGTTTGCTCTTCTACTATAAGAAAAATTTGGATCTTACATATATTTTAATCCAGTAAGTAACTTATTTTCAGTAGGTTTGAGAATCAAAAATCAGACCGAGCTAGATTCGGCGATTAACACTCTACCCATGTTGTTATCTGAGTCTTACACCTATTTTCCGCCTAACGACCTGAACTCAGTCCCAGATGACTTCACGGCTCCATATAAAGCCAGAGGTGACTGAGTAATCCCAGTCATAACTTGTCAGGCAACCCCTTAATTCCCTCTTAAAAAAGCAGAAAAACCAACGGCGTTTAAAGATATCGAGAATATCTTAACTCGCGTTGCGCCGAGAAGCGCTAAGAGATGAACTGCTTAATCGCACCTTCTTGATTCAATTTGAGGGCTAAATCGAAGTCCCCGTAGTGTTTGATCGGATTGCCGTAAGCGTTGAGAATGGTGGTATACCAGTTTCCGAGGGTTTTGTGACCTTCGTCGTTGTAGTTAGGCAGACGAATGTAACGGCGGCGAGCCATGCTCAGTTTGACGTTGTCGCCAGCGAAAATCATGAAAGGAACCTCGCTGCCTACACTATGGTGCGTCTCTCCGTTTTCAGGAAGATACATGATCATGGTGTTGTCGAACATCGTGCCTGCGCCTTCGGGTGATGATTTCAAACCATCGACCAATTTGTTGATGAGATTCATGTGGTGATTGCGCAGATGCCTCCGGACTTCCAGAGCAGGCATGCCTTTGAGGTCTTTGCCGTGACCGATCTCGTGCAACTCGATGGTATCCTCCAACAATCCGTCATAACGGGTGCCAAGGTCATCTAGAGTGTAGGTCACCACATTTGTCAGACCCGCGCGCAATGAGGAAAGAAGAATATCCACGAAGGCATATTGCTGCTGCACAACCGTGTATTGATCATCAAGGATGGCTTTTTCAATCTTCGGCACGTTCGCTGCGATCTGACTGGCCATCTTTTGCAACTGAGCGTTGCGGGCGATGAGCGAGTCCACCGAGTTCGCGTAATTGCCGATTTTTTGGGATTCCAACATATCAAGCGTCTTACTGTCGTAGGAAGCTATGTTGGTAGAGAGGAAATCGTAGAGATTCTCGTCAGCTTTCTGATCGTTGTCTTTTTGCATCCCTGCAGCGAACAAGTTCCGATAAGCAGCACCGGGAGATGCGAAAGCGTAGTTGGGCTGCATCGGCCCAATGGATGACATGCCGCGAACCACGCCTTTCTGGTTATTCGAGCAAGTGAGTTCAATGTGCTCGAAGGGAGAGGAGAACATGCGACCCAGTTCCACATCTACCGAAGCGCGGGTGATGGTCGCAACGCGTTCCGCTGAGCGAGAAACAGCGAGCGGAGACTGATAGGTCGAGTGACCCATGGTGCACATCTTCGCGGAAAGTCCCTGCAAGATGGTAAGGTTGTTCTTATGCTTGGCGATTGGCTCCATCCAAGCGGGGAGTTCGTGACCATCGAGGTCGATATCGAGTGCATCCTTCTTCGCTTCTTTCTGCTTGTCCTCGGCGCTAAGTGAAACTGGCACGAGTTCTGAAGGAAACAAACCATTGCCTTTACGAAGAAAAATAAAACGCGGCGTTCCTGCGCCAACCGCACGAGAAGAACTGGTGGCGACAGCGGCGTGTAACTGAGGAAGTGCGGAAAGTCCCGCGATTCCAAATAGGCCAGCGGCGGAGGTTTTGAGGAAGTCTCTTCGGTTGTGCATGATCGTTGGTGATTTTATTTGCGGTAGATGAACGAGTCGGACGTGAGAATGGAAACCATCAGTTCACGGAAGCTGCCCCCGCTTTCAACGTAAACCTTGTCTGCTTGAATCAGGGTTGGCGAGTCAGAAAGCGTCTCATTTCTCCCCATGAAATAGCGGAAAACGTTGCGAACGAAAACTTGGCGCACACGTTGGGACTTAGCGAGGCGGGTCATCATGTCCTTCGTATCCTTGATCTCGCCGTCCAGCGATTTGTCGCCGGTGCCTTCAAGGTAGCCGAGCGGATTGACCGGCTTGGTCTTATAAACGGGAATGGTGAAATTTTTCCAGAGACCGTTGGAGTCCTTCGCCATCGCCTTGTTGTTAGAGATGACGTTTTCGGGATACTCGATAGCCTCTTGGGTGCGGAAACGCCCAAAGTCATCATAGCTTTCAAAAGTATATCCGAGTGGGTTCATTTTCTCATGGCACATCCAGCAACTCTTCGCTTCGGTAACGGCAAAACGCTCGCGCAAGGTGCTGTGCGGATCTTCAGGAACCTTGGCATCCACGGTGATAGGCACATCGCGGATAAAGCCTCCTAACAATTTCTCGCGCACCCATTTTCCGCGCACCACGGGATCAGTGGCGGCGTTATGTGAAAACGCGGTCAACCATGCCGGATGAGTCAGAATTCCTGCGCGATTTTCCACCTTCATCGGCTGCTCGACTTCATAGGACCATTCGACAAAATCGATGTTATACATTTTTACAGAATGCTCGGTCGCTTCGCCATCATGCGGCGGATACACCTTGTTCGTATTCTCGTCTTTCTTACCGTCTTCGCCGAAGTACAGTTTAGCCTGTTGGAGGGTGCTCATCAGAATACCCCTAACTTTTCCATCTTTGCTTAAAAACCTGCTTTCCAGATTGAGCGCCGGCTTTTCGAGATGCATTTTTGCAACTTCCGCCGCTGCCTCATTGCCTTTCATTCCTATCGTCCTTTGATACATTTCGCGGAATGTAGCGAAGTCATCGGTCGCTTGCTTCGCCTTCTTCGCCATCTCCTCGTTGTTCCCGTTGTGGTGAACGAAGAATCGGTCGGTCGTCAGGAGCGTTTCCAACACATCTTTGTCCTTGGACAAAATCCACTTCACCAAAGTATCCGCTTCGCCCGATAGTTTACCGGGAACCCGATAGATGTATTTCGTCGATACCACCCGATGTGGATTGTAGGCACCAGCAAAACGCGCCTCATCTTTGAATACATCATAGATATTTTTGTATCCGAAATAGTCTTGGAAAAAGCGCAGGATGCGCGGCTTATCGATGGCGTTGTCCGCAAGCAGACGACGCACCTCGCGCTCGTAATCTTCTCGGGTCTCGAGTTTGCCGGAATTGGCAGACTGAACCAATGCATCGTCGGGAATGCGGTCGGTCAAGGCGTAGGCGAGCGCATAGCTTGCCTCGCGTGGGGTGAGTTTTTTGCGCCCATTCGCATCGGCTTGGCCGCCACCGAATTCGTTCCGATAAAGAAACTCCGGCTCCATCAACACGGAAACCATCATTTTTTTCAACGCGCTAGCGGCATCGCTTGCAGCCATGGTTGTCTTCATGAAACCGAGATATTTAGCCATTTCCTCATCGCTCGGCGCGCGTTGCATTGCGACCTTGAACTGATGGATGATGGCCTGTTTAAGAAGGTCTTCGGACGGAGTGTCCGTGGACATGACCACCGCCGCGAAAGGCGGAGCGGTTTGCCTAGGGTTCCAAGCTTCTCCAGGGAATCGGGTAGCGAGACTTCTCGGGTTACCTTTCTTGGCATTCTCGTAATCCTCTGAATGTTGAAATTTTCCGCTTTTTAAAAGAGCATCGCGCAACTGGCGATCCACCACCCACTTCGCATTGGAAAGCAGGGTCAGAAACTGGCCGCCCTCGACGATTTCCGTATCGTAATAGGCCACTCCTGAATCGGTTGGGAGATTGAATGGCTTCACCACTCCGTAAAATGAATCCCGACGATCTTTGCCTTTTAGCTCAAACACATCGTTAATCTTTTCCAGATAAATCAACTCGTTCACACGCCAGCGCCGCGACTTCGTGTAGGATGCGCTTTTGGTCTCGCCGCTGAAGAGTTTGTTGTGATCGATGTAGTTTCCGTATTTGTAGTAACGGAGTTTGTCCTCAAGTTTCGAGGCGTTGAAAACTTTCAGTTCTTCCCACATCCACTCAGACAAAGCGTCCCGTTCCTTCACCGTGGGTTGATCTTCTTTCTTCGGTGGCATCTCGCCGCTGAACGTGTGCTCCAGCGCCTGATTGAGCAGGTTGATCCGTGCCTGTTGCCCTAGTTCGCTCAAATTATCCAAACGGATACCACCTTTTTTCAGCCCGTCGTCGTGGCAATCGTAGCAATAACGCTCCAGCAATTTCTCCGTCGTTTCCGGAACCTTGAATTTGTAATTCGAGCCAGCAGTCGACACCGGCTCCGCAGCCGTACCAATGCCAGAAAGGCCGAGAAAAATGAGGTATTGAGCAAATCGCATACGAAAAAATCAGGAGAATAGAACCTGATTCCCCCAATTACGCACATCATCCATCTTTTTATCAGACTAAAAAATAATCAACCTGTGCAAAACATGGATACCTAGCATCGTGGCTGGGGATTCCAGCCCCAGGCCGTTCATGGGGTATCTTGCCCCATGAATTGATTGAGCCACAGAATCCGTCTAAAGAACGATCAACTCAAGCCTCCGCCAAAGCCTTACCAATCGCTTTCACTTTCGCCTCAATCTCCGCATCCAACAATCCTCCATCTTCCCCAAATGCCTCATGCGCTTTAGGCAGGCTGAATTGATCTTCGATCACGGTGACTTTGATGTTCTCTAAAAACGGACGCAGGAAACCCAAACTCCGTGCCCCACCATAACCACCGGGCGAGGCGGATATAATCGCTGCCGTTTTTCTTGCAAACGCAGCGAGCGGCTTTTCATCATCCGAATCCGCACGTGACACCCAGTCCAACGCATTCTTCAACGCGGCTGAAATCATGCTGTTGTATTCAGGCGAAGCGATCAGAAGCGCATCGTGTTCAAGGAAAAGTTTCTTCAACTCTTTCGCTTTCTCCGGCTTTCCAGATGCATCCTCCAGATCCTGATCATAAATCGGCATGGGGAAATCTTTAAGCGAGATCAACGTCACTTGCGCCCCGGCATCACGCGCACCTTCGGCGGCAATCTTTACGAGTTTCTGGTTGAACGACTCAGCCCGCAGGCTGCCACTGAATGCTAATATTTTTATCATGATTTTATTCTTCTTTGAAATTTGAATTTTGAAAGTTGAAACTTAAAGGCTCGGATAGTCAGTATAACCTTTCGGTCCAGATCCATAGAAAGTCGATGGATCGGGATCGTTGAGTGCACTGCCTGTTCGGAAACGCTCCACCAAATCCGGATTCGCGATGGCGGATTTTCCGAACGCGACCGCATCGGCTGTGGCTTCAGCAATCGCCTCGCGAGCGCTGTCAGCGGTAAAACTTTCGTTCGCAATATACACCCCACCAAACGCCGCTTTCATCATCGGACCCAACGGCTCTTGCAAATGATTTTCGCGAGCGCACAGGAAAGCCAAGTTTCGCTTGCCCAATTCCTCAGCCACTTTCGTAAACAGTCCTACCAAATCTGAATCGCCCATGTCATGAGCATCGCCTCTCGGAGCTAGATGCATCCCTACCCGATCCGCGCCCCATACACCCACCACAGCATCCACGACCTCTAACATAAACCGCATCCGATTTTCCGCACTGCCGCCATACTCATCTTCGCGATGATTGGTGGAGTCTTGGAGAAACTGATCGATCAAATAGCCGTTCGCTCCGTGAATCTCCACGCCGTCGAATCCCGCCGCCTTCGCATTCTCCGCGCCACGCTTGTATTGCTGAACCACTTCCTGAATCTCCTCAACGCTAAGTGCGCGGGGCGTCACGAAAGATTTCTCAGGCCTAACCAAACTCACATGACCCGCCGGCGCGATGGCACTCGATGAAACTGGCTGCTTCCCATCCAGATAAATCGGATCCGACATCCGCCCCACATGCCAGAGCTGTAACAAAATCACCCCACCCTTCGCATGCACCCGCTGGGTCACTTTTTTCCAACCCGCAACCTGCTCCGCCGACCAAATCCCCGGCGTATCCGGGTAACCCACCCCCATCTCATCCACTGAGGTCGCTTCAGTCAGAATCATTCCGAAATCGCTGCGTTGCTCATAATACTCCGCCATCATTTCGTTAGGAACCCGACCTTCCGACGACCGACAACGGGTCAAAGGTGCCATCACCATACGGTTTCGAAGCTCAAAGGCCCCAGCTTTCAATGTTTCAAAAAGAGGATCTATCATGTATTTGGCTACACCTAGACACCGACTTCGCTCCCGCGTCAAAGGACAATCTCTCAAAAATTTCAATTTCCCTCATTTTAAATTTCGGATCTTCATCCATATCACTCAAAAAACTTCAAACGACTGCGAAATCGAAAGCTACGCGCGAAGCCCCTTCGTTTCCTTTGTTACCTTCTGTGAAGAAAATATTTTACAGAAGGTAACGAAAATAACGAAGGGCTGGAACAGCCTATTCTACCACACCTCATTTACCAAAAATTCTATAATCGAAAGCTTAGCGCGAAGCTCCTTCGTTTCCTCCGTTACCTTCTGTTCAAAAATATTTCTACAGAAGGTAACGAAGATAACGAAGATAACGAAGGGCTGGAACAACCCAGCTGTCACACCTCTATGACCCATTTCTAAAATTGAAAGCTCAGCGCGAAGCCCCTCTGTTTCCTCTGTTTCCTCTGTTGCCTCTGTTGCCTCCTGTGCAGAAAATATTTTTTACAGGAGGAAACGAAGATAACGGAGGGCTGGAACAGCTCTTCTATCGCATCCCATTAAAGAAAAAAGCTCCAGTCCATAAGGCTTACCACGCAAATCCAAGATTCGCGTGCATTCACGGTTTCATTTTCCCTAGCTTGATCGCCATGGGACAATCTCTCAAAAATTTCAATTTCCCTCATTTTAAATTTCGGATTTCATATTTTTCGCACAAACTCCTGCTATGACCTCGTTCCTTATCACCTGCTGCCACGCGACCTGCGCGATTCCAGAAGCGCAGCGTGAGCTCTTCAAAGGACTCGAAGATCGCGTCACTTCTTCCGAAGGCTGGGAACCCGGCGCACTCAACCTCGCCCAAGGCCTAGCGATGAAACTGTCCACCCCACTCGTCCACGGTGATGTCTCCCGACTCCTGTTCGATCTCGAACAAATCGGCGATGCGCAATGGAGCGAAATTTCCATCACCATCCCCGAGGCCTTGCGCGCGAGATTCGCGGACCGGCATAATGAAAAATTCCACCACGCCATCAATGTAAAGCTGGATGAAGATTTCAAACGCCACGATTCCTTCATCCATCTCGACATCCACACTGCCCCCATCGCCGATGGAAGCATCATCTTCGAATGCACGGGCGACTCACTTGCCAATAAATTTGCAGCCATAGCGGTGAAAAGCATGACGATTCCTGAAATCACTGCGTCTATCAAAACGATGAAGGAAATAAGCCCCATGCTTGAAGGGATGCTACAAAAAGATCTCCCGGGAAAAATTGGCATCGTGCGCATCACCGTATCACAATCGTTTTTCATGAGATCCCAACCTCTGCGCTGGGAGACGGCCAAAAAAGCCATCATCCAAGCAGTTTCAACTGCCGCCATTTCTATCAACTCGCTTCCTCCCACGAACCTCCAGTTCGATTTCTGAAAAACTACCTGAAAACTAAGGTAAGTAAATTGGGAAGAGTGTTTAAACCACAGATGAACAGGATGAACGCAGATAGGAATACAGGTAAAAATCGGAAATATTTAAAAATGTAGAATTTAATCACTCTTCAATCTGCGTGCATCCTGTTCATCTGCGGTTGAATTCCTCTTTTCCTGATTTATAAGACAGCTACCAAGATTTGCATCACCATCCTAAAAGCTGGCTCCGCCACGCTCTAACGAATCCCGAATTCACCCAACACCTGGCCCCTTTCGCCAATGGTGGAGGAACAATCGTGTTCGACCATGCCGATGATGCCTCTCATTCCTTCTTTATCGCCCTCGCTTGCACCGCCTCCAGAGACGTAGGAAAAAAGCGCCAGTGGATCGTTCATGAATCCCCTCGCCAACGCGAACGCCTCGCAACCGAACTCGAACTCTGGGGCATCACCGCTGTGGTCTTGCCGGATTCTCCCGTGAATCCAGAAAACGAATTCCACGAAATCGCCGATCCCGAAACCGCCGCCGAATGGTTCGCGATCCTGGAAACCCTCGCCAGCTCCGACGCCTTCGCCGTGATCTGCGGACCCGATTCCTTTTCCCAATACGCCCCCTCCGCGAAATCCCTGCTCTCCAACCGCACCCACCTCAAACCCGGGCTCATCCTCGATCCCACCGCCTTCGCGGAAACCCTAACCGAACACGGTTACGAGCGTTTCCCCACCGTCACCGCCCGCGGTCACTTCGCCATCCGTGGTGGCATCCTCGACCTCTTCCCCTTCCAATCCCCCCGCCCCCTGCGCCTGGAATTTTTCGATACCGAACTCGAATCCATCCGCGAGTTCGATCTCAACTCCCAAGCCTCCACCCGCAAGATAGGGGAGATTGAGGTTTTGCTAACAGAGCCACCAGCGGTCGCGACGGTTTCTGATTATCTGCGCCCCGGAGATGTGAAGATTTTGCTTCAGACGGATCAGTCCAATCCGTCCGATCAGACGGATCTGTCTGATTTCTTAATCTTATCTGGCACCTCCACCGAAGAAGAAAACTTCACCCTAGCCACCTACGCCTCCCCCCTCGGCACCTTCGATGCCGGCGACTTCGTCCTCGACGAGCTCCGCCGCGAGGCCTTTTTCAAACAACTCAACGAATGGCAACGCGATGCATGGGACATCGGCATCGTCTTCTCCACCAAAGGCGAACTCGAACGCTTCACCGAACTCTCCGGCAAAGACCTCGAACGCGACCTCGGCCTCACCCCAGTGATCGGCGAACTGGTTTCCTCTTTCACGCTCCCCGTCACGAAACTCGCGGTGCTATCTTCTTCCGAACTCTTCGGCCGATACCGCACACCCGGTGCAGCCCGACGCTCATCCGTTGAAAAAGCCCGCGTCATCCGCGCCCGCGCCACGCTCGATGACATCGAGCCCGGCGACCTCGTCGTCCATTACGAATACGG
>JANPMK010000111.1:0-43324 GCA_031422775.1 Akkermansiaceae bacterium | reverse complement strand
CTCGAATGGATCGAGCAATTAGAAGAGGCGCAGCAACTGCTCGCCAAGATCGGCGGAACCGTAACCCGCCACACAACGACCGGAGCATTTGCCACCACGTATTCGCTTTATGTGCCGGCCACGGAGCCGGCCACCGTTGGTGAAAAGCCTCCTCTGCTTTTCCTTTTCCATCCGGGAGGCCAGGGTGGCCGCGTCATCTACCGCTACATCGAGATGGCCGCGACGCTTGGGGTCACTCTGGTATCGTTTGACTATTTTAAGAACACCGACAACAACCCAGATAGGGAGGCGGAGATGTTGCAACGCTTCACCGCCATACTGCCGCAGATCGAAGCAGCTGTGCCGCATGATGAAAAACGAATGTTCATGGGCGGCACATCTGGCGGGGCATGGCGTTCCTACCACTACTCCGCACAAGTCCC
The DNA here is from genome assembly GCA_031422775.1 of Akkermansiaceae bacterium. GTDB lineage: Bacteria > Verrucomicrobiota > Verrucomicrobiia > Verrucomicrobiales > Akkermansiaceae > Luteolibacter. The sequence goes on along the minus strand of JANPMK010000111.1, from coordinate 42,902 downwards.
CCGCCCTTGGGCAGGCATTTTGGCAAACGGTGGATGGCTGGGCGGCGAACAGTGGTATGATCTCCCATATCCCCGTATGCGCGTAGCAATGGTCAACGGGGACAAGGATCATGCCAACAGGGCGATCGAGAAAGACACCGAAATCCTGAACCGCGCCGGATCGGTCGTCAGCATCCACGCCTTCGAGGGTGGCCACCAGATGCCGCCCCCTTCGGTGCTGACAAAAGCGCTCCGGTGGCTTCTGGAGACCGAAACACCCGCCGTGGCAATACCCTAGAATCAGCGCGCATGATGCAAGGCGTCATCCCAGCGATCATCTGCCGCGAAATTTACATCCGCACTCACGGGTGACAACCGTGACACCCAAAGCGACATGTTCTACGCCCTGATTGGGGTCACTTTCACCGTCGTTTTGCTGTGCGTCCTGCACGACCGGTCGATGGCGAAACCGATCACACTGTGTCAGACAAAATGAAGAGCTGCTTTAATGCTAGGAATTTGCTTTTTCACCTAGCGCAGAGAATAATAATCCGCTAGGCATACATTTGCCAGTGGGTGAAATTTTGGAGTGCTTGATTGTGGATGAAAAATTAGAACCCCTTGTAAACCATGGGATTCGCGAGAGGGTAATGCGTGGCGCCTGATGGAGTCGGTGAAATAAAATGGGGAGGCGGTTGGAGCAGATTCGGTAAGCCTCAGATTTCTTCGTCCTCTAACGGCGCTTTCGGGAGCTTGTCGACCTCTTCGAGTAAATTGACGATTTCCACACCGCGGATCGCGGAGTTATCGTGTTTGAAGCGCAGCACCGGCGTGGATTTTAAAACCACCCGTTTCATCACGGCTTTTTGAATCGAACCGTGTGCTTTGTTGAGTTTTTCAATGATAGGCTCAGCGGAGCCGCCGATCACGCCGATCCAAACTCGGCCTTCTTTGAGATCATCGGTGACCTCGACTGCGCTCACAGTGACCATTTTACCATGCCATTCATAATCGTGTTGGATCACCGTGGAAATTTCACGGCGAAGCAGTTCGTTGACTCGATCGATACGGCGGGACACAGGATGAAGATACTTGGTTTAAAAAAGGCTCAGAGCGTCTGGGCCACTTTTTCAAGAGTGTAGCACTCAATGATATCGCCTTCTTGATATTCGTTGAATTCGCCGAGGCGAATACCGCATTCGAAGTTGGTTCTGACTTCGTCGACTTCTTCGTGGAAGCGGCGGAGCGTGGACATTCTGCCGTCGAACACTGGAATTCCGCCGCGAATAACGCGAGCGTGAGCTTTCCGATGGACTTTGCCATCCGTGATGAAGCAACCGGCGGCTTTGCCTTTGTTGACTTTGAAAACTTGGCGGCACTCAGCGTGACCCATAATCAACTCACGAGACAGCGGATCGAGAAGTCCGAGCATTGCTTCGCGCACTTGATCGATGAGTTCGTAAACGATGGAGTAAAGTTTGATTTCGACGTCGGCTGCTTTCGCAGACTTCACGGCTTTAGCTTCCACTTTTACGTTGAAGCCGAGGATGATCGCGTCGGACGAACTTGCGTAAGTGATGTCGGATTCGGTGATCGGACCCGCAGCCGCGGTGATGAATTGGCAATCCACTTTTTCGGATTCGATGCCTTCAATCGCTTTCTTAATCGCCTCAACCGAACCTTGTACGTCGCATTTGAGAATGATTTTAAGCTGATTTTTTCCACCACCATCATTGACCATGGAAAACAAGTCTTCCATGCGGTTGCGGTGTTGTGGTTTGAGACGTTTCAATCTCAGCTCTTCCTGACGCTCGGACGCGAGTGATTTCGCTTCGCGCTCAGTCTTCATTTCGGTCAAGTGATCGCCGACGTTTGGAAGTTCTTCGAAACCGATGACTTCGACGGGAGTTCCTGGAAGTGCGGTTTTGACGCTCTCGCCGAGGTCGTTGATCAATGAACGAACTTTTCCTGAGAACGGACCACAGATGAAAGGAGTGCCGACTTTTAACGTTCCGGACTCAACAATGACGGTAGCGGTTGTGCCGCGGCCAGGAACGACGCGCGCCTCGATAACGCCTGCGCGTGTGGTGGCTTTTGGATTGGCTTTTAGCTCAAGCACTTCCGCTTGGAGAACGATCAACTCTAACAGATCGTCCATGCCCTGGCCTTTAAGTGCAGAAATACATGCGAACTCGGTATCGCCACCGTAGTCGGTGGTTTGCAAACCGTTTTCTGCGAGCTGCGATTTCACGCGCTCGACGTTAGCCGCTGGGAGATCGCATTTGTTGATCGCGACGATGATGGTCTTCTTCGCTTTTTGAGCATGTTTGATTGCCTCAAGCGTCTGCGGCATGATGCCGTCGTTGGCGGCAACCACGATGATCGCGATGTCGGTGATGTTCGCACCGCGTTTACGCATGTCGGAGAAAATAGCGTGACCTGGAGTATCGAGAAACGTGATTAACTGATCGTTGTGGCTCACCTGATATGCACCGATGTGCTGGGTGATTCCACCGGCCTCGCCACTGACGACTTTACTCTTCCGGTAGTAATCGAGGATCGAGGTCTTGCCGTGGTCGACGTGACCCATGATCGTAACGATGGGCGGTCTGGTTTGTAGTAAATTTTCGGGTTCTTTAACCGGAGCTTCTGGCTCGACGATGACTTCCTCAACTTTGTGGAAACCTTTTTCCTTATCGCGTTTTTCACGCTCAAAAGTGAATCCGTGAATCTCGCAAACCTGTGCCGCGATTTCTGGTTCAAGCGGCTGGTTCGGTGCTGGGAATACTCCCAGTTTGATCAAATCCGCCATGACGTTGAATGGCTTCAAGCCGAGGCGTGCTGCGAGATCCGGAACCAAAATCGGTGGCTTGATGACGATCAACTTCGAATCGGAAGGATCAGATGAATTGGTTGATTCGGCCACAGCAACCGATGCCACAGCAACTGGAGCGATGTCCTGATTCTTGACGAAGTTCGGATCTTCTTTTTCCTTATCCAAGGTTTTAGAAATAGTTCCCAATACGTCCTTACCCGTCCGCGCGCTCTTTTTCGCCTTGGGTTTCTTCTCCTCGGTGAACAAGTCTAACGCATTCGCTTTTGCAGCATCCAGTTTACTCGGCGCAATAGCGGTTTCCGCCTCCTTGCGCTGACGTTCTCTACGTGAAGGCTTTTTATTATCATCGATAAGATCGAGGACTTTTTTAGGCTTTTCTGAGGAAGTATCGCTATTTTTAGGCATTCGGCGTTCTGAGTATGAGAGTAATCGGTCTAAAGTTTTATCTTAAAGGTTTGAAAAATGTTAGGTGGCGAAATCTTAGTTAGCGGCAGCTTCTCCTGAAGCGATGCTTTTTGCTCTTTCTAAGATGGCTTCTGCTTCTTCGACACTGAGCTCAAGCGAGCTGGTGAGGAACTCCACTGGCATATCGACAATCATCTCAGCGCTGACTCCACCGAAGAGGGTGAGTTTCGCGGCGAGTTCATCGGAAATACCAAGTTGCTCGCCCAAGGTGTGAGCGACGCCACCGATTTTTTCTTTAAATTGTTCTTCCTTGGTCTCGTCTTTGCGGACTTGGACGTCCCAGCCCATCAGGCGTGAGGACAAACGTGCGTTCTGGCCTTTTCTGCCAATCGCTTTGCTGAGATCTTCTTCACTAACGGTGACGAGAACGATTTTATCTTCTTTGTTCACCGAGATCGAAATCAGCTCAGCTGGCTTGAGCGCCTCGCGGACCAATTCGGCCGGATCTTCGCTCCAACGGATGATATCGACTTTCTCGTTGTTGAGTTCGCGGACGATGTTTTTCACCCGAGCACCGCGCATTCCAACGCAGGCACCGACGGGATCGACTTTTGGATCGTTGCTCCAAACCGCTACTTTCGTGCGGAAACCGGCTTCACGTGCGATGGCGCGGATATCCACCGTGCGGTCAGAAATTTCATTTACTTCGGCCTCAAACAAGCGGCGCACAAAGTTCGGATGACTGCGTGAAAGAATGATTTCAGGGCCGCGACCTTCGTTTTCAACCGCCAACACGTAGCAGCGAATGCGATCGCCGATGTTGTAATCTTCGCCTTGGACGCGCTCACGATTCGGCATGATTCCCTCGAATTTACCGAGATCGATCATGACATCGTTGCGCTCGAAGCGGCGGACCGTTCCGGAGACAACGTCGCCCGCGCGGTCTTTAAACTCCTCGTAAATCATTTCCTTCTCCGCTTGGCGGAGGCGCTGCATCATCGTTTGTTTTGCCGTTTGGACAGCGATACGTCCGAAATCCTTAGGTGTGACGTTGAATTCCAGAACTCCACCGACCTCGATCTCCGGGTTCTTTTTCTGTGCAATACTGAACGGAACTTCGTTGAATTTGTCCGTTTGGTCGCCATCTGCGCACACATTAAGCGCTGCGAAAATCTTGGTAGTGCCCTTTTTCGTGTCCACTTCAGCCCGCAAAGTCTCGATCGCGTCAGCGCCGGGAACCATTTTGCGATAAGCAGAAACAAAGGAAAACTCGAGAGCCGAAACAATTTTGTTACGGTCGATTCCTTTTTCTTTTTCGTAATATTCGATGAGTGCGACGATGTCGTTGGTCATAGCTAGCGGTGGACAGGCAGTTGATGGAAAAATCGCTTTTTCCTATGGTGAATGAAGGTTCTGTAGACGCAAAAGAGTGGGTATATGACCCACTCTCCATGTCGCAGAGGTTGTTCGTTGCAGGCTTGTAATTCAGTTTCCTAGCCCGTTGCAAGCCGAAAGTCGTGCGGGGAAACGACTCTGGATAGGCGGCAAATGAACCCTCGGGAGCTGTTTCGACTCAATAAATGTAAGGATTTTGAACCCCGAAAAACACAAAACACACGGAAAAGGAGCGTGATTGATCTCTGACATTGAGTAAATTCGGGGATTTAGACGGGTATCTTTGATTTTGAACCCATCAGAAACCCCAAAGGAATGCACAGCCGCTCCATCGTCATCTACGAAGCCCTCGCCCACCTCTCCAAGGCAATCGCGAAGTAGCTGTGAGCAAATCATCGGTAGCCCCCGTAAAAGAGGCGGGTTAGCCATTCTCTTTAAAGTTCCTCTCCATTCAGCGCCCTGCTTCGCAGATCTCGAAGAATACTCTCTGGTTCTCGAATGTTGGGCACACCAAAAAACCCGGATGCGCGCCGATTCTGGCCCTCGCTGTCCTCAAAAATATCGTAGCGCAAAATCAGGTTGCCGGTGCCGTCCGCTGATGCCTGCACCTCATATCCATCCAGCTTGTCGAGAAAGAAGGAGCGAATCTCAAGATTACGACCGTGGATGAGAATAAGCGCTCTGCGATCTGTAATGGCGTAAAGAGTACGACTAGCTCTTCGTCGCGCTTTCGATGGTGCCCAAAGTATATAGATTCCGATTGCCCAGAAAGGAATCATAAAGACAACGAAGAACCAATTGCGCCCGATCATAGAGACCACTGTGAAAAAGCTGACTAGAATGCACCAGACTGCTCCGAATCCATAACACGATTTAGCAGAATCGGCATAATGCCTTTCGGGAATGGGTTGTCCCGTCCAATGAATCCTCTCATTCGAATCCAACTGATCGTTCAATAACTTATGAAGTTCTGCCGCCATGCGATTATGATGAGTTATAACGAAAGCGCCCTACCCTCAAAAATCATAATCATCGATATTCTCCTTATCGAAAGCGATCGGCTTGCCCAAAATAATACTATCCCCCTCGATGTTCAGTTCACCGAGTTTCCCTGCGTTAAACGTTTTCGCATCCTTCTCCGCAAGCTCACCTTTCGCGAGTGCCACACCGGCTTGCACGGCGAGGTATCCGAGATCTTCCGGGCTCCACAGGATCACGGCTTGGGTCACGCCTTCTTTCACGTAAGCACGGTTCTCGCTCGGCAGTCCGAGGCCGACGACTTTCACCGCGCCGGTTTTACCTGCTTGTTTAACAGCCTCCGCCGCACCCGGAACACCCGGAGAGCACACGGCGACGATCGCTTTCAAATTCGGATTCGCGCTCAACAAATTCGTCGCCTCCTGCTGCGCCTTGTCCTTCTGATCATCGCATGGCCGTATCCCGACCAATTTCATGTTCGGATATTTCTCCGCCTGCCGCGCCTTGATCGCATCGATCCATTCATTGAGATTTGCCGAGGTCAGGGTTCCGGTGATAATCGCAAACTCACCTTCTGCACCTGTTAGTTCAGCTGCGCTGTCGATCAACTTTTCACCGATTCCCTGAGCGGTCGCTTGGTTGGCAAAATACATTCGCGCATCCGCTTGCGCATCCGCATCGTAGGTCACGATCTTGATCCCCGCCTGCTTGGCTTTTCTCAGCGCGGTGGAAAGCGAATCCTTGTTCTCGCACGCCGCCACAATCACATCCACCCCATCCGTGATCCAGTTTTCAACGATTTCGTTTTGCTTCGCAGGATCCGCATTGATCGGTCCGTCCACACGGAGGTCAATATCTAGTTCCTTCGCTGCTTTTTGCGCGCCTTTTTCACAGGTCACGAAATATTGATTGCCTTTGCTTTTGAGCAAAAATCCGACGGTGAGTTTTCCGCTGTCTTCCGATTTCTTGCAGGAAACCAATGAAAACAAAACGAGGGCGATGGATAAAAAATATCGAGTCATGGGTTTGAGGGATTTGGATTTCATGTTTGCTTCGCCGACCGGCGGGCGGCCAGCGCTTTCATACCAATCGCCAATGCCAGCGCGGCGATCAATAACAAACCTGTGAGCAAACCGGAAAGCTCTCTCGCCACGCTCGAAATCTTCTCACCGAAAATTTCGTAATCGGAAATCCTCGTCAGCCCATTGTTCAGGATCGCCAACGCAATCCAGCCGAGGACCGTGCCATTCACATTGCCGGAACCACCGAAGATACTGACCCCGCCCAACACCACCGCCGTGATCGCGAGCAACTCGTAACCGATCCCCGCGTTCGCCCGCGCCTCACCCATCCGCGAAACCAAAATCACCGCCGCCAAACCCGCCACCGCACCGGCCATGATGTAGGCGATGGACAAATTCCGTTTCACCGGCAATCCCGCATAACGCGCCCCTTCCTCGCCATAGCCGATCGCTCGCAGCGAACGGCCATAAGTCGTGCGATGCACCAGAAACCAAATCGACGCCCCAGCTATCATCACGATCCACACCTGCGCCGGAACACCGAACCAATCGGAATTTCCCAAGGCGAGAAAACCTTCCGAAAAACCCGAATACGATTCCGAACCTTTGGTGAACGCCTCCGCCAAACCCCGGAACAAGGAAAACGTCCCAAGGGTCACGATCAGCGGCGGCAGTTTCAACCCCGCCACCAAAGCCGCATTCATCCCTCCACCCAGAGCCCCGACCAAAACCGTCAGCCCGGCCGCGCTAAGAGGATCGATTCCGAAAACTTTCACCAGAATCCCGAACACCACCGCGCACAATCCCATGAGGGAACCGACCGAGAGATCGATTCCTCCGGTCAGAATCACCGGAGTCATGACCAGCGCCAGCAGCCCGATCTCCGCCGAGTGGCGGAAAATATTGGAAACATTTCCAGTTGTTAGAAAATTCCGACCCATCACCTGAAACAGCACCACCTCCACCGCGATCACCCAAAGCAGGATCATCTCGTGTTTTCCTAACAGATTCTTGATGGCTTCGAACTTTTTCATTTCAACTGCTTCTGTTTTTTACGCCGTATCCCGTCCGCTCCGACTGCGAGGAGAATCACCAGACCTTGAATTGCCTTTTCCCAATACGGTGGCTGGTGAAAATGCGTCAGCGCGGGATTAACATTCGCCAATAACATCAAACCTAACAGAACACCCCACAAAGTTCCCCGCCCGCCGGTGATCGCCACCCCACCAACCACTGCTGCGGCAATCGCTTTCAACTCCAGCCCCTCGCCACTGTTCGGCTGGATTTGCGGCGATTGCACCAAATTCAATACCGCCGCAACACCCGCTAAAATACCCATCAAAAGAAACACCCCGAAGTTTGTGGCTTTCGGAGCCAAGCCCGCGAGCCGCGCCGCCTCGGCATCGCTTCCGGTCGCATAAATCCGCCGACCCGCCGAAAGATGTTTCATCGCCCATGCCATCAAAACTAACAGCAGCAAGGCCGCACCGATCACAATCGCCTGCCCAGTGCCCTGGCTCATCCCGAACCACTGCACCCCATCCGGCAATGCCAGCAAACGTCCTTTCTGCCTAAGCCGCAGCACTTCCTGCCAAGTCACCATGGTCGCCAAAGTCACCACAATACTCGGAAGCCCCAGACCCGCGACGAGCCATCCATTGGCCGCACCCATCAGAGCACCGGCAATAATCGCACACAACATCGCCACTGGCATCGGCATTCCCGAAGCCGCCGCCGTACCCGCGATGACCGCACACATTCCGAATTGCGAACCGATGGAGATATCGATCTGCCGGGTCATGATCACCAACGCCACGCCCACCGCCAAAACCAATGCGGGCATCTGCGAAGCCAGGCGCGAAATCAGCGGTTGGCCGTCGAAAAAATTCGGAGCGAACACCGCCAGCGATGCGAGCAGCAACACCAAAGCCCCGGCAACTGTTAGCTCGCGCGAAAACTTTTTCATCGCGCCACCTCCCCGCTACCTAAAGCCGCAGCCATCACTTGTTCGGCATGGGCGTTGTCGAAAATTTCCACCAATCGCCCTTCACGCATCACACCCACCCGATCGCTCATCCCGATAATTTCTGGAAGATCACTGGAAATCATCAACACCGCCAAACCCTCTTTCGCCAGTTCTCTAACAATTCGATGGATCTCGCCCTTCGCTCCCACATCCACTCCCTGTGTTGGTTCATCGAGAATCAATAATTTCGGCTGCGTCGCCAACCAACGCGCTACGCTCACTTTCTGTTGGTTGCCTCCGCTCAAACTTCCACCCGGTGCCGACGGGCTGCTTAGCTTGATTCCCAGAGTATAGATAAAACCCCGCGCCGCTTCCGTTTCGATCCCTCCCCGCAAGATCCCGCCTGTGAACCACCGACCGTGGCTAGCCATGGTGATATTCTCCGCAACCGCCATTTCCAAAACCACTCCGTGCCGTCGCCTGTCTTCCGGCACGTAGGCGATGCCATGCGATATCGCCTCGCGCGAGCTGCGGATTTCTAACAATTTTCCATTCACAAAAACCGATCCTCCATCCGCAGGCGTGATTCCGAACAACACCCGTGCCAATTCGGTCCGCCCCGCCCCGACCAATCCCGCCAAACCGAAAACTTCGCCGGCACGAACCTGAAAACTCACGCCCTTCAGCCCACTCTCCGCGCAAGCAAGATCTTTGACTTCCAACACCACCTCGCCGGGTTCCTGATCGGCCGCCGGGTAAATCGTTTCCACATCCCGACCGACCATCAGCCGTATCATCTGCGATTCGTTCAAGCCATCTACCAGATTCGTCCCCACGCTCTCGCCATCCCGCAACACGGTCACCCGATCCGCCAACGCAAAAATTTCTTCTAACCGATGCGAGATGTAAACCACCCCCACTCCCTCAGCGCGTAAATCCCTCACCACTTTGAAAAGCAAATGCTGCTCCTTTTGGGTCAGCGAAGCCGTCGGTTCATCCATGATCACGATCCGTGCCCCGGAGCCCAACGCACATGCGATCTCCACCAACTGCTGTTCCGGCATCGATAACGAACACACCTCCGCATCCGGCGAAATCTCCGCGCCGATCCGTTTCAAAAGCTCCTCTGCCTTCCGCCGCCATCTATTCCATTTCACCCGTTGAAAAATCCCCACCTTCTCCAATCGCAACCCAATGTTTTCCGCCACACTGAGATCCGGAAACAACGCCGGCTGCTGATAAATACAAGCAATACCTAACTCCTGCGCCCGCACTGGCGTCAGCCCCGAAACCTCTTCTCCACCCACTTCAATCACCCCACCATCCGGCCGATGCGCCCCCGTCATCACTTTGATCAAGGTCGATTTTCCCGCCCCATTCTCCCCCAACAACGCATGCACCTCCCCCGCCTTCAGCTCAAACGAAACCCCTTTGAGCGCCCGAACCGCACCAAAGGATTTCCGGATTTCTGATAGTTTGAGAAGGGTTTTCAAAACAAATGCTCAATTCATTTCACCGGAGAGAAATCCGTCGGCATGAGGAACATGGATTTCACGCCGCCGTCTACTGTTAGAGATCCGCCTGCTTTTTCCTCGGAGGCTTTTTTCGCCGCAACCCAATCCGGATCCGCCCGGAAGGCTTCCCATGATTTCACGGCAGAATCCATATCCTTGTGGGCGATGAAATAGAGCAGCGTATTTTCCGCATCGGTTTGTTTGGGAGTGGGTTGAAAATAGGCGAGGTTCGTCATTCCGTGCTTACGGAAAAGAGCCATCGTGTGATCTTTGAAACGGGCATGGAGATTTGGCAATCGCTCGGCAACCGTCGTGTAAGTGCGCATTTCAAAGAGATGTTGTTTCCCCTCTCCCAACACCGCGAAACCCTCCGAAAAATCCGTTGGAACAAGGAACATTTGATCCACTTTCTCCACCAGCTTTCCGCCCGCTTCCGTGTCAACCACCACCTTTTTCCACTCAGGATCTTCAGCGAAGGCTTTCCACGAAGCCTCTCTCGCTTCCTCGTCGGGATAGGCCAATAGAAAAACCAGCAGGTTGTCCTTGTTATCCACAGGCACCCAGTAACCGATGCTTCTCATCCCGTGTGTCTTGAAAAGTTTCAAGGTGTGATCCCGGAATCGACCCAGCAAGGCATCGAGTTTGCCAGGAGCCGCGTGATAGGTGCGAAGCTCCAGAAGACGGCACGTCTTTGATTTGGCTCCGAAGCAATCTCCAGATTCATATTTAACGTGGATTTCAGACTCAATTTCAGCACTTGCAGGTAGAGCCGGACAAGCGATCAAGACGGCAGCGAGGAGGGATTTGATCATGACCGATTATCACCGTTGGAAATCATCGTGCAATATGAAGTTTCACTCAAAAAGCCCGAGGCCCACCTTCTTTCCATCATTTCTTGCTTCGCGCCTTTGCGGCTTTGCGCGAGATCCCTCTTGAAAACCCCAGCCGGCCGGAGGCACGGCTCTCCGGCAGCGAAAATCCCCCTTCACAATTCCCTCTTCACCCTTCACTCTTCCACCCGTGTTCGCAAATCCTCTCGGTCTCCTGTCTTTGCTCGCGATTCCCGCGATCCTGACGATCCATTTCCTCCAGCGGAAATCGATCACGATTCCGATCTCCACACTATTTCTGTTAGAAAGAACCCAGCGCGAGGCGGTATCCGGTCGGCGCTTCGAAAGACTCATCCCCTCAGTTCCGCTCTGGATGCAGATTTTGGCCGTGCTTCTCATCGCATGGTTGCTTTCCGAACCACGCTTCCAAAAAGAAAACTCCGTCCAGCGCATCGCCATCGTCATGGATGCCTCCGCCTCGATGCAGGTTTTCAAAAAAGACGCGATCGCCGCCCTGAAAAGCAAACTCCCCGATCTGCAAGGCAGCGCCATGAAAATGGAAATCATTCTGCTCTCCGCACTGCCGGGAACGGATCGGATCTACTCCGGTGAATCGACCGAAGAGATGATCGCCGCTTTGGAAAAATTTACCCCTACTGCCGGAGTGACCGATCCATCGTATGCGCTCCGCCTTGCCCGCTCGATTGTTTCTAACGAAGGAATCCTGATATACCTGACCGATACACCACTGGAAAAACTGCCATATGAAGCTCGCCTGATCTCGGTGGGCCGTCCCATCGAAAACGTCGGTTTCACCGGAGTTTCCTTCGAACAAAAAGAAGGAGCCCTGACATTCCGAGCAATTGTTAGAAATTACGGTAGCTCGCCTGCCACGCGTGCGTGGTCATTGGTCGCGGCAAATGGAAAATCGGAGCCGAAAGAGTTCGACATCAAACCCGGTGCCTTCACCACTATTCAGGCCGCGTTTCCCGAGAACTCTCAACAGGTGCGCCTTGAGCTCAGTGCGGATGAATTTCAGTTAGATGACATCCTCCCGATGGTCGCTCCGCAGCCGAAAGAGCTCAAACTCTTCGCCGCCACCTCACCCGCGTTTCGCGATTTATCAGAAAAACTTCTCCGCTCGCTCGCCGCCACCAGCCAGAGCAACGATGCCGCTACATCCGACCTCGTGATCACCTCCTACGATCCGCTCGACCCGGTCGTCCCGCAAAGCAATGCGATCTTGTTTGTCGAAGATCCCAGCTCTGCCGGAAAATATTTGAGCGGCGGTATTTTGGCCGAGGCCCATCCGCTCATGGACGGCATCAACTGGCAAGCTTTGCTGGTCAGAGAAACTCTTGAACTGCCACGCGCCGCGTCTGACCGAGTTCTGCTCTGGCAGGAAAAACGTCCGCTCATTTTCCTACGTGAAGAAGTCGGCAAATCCATTCTCTGTTTCAACTTCGACCTACGCCTCTCCAACGCCACCCAACAACCCGCCTTCATCGTCCTGCTGCATCGCTTCGCTGAAACTTTGCGTGATAAAAAAATCGCACCGCAGAAATTAAATCTCGAAACCAGCCAACCTATCCAAATCACCAGTGCAGCGGAAATTCCGCTTGAGGTCAGCGTGATCGATCATTTGGGAAAAAACGTGAAACCACCAGCAGCAGGCATCGCCCCCGCCGCCCCTGGTTTCATCAAGATCAAACAAGGCGAAACGATATTGTTAGAAGCCGCCGCGCAGTTCGCAGACACACGTGAGGCGGATCTCAGCAAAACCGCACCTCACGAGTTGGAATTATTCACGAATGCCGCCTCACTCAAAAACCACACCACACCAGATCCCCTCACACGCCTTTGGATTCTCATCCTACTGCTCGCTTTGGTCGTTGCCTGGTATTTTTCTAACGGAAAGCAGCGGAGCGTCTCTGAGAAATCCGAAGTTCTGGCGAATAGTTAAGTATGGCTTGTGAATAGAGGGGGTGAGGCTTTTCCAATTACTTCTTCTCACGATCCCTTATCCAAGAGAACTAGCGAAGCTGCCGCATTCCGCGGATGTTCACCTCTTAAAATCCAGCACACATTTACTCAAAACACATCATAGACTGGTTGCCAAAAATCTTTGCCGAAACGGGAAGATTATTAGGTTAGGAAAAATGCCGCCTTGCGGAATATAGGTCTGGAGTTCCGGCCTGTAAGCCGTGCTTCCGTCGTTACTCCTCAGTTGCGGATGTTCATCCGCGCCTTCGTCGCGCCTTGGAATCACGGCTTACAGACTCGGCCGTTTCGGCAAATATTTTTGGCAAACAGTCTAGAATTACTTGTGTCCAAACCTCAACTTCGTATATTACCTCCTGAGCCATAACGGTTCCATACGGAAATGAAAGCGCGCTGGCGAAGAATGAGATCACTCAAGCTGATTAGCATAATTACTATCGGATATTTGCTCATACCGTTAGTGATTTTTGATTTCAATAGTTCCGCCGTTCCTTATGACGAAAAAACTCACGGGGGTAGAAGTGTCGCGATAGGTCCACGTCCGCAAAATTGGGTTCCGTTTGCAACCCATAGCAACGAACTTCCCGGTGGCCCTGAATACAGTCCTGATGGGTGGACGTTTCGACTTTGGAAGCCGATCTGCATTCTTTACTGCAACAAGAAAGGATACGCACTACCTGCAAAATGGCGATGAATTCAGCAGATGCTGAAAAGGGGATTACACGATCACCGTAGCAGGAATGAGACCTTCCAATCGCTTCTTCTCACGATCCCTTATCCAAGAGAACCACGGTCGAGCGGGGCCGCAAATGTCCTGAGTCGGTCGAAGGGATCAACCCTACCCTACCAAACCCCAATCTTTCTTAGCTGCCGCTCCGCGACTTCTGCCCAACCACGATTCGCTGCAGGAGATGCGGGTGAGGGATGAAGAATTTTTGCTATCACCGACGACCCCCCCAACTGCTCCTGCGCGGCGCGCATCTGATTTTCCGCATAGCCTCCCACTCCGATCAAATATTGCGGCTCAAGGATTTCAATCAAGCGACGCAAATGTTTCTGACATACAACATCGGCTAGCTCCATCTCCGCCGCACGGATTTTATCGGGCGTCAAATTGGCTCCGCTATCTTTCATCCAGATCAACGGGCAAAAATTGATCACCAGATGATCTTTGAAAAAATCTCCGGCATTCGGAAATTTTTCGGAAAACAAACCCCAAAGCCTACGTCCGCTGACCTCAGATTTCGTGCAATCCATTCCGCTGATTTTACGTTTGGGATGCTCGTTCTCCGGCTTTCCGATTTCAGGCGAAAGTCCCATCCAATCTCTAACAGCAGCGATCTCGCCAAACGGCACACCCGTCTGCGCCATACCGTAAGGACCCGGGTTCATCCCAAGCATCAACACCCGCTTTTTCGAATTTGCGAACTTTTCCAAATACGCCTCATAGCCCGCCCGCGCGTAATCAACCGTGAGATAGGTATGCGTCACGGGATCGGAAAATTTCAGCGGTCGCAACTCGTCCGCCAACTCACGTCCAACTTGGATCAACTGACTCGCTATCGTTTCCATGCAATCAAAAGCAAAGCCAATGCGACGGGCAAATAGATCAAGGTGGAGAAAAACAATTGCCGACAGGAAGCTCTCTCGCCGTCGCGAATGAACCGAGCGGACAACGCTAAAATTGCCAGCGCGAAAGTCGGTCCACCGATCAACCAGAGAAAATTTGCAAATCCCCAGATTGCCGGCAGCACAGAAAACACCGCTAGCACGAGAGAAAACAATACGCAAAGCATCCCACTGCGCTTCCCGCTGATGTCACCGTTCGACCACATTTTATAACCCGCGTCCTCATACTCCTGACGGCACAACCAGTTGATCGCTACGAAATGTGGCAACTGCCAGAAAAACAAAATCCCAAACAAAAACCACGACTCTGGATCAAACACCCCACCACCGCCACCGACCCAACCAATCATCGGTGGGATCGCCCCTGGGATCGCTCCGACTAAAGTGTTAAGCGAGCTGATCCGCTTCAACGGCGTGTAAACAAACACATAAATCGCAACTGTAGCGGCTGTTAGATAGGCGGCTCCCGCCCCGACCATAACTGCCAAGTGAATAATTCCCACCGCCGATAACATCCAACCCACACCAAAGGCTGTGATCGGATTCATCCGCCGCGCCGGCAGAGGCCGATCCGCCGTGCGTTTCATCAGACGATCCAAATCGATCTCCATGAGTTGATTGAATGCAGCCGATCCAAACGCAGCTGCCGCTGTGCCGATTAAGGTGTGAAACAATGTTCCCCACTCCATCGGCATTCCTTTGCGCGCCAACAAGTATCCAAAAAACATCGTCACCAAGACGAAGAAATTCAGCCGCACCTTCATCAGCACCGTGAGATCCTCACGGAGATTTGGCGTCTTTATGATTTCATTCTCACTTTCCAACACGCCGAGAACTTGAGCGATGAAAGCCCCGGAGTCTAGCAAGGATCACTCCGCGCACAGCACGGACTGTATCTGAACCATCCAAATGCACTTTCATCTCAAACAAATCCGTCCGCCTATCCATCAGCGGTGTCACTGAACCGGATTGGCGGAGCGGTAGAGATTGGAAATGTCCAAGTCCTCATGGAAGCGAAGTGAGTTCCACTTTTCGAAACTCGACTTCCGATCCTTCTGCCTGAAGTGCGATTTTACCAGAGGTCGCGGAGCTTTTGGATCCGTGGTTCACGAGAGCACCGTTGACATGGACTTTGACTTCGCCGCCCTTGCATTCGATTTCCATGGTATTCCACTCGCCAAGGGGCTTTTCGGATCCATCGGTCAGATTGATGATGCGACGGGCATCCGATTTTTCTCCGCCGAATTTCTGGTTTTCGTCATTTCTCGGGCGGCGTTTCTCCATGTCTGGCACTTCGATGTTCTCTCCGATGCACCAGAAGTCTCCCGCGTGTTGATGCATCATCTGGATCTCGATGGATTTCGGAAACATCGCATAGAGGTGACGTGGAGTTGAGGCGTGGACAAGGACACCGCAATTGCCCGGCTTACCAGGAAAACGATATTCCACAACGAGCTTGTAGTTGGAGAATTCCTTTTCAGTGACCAGATGCCCGAGCGGTTTACCGAGGCTAACAAGATTGCCGTCGCGGACAATGAATGATGCCGGTAGATTCGGATCTTTGTCCGCTTCGGGCACGTCACTGACCCATCCTTTTAGGGTTTTACCGTCGAAGAGGGCGATAGGTTCAGCCGAAAAGAGCGGCAGGGACAGAAAGAAAAAGAGAGCGATGCGTTTCATGACGGGAATGTTTACGCGGTCTTCTGGCGAACTTAATCAAAAAACAGCGGGGGGCTAGGCAATGAACAATCCCTCAGACCTCTTTCAAACGCACCTTCATCTCAAATAAATCCGTCCGTCTATCCATCAGCGGTGTCACTGAACCGGCTTCACGGGAGCGGTAGAGGTTGGAAATGTCCAAGCCCGCGATCAACAGACACTCCACGTTCGGATCGGCTTCGGCTTAGATGCCGTCGCGGGCGAATTCGAAGTCAGAAGGCGTGCCATTGCATGCCTGGCAGCTTATCTAACTGATTTTTTGAGAACCGGGCTATGTAGCTTAGTCGGCGCTTTGAACGAAGCAGCAGAAATCACTTAAAATTCCACATCTTGCCTTTTTCATGGTCGTCAAAGACTTTGCTGCTATGCAGATAGGAATCTGGTGGGTTGGGGAGCGGACCATCATCCAAGCGCGGGAGAGTTGCGCCGATAGTAGAGTCCCATGGCTGGGAAGTAGCCACGTTCACTGGGGTTCCTACCTTGGTCATATCAAATACCTTGCGGGCTGTATTGAGCGGCATGCGAACACAACCATGAGTGGATGGATACGGCTTCACAAAACCCCAATGCATTCCATAGGCGGGGCTGTGGAATGACATCCAGTAGGTCATTGGATAGCCAGCGCCAGGATTGCCTTGGCGGCGACGGTGGCGGGTTTTTGAGTCGATTCTATGGTTACCTTTCGGCGTAGGACTTGCGCTCGTCCCGACACCGATGGGAGAAGCCAGAAGGACCTCGTTCCCTTCTGTCACATAGAGCTTACCGGCACCGGTGCTGATATGAACCTTTACGGCGGAAGGATTGCTAGGTTTCTTTGCCGGCGGATCAAACGAGAATGAAGTGCCGGAGCGTGAGGTCGAGGCACAGGAACTCAGAAAGAGGGCAGATGCACCGAGGGCGATGGTAGCGAGAGAACGAATGATTTTTTTCATAATTTTGGGTGGATAGGAGAAATGGTTTGTGGAACAGGAGGCAAGGCGAGAGCGGTCGATACTCTTATCTTACAACAGCATTGCGCAATGTGAGGTAGCTCTGGTATTCCGCCAAGGTGACTTCGCCGTCTTTGTTGACGTCGGCTTCGTTAAAGGATACC
Source organism: Akkermansiaceae bacterium (assembly GCA_031422775.1). Taxonomy (GTDB): domain Bacteria; phylum Verrucomicrobiota; class Verrucomicrobiia; order Verrucomicrobiales; family Akkermansiaceae; genus Luteolibacter. The sequence continues at coordinate 25,535 of JANPMK010000111.1, read as the reverse complement.
GCGAAGGTATTGAATACCATCGAGTTCGCCTGCGCTTCCTTTAGCGAGATGCCATCGCTTCCAGATTTATCAATCTTGTGGAAGTTCGCTTTATTACCTCCCGAGGCGATGTATTCCGCTTCGGTCACTTGACCGTTACCATCGGAATCATACATTTTGTGGGCTTCCGCTATCAACATGTTGACTGCCTCCTTGCGGCTAACCGAACCACTCGCGTCTTTATCAGCCTTTTTGAATCTTTGCTCTGAGGTGGTTATGGAACTCGTGGCACAACTTGCAAGCAAGACGACTGGAAAGAGGGATAGTAGCAATTTCATGATATAGGAATCGATAATGAAAAATTCCGCATTCGTCCATGAGGAATTCGTGACAACTTATTTTCAAGAGCAATGGTTGATTTCGCACAGCAAGAATAGAACCGATCATTCCCAATACAGGCAAAACTCCACATGGAATTACACAAAGTCTGTCCCTTTTGTGCAATCGGATAATCCTCAAACCTATCATGAGTGGTTTGTAAGTAGGCACTTCGAGAAAGAGCAACTGGCCTGACCCCATTTTAATACACGGAAATCCTCAGTTACGCCGCATCCAAAGATACACCCAGCGCTCCGAAATTGCTTTGCCGTTGGCGTCTTGCAGCTCGCAGGTCATGTCGATCTGGTTGAGATCTTTCGTGGGATCGATGACAAAAAACGCGCGTAGCACCTGCGGCATGTGGAGCTTGTCGCTACGGCCCAGCCCGGCAGGCAAATCATCCACATTCGCCATGCTCATGTCATCCAGGCCGACGTGGAGAAGTTTGGCTTCCTTTTGATTGAGGGTGACGACGGGTTTGATACCGGAAATATCATCCCACTTGGGATCGCCGACCTTGGCTTGCGGCTCAAGGGGTTTGGCAAAATCGACTGCGATAAGGATCTGCTCGGGTTTTTGCACCGGAGTGCCGGAGCGGGTGGCGCGCACCGCGAACAGTCCAGACGGCGAGGGATCCCGCATCCACCGCAGACGATAGTGGAAACGAAATGGCACGCCGACTTTGAGGGTCGGCTGGGGTTCCCAAACGAGCACCACGTTGTCGCCCGTCTCATCAATCGTCGGCATCTCGATGAGATGGAGTTTCCCCTGATCGAATCCTTTTACCGGCTCGACGCGCACGCTCGGGCGATCGTGGTAACGCGCCTCCTTGTCCTCGTAAGAGGAAAACTTGCGGTCGCGTTGAAGCAGTGACCATGACCGCGGTTTTTCCATCGTGAACACACAATGGCGGAATTGGTGGTCGGTGTGTTCCAGCGGGCGATAATGCAGGTTTCCGCTACCTAACTCCATCAGCAAGCCGTCATTGTCATGCACTTCCGGCCGGAAATCCAAGGGTTTTGGGTGGGTGGCTTCACCAAACCAATACATCGATGAAAACGGCGCGAGTCCGAGTTGTTGGACGGGCCGCCGAAGGGTGATTTCCGCTTCGATGTCCATCACGGTTTCCACGCCGGGAGTGATAGTGAATTGATAGGCACCCGCCACGCTTTCGCCGTCTAACAGTGCCCATGCGGTCAGCGATTTCGCATTCTTATCCGGACGCTTTAAGTGGAACTCGGTGAAGTGCGGAAACTCTTCGGCCACGCCCGGAATCCCGCTGTTGATCGACAACCCACGCGCAGAAAGCCCGTAAGGCGCGTTAGCCGGAATTGCTCGCAAATAGCTGGCTCCGAGAAACACCAGGAACTCGTCCATGTAGTCCGGCGTGTTCAAGTTACAGCGCGCGCGCCAGCCAGCGTAGCCCTGCGGCGGAGGCGTCCCAGCAGGAATCTTTTGTTTTCCGTAATCAAACAAGCTGAGATCGAACTTGAGCGGCGTGGATTTACCGCCCGCGACCTCATGGATCGTCACCATCTCCTTGGCTGTCCAACCGGGGTGGAAGAAATCGATGGAAAACGGCAGTTTTTCCTTCGCCCACAGCCCGGAATCCATCTTGAAACGAATGTCGCGGTGTTGGTCGTAGTTCAGGTTTTTCCAAAAATCGTTGAGCACCAACTTGGATGGCGCATGAGGAGCAGCAGCCACGGCACGCGCCTTTCCACACAGTTGATCAAAGGAAAAATCCTCCGCATGCGTGGTTCCCGCATGGCTGCCAAACAGGATGACTAATGGGAGAAACAAACGGCGGTGACTTGTCATGCCGAAGTTTATAGAACACCCAACCGCGATTAGCAACGGCAGGATGTGGTTAATGGCAATAAGGAGTGTGAGCACTCCTCTCAAAGTCGCGGGTCTGAAGGTCTAAAGTCGAAGGTCGCTAGAAAAGTGCTTCTAAATTATGGTATGCTTGGCAGTTTATTTTAATCGTTTTGAATAAGGCATGGTGGGTCGTTCTCCGTGGTATCCATATGGGACAATATCTTTTTGAGCCAACACCAATCGGAATCCCACCTGATCTCCCATCCAAGTATAGCGGACAGCCAAATCGGGGGAGAGCCTATCATAGGATGGTCCACGAACTACATAGTCATCCGACAGCGGTTTCCAACTGACTTCGGCATCATCGTATTTGAGATCCAGGCAGCGTTCATGGACATTCCCGATTAGATCAAAGATACCAAACGGGTTTGGCGCAAACTGTCCTACCGGGCATGATTTCACATAGCCATCATCGACCTTCAAAACCCCCGTGTGCGAAATTCCCTTCCTGTCGTACTCTTTACCCTTCAGATTTCCCAATGGGTATTCAGGATAACCGTTATACTTGCAAATATCCGTAAGCACTGCGGTCTTCTCCCGCTTGAATGGAGAAAGGTCCGGGTTCCTGTCTTCTTTCACGATCGCTGCCGAACTCCACTCCAGATCCGAAGGCAAGCGGTATGCGTAATCGTCTGGAATCAGCCCCTTCGACCGGTCGGTCATGGTCAGCCATTCACAGAAAGCGTGGACCGTCTCTTTGGAGATGCAGACAACCGGGTGAGTGGGAGTAAGCTTCTCCCCATCGGCGATACTACTCCGGTACTTTTCATAATCGGATGCCGTTTCTGCTTCGACATACTTGGAATGAGGTAGACGTGGGTGACTTCCAACATATGTAATAAACGATTCAAAGTCCTTGGTGCGTGTTTCCCAGACGGCAAATTGGACAGTATAAAGCACCTTGTTCTCTGCATCGCGAATTGGGACATCGACCATGGGAATACCCGTGGATGTTATTCTGGGGTAAGGTTTGAGGCGGATGACACCCGCGGCATCGGATCTAACGATCGGCAAAGCTTGGAAATCACTCTTGTGAACGATGACTTCCCCTGTCCATTCCACATCAGAGAGCCGGATGGGTTGTGATGTAATCCCTACGAGCTTGCCATTTACGAAAACAGAAGCGCCCTCTGGTTCTGTTCTAACAAGGACTAGCTCGCCGAACGATGTGTCGGCAAAAAGGAAACCACCCAATATGGATAGTAGTTTAATGCTAGAAATTTGCTTTTTCACCTAGCGCGGAGAATACACTTAAGAGCGAGTGTTGGAAGAGGAGAATGACTCCTCAAACAATTAAACCTTCCTGATCCAAATACACCTTCATCTCAAACAAATCGATCCGCCTATCCATCAGTGGCGTCACTGAACCCGCCTCGCGAGATCGGTAAAGATCCCGGATATCTAAATCCGTCACCAACATGGTTTCTTCGTTCGGATCGGCTTCGGCTTGGATGCCATAGCGAGCGAATTCGAAGCGCAGGGTGTGATGTGGTGTCTATCGGTGATGACTTGCTATGCCGTCCAGCCGTGGGTATTGCTAAAAGCATGTCAGCAACAAACACAATCCGGGCGATTGATGCCACCTATGGCTCGGATCAGAATGGTCTGGTGTGGGGATATCTGTTTGCGGCGAATCAGCCAGCGACGGTCGTCACTGCCGAGGAGGCACTGGCGTTTCTGGCGAAGCCTGCCAACGAGGCTGCGGGGATATTTGTCTGGCTACACTTTTCGATGTCAAATTTGGCTGGTGAGGCATGGATACAGCAGAATCTTCAACTGCCGGATGCGTTTTATGAATCGCTGCTTGCTGATGTCGGTTCGACCCGAGTGGAGCAGACGGCGGAGTCGTTGGTGGCGGTGATCCATGATGTGCTATTTGATTTTAAATTTGACCCATCAGCGGTGGCCAGCACGAGTTTATACATCGGTCGGCGGCTAGTAGTGAGTGCACGACTGCAGCCACTGCGCTCGGTGGATAAATTGCGAGCGGAAGTGCGAAGTGGGCATGTGTTTAGGTCTTCGGTGGCCCTGCTGTCGAATCTGTTGCAGGAGCAGGCGGGGGTCTTGGTGGATATTTTGCGGCAAGCGACAACTCGTGTCGATCAGGTAGAGGATGAATTACTGGCCAGAAGGGTGGCCGGTGGTCGAGGAGAATTGGGCGCACTTCGGCGACTGTTGGTGCGCTTGCAGCGTTTGCTGTCGCCCGAGCCCGCTGCCTTGTTTCGACTACTCAATCGCCCGCCCGATTGGGTGACGCCAGAGGATGTGCAGGATTTCCGCCAGGCGGCTGAGGAGTTTTCGGCGGCGATGGGCGATGCCGCCGCACTGGTGGAAAGGGTGAAGCTCATTCAGGAAGAGATGGTGGCCTTGGTCAATGAGCAGACCAATCGAACGCTGTTTGTGCTGACTGTCGTGACGGTGCTGGCCTTGCCAGTCAATATGGTTGCGGGCTTATTTGGCATGAATGTTGGCGGAATTCCGTTTTCCAACGGCGGGCATGGCTTCTGGATAATCGGTTTTATACTTCTCATATTAACCTCGGTGCTAGCCTATTTGGCGTTCAGGCAGCGGCGCGAATGAGTTTAGGCGTTTAGACGGTTTGCCAGAAATCCTTGCGTGAAATGCCAAGCGATTGAGTGACGAGTTCAAGGCGTGATGAGGAAGCAGATAAACATTTGTCTCGAAAGACCTGTTCAGTATCACCCCCATTTAGAAAACTGAAAAATTTTCATTTCACTGATCCAAATGCACCTTCAGTTCGAACAAATCCCTGCGTCGGTCCATCAGCGGCGTCACTGAACCGGCCTCGCGAGAGCGATATAGATCTCGGATATCCAAATCCGTCACCAACATGGTTTCAACGTTGGGATCGGCTTCTGCTTGAATGCCATCGCGCGCGAATTCGAAGTCCGAAGGCGTGAACACCGCCGCTCGGCCGTAATGAATATCCATCGCCGGAACATCGGGAAGGTTTCCGACCACGCCGGTGGTGACGACATAGATCTGATTCTCAATCGCTCGCGCCGCTGCGCATTTGGTGACGCGCAAATATCCCTGACGGTTGTCGGTGCAATAAGGCACGAAAAGAATTTCGACCCCTTGTTCCGCGAGATAGCGTGCAGCTTCAGGAAACTCGACATCGTAACAAATCAATATCCCTATCTTCGCTTTCGGTGTTTGGATGACATGCAGTTGATTGCCACCGGTAATTCCCCACCACGTCGTCTCCGATGGAGTGATATGAAGTTTGGGTTGGGAAACGAACGTGCCGTCCGGACGGAACAACATGGATTCGTTTTGCAAGCTTCCATCTTTCTGCAGAACTGGATGCGAACCTGCGATGAGATGCAACCCTTGCTCACGAGCGAGCGTGGACATGAGTTCACGGAATTTCGGTGTTAGCTCGGCGAGTTTTCGTATCCCGTCGCGAGACGAATACGGTTCCATCGCAGAGAGCAACTGCACCGAGAAGAACTCAGGAAACAACACGTAATCCACGCCATAATCCTCCCCCGCCGTCTCCACGAAATACCTAACCTGCGCCGCAAACTCATCGAAGTCTGCAATTTTCCGCATCTGATACTGCACGCAAGCAACGCGAACTTTGCGATCCTCACCCTCGGTCTGTTGATATTCGGGATTCAACCACTCGATCAAGGTCGCGTAGTTCATACTGCGCGGATCGCGGATGTAATTCGACATCACATCGCGCACAACAAAACCTTCTTTGAGCTGAAATCCCATGACCGGATCTCTAACCAAACCATCCTGCACCGCGTGTACGTATTCCTCTGGCGTGTATTTTTCTTTGTAGTTTTCGTAGTTCCACAAACGCCCACCCGCCAGAATCCGACGCAGGTTCAAACGCCTGCAAAGCTCACGCCGCAGTTCATACAAAAAAGCCCCGATCCCCTGCCCGCGCTCCGCAGTATCCACATAAATTTCCGCGCCATACAAGGTGTCTCCTTCGGGATCGTGATTGAAAAAATAACCATCATCCGTGATCCCATAGTAGGAATGGTGACGCAGCGGATCTCTGCCCAAACTCACCACCAAGCTTGACGAGACACCAACGATTTTCTCCCCTTTCGTGACCAACACCTGTCCGTCCTCGAACATCTGTAGATGGCTCTCTAACTGATCCTCACGCCATGCGCCGTCCTCTTCCAAGGTCGCCGGAAAACAACTTTTGTGGAGTTCGATCATCGCCGCGAAGTCTTCCTCACGCGGGGTCCGCGCTAGGTATTTTTCGCCTTTGATCTCAAATTCTCTTGGTTCCATGCGCGGGAGCTTCGGTGATTCAGCCTTGTCAGGCAACACCAAGTCTCACTTCATCACAGAAAAGCACACCGCCGCAGCCAATCGGCTACGGAGGTAAATGCTCAACTCAAGACGATTTGCCTGTGGCCAGCATGGCTTGGTATTTCTCGGGATCTTTGTTGAATTTCTTCAAGCAGGGCTTGCAGCAAAACTCAAAGACTTGCCCCTCGTAGACCGTGGAAACCCGCTCGTCCATGGAATCCAAATCCTCGCCACTCACCAAACACGTGGTCAGCGGATACGGACGTGGCTTCGCAGGTTTTGTCTGCGCTTCAACGACGCTGGAGTTTTTCCCAACGGGATTAAGCCCAACGGTTTGTTGCTCGGGAGAACAACTAGCGAGTATTGCTGCTATTAGATAAATGGCGGATGTTTTCATTGAATTTTTTTCAAGTAACGTTGCGGTTCTTTTTCAAACTTTGCGATGCAAGGTTTGCAGCAAAATTTCACTTCTTGATCGCCGTAAACTTTGGTGATGGGAGTTCCCATCGAGCCGAGTTTGTTATCGGTAACGATGCAGGTGTCTGCGGTGTAGGGTTTAACGTTCGCGGTGCTGCTTGGTGCGGCGCACGATGCGAGAACGACAGCGGATAATAAGGTCAGTATCTTTTTCATATGTTTGTTTTTGTTTTTTGTTTTTTGTTAGAAGCGGAAGCCGATGCCTCCGCCGAAGCCGTAGTCCGAGTGATACTCGGTGATGAGAGAAAATTGTTTGGTTAACGTTGCTTCCAGACCCACGCGCCAATCCCATTCCGAGCCCGTGTCGTATTCGACTTCGGTGAAACCAGAAACTCTGTCGGTAAGCTGCAAACTCTTGCCAAGCGCGGCGCGGAGATCGCCCTCGGAATCGACCTGCAAGGAGCTTTGGATCAGATAGGGCAGGCGATAGTTCACACCCGCGAAGGCGCGATCCTCGGAATCGTCGAAATCGGTGAATCTCCATCCCAAGGTAGTCGACAGGTTCGGATTGAAATAGCGTTCCCATGCGAGATCGACTTCGTATTCGCTTTCATCCGAGTAACCCGCTCGCCACTCGGCGACCCAATCATTTTTTGAATTACGAAGACTCAAGCGACCCTCGCTAAGATGGCTTTGCACGTTACCCTCCATGAAAAAATACATCATATCGTGATCATGACCACCGGCGTGTGGCATGCGTCCGATCTGCCGTGGATCAACCGCTCCCGAAGCTGCATTCGGATTTCCCGGTAAGCAGCAGAGCTTATTACATACGATGTTGGTGCCTTCCTTCAACTTTCCTGGTGGCTCCCAGCCGTCGCCTTGATAAGAAAAGATCCGAGTCATTCCTGCGTGCATGTGATAAAGCAAGTGACAGTGAAACAACCAATCCCCTTTTTCATTCGCCTCGAACTCAACAGTGCGCGACGTCATCGGCGGCAAATCGATCGTGTGCTTCAGTGGTGAATATTTTCCCTGACCCATCAGCACGCGAAAAAAGTGCCCATGCAAATGCAGTGGATGATGCATCATCGTGTCGTTGAAAAACTCAATACGAATCACCTCACCTTTTTTGATCGGGATAACGCCTTCCTCGGCAAACGTTTTGCCGTTGAACGACCAAACGTAGCGCTCCATATCGCCCGTCGCGCGGAGGGTGATCGTGCGGCGCGGTAATTTCGCAGGCAACTCGGTGGAATGCAAGGCACGCAAGCGCGCGTAAGGAGAAAGAGGACGTTCCGGTTCCATCGCAAGAGCTTGCGCATCGCTCATATTCGCAGCTTTGTTATCTGCTGACATGCTCATGTCATCGATCGCCGCCATCATGTGATCATCCATGTTGTAGGGATTTGGCTTCGGCACATCGGGCGCGGCGTTTTCGTTTCCCTCACCCAACCAAATCGATGCGTGACCCGATCCATCCTGCGAGGTGGCGCGGATTTCCCATTTTCCACTCGCGGGAATTTTCACGGTCACGTCATAAGTTTCCGCCATCCCGATCAGCAAACGTTTCACATGGATCGGCTGCACCGCAGGGCCGTCGGCAGCGACGATGCGCAATGGCCCTGTTGCAGATTGTAAGTAAAAATAAGTCGATGCCCCAGCGTTAATGAAACGCAACCGCACGGTTTCACCGGGTTTTCCAGGCAGATGGATCGAGCGCTTACCATTTACCAGAAACGCATCATAAGCGACATCGGACATATCCATCGCCGGCATCCGCGTGCGCTCGCGTGCCCAGAAATTTTTTAGCTCACCCGCCTTCGCCGCACCTAACAGACTTTGCGTGCTGCCTTTTTTAAGCGAATACCAATCCGTGCCCCGCGCGAGCGAGCGCATGACTTCATCCCCGCTCTCCAAGGTCCAGTCGGATAATACCACCACGTGATCTTGATCTGTCCGTATCGCTTCACCACCTTTCGGCTCGATCACGATCGATCCATAAACGCCCTCCTGTTCCTGCAAGCCCGTGTGGCTATGATACCAATACGTGCCGGAATGAGTGATCGGAAATTCAAAGGTATGCGTTGTTCCTGGCATGATGGGCGGAGTAGTCACGTAGGGAACGCCGTCTTGCGCATTAGGCAACAGCAAGCCGTGCCAATGGATTGATGTGTCCTCGTTTTTCATCTGGTTGTGAACACGGATCCGCGCGGTGTCGCCGACTTTAAAGCGTATCGTCGGCCCCGGGATTCCGCCGTTGACGGTGATCGCGCGCACCGGCCTGAGATCGCCGGGCGTACATTTTTGCTCGGCGATAGTTAAGTCATACTCCACCAACCGAGCATGCAGCGAAGGTGCGACTAGAAGAAAAATAAGAAGAAATGTTTTCATAAGGGGAAAGGGGTAATGTGAAGAATACGGATTTGTGGCTAAAAGACCGAGATAAGATTGTTCCGAGCAAAGGCTCGGAAAAGGGTCGCAAATGGCGACCGCCCTGTTTCCTCAAATCAAAAAACACTGCAGCCACGCTCGTCTTCGGGCAGGCGGGCTGGTATCGATCCACGAGTCTTTGACGCGATCCACTTCATCAACTTCAGGCAATGTGGTGAGCGAAATCATTTCATAAGTAGCAAACGTAGGAAGCTCCAAGAGGTTACAGGAAATCGTCTCTTTCACTTTCCACTCCGTGGCCGCCGTCATTTTCACACAGCCGCAATCGTGCTTCTGATCAGGGTTTTGCTCGCCGCCATCGCAGCACGAGGAAACCTCTGCCATGCCGGTTTCATGAGAAAAAGCACAGCAGCACGCTGGGCTCACGACGCAAATCGCAAAGACCAGAGCAAAGCAGCGCTGAAACATTTCTTTCATCCAATACCAAGATGAGCCGCCTCAACGTCCAGTCAAGGGGGTTTTCCCCTACCCTGCCCCCCAGATTGTGAAAAATTTCACAATCCACTTGAGACATCCGCCACAAGCCACCATCTTTCCGGCGAAGCCACGCCGCACCATGGAAAGCACCGCCACTGTCCCAACTTACGCCGCCTATGATTCCAAGATCGAAGGCAACATCATCTTCACTCGGGTCGATGCCGCGATCAACTGGATGAGAAAGAACTCTCTCTGGCCGATGCCGATGGGACTTGCCTGCTGCGCAATCGAGCTCATGGCGACAGCTTCTTCCCGTTTCGACATCTCTCGCTTCGGTATGGAAGTCATGCGTTTCTCTCCTCGCCAAGCAGACGTCATGATCGTCGCCGGCACCGTGACTTACAAAATGGCTCTCGCTGTGAAACGTGTCTGGGATCAAATGCCCGAGCCAAAATGGTGTATCGCCATGGGCGCTTGCGCTTCGTCCGGCGGGATGTATCGCTCCTACGCCGTGCTTCAAGGCATCGACCAACTCATCCCAGTAGACGTTTACATTTCCGGCTGCCCTCCGCGTCCGGAAGCCCTCATCGAAGGCTTAATGAAACTCCAAGAAAAAATCGAAGCTGAGCATTCCACCCAAGATCAGAAGAAAATCTTCTTCGAGGAAAACGTCTGATTCCCGTATTTTTCTAACCACCGAATTTTTTCTCCCATGTCAGCCATCACCGATTCACCTGCTGCCGCCAAAGACCTTCCCGCCCTGCGCGATGCGCTTGGAAATGGTATCCTCTCCGAAGTCGAATTCCGAGGTGAACTCACATTAAACGTCACGCTTGAAGCCCTCCCAAAAGCGCTCGCGCTTTGCAAAGAAAAGCTCGGCTATGAAATGCTTCTCGATATTTCCTCGCTCGATCATTTCGGCGAAGACCCACGCTTCGAAGTGGTTTACGAACTCGCCACGCTCGACGACTCCCTCCACTTGCGCCTGAAAGCCAAAGTTTCCGAAGACGAAGCTGTACCAACAGCAATCCATCTTTGGGCCGCAGCCGATTGGCATGAACGCGAAGTCTGGGACATGATGGGCATTCCTTTCAGCGGCCACCCAAATCTCAAACGCATCCTCATGTGGGAGGGTTATCCGTTCTTTCCTCTGCGCAAAGATTTTCCGCTCGCAGGTCGCCCAACCGATATGCCAGACGTCGCCTTCACCGGTGTTGCGCCACTCGAAGGCGGTCCGTTTGTCACTGCACCGGGTGCGGAAACGGTCGCCAAACGCGAGCCTCACGCGAGACATCAGGAGTGAGGCCATAGGAGTAACGAGCCTATGAGTCATTCCAAGCGCGGTATTTTTTATGTGATGGTGTTTTTCTCCGGTTTCGCCGGGTTGCTCTATCAGATCCTCTGGATGCGGCAGTTGGGCTTATTGTTAGGCAACACCTCGTATGCCGCTGCCATCACCCTCGGAGTGTTTTTCTTCGGGCTCGCCATAGGGAGCTGGTTTTGGGGAAATCGCTGCGCGCGCTTACCTAATCTTCTACGCACTTACGCATGGCTGGAGATAGGAATCGGAGCTTCTGGGATTCTGTTCCTGATCGTCCTGAATTATTTTCACAGCCTCTATCCCATCCTCTATCAATCTGTCGGACCTGGCGCGAAGCTGATGATGCTAAAATGCCTGCTAACCTTTTTGATGGTTTTCCCTCCATCATTTTTCATGGGTGGAACCATCCCAGTCTTGGGGCAATTTCTCATCCGCACTCAAGGATCGTTCGGAACAACCGCCGCGAAAATCTACGGCATCAATACCATCGGCGCGGCTCTCGGTGCGTTCGCGACCGGATTCTTTCTTATCGTTCTGTTAGGTTTTAAACAGACCTGTTTTCTCGGGATCTTCATTTCCCTAGCCATCGCCTTGATTTCATTTCTTCTGGCACGCAAACCAGAACCCGCTCCCGAAGAGGTGTCAGTTGTTGTTCCTGATTCAAAACCGATAAGCTCAAAAAAATCATCCTCGAAGAAAAAGGAAATAGCCGAACCCGTGGTCGAAAAGCCCAAAGCCGCATCGCGATCAGTCATCTATGCTTTCGCATTCATTTCAGGTTTCAACGTGCTTGCGCTCGAAGTGCTTTGGACACGGATGTTCGCACAGGTTCATGAAAACTCAGTCTACAGTTTTTCAGCAGTTCTAATCGTCGTGCTCATTTGCTTAGCCCTCGGTGCGTTGTTCGCATCGTGGCTGGCGAAACGCAGCGCCCAACCGCTCAAGACCCTATTTTTCCTGATGATCCTCAGTGGCATCGGAGTCGCCATCTCACCGTTCATCTTTTTCGCTGAAACCAACAAACTGCAGATGATCGCCACGGATGTCCCGTTCGCGAGCTACGTCTGGGGTCTCTTTAAAACGGGTTTTGCCACCATCGGTCTTCCCTGTCTCGTGCTCGGGACGGTCTTTCCATTTCTCATGAAAAGCGAGGAGCACTTTGCCGATCAGCCCGGAAAAAGCATCGGCATCCTCTCCGCGATCAACACAGTTGGCGCGATTCTCGGCTCCATGATCTGCGGATTCCTGTTGCTCCAGTTTATTGGAATGTGGCGCGCCGTTCAGATCATCGCCGCGAGTTATTTCATCGTCGCTTTGATTATGCCATTGGGAAAAAGCGCCTTTTTCGGCGCGACAAAGATTCTAACCGCTTTCATCCTACTCATTTGTTTGACGCTGCTTAACCCTGCGAAACTTCCTGTCACAGGAACTGTCCCAGGAAACGAGCCTGAAACCATCGTAGAAGTCTGGGAAGCCAGCGATGGCACGGTCTCAGTCGTGCGAAGCGACTTTAAAGGACACATCATCAAAGTAAACTCTGCCTACGACCTTGGCTCCACCAGCTCAAGGATGTCGCAAATTTTGCAAACCCGTATCCCTCTGCTCATCTATCCACAAACTGAGAGCATCTTTTATCTAGGCATGGGCACAGGTGCCACAGCGGGCGAAGCATTGAACAAAAATGATTTCAAAAACATCAAAGAAATCACCGTCTGTGAATTGCTGCCTGATGTCGTGAACGCTTCGAAAAAATACATGACCGGAAAAGTCGATGGCTTCGACTACACCAATGGCTTATTCCGCGATCCCAGGGCAAAAGTGCTCGTCGAAGACGGACGCAATCACCTCATGGCCACGGACAAAAAATTCGACATGATCAATGCCGATCTATTCGTCCCCTACCATCGCGGCACCGGCAGCCTCTACAGCCTTGAGCATTTTCAATCTGCTAAAAAGCGACTCAACCCCGGCGGAGTTTATGTGCAATGGCTACCGCTCTATCAGGTTTCGGAATATGAATTCGGCGTCATCACCAAAACCATGCTCAGCGCCTTCGATCAAGTCACCCTATGGCGCCACAACTTCAAGCCAGGCGGAGAAATCGTCGCGCTTGTCGGCCATCAAAATAGATCACCGCTACCGACAGATGCACATAAGCATTATGAAGCATATGTTAGTCGCCAACCCATATCCGATACAGATGGAAATGCTGTCCAAAGTTTACACCTACCGAAACAACGAGACATTCTCTTGTTCTACTGCGGTAACATAAGCGCGTCCCGCAGCCTGTTTGAAATGTATCCCGTCAACACCGATGATAAACCCATCATCGAATACAAAACACCCATTTCTCTGCACCATGAGAACGGGAAGAAAACCAAAAAATTTGTTGCAGATCAATTTTCAAACCTTGTCGATAAGCTGCTAGAAAAAACCCCTCCTGCATCCGACCCCATGCTTGCCGGACAAAATCCACATAACAAAAATCTCCCCCTCGCCGGCGCAGCTTTTCACAAAGTATATATTTATCTCAATCCGAACGATCCTTCAAAGTCGGATCAACACTGGCAAACCTTCCAAAAAAACTGGATCGAAGTGAATCGTGCGGACCAAGAGTAACCAAGGAGCGGCTGCATCCTGCTGCCGTCATTTCTCCGACCCTCTCTGGGGTCGCATTTTCTATCTCATCTTCCTTGGGGTAGTCGTCGCTTCGCTCCTTGACCCCAGGCTAATATCTATGATCCCGTCGGGATCGAGATATGGATTATCAAATGCGGAACTCTAAATCCTGAAGGGATTACAGACCTTAGCCTGGGGTCGAGGAGCGCAGCGACGACCACCCCAGGTTTGCACACCACACAAATCGCACCCTGAAGGGCGTGCCAGACATACGGCGACATCGGAAGACACCGACATTTCTGCGACCCACTACCGGGGTCGAATTCTCTATCTCATCTTCCCTGGGGTGGTCGTCGCTTCGCTCCTCGACCCCAGGCTAATATCTTAGATCCCGGATGGGATCTGGATGCAGAATAACTATCCCTTAGCGTTAACATTTTCTTCAGCCTTGTGAAAAAGCTTTCTCGGTAAAGTCGAGATCAAGCCCACAAAAACCACCGTTTGCCATAACACAAACAGTGGATACAACTTCAATTTGCTTTCATATCCGATCAACGATCCAAATACAGCGCCCAAAAGGATCGTTACGATTGCGTAACGACATGAGGGAATTCTGAAGGAGCACAACCAAATCGATAGAACCAAGATCAAACTTCCAACAAACCCTGCTAAAATCCCTAACAGAAAATTTTTCAATTTATCGACAGGATATTGATTCGAAAGGTCCAAAAAAACGAAAACTGCGGCATAATAGGCAGCCGTGGAAAGTCCGATGAAGAGAACCCATCTCAGGTATTTAAGCGAAGGCCGATATGATGGAGTGGCACAGCAGAAATAGCAGGCGAACATCCCGCCAAATATGGCTCCGGGTAGCCATAACAATGTATTAGCCCCAAATATATCTGGTAACCATGCGGAAAGAATTCCCGAAATACATCCACACACTGCAGCTATTATCAATTTGGTGCGAATCATGATATTCCTCCCTCCCCCTCAAAACTCGCCAGCGGCTTGATCAGATTCGTTGCCAGCGGAAACACGCGATCGTAAATCCCGGGGGCGACTTCCGGACTTTGCGCGTAGGCATCGCGTAGCATTTCCATTTTGGCATCGAGGTTATCGATGTAGTGCAGTGCATGCGCTTCAGGAGTTTTCGGAAGCACCGGAGATCCGAATTCCAACTGCCCGTGGTGACTGCCGATAAGATGCAGAAGATGAATCCGCACATCATCGGTCGCGGGTTTTGATTCTGCAAAGGCTTCGAACTCGGAAGCGTTGAGTAAATCGTGCCAGAGCTTGTTGACGAGTTCGATTCCCAGCGGGATATGGCCTAACATTTCGCCATACTTTGAGTGGATTTGCGCGAATCCTTCTTCGGGATAAGAGTTTTCCCAGAGCTTGCCGCAGTCATGAAACAACACGCCGGAAATGATCAGATCCCGATTCAGTTCAGGATAAATGCCACAGATGGCATTCGCCGAACGCATCATTTGCGCAACATGTTCCACCAACCCACCCCGCCGGGCATGATGGTTTTTCCGAGCGGCGGCGGTGCGACGAAATCTATCCCCCATCTTTTCGAAAAAATACTCCGCTAGGCGCTTCAATCTCGGATCGGCCATGCTGCCACAAAATCCGAGAATCTCCGCGTAGTCGCGCTGTTGCTTGTCCCGCGTCTGCGGATCGCCCGCGAGGAAAATGGCAATCTCATCCTCCTGCAGCGCCGACCAACTGATATTGCTGCCGTTGATGCCGTATTGATTCTGCGTCCACTCACCATCGAGCCGTAAGATCGTATTCAACGCCATTTTTTCCGCCTCGGTATAGAGTGGTGTGTTCGACCAAACTTTCAGACTGATCGATCCAGTGGAATCCACGAAAGAGAGATCGAAAAACGGTTTTCCATCTTTGGTGGTTTTCACCGCGCGCGATTGCAGTTGCGCGGTGATGGAGGCGATCAATGGCACATCGCCCGCTTGTTCTTTCAAACTCGAAATGGAAATATCACTCATGCGCCGAGGCTGTCATAATCCGTTAGACTGTCACGCGACTTTTACCGAGGAGCTCGCGAATTCTCGCTAAATCCACCGCAGAGGTTTTAGCCACAAATCCACGACTATGCGCAAAATGGACATCGACTTCGGTCTCAATCCGAGTGAAATCCAAACCTAAATAATCGTTGAAACGGGAAAGCGCGAAACCAGCGCCACGCCGATCCGGATACACCATCCCAACCACTTGTTGGTCTTCCGCTAACCCTGCAGCATAACGTGCCAGTCCTGCCGATGCGTCTTCGGAAATATTTGCGGAACGCGGTAAAAAAAGCACACGGAAAAAGGTTTCACCCTCGCCGATTTCCCAGATTTCACTGCTCCGAGCGATTTCGTTGAGCTTTTCGCGCAGCGATTTCAGGTAACCAATCAGATCACTGCCGATCCAACGCATCACTTCCCACATCGGCTCACCCGCACGAATTTCCGACATCCCCGCAAATCTACGCAGTAAAGTCAGATCGACAGTTGAGTTCAGCTTCGCGAGCAACTCGCGCTCAACTCCCAACCACACTGCCGTCTCCTGCGGTCCACGGGTATCGAACCACTCAGTCACTTCCAACCAGTCGCAGTATTGCCGCGCATCCTCATACAAACCCATATCCATCAGCACTAAACTCAATGAACAGGTTGGCGGATGATCTCGAGGAAATTGATGATGATCAAAATTTCCCAATTCCGGCTGATGCTCCCCGCCAACATCCACCACCGCCATTCGCGGATTCGTGAGATCTTGCTGAGTCGGCTCCCGACGCAGGATCGGAGCCTCATGTACAGCAACAAGTAGGCAGCACGCAAGAAACTCGTCTTTGTGCGAACTACCGGGATGGGTAAGTATTTCTGAGAATTTGTTTATTTCCATTTAGAGACAAGGCAACTGATCTAGCTAAGATGCAAGGTCAATGATCGACACTTAGAAAGAATCGCAAATCAATAACTCAATTAAAATGCGGAGTTTTGTGATGTGAGAAATATCCATCACCCAAATACATATCCTCCGAGTAATCTTTCAAAGGACCCGCATCCGGAGGTAAGGGAATATTTGCGTGCGCGGCATCTTCGGGTTGCGAATATTCAATCGAAACGGGTGTGCCCACTGAAACGAGGCGGAAAAACTTCGGCGCCAGATTTTCATGCAAACGAATGCAGCCATTCGTGCAAGGCGAGTGTTTCACCCAACCTGTGTGGAACCCATAATCAGACTTAAACTCGCACCAATACGGCATCGGCGTTCCTTTGTATTTCCAACCCGCTGGCGCACCGCCAACTTTCACTTTGCGAAATGTTTTTCCATCCGTTGCATAACCGTGCAAATGATCCCGGTGTTTGGCTGCTTTGCCAGTGATGCGGAAATGCCCCGTTGGAGTCGGCGAGCTTGGCGCACCCACCGAAACCGGCATCAGCAACAGCATTTCACTACCCTCCATCACATAGACGCGTTGTTTGGAAAGGGATACTTTCACTCTCACCGCATTGGGATTACTGGGGAGTTTTGCGGGTCGATCATAAGCTTGGTAAGCAGAAATCCCCTTTAACCCAGAACTCGTTGCGCAAGATGAAAACCCCATCACCAACGCTAAACTAGCCAACACAGCAAATATCGTCCGTTGCATCATATCTTTCATTCGCTAAAATCTTGCTTTGCGAGATCAACATTAGCGCTGCCGCTCCCATTCATCCACACGGTTACCGACGAACCAGACCGAAGCTTTGCGATACGGCACATAAGTGATTTCGGGGCCAAAGCCCGCTCTGTATCCTGAATATCCGTAAGGTCCATAGTTGCCAGATGTATAGCCACCAAAGAAATTGCTCCTCGTGACCGCCTCGCGGCCCATGTAATCCCAGCGCTCAGTCAATTTTCCACTCCGCAATCCCTCAATGTATGCAGCTGGACTTCCCCACGCCAAAGCCACCGCATCTTTGCTCATCCCTTTGGCTATTTCACCCCTGGAGACCAAATCCTTGTGCTTTTCATTCAAATTGGCGTAATCCTGAGGGCGCTCTTTAATCCGTGTCTGGGGCGTCGAGGGAGCACAGGACGAGACAATCCCCATCAACAATCCAAGGCATGAAATGACGACAAACTTTTTCATGCCAGACAATTGCCACGCCAATCGGCACATTGCAACTCGGTTTAAAGACCGAAATGACTCGAAACATCGAAATACAAAAAAAAATCAAAAAACTTCAAACACGGGCTTGCCAATTCCAAAAGCATCCGTCCAATCTCTCGCAAGGCTTATCCAACGAACTCCCGCATCTCATGTCAGAACTGTTAGAAAAAGAAGATTTAAAAGACTCACTCAAAAAATGCCCTGAATGGGAAATTGAGAAAAACTCCATCACGCGCTCATTCGAGTTCGAGGAATTCATGGATGGCATCGATTTCGTAAACAACGTCGGTGAGATCGCTGAGGAAGCTCAGCACTACCCTGACATCACCATCAAATACACCACGGTGACCCTCAAACTCACCACCCACGATGTCGGCGGCGTCACCGAGCTCGATATCGAGCTCGCCCAACGCGTCGACAACCTTGTCGACTAAACCCAGCCAGATACGATTTTAAAAATGAAAAAACCCGGGAGATCTCTCCCGGGTTTTTTCGTGATCTGTTGGTATATTTAAATCCCCTTGTAACGCACGCGCATGCCGTCTTTTCCAATTGGCCTGTCATCCACGGGGCGTTGTTTCGGGATGCTCATCGAAACCTTTGCCGGGCGATCCGCCGGATGATCGTTTCTACGCTCTTCCGCCTCGTTCACTTTCAATTCCCGGCCATCCATCTTCATTCCATCTAACAAACGAATCGCTTTTTCCCCAGATTCCATGCTGTCCATGGTGATGAAAGCGAAGCCACGTGGGTTTCCTGTATCAAAATCCTTTGGGCGACGAAACTCAGTGATCGTTCCGATTTCCGCAAGTGCTTCAGCGAGTTTTTGTTCTGTGGTGTCGTAAGATAAATTTCCGATAAATAATTTCATAGTTTGTATTAAGTGCATTCGTGAAACCCATCACTTACAAGCACGGTCGTTCCACCAAGAACGACATCATTATCAACCGCACAGCAAATCCCCGCACCCGCCTTCCGGGGCTCATCGAGACGCAAGCTAGCACACCAAACTCACAAACCAAGCTCGCTTGTGAGAATTTTTAGGTAGGGTGCCATCGCCGCGGGCACCGCGCGAAGCGAAGCGAAAAAATCCGCATTTGAAAAATCCATGATCTCCCCGCTACGCGCGGCACCCTCGGCGATGGTGCCCTACCTTTATAACTTCTTTCTCACGATCTCCGCCCCCGGCGCATCATTACACGCGTTTAACTCATCGATCCCAGTTTGAATCGTTCCGTGTATCTCCCGAGTGATTTTGGAAATCGCCTCTCTCGTGTTGCCGCCGGCAGCGGAGATGAAAGCCGAAACCTCAACTGGCTGATGCACCCGCACCATCACGCGGCGCGGACCTGTGCGAGGCATGGCTTTCGAATGATAATCCTCCGCGATGCGCTCCACTGTCTCATCGTAACGGTCAATGGTCGGGCGCTCGGTGAGATAGGGCGAGAGATAACCATGAATCCTCATCGCAAGCATCGCCCTATCCGCCATGCCATCGAGCGCCGGATCGGGAGCCGCACTTCGATCCGTCCTGAGCTGATGCAAGCGCGAGCGAATTTTCACAATCCGATCCGATAATCCCGCTGCCCGCGCCGCAGAAAGTTCCAACGCACCCTCCAAATCATCCATCAGCTTTCCTGCAAATCCTCCGAGCACTTCATACAACGAGTCGTCGTCCATTTTTAACGCATCGCCATGGCCATGTGCCCGCAAATACCGCGCTATAATATGCCGCCCCATCCCCATCACCGCTGAAATCGGATCGCTGGTGGATCCTGTGGGAAAAACGTATTCGCTACGCGAACCCAAATCCAACATCCGCTGCGTCACCGCTTCGCGAGGAGTGGTTAGATGGGTGTATTTCAAGCTGACCGGAACGATTTTAACCGGAATCCCATCCAGCGCCGCTTGGGCTTTCAGCGCAATGAACGCCGCGCCGTCCAAGAACGGGGCGAGTCGATCATTCGTCAGATACACATTTCCTTCAGGGAAAATGTTTAACGCCCGCTCGCCTTTTTTCAGCACATCGATCGCCGCCGCCATCGCTTTGCGGTCACTGCCCTCGCGATCAATCGAGAAATTTCCCATCCGCTGCATGACCCAGGCATTGACCGGACTTCTCAAAAAAACGTCATACGCCGCCATGAAACACGAATCGATGCCCAGCCGCCGATGCAACTCCGTCACCACCTGCGGATCGCTGTGCGTCGGATGATTGACCACAAACATCAGCCGCTCACCTTTTGCCTGCGCCTCCCGCACTTGTTCCATCTCCCCGTTCAAAACCATTTCCCGGATCCGATGATTCGGCCCTGGGAGAAAAAAACTGCGATTCATCGCCCGCCCGCAACGAATCAAAAACGGCGAGGGCTTCGCTTCAAAAAACCGGTAAGGCGCATCGGAAAATTGGATCACGGCGACATTTTCCGTTTCTCTTCCATGATGTAAAGCAACTCCGCTGGGAATATCTGTAGAATATCACGCCCCATCAAGTCGCTTCAGGATTTTTGCTTTTTTCCCGTAGCACTCAACCTCCGTGTTAACGCTAGAATCGCAGGATGAGTGAACCGCCGTTCGGACGTGATCGCGTAAAAATGCGTTTCCACCTCCTTCGTCCGGCCTATCGGGACAAATCCGTATCTCTCGAACGCTTCAGCCGCAACGACTGTCGGCACCGCAATGAAAGCATGACCGCTCGTTGCCACAATTTTTGTTAGAGCTGCGTCTTCGAATTCCGCAACCACCTTCGGCTCCACACCCACGCTTCGGAACCATTTCTCTAAGTCTCGTCTGAGATTGCAATTCTGGGTCGGTAGCAAAGCAGGTGCTCCATCGAGATTCCGAGGAAATCGACCCTTGAGCTTCTTCGCAAATTCCGGCATCGCACAGAACGTGATCGTGGATGAACCTAACAGATGATTGAACACCTTTCCCGCAATTGCGGGTGAGGCAGGCTCATCTGCCAGCACCACATCAAGACGGTGGGTGTTGAGCTGGGAAACGATATCCGCCAGCTTCCCCTCATGACAAGTGAGCTGCACGGGAGGTTCGTGCTCCAGCACCGGGCGCAGGATATCGTAGCTCATCAGTTTCGGAAATGAATCCACGATACCCACATGAAGGTGGAGGCGGCGGCTACTCGGCGCCTCTTTGGTAGCTCGGAGAATCTCACCACCTAGAGTGAAAATTTCCTCAGCATGACTGTAGATCAGTTTGCCGAATTCCGTGAGCACCAGCGAGCGCCCGCTGGTGCGAAAAAGCGTCTCTCCCAAACTCGACTCCAAGAGCTTGATCTGAGTGCACATCGAAGGCTGCGATACCCAAAGTTTTTCAGACGCTTTCTTCAGGCTGCCTTCCTTTGCAACAGTCCAGAAGTAGCGGAGATGATGATAATTCAGAAATTCTGCATCGGGCAATAGTTTCATTTATTGGAACTATTTATGTTATTTTGAGTATTATACAAACTCTTTCTCACCGGCATTATGTATGCATGTCAAATCAACCCACCATGAAATTCACCTTCACCCATCACAACCACGCTCCCTCCAAATCCATCTTGGATATGATCGAAGCCAAAATGCATTCTCTGCTTCCCGATCTTAAGATCGACGAAGCGCGGGTCAGTTTGGATCGCAGCCTCACCGAAAGTCCGCCCTATAGCGCGTCCTTTCATCTCGTGACTCCAGGGCCGGATGTGATCGTTTCATCCTCAGACCACACGCTGCGTGCCGCGGTTCTTAAAGCCTTCAAGCTGATCGATGAAAAGATCGAACTACGCCTGACCAAACGCTCGAAACGCCATGAGGCCGCTCCTGCTATTGAGCTCACCCGCCGCCGTCCAAGCGGCTCACCCCGCCGATAATCCAGATACCCTCAGAAACACTCCATATACTCTAAAAATAAATTATAATGACCATCCTATCCCTACTGGCCACCACCGCCGATCCCGCAAGCATGAAAATGTGGGCATACATCGGATTCATCGTACTCGTGATGTTATTCCTCGCACTTGATCTCGGCGTATTCCACCGCGAGGCGCACGAAGTCACGATGAAGGAGTCCATCACCTGGTCATGCATCTGGCTGGCTTGCGGAATCTCGTTCACCGGTTTCATCTACTACGCCTACCAGTTCCATTGGCTGGGTCTGGGGCTGGATACCCCGATGTATGTGGGAGGGACGATTGCGCTGGGAGAGGTCACGGGTGGCACGGCAGCGATCCAATATCTAACCGGATACGTGGTGGAGAAGTCCCTTGCGATGGACAACATCTTCGTCATTGCGATGATCTTCGGCTACTTCGCGATCCCCGCAAAATACCAACATCGCGTGCTTTTCTGGGGAATCATCGGCGCGCTCATCATGCGCGGAGGCATGATCTTTCTCGGAGCCGAGCTCATCATGAATTACACATGGATTCTCATCGTCTTCGGCTTCTTCCTAATTCTAACAGCGGTCAAGATGGCGCTCATCACCAGCCACAGCGACCCCGGTAAAAATCCGGTCGTGAAAATCGCCAAGCGGTTTTTCCGCACCGTGGATTTCTATGACGGCCAAAAATTTTTCACCCGCCGCACTATCGCGCCGACCTACATCAGCGATCCTGAAACAGGCAAGGACACCTACGCCCCTGCCGAGCCGAGCACGCTATCCGCGCGTTACGCCATCACCCCGCTGTTCTTGGCGCTCATCATGGTTGAAATCACGGATCTCGTGTTCGCCGTCGACTCGATTCCCGCGATTTTCGCAATCACGCCCGATCCGTTCCTCGTCTTTACGAGCAACATCTTCGCGATCCTTGGCCTGCGCGCCCTTTACTTCTGTCTCGCCGCCCTCATAGCGAAATTCCGCTACCTCAAGCCAGCACTGATCCTGATCCTCGGCTTCGTCGGCATCAAGCTGCTGTTGCTTGCCGCGCCGCCGTATTTCAACGACTTCGGCCTCACCGATAGTGAATTCAAGAGCATCAAGATCGATCCGATTGTCTCATTGATCATCGTCCTCGGCACCCTCGCCGCAGCGTCAGTGATGTCCATCCTCATCCCAAATAAAGAAGAAAGTAAGCCAGTATGAACATCACAGAAACCACCCCTATAAACCCGACAAACACCCACGATTCGCTTTTGGCAATCTGCCTCTTCGCAGCCTTTTCAAATGGCGAGCAATCCGAAGCCGAGCGCTTGGAGATCGCCCGCTACGCCGAGGAAATGGACGCGGACAACCTAGCTGCCCTTTCCCGTAGAATCCTGATGGGGAAACTTACGCTCGCAGAGGTCTGCGAGGATCTGGGTGAAAACAATGATCAGATGCTCGCCTACGAAATGGCACGTGCGATTTGCGAAGCCGGCGGCTCGATCGCCGCCGAGGAAGAGGAATTTCTTGCGGATCTGCGGCGTAATCTGAAGCTCGGGGAAAGCGAGTCGCTTGCCGTTAACGAGCAGGTGGATTCCGTTGCCCTCGCGCCGCTTGCTGCCGCACAGGATGAAGCGATCTCCACCGATAGCAGTGGCATGATTCTCAAATACTCCATCCTCAACGGAGCTCTCGAACTCCTACCCCAGACCATGGCTACTGTCGTCATCATTCCGATGCAGATGAAGATGGTTTATCGGATCGGAAAGGCGAATGGCGTGGAACTGGATCGCTCCAACATCAAGGACTTCCTCGCCACCGCCGGCATCGGGCTCGGTTCCCAGATGGTCGAGGGCTTCGCCCGCAAAATGGTTGGCAAGTTCGGACGCAAACTCGGAGGAAAAACCGTGGGCAAGGTTGCCGACCAAGTCACAGGCTCCGCGATGTCATTTGCATCGACCTATGCCATCGGTCATGTGGCGCACAGTTACTATTCCGGTGGTCGCAACCTGACCGCTCCAGATATGAAAAAACTCATCGCGCCTCTCCAGAGCCAAGCTCGGGAACTCCATACCAAATACCTTCCGGAAATCCAAGAGCGGGCGAAGACGCTGGATGCGGCCTCGATTCTCTCCCTCGTCCGGGGCAGCACGCCGGTTTAATGCACTAGCCCATCTTAAAGAAATTCAGTCCTCCGTTCTATGACCGGCTTCGCACAACGCATCGTCGCTTCGCGATCTTTCCATGCTACCATCATCGGCGTAATCCTGCTGGTCGGCGTACTGGCGGGACTGGAAACGAATGCTGCGATCGTCGCCAGTCACGGAACGCTTCTGCGCGCCCTCGATGTATTTGCGCTCACGGTTTTTGTCGTGGAGATCGTGCTGAAACTCGCGGCACATGGCCGCCGTCCGCTCGATTTTTTCCGCGATGGCTGGAATGTCTTCGACTTCCTCGTCGTGGTTCTCTGCCTGCTGCCATGGGATTCGCAATTCGCCGTGGTGCTGCGCCTCGTTCGCACCCTTCGTTTGCTGCGCCTTGTCTCGGCCCTGCCGAAGCTCCAGCTTCTGGTCGGGGCATTGGTCAAGAGTTTCAGTTCCATGGGTTACGTCGGGCTACTGCTAAGCCTGGTGCTTTACATCTACGCCATCACTGGCGTGCACCTCTTCGGTGCACACGACAAGGCGCACTTCGGCAGCTTGTCGTTGGCGTTTTTCACGCTCTTCCAGACGATCACCTTGGATGATTGGAAATTCCTTTTCGATAGCGCGAAAGGGTCATCGCCTGCGGTAGCTGCGGTCTATTTCATCAGCTTCATCCTGCTTGGAACGATGATCATGCTCAATCTCTTCATCGGCATCATCATGAACAGCATGGAGGAAATGCACTCCGAGCTGGATGAATACAACGCGGCCAAGCGCGGCGATACCGATAAAGAACGAGTGCTCGACGACCTCGCCGCCCTAGATCAGCAAGTGGCTTCGCTGAGTAAACAACTCACCGCACTGCGCGGCAAGCTTATGAAAGACTCACGCTGATCATGGGGCGGCCTATCCTCCCCCCAATCTCCGCTTGCCCTCGCCGAAAATCCCGCATCAATCCGCCCGCATTTTCCGTCTTCCCAGACTCTGGGTCTCGCCCGAATGCACCTACGACACTCTCTCTGAGAAAGCGATTTCCTGGTAGTTGACCGTAATCAAGCGACTAGCTCGCAACGGCAACACCGGGAGTTTGGGAATGTGCGTGTTGGGGGAAGTCGAAGGTCAACACGAGCGGTTCAGTCCCCGTGTTCTCGATTTTCACCCCGCCGCGGTTAAGCGCGGCTTGGGTGATGAATCCGATCTCAGGATAGAGTTCGCCAAGCTTCATGTCCTGGTGATATCGCACTTCGAGTTTTCCAACCCGACCGCGTCCGCGGTTCGTGTGGAACAGCGCGGGGCTCTCCGGGCAGAAATTCGTTTTGGCGCCGGGCGCAACGGTGAGACGGAGAATAGAGCACCTCTGCTCACCGAGAACCTCACCGTAAACAATCCACTGTGCGTCCACTCCGTCGCCGACAAATTCTTCGGCGGTAATTGCCGGGCGCGAATTCTTCATTACGAAGTTCGGGTCCTGATTCGCTTTGAAGTCGAACGTGTCGGCCAAGAATTCCCAGTCTTCGTGCTTGGCCTTCGGATAGTCCTGTTCCCGACAAGCGTAAAACGCATCGGCTGCTCCGATCCGTCCATCAAGTGTCAGATCCTCGGC
>JANPMK010000110.1:0-61696 GCA_031422775.1 Akkermansiaceae bacterium | reverse complement strand
CGCCTGAGCAATCGATCCAGGTCCAATACAAATCGATGGAAGTCCCGCTGCTGATAGGTGAGCTGCATCAGAAAACCATGGCGCACCTGTAAGCTGGGTCTTCGAATCAGTGGCAAGTAGTTTTTGGATGTATGAATTTTCTGCATCCGTTTCCATCGGAGGATTCTCATGGGCGTAACTAATATCTAACGGAAGTCTCAGTTCTGCAATCGTCTCGCGCAGAAGTTGAAGCGCACCACCCGCGCAGTAAAGAGATGGAGTTTGGCGGATGTCGATCTGCGCAGTAGCGAGGTTAGGGACGATGTTTGCTGCCAAGCCTCCGGAGATTACTCCGATGTTCATGGTTGAGTGACCGAGTATTTCATCGGTGTATGCAGCAAGTTTTGGCGCGAGGGTTTCCTGAAGATCCAGTAGCGCGCGCGCGAGTTTCAGAATCGCATTATCGCCTTTTTCAGGTTGAGAAGAATGTACGGAAATACCGCTCGCTGTCAGGGTCGCCCATACGGAACCCTTGGTGATGCGCACAACCTGCATTGATGTCGGTTCACCCACGATGGCAAATGCATATTCCGCAGCGTGATGTTTCGCGAAATGTTTGGAGCCATGTTGTGATGCCTCTTCGCCCATGAATGCCACGAAATCGACAGCTACCGGAAGATCGCGGAGAATGGCTTGGTTGTTTTTTAAACCCATCAACATCGCCGCCATCGGGCCTTTGGTATCACTGGCTCCACGACCCCAGATTTTGCCATCGCTGATTTCACCTGAGAAAGGATCGATGGTCATGTTATCGATCCCAACCGTATCCATGTGTGGCCCCAAAAGAATCCGAGGCCGACCGTCAAGCGGCGCGAAGCGGGCGATCAGGTTGGGACGCTCGGGCTCGATCTCCTCAAGGGTCACCTCCGCCCCAATTCCCTCGAGCCAGGATTTCAGGAAATCCGCCATTCGCTGTTCACCGATCCATTTCTCCTGACCCGGCGACGCGTGGTCGGGGTTGATGGATGGAATCTGGACAAGTTCTTGGAGCAGCATGGGTGAAGGGTAAGTTTCAAAATTCAAAATTCAAATCTCAAGTTGGGGAAGATATAAGAGATTGGTACGGCGCCATCGCCGAGGGCGGCGTATGGAATGAGGAAGATATGATGGTTTAATGTAAAATCGGCTACGTCTCGCTTCGCGCGGCGCCCTCGGCGATGGCGCCCTACCATTAACTCACTGATTTTTTTTGGCATGGCGGTTGCAAAGCGCCGCCTCGGTTGGCAGATTTCGGCTCTCGGTATGACAGGAGAAATGGTAACGAATTTGGCGGCTTATCGCTTTGTGGAGTTGTCGGGGCTGAAAGAGCTTCGGGAGGAGTTGCTTGGGCTTTGCAAGGATGCGGGTTTGAAGGGGACGATTTTGTTGAGTGTGGAGGGCGTGAATCTTTTTGTCGCCGGAGCGGAGCAGGGGATTGATCGATTGATGGGAAGGCTACGGCAGCTTCCGGGACTAGAGGATTTCGTCGGTAAGGTCAGTGTGAGCGATGATCAACCGTTCCGCCGGATGTTGGTGAGGATCAAGAAGGAGATCATTTCGTTTGGGGTTGAGGGAGTCGTTCCGGGCAAGCGGACATCGACTAAACTTTCCGCGAAGGAGCTGAAGCAATGGTTGGATGAGGGTCGAAAAATTACGCTGCTCGATACGCGCAATAATTATGAGGTAAAGCTCGGAACTTTCACAGGTGCAGTCGTGCCGGATATACGGACGTTCCGTGAGTTTCCTAACGCAGTGAGAGAACTGCCACAGGAGATGAAAGATGAAACCATCGTCATGTTCTGTACGGGTGGGATTCGCTGCGAAAAGGCAGGTCCATTCATGGAGATGGAAGGTTTCAAAAATATCTATCAACTCGATGGTGGGATTTTGAAATACTTTGAAGAATGTGGTGGCGATCACTACGACGGTGAATGTTTTGTATTCGATCAACGCGTTGGAGTGGATCCAGCGTTGCAGGAGACGGATTCTGCGATTTGTTACGCATGTCTAGCTCCGCTCGATGCGCAGGATCAAGAGGACGTGCGTTATGTCGGAGGCGTGAGTTGTCCGCATTGCTTCAAAGCAGAGCCAGAAAAAATGGCCGAGCGTATCGTGGAAGCACAGGCGAAGCTAGATGAGGTTTGCCGCGTGTTGCCGGGATCGATTCCACAGGAAAATCGCAGGCCGGTGAATGTGGCGGCGAAGTATGATAGGTGGACGCTAATCGATTTATTGGTTGAGCAATTTCCGCAGATTTCACGCGAGGATTGGGAACAAAGATGTGCGGAAGGTCGCTTTGTTAGCTACGGAGGAAAGGTGCGTGGTGCGGAACACATCGTCCGCGCGGGTGAGAGAATTTTGCAGGTGTTTCCACCAGCTGTGGAGCCAGCAGTTGCGACTGGGATTCGAATTATCTGGGATGACGAGGCTTTGGTCTTGGTTGAAAAACCTGCGCCCTTGCCGATGCATGCGAGCGGTAGGTATCATCGCAACACCCTGCAGTATTTGATGAATGAGGTTTACGCACCGAAGTTTCTGCGTGCGGTGCATCGCTTAGATGCGAATACCCGAGGCTTGGTGTTATTTGCGAGAACGCGGCATTGTTGTCGTTTGTTGCAACGGCAGTTTCTCGATGGAACGATAGAGAAAATCTATCAGGTGAAAGTGCAAGGCTGCCCCGATTGGAATGAGAAAGTTTGCGAGTTTGCAATTTCTAAAGAAGTCGAAGGACCCGGCGGGCGCAGCGTGGATGAAGAAGACGGCTTGGAAGCTCGCACGGAATTTGTAGTGAAAGAGCGTTGCGCGGATGGCACGACGTGGCTGGAAGCGAAACTGGGGAGCGGTCGGACCAATCAGATTCGTGTTCATCTTTGGGAGCTTGGTTTCCCAGTGGTCGGCGATCCTTGTTACTTGCCGAACAAGCAGATGAGCGACAAACAGACTTTGGATATCGAAGATGCGCCGATGCAATTGGAAGCATGGAAATTGAGTTTCACGCATCCGATTAGTGGGAAGCGAATGGTGTTTGAAAACGGCGAACCCTTGCAGTCGTGAATATTCCGTGGCTTGAGCATGCTTCGCGGCAAAAGAAACTCATGATCGGGGTTTCCGGTGGTTTGGATTCGACCGCGCTGCTGCATCTTCTCAAGGAAGAAGGTTTTCAAAAAGTCGTGGTCTGTCATTTGAATCATGGGTTGAGAGGGGAGGAGTCCACGGGTGATGCAAAGTTTGTTAAACTGTTAGGAAAGCGTTTGGGTTATGAAGTGCTCTCTGAAAAAATGGATCTCTTGGCGCAGATGAAGTTAACAGGGAATTCATTGGAAACGGCTGGCAGGGCGGCAAGGCATGCGTTTTTTGCGAAGTGTGGGAAGGAACAACGTTGTCGGTTACTTTTGCTGGCTCATCATGCAGACGATCAGGCAGAGACGATTTTATGGAATCTGGTGCGCGGCTCTCTCGGCTGCCGAGGTATGAGTGATACCAACGAACTCAGAATGGACGGTCGAGAAATGACGGTGGTGCGACCGCTGTTAGGTGTGCGTAAAGTCGAGATCGCAGAGTGGATGAATGAGCGTAAGTTTCCTTGGCGAGAAGATGCAACGAATACAGTGAACGATGTGGTGCGGAACCGTTTGAGAAATGAAGCGATTCCATTGCTCGATGAAATCTCCAAGCGCGACATCACGCCGAACCTCATCCGCGCCGCAGAAATCGATAGTGAATGGCGTGAGTTGTTGGAATGGGGTATTTCCGCTACCTCAGCGACCGATCCACAAGGTCGCTTGCACACGGGTGCGATGAAGGATTTGCCAGCGGTTTTATCCCGAGCGGTGATTGCGGATTATTTAAAGAAAAAGCAGATCGAAAATGTGGATTGGCGACTGCTGGAACGTTGCGTGGAGTTGCTTGATGTGGAGAAATCTGCGAGCGTGAATCTTCCGGGTGGAAAGCGGTTGAGAAGAAAGGCGGGTAGGATTTTTATTGAATAGAACAGGAGTGCGGAGGCTTGCCTCCGCCAATGGGGGGAGCGGAGCTTGCTCCGCGCGGTGGGGGCAAAGTGAACAGCTGGATAAAAGACCGCCCGCACGGAGCAAGCTCCTTCCACCTTAAGGCGGGAGAAAGCTCACGCACTCCAGTTTGAATGTCGATCCCTGTTCATAACCCTAGACTTGCAAAGTCACCTGACTTTCATCCAAGTTAACAGCGTGTCAGAAACTGAATCAGCAAACGAAAAATCCAGGCGATGGGGCGCATATGTCTGCCCGGATTGCCGCTTTGTGTTTCGGGTGCCGGGTGACCACGACGGTGTCGGTATCGTTTGTCCTTCCTGCCGTAGGATGCTGAGAATTCCTATGGATGGAGATTCAGTCGCTCCTCTTATGGCACCGATTAAGAAGATCGGGGGTTAACAATCCGTCATTAGGGAATCTTCTGAGGTAGGGCTCCATCGCCAAGGGAGCTGCTTGCAACGCGTAGTCATTGGATTTCTCATATTATAGATTCGCTTCGCGCGGTGCTCTCGGCGATGGCACCCTACCAATGTAAGATTCAAAACTTAGCCTTGACTAATAAACTTAGAAAAGGCGTATTTCCGCCATGTTTCAACGAATGAGTAAACAAGTTGGCGCGGTCGTGATGGCTGCGGGATTGCAGGGAGTGGTCGTGCAAGGTGCGGAATTGAGACCGCTGAGCACGGATAGGCCGGATACGACGGAAAGTCCTTTCACGGTGGATAGAGGGCATTTTCAAGTGGAGTTCGAAATGGCATCGATGACCCGCGATGGTAGTGGGGAGTCTTATGCGCTGGGTGAAATGAATTTGAAATACGGCATCGCAGCGAACACCGATCTACAATGGGTGGTGAGTTCTTATGAGCACAAAGCCGGTGGCGCGGAGGGTTTTGGCGATATGCAGATTCGTCTGAAACAGAATCTATGGGGAAATGATGGTGGCGAAACCGCACTGGCGATCATGCCTTTCATCCAGATTCCGACCGGTAGCAGTGGAATCACGAGTGGTGAAATAGAAGGGGGAATCATATTACCTTTAAGCATCGAGGGCGCGATGGGTTGGGGCTATGGCCTGCAAGCAGAGGTCGATCTCGTGGCCGATGAGTTATCGGATGGCCGTCATTTCGAGTTCCTCGCATCCGCGACCGCGGCGCATGATCTGACGGAATCGCTTGGGTGCTTTTTCGAGTTGGTCGTGATCGTGGGTGAGGGCGCTGAAGCTGGAACAGAAGCCTATTTCAATACAGGCCTCACCTACGCGGTGGCTGAGCAGGTGCAGTTGGACGGCGGGGTGCGGGTCGGGCTCACGAATGATTCGGACGATTTCACTCCTTTTGTGGGTATAAGCGCTAAGTTTTGACCCGGAATTTAGCCTAGACTAATAAATTAAGTTATTTCTAAATAGACACATAAGATGAAGCAACAAGGGAGCACAAAGGTTGGAGGTAGAGTGGCGCGGGTCGGATGGTCGATGTTCTGTGCGGGGGTTTTTGGACTCGTTCTAACTGGCTGCAACAAGCCTGCGGAGCAAGCCGATCAATCTGGAAAAAAACGCATCGTTACAAGTTTCACGATCATTGCGGATATGGCGCGTGAGGTGGCGGGTGATGCGGCGATTGTCGAATCGATCACCAAACCCGGCAGCGAGGTGCATGGTTATGAACCGACGCCGAAAGACATCGTAAAAGTGCAGCAAGCCGATCTCGTCCTATGGAATGGAATGAATCTTGAACTATGGTTCGAGAAATTTTTCGAGAAGGTGGAGAATGTGCCATCGGCAGTGCTGACCGAAGGAATCGAGCCGATGGGAATCACGGAAGGTCCATACACCGGAAAACCGAATCCACATGCATGGATGTCGCCTGCGAATGCGAAGATCTATGTGGAAAACATCCGTCGTGCTCTGGTGAAAGTGGATCCGGAAAATGCAGAAACCTACAACACGAACGCAGCGGCTTACGCGGCAAAGATCGATGCATTAGATGAACCTGTTAGAGCAAAGCTCGCCACGATTCCTGAAGAGAAGCGTTGGTTGGTGACCTCGGAAGGGGCGTTTTCGTATTTGTGTCGGGATTATGGATTGAGGCAGTTGTATCTCTGGCCGATCAATGCCAATGCGCAGGGAACCCCGCAGCAGGTCAGTCATGTGATCGATCAGGTCCGCAAAAATAACATTCCCGTCTTGTTTTCCGAGAGCACGATCAGTCCTAAACCCGCCAAGCAAGTGGCGACCGAAACCGGTGCGCGTTACGGCGGAGTGTTGTATGTGGATTCCCTGACCGCAGCAGACGGGCCGGCATCATCTTATCTGAAATTGTTAGAGCATAACGCCGAAACCATCGTGAAAGGATTTCTCGAAACCAAATGAGCTATCCCGAACAACCGGTAAAAGTCGACAGCGCGCCAACCCTCTCGGTGCAGGGAGTTTCCGTGGCCTATACCACCGGGCATCAGGCGTTGCGCGATGCGAGTTTCTCGCTCGAAGGCGGAACGATCTGCGCGTTGGTGGGCGTGAACGGGAGCGGAAAATCAACCCTGTTCAAAAGCATCATGGGTTTCCTGAAACCGACCGCTGGATCGATTGCGATCAACGGGCTGCCGGTGAAGGAAATTCTGAAGCGTCGGTTGGTGGCTTATGTGCCGCAATCGGAAGAGGTCGATTGGCAGTTTCCGGTCAGTGTATGGGACGTGGTGATGATGGGTCGCTATGGCGCGATGAATTTCATGCGGATCTCGCGTGTAATCGATAGGCAGATGGTGGAGGAGAGTTTGAAGCGAGTTTCGATGTGGGAATATCGGGATAGACAGATCGGTGAGCTCAGTGGAGGACAGAAGAAGCGAGTCTTTCTAGCTCGCGCATTGGCGCAAGAGGGAAAAGTGATTTTGTTAGATGAGCCTTTCACCGGTGTTGATGTAAGCACGGAACAGGCGATCATTGGTTTGTTGCAGGAGTTAAAAAAGGCTGGCTGTATCATTTTGGTTTCGACACATAACTTAGGCAGCGTACCGGAGTTTTGTGATCAGGTGGTATTGATGAACCGAACGGTGCTGGCTTATGGGCCGACGGCTGATGTTTTCACCGAGCAAAATCTGACCGTGGCATTTGGTGGATTGCTTAGGGAATTCCAATTCGAGCAATCGACCATTCAAGCACACGACGGCAGAAAAGTGCGGGTTTTCTCAGATGATGAGCGGCCCTTGGTTTTCGGTAAGGACGGGCATTTGGAATACCGGGATCGGACAGACCATGAGGAGTTGTTAAAGCAACGTTCCGAAGAAGACGATGAGTGAGGTGCTTCAATATCTGCTTCATCCCTTGCAGTATGAATACATGCTGCGGGCGATTTGGGTGAGTGCTCTGGTGGGTGGCGTGTGTGGTTTTTTGTCGTCGTTCGTCACGCTGAAAGGTTGGTCGTTGATGGGGGATGCGCTTTCGCATGCCGTCGTTCCCGGGGTGGCGGTTGCTTATCTGTTAGGTTTGCCGTTTGCTCTCGGTGCGTTTGTGGCGGCGATTTTGGCAACGGGTGCGATGGCGTTTATTCGCGCGCAAAGCCGGATTCGTGAGGATGCGACGATGGGGATCGTGTTCACTTCGTTTTTTGCGCTGGGCTTGGTGTTGATCACAGCGTTTCCGTCTGGGGTGGATCTCAAAGTGATTTTGTATGGGGATATTTTAGGAATCGCTCCGGGCGATGCTTTACAGGTAGTGATAATCGCGGTGGTGGCGATGGGTCTGTTGTTATTTAAGTGGCGGGATTTGATGCTGTATTGTTTCGATGCAACTCAAGTCCGTGCGCTCGGGCTCAATCCAATCGTTATGCACACGATTTTATTGGCCTCGCTCGCGGGGGTTGTGGTCGCTGCATTGCAGGCGGTGGGTGCGATCCTTGTGCTCGCGATGTTGGTGACGCCGGGAGCGACGGCCTACTTGCTGACGGATCGGTTTGGGAGAATGCTTTGGATTTCGTCCGGGTTAGGGATCGTCACTTCGTCGATTGGGGCGTATGCGAGTTATTTCGTCAACGGCCAAACCGGTGGATGCATCGTGTGTTTGCAGACATTGATTTTCATTGGCGTGTTTGTGTTCGCGCCCAAGCATGGAATGATCGCGAATCGACGGGCGCGATTGAAAATTGAAATCAGCGTGAAGGAGGGCGTTTCATGAATGAGTTCTTCGAACCGTTTCAATACGCATTCATGCAGGATGCGTTGTTGGTGGGCGCGTTGGTGGGTGCAATGTGCGCGGTGCTGTCATGTTTCCTGATTTTAAAGGGTTGGTCGCTGATGGGCGATGCGGTTTCTCATGCGGTTTTACCGGGGATTGTATTGGCATATATTTTCGCGCTGCCGCTGACTTTAGGTGCGTTTCTTGCGGGTCTTTTATGCGCAACCGGAAGTGGCTTTGTGAAACGCCACAGCCGGATCAAGGAAGATACCGCGATGGGTGTGGTGTACACGGGTTTGTTTGCTTTTGGCTTGGTGCTCTTCAGCAAGACGCCATCCGATATGCATTTGGATCATATCTTGGTGGGTAATATTTTAGGAATCAGCACCGCGCAGGTGAAGCAGACCTTGTTGTTAGGAAGTTGTGTGTTGGTGGTGAGTCTGGTGTTAAGAAGGGATTTGCTGCTGATTTGTTTCGATCCTGTTCAAGCCAGAGTGATGGCGTTGCCGGATCGGTTTCTGACCTACTTGCTGCTTGGTTTGCTGGCGTTGGCGATCGTGGTCGCGATGCAGGCTGTCGGGATCATCCTCGTCGTGGCGATGCTGATCACCCCGGGTTGCGTGGCTTATCTGTGGACGGATCGGTTTGATCGGATGTTGATCATAGCTGTTTTATCTTCCGTAATCGCGACAGTGATTGGAATTTTAGTGAGCTTTCACGCAGCCTCATCGACCAGCGGCTGCATTGTGTTGGCGCAGGCTTTGTTGTTTGTGCTGAGTTTGGTGGTCGCACCGAAATACGGGATGTTGGCGAGAAAGCGGATGAAGATTTAAACCCAATTCTTTTAACCACGAATTTCACGAATTAAACGAATAAGAAAGTCAAACCGCGAATGAACGCAAATGGACGCTAATTTAGGTAAATGTTGATCATTTTTTAATTAGAAATCGTAGTGATGAATTATTGGACCGTGATCCGAAATAAATTAATTCCATTCGCGTAATTCGTGAAATTCGTGGTTAAAAATTCTAAATTCTTATCAATATCTATGCCATGAATCCATGTGTTGAAGCTGCTGTCGCTGTTGCGAATCGCTATGGCGTGGTTCCGGACCGATGCCAAATTTTGCAAGCTGGTCATACCTTGGTGGTTCGATTGACTGAAACGCTGGTCGCACGAGTGGTCACCGATATCGATGGCCCGAGGCAGGGTTTGGATTGGTTTAAACGTGAGACTGCGGTGGCTGCGCATCTTACGCGACATCATGCTCCAGTGATTCCATTGCATCCCGATCTTCCTGCCACGGCGCATCAGCATGAAGGATACGCGATGAATTTCTGGCAATTCGTCACCGCGATAGAGGAGAAGCCTGAGCCTCGTGAGATTGGATCGACGCTGTATCAATGTCATGAGATCCTGCGCCATTTTCCCGAGCCGCTTCCCTCACTTGCCATTTTGCATGAGACGTTGGCGATTCTCGAAACGTCTGTGGAAAAATCTTATTTCGATGCCGCGACGGTGGAGTTGTTGAAACGTCATCTGCTTCAGTCCATCGATGTGCTCGCACCGTTGCCCGCACAGCCTCTGCATGGAGATGCGCACTTGGGAAATCTCATGATGACGACCCAAGGCATGTTGTGGACCGATTGGGAGGATGCTTTCAGTGGCCCAGTGGAATGGGATCTGGCTTCGATCATTTGGAATGCAAAGTTGTTAGATAATGATCAGGTGCTGGTGAGGGTGATTTTAGAATCCTACCAGAACGCAGGTGGGCGATATGATGAATCGGTTTTGGAACAGTGCTTGATCGCACGTGCCGCAGTGATGAGCGCGTGGTATCCGATTCTTTATCCTTCTCCTTCGGATGAGAGGGTGGGGAAGCTGAGGCAACGGATTGAGTGGTTGGAGAACAACCTCTAAATTTACACATCACCCATTTATGGCTTGGTTCGCCAGCATGAAAGGGTTTAATAGCAGGTCATGAACGAGGTGTTTGAAATCCTTACCAATGGGTCGCTTTTGACCGTGTTACACGACCGGTCGTACATTAATACTGATCTGCAATAAATGAAGTTTGCCATTTACCTTTGGGTCGGAACTGGACTTATCCTGATCTTTTCAGCGTGTGCCACACGCTCAGATAATGTGGAGCGACATCGACTGCGAAAACTCGAAGAGAGCCATAACCATAATCAAGGGAAGTTCTCAGCTCCGAACCCCAATGAAACATACAGAGATGATCGAGATATTTTGCATTGTAGCGTTCACAAGGTTCCCCTGACAGAAGTTCATGGGTATTGGACTGGAAAACCCATACCGATGATAAGCCCAACCGAAGAATACATTCGATACGCTGGAGATTACCCCAACAATATTGGCCTAGCTGAATCGCTGAGCTATTCTGAGTTCAAACCTGAACGCCACTGGTTCAGGTATTGTAAGCACTGCCAATCAGGATTGAAGCGCGCATTATCAAAAAACTAAAAGAGCAGAACAAGAATAGATGGCGGCGCCGAAGAAGCCGTCTGATCAATTTTGAGCTTCACCCCGGCGCGACATTCCTTCAACGTTCTCCAAAAATGAATAAGCTCTTTGCAATCACGTTCCTTGCAGGCTTCGGAATTCTTCATGCTTCAGATGACATTCCTGTTCGCGAGCCGAAGCTCGAAGAGTCGCGTCCGTCTTGGTGGTTGAGCCTTTGGATGGATCACGTCGTGGTCATCGAGGGCACTATCGAGTGGGATCAAGAGCGCGACCCCGAGATTCAAATTGAGGCCGACCTGAAGGCGCTTGGCAAAGACGATGTGGACCTCTTCGAGTCGACTAAAAAGTTCCGGCTGGGCAAAGTCACACCAAAGAAGCTTTTATTTACATCTCCTGGCATTACCTCACAGAACCTAACGATCGGGGCTATCGCGGCGGGACAAAATGCCAACCTAGATTTCCTATTGCCGGTTATGGAGATGGAGGGTCATGAGTTTGTCTTCAACGCCAAGAGCGGCGATACAGGTGTTTTTATCTTCCGATATGGATCAATGATGACATCCGTGCCGTTGGTATTTGATGAGCCAATCCCCAAAGACGGGATCGATTCGGCCAAGGCATTGTTCGAGCACCGCAATCGCTTTGACCACCGCCTCCCAAGAAACATACAAGAAGGAGAACAAGGCGGCGCTGGATAACCCGCTGCCCGATCCGAGTCGGATCCGAAGGATGGAGACAAACCTCAACCAGAAGTGGAGAAGCGCTCCCAGTAGCGGGTGCCGGCCTAGACCTTCCTAAAAATCAAGAACATGAAAAACCTAATACAAATTCCAATAAAGCGTTTCTCTCTACTCGCATTAATGTGGATTGGTGTCGTTTCTATTCAATTTTCTAATGCTGCTGAGAAGCTCCACCGTCTCGAGGTGAATCAGAAGAATCCCGGCGGCAAGGATTTAATAATGACCTTTGAGGAGACTAAGCGTGAGGGTGACATCTCTACAGTAAAGGTCACCATGACATCTGGAGCATCGGTCGCATCCGCCATGTTCATTATACAGGGCGTTTATGAGATAGCGAAGATTCGCAAGATGGATTATCTGATCAAGTTGAGTGAGAAGGAAGAGGACGATGGTAGCTGGACGCATAATTTCGGCTTTGCGAATGACTCGAAAGTCGACCCTCAAAAGCACTTTAAACTCAAGGATCCTCTGCCGGATGAGGACGGCTTCAAATTCATGGCTGTTAAGAATCTCGATATGATCTTCAAAGGACAAAAATAACCACTTGAAGGAGCCACATGCCCAACTTTTAACCTCTATGAATTAACGATTCTAGTCAAAGTTCAAAATGTATCTTCACGCCTTACGTATATTGCTCTTCTTGCTTTTGATGTTCATATCATCGGCATTTGCTGCGGATGAAAATCCTTACTCCAAATCTTTTTCGCTAACGATCGCTTACCAAAACGAGGGTGAGGGAAGTTTCCTTGTTACGCTTAAAAACATCTCGGATAAGAAATTGGATTTATTTTTGAATGCCAAGGAGCTAGAAGGCACGTTTTTAGTGTCTGATGGTAAAGACAAAGAAGCTTCATTTCTTGATAAAGACTACCAGAATGGGCAGCTAATTGGTCCAGGGTTTCCGAGATCCGTTAAGTTAGATCCTGATGTTGAGATTAAGTGGACGGTTAAACTTGATGAATTAGTTTACAATAGTGCCGGAGATAGGGCTGTTACGAAAGAGAGTATCAAGGGTCAGACGATCTCGTTGAGATTAGACAGACTAGATGTTGTTCCTGTTGTAGGTGAATCAAGTGTTAGAGTCAAAATATCAAGTAATGCAGTCAAGATACCTTAGCTGATAAAGCAGCTTGCTGGTGCGGGTGGAGCGTAAGGTTTAGAACGCCCCTTCAGGGCTTTCATTTTTTTTGGGATTTTACCCAGTGCGTTGCACTGGGCTGACATGAGTTAGGCCGTTGGCCTTGGGGAGTAGATTGGAAGCATCTCTTCATTCAAAAATCCAAAATCATCAACTTGCAGAACGAAAATTAACTGCCAAGTATTTATTTATGACCCCAGTTACTACTATCTATCCTTCCTACTCGGTCGTTGGAGATCGTTACACCTATCTTGTGACGGGTGTGGAGACCAACGGCGCCTTTGCGATGTTCGAGGCTTATGTGCCACCCGGGAATGGATCGCCGCCGCATGTTCATCTTCGTGAGGACGAGATGTTTTACGTTATTGAAGGCGAATTCGAGTTTACCGTGGCGGGCGAGCTAAGGCGTCTGGGTGTAGGTGATTTTTTGTTGGGTCGGCGAGGTGTGCCGCATAATTTTAAGAATGTTGGTAACTCGCCAGGCATGATGCTGATCACGGTTACACCAGCGGGATTTGAGGGATTTTTTGCGGAGATTGGGATTGAACTCTCCAGCAAAGAGGATGCGCCGGTTCCGCCGACGGCTGAAGATATTGAGAAGTTGTTAGCGGCAGCGCCGAAATATGGTGTGGAGATTATTGCGCCGCATTGAAGGCGGTTGGTTTTTTTGTTAGACCACAGACAGAAAAATTGAGGGTAGAAAAATAAGAGGGATTGAATGGTAGGGTCATTTCGATGAAATGACCGTTTGGGTTGGTTGGGCACGCGGGATGGCGGTCGTTTTGTCAAAACGACCCTACCATGGGTATGAGAGGGATCATTTCGATGAAAGCAGGGCGAGCTGTTGCGAGCTATATGTTCAGGCGAAGCCGAGATGGCTTGGACGTAACGTAGTGGATTCAAATGACCGTTTGGTTGGTTTGGCGCGTGGGATGGCGGTCGTTTTATCAAAACGACCCTACCTTTATCTCACTGAACCTGCGCAACAGCCATGGCCGCGATGCCTTCTTTGCGGCCGATGAAGCCCATGGTTTCGTTGGTGGTGGCTTTGATGCCGACTCTTTTCGGTGAGATGCCTAGGGCGGTGCCGATGTTTTGTTGCATGGCTTCGCGGTGAGGGAGGACTTTTGGGGCTTCGGCGATGAGTGTGGAATCGACATTTACTAATGTTAGATTTTCCTCAGCGAGGAG
This sequence comes from Akkermansiaceae bacterium, assembly GCA_031422775.1. GTDB lineage: Bacteria > Verrucomicrobiota > Verrucomicrobiia > Verrucomicrobiales > Akkermansiaceae > Luteolibacter. The sequence continues at coordinate 47,950 of JANPMK010000110.1, read as the reverse complement.
TTCGCGGCATTTTTCGAGAATTTTGAGCGAGGAGATATCTTTGCAAGACGGATCGCCGGGTGGGAAGTAGAAGCCGATATCGGGTTTTCCCATCGCGCCGAGGACGGCATCGGCGATGGCGTGGCAGAGGACATCCGCATCGGAATGACCTGCTAGACCGTGGGTGTGTGGGATGTTCACTCCGCCGAGGATGAGCGGGCGGTTTTCCGCGAATTGGTGGACGTCGTAGCCGGTGCCGATCATTTAAGTTAATGGTAAAGAGTTAAAGGTGTCACATATTCAAATCAAAAATCAAACATCAACAATCATCAATCGTAAATCAAACCGAATGATGAACCCGCACCTCACTATGAATTGATTGACGATTGATGATTGACGATTGTTGATTTTTGAATGGAAGAGGCATTGGCGATCCACTGACGCTACAAAATCTCTTCAATCGGGATTTTGCCGTTGGTGGCGACGATGGAGTAGGAATCGGATTTTCCGGGTTTTTGGGTGAGGGTGACTTTTCCACCAGCGGCTTCGACGAGGAGTTGGCCGGCGGCGATGTCCCAGAGAGAGATGGTGGATTCGACGTAGGCATCGAGTCGGCCGCAGGAAATGTAGGCCATGCCGAGGGCGGCGGAGCCCATCATGCGCATTTTGCGGGCGCGGAGGGAAGCTTTATGGAAACGTTCGATTCCGGTGTTGAGGGCTTCCGTATCTTTTCCGCAGCCGACGAAGAGGATGGATTCTTCTAGTTTCGTGCGTGGTGAAACTTTAACAGGCTCGCCGTTCAACATGGGCTGGCCGCCTTTTTCAATGGTCCATGTTTCACCGACCATGGGATCGTGGATGACGCCGAGCACGACTTCGTCGCCGATGCGCAGGGCGATGGATACGCAGAAGTGAGGAATGCCGTAGAAGAAATTCACGGTGCCATCGATGGGATCGACGATCCAGTGGCGGTTGGAATCCTGATTTCCGGCGATGCCTTCTTCTCCGTAGAGTGCGTCGGTGGGACGGGCGGTGAGGAGGATGTTGGTGATGAGGTCTTGGGATTCCTTGTCGAGCGCGAGTTTGATGTCGTGGTGATGCGCTTCATCGACTTTAAGGGATTTGCCGAAATGTTTGCGGAGAAGTTTTCCGGCTTCAATTGCGGCTTCGACGGCCAGGTTGAGATCGTTTTCCATGGACTGTGGGTAATGCTTTGAGGATGTGAGGTCAAGGGTAGTGGGGTGACTGGTGTGAATTTCGTGGTCCAAAATAGGTTTTCGGGTTGAACCTCCCAAGTTAGGGCTACATGCTTCGGGGATGGAAATGGAAGAGCGCGACTTAGGGACACAGCCACTTGATGCGATCATGCAGCGGTGGGGGGTGACGAATCATGACTTGGTTGAGGATTCTCCGGAGCAATTGACGCACAAGCAGATCCAGCGGGCGAAAGCTGGGCGTCGGCTGACCTTGAAAATGATGATGAAAGTGGCGCGGTCGTTGAATATTGCGGTCTGGAATAGGCTTTCGAAAGCGAACAAGGAGACTTTCGTGGAATACCTGCACAAAGATATTTTTTCGTATTCTAAGGATTACAATCCGGACAAAGCGGACCCGAATGAGGCGATGATTCAGGCGCTTGCCAAAGCCAAATAAGCAACCGCAAGTGAACGCGAGCATGAACCAACCTTGGCGGATTGTGGGTCAGGGATTGGCCGGCACTTGTTTGGGGTTGGAGTTTTTGGATCGTGGAATTCCGTTTCGAATTGTCGATTCCGGAACAGGTGGCAGCACGCGGGTGGCGGCGGGGTTGATCAATCCGCTGACGGGAAAAAACTTTCAGCCGAGTTGGTTAATAGGGGATTTTCATCCTGACGCGGTGGATTTTTTCGAGAAGCTTGGGGAGAGGTTTGGAGTGAAACTTTGGCATGCTATGCCAGTGATGCGGTTGGCGGAAACGGAAAAGGAATGGTCGAAAATTTCATCCAAACTTGATCTGCCAGAGGTGCGTGAGTGGTTGGATGGAGAGCGTGATGTGTCGACTCCTGAGGGATTTATCCATCATGTGATTTTACGCGGCGGTGGGTGGTTGGATACGCGGCGATTTTTGGATGTGACGCGTAATCATTTTCTGCAAGAAGGGGTATTGGAGATTGGTGATGAGAAATTTGATCATGAAGATTCAAGCCGAATCCTTTGTGAAGGTGCGCAGGGGTTGATGAAGGATCAGCTTGGATCGCATCGCTGCGCGAAAGGGGAAATTCTAACAGTAAGGGCGGAGTGGTCAGAGGATTTCATCAAAATTGGTGCGGGTGGTTGGTTGATTCCGATTGGGCAGGGATTGTTCCGGGTGGGATCGACCTATGAATGGAATCAGCTCGATGAGTTGCCGACCGATGCCGGGCTGGTGAGGATCAGCGAGATTGCAAAAAAGCTGGGTGGTGATGAATTTCATCTGGTGGAGCATGTTGCCGGGATTCGGCCTATTTTACGAAGGAGCCAACCGTTGATTGGAAAAAACGCGGCGGGGAATTGGATATTCAATGGGCTGGGATCGAAAGGTTCGTTGTATGCTCCGAAAATGGCAGCGATGCTGGCGGATTGGATTTGTGATGGGGTTGTGCCGGATGCGGATTTTGTGATCGAATCAACGAAAGAATTTCCACTCTGATGTTTCTACTTTGCCCGACCGATATGTTGCATGTGCTTTTACGACAGGTGATCTGTAAAGGTGACTGTGTCGTCGATGCGACGGCTGGTAATGGTCACGATACGGTTTTTTTGGCGGAAGTTGTGGGTGATGGAGGAAAAGTGATTGCCATTGATATTCAAGCAGAGGCGATAGAGGCAACGCGGCAGCGGCTCCAAGAGAAACAGTTAGAAAATCGGGTCGAGTTGCACCAGGTATCGCATGTGGAAATCGGGCAATTTGTCGCCGTGGGTGTGGCTACGGTGATTGTTTTCAATCTTGGATATTTACCGGGTTCGGATCGTGCGTTGGTGACGCATTCGGAGACGACCTTAATGGCATTGGGGCAATCGGTTGTGGCGCTTAAAAAAGGAGGAGTTCTTGCGGTAATTTGCTATCCGGATCACCCAGGTGGAGATGATGAAGCGGCACAAGTTTTGAGTTATTTGCGGGGTTTGGAAAATTTCAGATTGGCGAAATATGAATTACTTTCGACCCATCGAGCCTCGCCTTTCCTATTGTTTGCTTGGAAAAAGTCTAATGGATGAGAAATCGCTACGGTTCTGTCTTTGCATTTTCAACTTCAAGCGTTAATTCATTCTCTATGAAACGATTTTTATTACTCGCACTGGCTTTTACTGCGATCTTGCACGCTCAAAATCCAAAGCCTGATGAGAATGTAATTGATAATATGTCAGCGAATCAGCGTGAGTTCTTCAATCTTCCAGAGGAGAAGCGCAATGAGTTTATCAAGCTTTACACCGAAGCGCAGAGATTGTTCACAGCGATGCGTGTGTTTGAGACTCTGGAAAAGCTGAATGAAGCGGAGAAAGTTTTTTCAAAGAGTGTTGAACTACATAATTTGAGGGGTTCTTGTTATGTTGAAATGCGGATTTTTGATAAGGCAATTATTGCATTTAACAAGGCGATGGAAATCAGCCCGAATAATCTTAGCGTGAAGTTCAATGTGGCGGAGTGCTTATTTGTGAGTCGGCAATGGCAGGCATCACATGATAAATTTCAGGAGTTAATCAAGCTGTTGCCTGCAAATGTGATGGAGATGTCTCGCTTGGTAGAATTTAAAATTTTCCTATGTAAGAAAAAACTCGGGTTGGATAATGAAGCCCTGATCTTGGCGGATAAATATGATTATCAGGATGACTCGCCTTATTATTATTATACGAAAGCCGCGTTGGCGTTTGATAAAAAGGAACTCGTCGAAGCAGAACAATGGATGTCTCGTGCGGCTCGCATTTTCCGCGATCCGAAAACCTTATCTCCATGGCAAGACACGATGATGGAGTATGGTTACATCAAAAGTTTCTTCGGAGGAGAGCAAGAGGGAGAGAAGGCAGATAAGTAGACTTGATTCTAACAGTCTACGTTTTTGATGTGATCAATTAGTCGCACCTCACCATAATACACCGCGCAGGCAAGGATGGCTGGTTGTGTGATTTGTTCCGTTGGCTGTAGAGTCTCGGCATCCACGAGTGAGAGGTAATCGATTTTTGTGAACGGTGACGCTTCGATGATTTCGCGGGCGGTTGATAAAATTTCTGTGGCGGAAGTTTTTTCGTTCGCTGCGAGTAAGGCATTGCGGATTCTCGATGCATCGGCGCGCTGTTCGGGAGTTAAGCGGCGGTTGCGGGATGACATTGCCAATCCATCATCTTCGCGGAGGGTGGGATGGGGTAGAATCTGAACATGAAGATCGAGATCGCGCACCATGCGTTGGATGATGGCGAGTTGTTGAAAATCCTTTTCGCCAAAAACTGCGGCATCGCATCGGGTGAGATTGAAAAGTTTCAAGACAACGGTGCAAACCCCATCAAAATGTCCGGGTCGGGTGGCTCCGCAGAGGTGCTGGGAAAGTAGGTTTTCGGTGACGGTGATGGATCGATCTTTGAAATACATCTCACCGGGTTCGGGTAGGAAAACGCCATCTGCACCACGGGATTTGCAGATCGTTAAATCTTCGTCTTCGGTGCGCGGGTAGTTTTTAAGATCGGTGGATTTGTCGAACTGGATGGGATTGACGAAAATGGAAACCAAGACCGATCCCTCGGTGCCTGCGTGTTTTCTCGCGAGATCGATGAGCGCGGCGTGCCCAGGATGGAGAGCGCCCATGGTTGGGACCAGAACGATAGGACTCGGTAAAGAGGCGAGTTGCTTTTGAAGTTCGGATTTTGAGCGGGCGGTCCACATGTAGATTGGGTGGGCTGGATTTGATTGACGATTGATGATTGACGATTTTTGATTTTTGATTTGGAAGTGAAACGTGCATTTTTACGGCTAAATCATTGGATGAAATAGTTGTAGATCTTCAGTTCAAAAATCAAAAATCAACAATCGGAAATCGTCAATATATGGAAGCGAATGAGATGAGTAAGAGAAGTGAATAGGGGTTTAGGTGGTTTTGGATTGTTTGAGAATGGCGAGGCCTTGGCGGAAGTATTCAAAGGTGGACCAGAGGGTGAAAAATGCGGCTACCATGCAGGGGTAGACTGGCGAGAAGGGAATGACTTTGAGCATGACCCAGCCGATGACAAAAAACAGGCTAACCGTGCAGGCTTTGCCAGACCAATGGGGTTTGATTTTTACTTTCAGATGTTTGGAGTAGAGAATCCGGATGCCGATTAGGATCATGCAGTCGCGGAAAATGACCAGAGCCACGAACCAGACCGGAATGGCCCAGCCATCGGCGTCCCATTTGAAAAAGGTAAGCACGATGATAGCGGAGAATACCAACGCTTTATCGGCGATAGGATCGAGAAATGCGCCGAGCTCTGAGGCTTGATTGCAATTTCGCGCGAGCCAGCCATCCAACCAATCACTGAGCGCGGCGATGGTGAATACAGAAAGAGCCGCCCAGCGGAGGGTTTCGGGGTTTTCTACCCAACTCACTTTTAAGCTGTAGGCGATCGCGAGAGTGGCGAATACAGGCACCAAGAAAAGCCGGAGGACGGTAATTTTCGTGGCGAGGGTCATGATAAAAGTGGCATTAGGGGTAAGTTTTCACAGCAAGAAGCAAAGTGAAGAGTGAATGTCTCGGGAAAATGAAGATTCTGAGCTATAACGTTTCACGTTATATATATGATCACTAACTGGAGTGGAAGAATGATTTATGGCTTTATCCCTGATCCGTCCCATACTTGGCTGAAACCGTTGCGTTCGATTTCTTTGACCAACAGATCGCGGTGGATGGACATGATGGGATTGATGTCTGCTCCGCAGGCTTCGAGGGCTTGTCCGGTCCAGACGTTGCAAATTCGGGGAAAGTAGTAGGATTGCGGGGAGTGCAACAAGACGCCATTACCCCAGCTCGATGAGCCGGCGGTGGTGGGGATTCCTCTGGAATCTGGGATGGTGCAGTGATTGAGATAGGAAGCGACGTATGGGCCGCGTTCACGTGGGATGGATTTCATCCAAATTTTTTGATGAGGTGAAACATCTGCAACATTCCCGTGGATGGGGATGCATTCCATCACGGCGGGAGATGGGAGGAAGATGGCGTAGAAGACCTCGGCTGGATTCAGCCAGCGTTGGTTGACATAGGCATTACGGTCGCCCCAGGAGAGCGTGACGAATTTGCAAGCGGGGAAATTTTCCGGAGGGACGAAACCGGATTCTAACAGCCAGTCGTAAGGAAATACCATTCCGGTATGGAGTTTGTCTGCGAGCATCCAGACTTGGATTTCAGGAGGGCGCTCGGGAGTGTATTTGGCGACGGTGTTTTTCTGCACGAGTTCCGATGGGGGGAGCGGTGCGGGAGGCAAGGTGACAAAATTGCAGGAGCTGAGTGCTCCAGTCATCAGGCCCGTTGCCATCCATTTTAAAAACCGTTTGCTCATCGGATCAAGTCTCCCAGACGCGAGATGTTAGAGATTCAACGTTTAGGAAAGAAATGAGCAGATGTATTGGCAAAGGCCTTCGCTGACTTTGATGTCAAAGCCGCTGTTGGCTGGGACATGGAAAGAGCTGCCAGCTTCGTAGGTTTGGGTGGTGCCGGAATCTTTGATGGTCACTTCGCAAGATCCCGCGGTGATTTCCATGAGTTCTGCGGCGGCGGTGCCGAAATAGAATGAACCCGGTGCGATGAGGCCGAGGGTTTTGCGTGAGCCATCGGGAAGGTGGATCGTATGGGAGACGACTTTTCCATCGAAATAAATATTCGCGATAGAATCGACGGTGACGTTGGAGAATGAGTTCATAGTGGGTGGTTGTGTTTGGTTATTCGGTGGCGGCTTTCCATGCTTCATATCCGCCTTGGAGGACGGAAACATTATGGCCGCGTTGGGATAATTGGGTGGCGACGGTGAGTGCGTCTGGGCAAGCTAAATCTGTGCAATAAATTACCACGGGAGTTTGATTTTTAATCGCGTTTTTGATCAGCACTTCATGTTTTTTGATGTCTTTGTCGAAATTATCTTTCGGGAAACTAATCGCATCGGGGATGTGGCTTATTTTGTAGAAGATGGTTGGCCGGACATCGAAGATCAGCGCGGCTTTGCCTTGGGTGAGCTGGTAAAGAGTTCCGAGCGGCATGCGGGTGATGGTTCCCGGTGTGCTTGGCGCTTCGACGACAGCAGCGGGGGCTGCCACGGTCGAGAGTGATGGATCGAGCGGAGGGATGGGTTTCTTCTGCGGGTCCAAGCAAGAAGCGACGCTCAGGCACGCAGAAATCAAGCAAGCGGCATGAAGAATCTGCCGCTTGTTCGTTTGTGCTGCGTGTTGGGTATTTTTCATTTAAGCAATTTTGATGAGTTCGACATCGAACACGAGAACTCCGGCAGGGTAGCCAGCTGGAGGATTTTCACCGTAAGCCATTTTGGCAGGAATCCAGAAACGACGTGATTCACCTTCTACCATGAGTTGCAGGCCTTCGGTCCAACCAGCGATGACGCCGTTGAGGGGAAATGATGTGGGTTGGCCGCGCTTTACGGAAGAGTCGAAGAGTTCGCCATCGGTCGTCCAACCGGAGTAGTGCACGGTGACAAGGTCGGTGGCTTTGGGATTTCTTGAGCCGGATCCGCTCGCTAGAAGTTTAGAAGCAAGGCCAGATGCGGTGACTTGGGCATCGGAAGGGGCGGCGGCTACGTCGGTAGGAGTTTCAAGCATGGCTTTGTTGTGCCTGTGAACCAGCCGACGTGGCAAGGGTGAATCGCGGATTATGGGGAAAATTTATCCTCGAATAAGCGGTAGGGTTTAAAATTTTCAACGCAAAGCCGCGGAGATCGCTAAGGAACGCAAAGCAGAATGAGCGGTAGCGAAATCATATGTTGGCGTAGCGAGTTGGCTTGGACGTAACGAAGTGGAGTCAAAGCTTGGGTTGATAAAAGGGAGGAAAAATGAGCAAAAGGCGGGTCTTAGATTTCTTGCTTCACTCTTCTGGTGATTCCTCGTGCAGCATGTCGACTGCGGTGCGGCGGACGACCGTGATATTTCCGAGTAGGTGGTCTTGGCGGATGACGAACTGGTTGAGTTTCATGAGTTCCAAGATAGCGAGGAAAGTGACGATGACTTCGGATTGGGTGGTGGCCAATTTGAACAGGGCATCGAAAGCGAGTGCTTCGCCGGGTCTGAAATGATTGAGGAGGAACTCGATTTTATCGGCGACGGTGAAGCGGTCGTCGACGATGTCGCCGAAGTCGTGGGATTCCTCGAAGCGTTTGAGGACGTTTTGGAAGGCGCGGATGAGATCGAAGATGGAAATTTCCGCGAGCGCGGCGGGTTCTTCGTCAGGTTTATCGCCGGGATCGGGTTGGTGGGCGAAGCGGCCTTGTTGATCGAGCTCGCGGAGTGAGAGGAAACCGGCGGCGTCTTTGAATTTTTTGTATTCGATGAGCTGGCGGATGAGCTCCCAGCGTGGGTCATCGTCCTCAATGTCCTCTTCGGGAGGTTGTTCGTTGCGAGGGAGAAGGGTCCTAGATTTCAGATACATCAAATTGGCGGCCATGACGATGAACTCGGAAGCGAGGTCGATGTTCAGGAGCTTGAAGGTATTGATGTAATCGAGGTATTGCTTGGTGATTTTTTCGATGGAAATCGTTTGGATGTCCAACTCGTCCTTTTTGATAAGGTAGAGCAGGAGATCGAGAGGGCCCTCGAAGATTTCGAGTTGGACTTTGTAATCGGTATTTTCCAAGGGGTGAGAGAAGGGTTGGTGATCTATGGGAATTTAAACTGGCAAGATCGGTTGCTGCTGGGTTTGATGTGGGGCGAACATGAGCGGAAATTTCGATTCAGAGCAATGGCAAAACTTTAATGAGCGGCTGAGCTATTGGATTTCCAAGCAAGGATTTTGGTTTCAGCTCCGGCATTCCTTACCACGAGGGGGTCAGAAAGGGGGGGCGATGTTTCATTTTGTGCATTTGTTGTTCCGATTGATCATTTTCTTGGTTTTTGCGGGGTTGGTCTGGGTGTGGGTGGTGAAAATGACGGGAGAGGAGAAATACACCGTTGCAGTAAGTGAGTTATATCAGGAAAAATGTGCGGCAAATGACATTGAGATCCAAGGAGTAAGCCGTGGTAAGGGAAAATTTACGATCACGCGTTTGGCGATGATTGCCGATCAAGGCTCGTTTTTCACGGGGCTGGATTTTTCTAATTTGGTTTGCCGGAGAGATTTTTTTGTAGATTTTGGGAAATCCTGGCAGCCGGGTATTGTGGAGATTTCGAAGGTGAATCTTTCGTTGCGGGCTGGCGCAGACACGGATGAGGGTGCGCAGGCGATTGGAAACGTGTTGTTTCAGGATATGGGTAGTTTGCGGCCGGATGCGATTCATGTGCTCAATATGTCGATGAAATGGGGTTACACGGAGCGTTCGCGTGGATCGATTACGGAGAGTCAGATGAAAGCTCTGCCTGTGCCGGATGGTTGGCGGTTGAGTTTTCGCGGAGGAACATTTTCTCAAAACTGGCTGAAAAATGTGCAAATAGAGAAATTGGATGTGGTGATCACGAGGCAAGGAATTCGGTTTGAAGAGGCAATTTTCAATAGGGACGGTGGGTCTCTCGTTCTCGAAAATTTTGAGGTTGTAGCAGGTCAGCGTCCCCAAGTTTCAGGAAAAATGATAATGAAGGGGATGAATATTTCGAGCATGTTGCCGGTAGTAATGCGGGCTTATGTAGAGGGTAGAATATCCGGGGATTTCGAGATCAGTGGATCGACGAATACCACGGAAGGCATCAAGTTTGATGGAGAGGTGGCACTGCAAGAAGGCGATGTGATCACGCTACGTGAAAAGATTCCACTGCTTAGGGCATTGAGTGTGGTCGATACGAATCAAGACTACCGCCGCGTGGAATTTAAAATCGGATCGTTTCACATAGAAATGGAAGACAAAGGGATGATGGTTTCAGATGTGAAGTTGTTTGCGGATGACAAGATGAGTTTGATGGGAAAAATGTTCGTTAGAAAACCGAAGTCGGATGAGAAGTTGGTATTGGATGATGGTTCGGATTTTTTCGCTGAAATTGCCAAAACCGACGAGCGGGGGGATGATATGGATATTTCACTAAGTAAGGCAGGCGAGGCGGCCTACAGCAGTGATGCGGGATTTCAAAAAGAGGAAGATAAAACACTGTTTGGTAAGTTGGCGACTTTAGGAAAAAATAGGCGGATTAGAGAATACGAAGCGGAGAAGCTAAGTCAGTCCTATCGCTATGAAGGTGAATTACAAATGACTCTGATGAAGACGGCATTCGACCGCGCACCAGAGTTGAAAGCAGCCTATCCTCCAACCTCTGCTGGAGGACGGATTTCTATCGCCGTTCCGATCAAAGGAGTGCTTTACGAAGTGACCGCAGATCTTGCGAAAGAGATTTATGAAAAGGGGCGAAGGTAGTCTGGTTGTCTAAAACCAGCGTTGACTGTTAAGGTCAAGTATTCCAAAAGCTCCATCCATTTAACTTTACCTGATATGACTGAAGAAACGACACACACACGTCTTAGCCCATTGGCTACATTGATTTTTAGTTCCCGCTGGCTGCAGTTGCCACTCTACCTTGGTCTAATCATAGCGCAGGGAGTTTATGTAGTGCTGTTTCTTAAGGAGTTGTGGCACTTGATCTCAGAGGCTACGAGTCTAACAGAGCAGCAGATGATGTTGATCGTGCTTGGTCTGATCGACGTGGTGATGATCTCAAATTTGCTGATGATGGTAATCGTAGGCGGATATGAAACCTTTGTCTCGCGCTTGCGCCTGCATAACCATCCGGATCAGCCTGAGTGGCTGAGTCACGTGAATGCCTCGGTGCTAAAAGTGAAACTGGCGATGGCGATTATCGGGATTAGCTCGATCCATTTGTTGAAAACATTCATCGCGGCAGGCAGTCTAGGAATACCGCAAGCAACGGCTCCTATATTGGCAACTAGTTCTCCGATCAGCGCGGAAGGTGTGATGTGGCAGACCATCATCCATGGCGTATTCATCCTTTCCGCATTGGGTATTGCTTACACGGATCGCGTAATGCTAGGAGCTCCCGCGTATAAGTCTGTGAAACATTAGGAGCTCCAGCCCGGGATGCGGGCTGGATGATTTTGCGCGGCGTAAATAAGTAAGAGGTGCGGTAGAATCCTCTGCTTACTTTTTCTTTTCACATGCGCAGCGCCATTCCGGATTTCCGCAGGGAGCGCAGACTTTGGTGTCGTAGTGGAGGCGGGCGGTGATGGGTTTTGAATCGGCGGTTTCTTTGTATTGGATGATGATCCATTCACCTGATTTGGGAGCGGCGATACTGAATGCGGCCGCATCTTTGCTGACATCGATTTTCACAGGCTTGTCGCGGGTTCCAGCGGTGGCGGAGAGTTCCTGTGCGGCGATAGCGACCAGTTTCATGTCCTTATCGAGTACAGCGATGAGAAGTTTGCCGTCCTTTTCGGTGACTTCACCGTGCATGGATTCATTGGTGCTGAATTCAAGGATGCGGCCTTTGTTAGGTCCGAGTTCGATATCTCCGTGTCCGAAGGCGAAGCCAGTGGTGAGGGCGATGATGATGGCGGTTAGTTTGGTTTTCATGTTTTTATATGTTTTTTTGTTATCGGGTGGCTGGTGCGTCCAGTCTGAGAGCTTTTTCGGCGGCTTTTCTCCCAATCAGGAAGAAAACGGCGGGGGTGACGACGAGGTCGAGAAGGGTGGAGGAAATGAGACCGCCTACGATGGCGACGGCGACGGGATGGAGGATTTCCGTGCCCGGATCGCCGGAGGCGCGAACGAGCGGGATGAGGGCGATGCCTGCGGAGAGCGCGGTCATGAGGACGGGGACGAGCCGCTCCAACGTGCCACGAGTGATTAGTTGGATGCCGAAGACTTCGCCTTCGTGGCGCATGAGGTGAAGGTAATGGGAAATCATCATGATCCCGTTGCGTGCCGCGACGCCACCGACCGCGATGAAGCCGACCAAGGTGGCAACGCTGATGTTATCGATTCTCCACCAAGTGAAGGCGAGCGCACCGGCGAGGGCGAGCGGCAGGTTGAGCATGACTTGCAGGGATAGGGAAACGCTGCGGAAATATCCTGTTAGAAGGACAGCGATGACAGAAGCGACGATTCCAAAGAGGATGAGGATGCGTTTGGAGGCTTGTTGGCGGGCGAGGTATTCGCCTTCGAAACGCAGGGTGTAGCCGGATGGTAGTTTGACTTCTTTGGCAACCGCGCGCTGCCAGTTCAAGACCAAGGATTCGAGGTCCCGTTCACTGGTGTTTGCGCCGATGACGATTCGACGTTGACCGTTTTCACGATTGATGACGTTCGGTCCGTTGACCTCGTGAACATCGGCGACGAGGGAGAGCGGGATGTTGCGACCATCGGGTGTCTGGATCAGGAGGTCGCCGATTTTTTCCGGCCACGTGCGCCAGGTTTCCGGGAGTCGCATCACGAGGTCGACAGTGGCCTCGCCTTCTCGGAGTTCGCCGAGCATGGCGCCGCCTAACAGTCTTGAAACCTGGTCATTGACCTCGCCCGTGGTGAGTCCTTCGAGTTTGGCGCGTGGGCGGTTCACTTCGATGCGGATCTGGGGGATGGGCACTTGGGCTTCGAGGTTGATATCGGTGAGGCCGGGAATGGTTTGTCCGGCTTCTTTGACCTGTGCGCCGAGGCGGCGAAGGGTTTCCAGATCTGGGCCATGGATTTTCACGGCGATCTTTGCGGAAACACCACTCAGCATGTGGCTGAGGCGATGGCCAATGGGTTGGCCGACGTTGACGAATGTGCCCGGAATGCCTTTGAGTTTTTCACGGATCTCAGCAAAAACCTTTTCACGGCTGCGTGAGCTTTCGTTGAACTCGACGTCGAATTCGTTGACGGAAACCGGCATGACATGGTCGTCGCGTTCAGCGCGTCCGGCGCGACGGCCAACGGATTTTACTTCAGGGATTTCGAGTAAAAGTTCGACGGCTTTTTTTCCGACCTCGTTGGATTGTTTGAGTGAAGTTCCGGGAGCGCTGGCGAAAGAGATGGTGGCGCTGCCTTCGTTGAATGTCGGGAGGAATTCCTTGCCCATGCTTGGGTAAAGCATGCCTGCTGCGATGACTAGAAGAACGACAACCGCGATGACGACGTAAGGTGCTCCGAACGCGGCGCGCAGGAAAGTGGCTTGGGTGAAATTTTTAAGCGTTCTAACAAGAAATCCGTCGTGGTGTTCTTTGCCTTCTTTCGGTTTCAGGAGGAATGAGCAGAGGACAGGAATGACGGTAAGAGAGACCACGAAAGAGGCGATCATGCTGACGATGGTTGCGATGGCGATGGGATGGAAAAGCCGACCCTCGAGGCCGGCGAGGCCTAACAGCGGGACGAAAACCAGGATGATCAGGATCGTGGCGTAGAGGATGCTGGAGCGGACTTCGCTGGAGGCGGCGGCGATGACTTCGATCTTGGGTTTGGGTAGCTCGAGCGAGGCGTTTTCGCGAAGACGTCGGAACACGTTTTCAACATCGACGATGGCGTCATCCACGACCATGCCGATGGCGACCGCGATGCCACCAAGGGTCATGCTGTTGACACTGATTCCGAACCATTTGAAAGTGAGCAGCGTAATCGCGAACGACAGCGGGATGGCTGTTAGAGTGATGAAGGTGGTGCGGAGGTTGAGCAGGAAAAGCAACAGCACGATGGTGACCATGAGCGCGCCGTCGAAGATGGCTTCTTTGAGATTGCCGATGGCGTTTTCGATGAAATCGCCTTGGCGGAAAAGAATTTCGGCTTCGACTCCGGCGGGCAGGCTGGGGCGGAGTTCGGTGAGGGCTTTCTCGATTTCGGCGGTGAGTTCCAATGTATCGAAGCCCGGGGATTTATCGATGCTGAGGATGACGCCGGAGATTTCCTGTTTGTCGCCTTTGTCTTTGAGTGCGATGGCGGCGTCGCCGCGCATGGTGGCGACTCCGAACTTCACATTGGCGACATCGCCGATGGTGATGATGCGGTCACCGACGCGTTTCACGACCGATGCGGCGATGTCAGCGGGATCGGCGGTCATCGCGAGGTTTCTCACCATGATTTCGCGCGGGCCGGATTGAAGGTAGCCGCTGGTGGCATTTCCTGCGGAGAGGGAGACGGCGGTTTCGAGTTCATCTAACGAAATGCTTTCTGCCTGCATTTTCATTGGATCAGGCTCGACGTGGATTTGTTTCACGCCACCACCGATGGCGAGGACTTCGGCGACGCCGGGAATACTTTGCAAGCGGCGGGCGATGTTGAGCTCGGCGAAGGTACGTAGATCCATCGGGGCGATAGCGCCATCCGTTGAGCGCAGGCCAACGAGGAGAATTTCTCCCATCAGAGAGGAAACCGGAGTCATGCCAGAACGGGTGTTATCCGGTAGTTTTGCGGCTTGCAGGCGTTCTTGGACTTGCTGGCGGGCTTTATAGATATCGGTGCCCCACGCGAATTCGACGAAGACCAGTGACAGGCCGACGTCGGAATTTGAGCGGAGACGGTCTAGACCGCCGACGCCTAGCAGGGTGTTTTCGAGCGGGCGAGTGACAAGGGTTTCGACTTCTTCGGGAGCGAGGCCCGGGGCTTCGGTCAGGATGGTGACCGTGGGCTTGGTCATGTCTGGCAGGACTTCGACGGGTAGTTCTGTCGCAGTTTGCAGCCCGAGCAACAGCACCAACAGCGAGGCGGCGATGACCAGCGTGCGGTTCCTGAGCGAGAAGCGGATGAGGTGGTTAAGCATGATCGTTTAGGCTTTGGTGCGGGCGCGTAAGTTAAGGCTCGCGATGATCAGCAGCATGAGAAGCACTCCGCAGGTAATGGTTAGAAAAACGACTAGCGGGCTGATGCCCTCGTGTCCGTGGTCATGGCCGTGATCACCACCGGATGCGGCGATCTCTTCTGCGGACATTTCGGTGCCGTCTTCGTTGTGCGGGTGACCGTGAGCGGCATCGAGCGCTTCTCTTAGCGAGGCAGTGCCTTTGCCGGCGAAGGACAACGCGTAGGCGCCTTTGACGACCACATCGTCGCCGGGGAATAAGCCGGAACTGATTTCCACCCGCTCATCGGTGGTCTCACCAACGATAACAGGAACGCGGACGAAGGCATTTTCCAGTTCGTAGTCCTTGATAAAAACGAAGCGGTTTGAGCGATCACCCTGCAAAGCCGCGCGCGGGACGCTGAGCACGTTTTCGCGTTTGGATGCGATGAGGGAAAGCTCTGCTCTCATCCCGGGGCGGAGCTTTGTGTCGGGATTGGGTAATTCGAATATCGCATTTACCGTGGAAGGGTTGGGTTCCTCATCGGTATTGAGGCGGAGAAACGTTGATACGATTTCTTCAGTTCCAAGAGCAGGGATACGAATACGTGCGGTGAGGCCTTCTTTTAAAAGAGCCGCTTGGTGCTGCGGGACGCGCGCAACAGCCCATACATTTGTCAGATCGAGAATTTCCATCAGTTCTTTATCTGGTTCTACGGGAGCGCCGAGATGGCCGTCCGAACGGATGACCAGTCCATCCGCTGGGGCTTTCAATTCGATGATCGGTGGTGGATCTCCAGGTTGGCGACTTTCGATACGCAACATGACATCGCCTTTTTTGACGAAATCTCCTTTGTGAACGACGGCTTCGATGATTTTCCCAGCGATACGGCTGGAGAGGATGGAATGACTTTCGCAAGTGTGCTCGATTTCACCGAGCACGGGAATGGTGCTTTCGAAGATCGTTTCCTCGGCGGAGACAGTTTCGATGCCGAGGTTTTTTACGCCGATTTCATCGAGGACGATGGTGTTTTGGTTACGCGGGGGAGATACAGCGAAGGCGCTACCGATGAGAATGGCTGTTAGAGATAAGATTTTCATAATGTGATTGGATGAATGGTTTAGCTGGTCGGCTACAAGCCGCCACGGCTAGCTTGGTGGCGGATGTTGGCGAGGTGGAACTCGCGGGTGGCATCAATTTGGGTGGCGAGGAGTTCTAGGGTTTGTTCGCGGGAGGTGAGGACGGTTTTTAGTTCGGTCTGGCCTTCGCGGTAGGCTTTTTCGAGAAGGTCGGTTTGTTCTTTGGCTAGAGGTAGGAGTTTGTCGTTGAGCTCGGCAATGAGTGCTGCCCACTGACGCATTTCTGTTAGGGCAGTTTGGGTTTCGTGGTCGATGTGATTGGCGAGCGCTTTGACTTCCTGATTCTTGCGGTTACGGCGGGCGTTCGCGGCATCGATGTTGCCTTGGTTATTGTTCCAAAACGGCAGGGGGATGGAGACTTTGAAGCCGATGATGCTATCGTTTTCCAAACCGTTCGGTGCGTCTTCGCTGCGCTCGCCTGCCGCGAAAACCGAGAGTGCGACGTCTTCTCTGCGGTTGGCTTGTTCGAGTGCGATGCCGGTTTCTGCGGCGCGGAGTTGGAGTTTCGCGGCAGTTAGATCAGGTCGGTTGATAGCGGTGTTGTTCGGAATGGAAATACCGGATGGATTTCCTGAAAGAGTCACTGCGGTTTGCGGCGCGATACCTAACAGCGGGCGAAGTTTACCAAGTGCTGCGGTTTCCTCGGTGCTGAGTTGGCGTTCTTGACTGATGAGTTTAAGCGCTGAGAGTTTTGCTTGAGCGACGTCGAGCGGTGAGCTTTCGCCTTGCTTGGTTTTCTCCGAAATGAAGTCAGTCAACTGGGTGGCGAGTTCCTGTTGTTGTTTGAGGAGATTTTTTCGATCTCGAATCGCGAGGATTTTAACAAATTCCATGCGTGCCTCTGCGATCAAGAGCCGCTCGACATTTTTGACTTCGGCTTCGGCTGCTTGGATTTCGGTGGCGCTGATTTCTTTTTCGATTTTGAGTCGATGCGTCAGGGGAAACTTTTGAGTGAGTCCGATTTCGACGTTACCTTCGGCGGAGCGGGTGTTGTGAGAAATGCCGGTGTCGAGGGTTGGGTTGGAGAGTCGACCGGATTGTTTGGCGAGGCCGACGGCTTCGTCGATGCGGAAGCGGGCGGCGGCGAGCTCGGGGTTTTGGTTACGAACCCGCGAGGAAATGCTCTCGAAGGAAAGGATTTCTGAGGGTGCGGCAGTGAGAGGATGCGTGGCGATCAGGCAAAGGATCACGGACGCGGTGAAGATGGATTTCATGATGATGAACGGTTTTTGAAATGAAGGATGAGACTTCGCAACGTTGCGCAAGGGCGCGATGCGGCGAGGGTAAGGCACAGAAAAGCTCTGTGCTACAGATACGGCGGCACAAGGGTGCCGCGGTGTGACTTCAGATCAATGGGGGCTTATCCATTCCAAAAACCGGCTCATCAGGGATAAGCGAGGTTTCGTTGGGAATTTCCAACAGGCGTCCATGGAAAGAGGTAAAGGCGTGGCGGTCGAGCGAAGGCCGATCCGCAATGGGAAAGTGGCAGCAATGATGATGATGCGGGCTGCCTTCGTGATCCTCGCAATCATCGGGTAAGGGATGATCGTGGCCGTGATGATCACTATGCTCATGGGTTTGAGCGCATGTTTTATGATCCGAGTGGACATTTTCGTGCATCACAGCTGACGCCATTCCTGCGAGAACGCAGAAAGCGATAAGCTGCTTAAGAAAAAATGCCATGTCCTCCGATAGTTCAGCTTGGGTGATATGGAAAGGAATTTTTTGTGATGAAGGGCAAATTTTGCGGTGGCGCTTGTGGTGAGTCGGAGGCAGTTTAAGCTTTAACGATGGATAATATAACGATCATCAGCATGCACGCCACTTATGGTTTGGCGGTTTTTTTGTTTCTAGTAGCCGTGTTGGTGAAGGTGATGGCCAGTGCGAATCAGACGGGGTTGCCGCCCGCTCTTCCTGTGGGAAAAGTTTCATGCTGGTTTTATCGGAAGCTCGATCTGATCGGGGTAAGTGTGATCGCAGGGTTTTATTATCTGATGATTCTTCTCAATGCGGTGGTCGCAGAGGAAATGAAGAATCATGTAATCACCGCACTGGATTTGATATTCAATATGGGTCTGCAGTTTTTCTTGGCGGGCTTGGTGACGGTAATAGTGGTGAATCGGATCAACCCGATTTCATGGTTGGGCTTGAAGTGGAAAAATTGGCCATGGGTGTTTTTGATCGCACCTGTGACGGTGCTGACGATGTGGGCGTGTTTTGCTGGGATATATGAAATTGGATATTACACACTGTTAGAAAAACTGGAAGTAAATCAAGTTCAAGATACGGTGGAGATATTTCAAGATACGAAGGACAATAGTGTACTGATATTGATGGCGATCACGGCGGTGTTCATAGCTCCAATTTGTGAAGAGATCGTGTTCCGAGGTTATCTATATCCGGTGTTGAAAAAATTTAACGGCGCGTGGATAGCTGCGTTAGTCTCTGCGTTGGTTTTCTCCGCAGCACACGGGAGTATGGCGGCGTTACTTCCGCTGTTTATTTTTGGGGTCGTGTTGGTGATTTTGTATGAATGTACAGGATCCATTTGGACGTCCATCGCTGCACATTTTCTTTTCAACGCAGCAACGGTGACGGTACAGATGCTGGAGCGGTTTGGTTACATTCCCGAGCAAACTCTGAAATGAAAAAACTAGAAGGAATCGGAGAAGATGAACTGATCGCGAGGTTGGTCGAGTTGGTGCCGACTGGGCATGCTGAAGAAGGACCTGGCGATGATTGTGCGGTAGTGGATGACGGGGGAGTGGATTTGGTTTTACTGAAAACCGATGCTTTGGTGGAAGGCGTGCATTTTGTTAGGGAGGCAGATGCACAGCAGGTCGGTTGGAAGGCGGTGGCGCGGGTGGTTTCGGATTTCGCGGCGATGGGTGGATTTCCGGAAAGGTTTCTAGTGACTCTCGCACTGCCGGGATCGATGAGCTTGGAGTGGGTGGAAAATTTTTATCGAGGGATGGGAACGTGTTTTGAGCGTTACGGAGCGGTGTTGGTGGGAGGCGAGACGTGCCGGGTTCCGCAAGGATCGGCGGCGGTCATTTCCGTAGCGGCGACGGGTCGGGTGGAGCGGGGAAATGTGGTGATGAGATCGGGAGGAAAAGTCGGCGATGCGATTTGGGTGACCGGTGAGTTGGGCGGATCGCTTGCAGGAAAGCATCTCGATTTCACACCAAGGCTGGAGCAAGCAAGATGGTTGGTGGAACATTTCAAGCCGACCGCAATGATGGATCTTTCTGATGGGGTGGCGCGGGATTTACCAAGATTGGCGAAAGCGTCGGGCTGTGGGTTTCAGTTAGATCTCGCGGCGATACCTGTGAGCGAATGTTGCAACGTAAAACAGGCTCTGGAGGATGGGGAGGATTTCGAATTGTTGTTCACGCTACCCGAAGGCCAAGGGTTGGAAAATGAATGGCAGCAGAAATTTTCTGAGCTAAAAATCACAAAAATCGGGCACTTGGTGGAAATGGGCGCGGGGGATGTGTTAGAGGGGGGCTGGGATCACTTTAGGTGATAACGAAGTCAACGAAGGGGCTTCGCGTGCGGCTTTGCTTTTATGATTCTAGGTTTAAAAGGGCAGTAGAATGCAGCCCCTCCTTGTTATCACAGCTTGCGCTTTCATCGGGTTCTAACTAATAACTTTTAGCGAATAGCGCTATTGGTTACCTGATCCGGTAGTCGATGGTCGAAGGGCGGAAGCGGGTGGTAGGCTAGTTGGTGAGCCAGAGGCGCGGGAGAATTCGGAGGTTTTGCTGAGATACACTAGCATGGCTACGACGGCGATTAGTGAGAAGATGACGACAAATGCTGAAAACGTGAATATGTTGTTTTTCATGGGATGAGAGGTTCTTGGTTCTTGGTTCAAGGCTTAGTCAGAATGGCGGCGAAGGCGCCGTCGGTGTGGTGATCGATGGGGGTGATTTGGATGGTTTTGCCTAGGCGGAGGTTGTGTTTCTCAGCGAAGGCGGTGACGAGTTCGATGTTTTCTGAGTCTTCGATGGAGCAGGTGGAATAGACGATGCGGCCGCCCGGTTTGAGGCAGGGGAGGGCGTTGGTGAGGATGGCGGTTTGGATTTCGGTGAGTTGCTCGATGTCGGTGGTTTGGAGTCTCCATCGGACATCGACCCGGCGGCGGATCACGCCGGTGTTAGAACAAGGCACATCTAACAAGATCGCATCGAAGGCTTGGTAGAATTTTTCCGGTGCGGGTTTGCACCAGTCGTGGACTGAAATTTCATCGGCGGTGATGCCGAGTCGGGCGAGGTTTTCTTCGAGGCGAGGGATGCGTTTTTCGTTAGAATCGGTGCAAGTGAGTCCTTTGCCGCTGCCGAGGGCGGAGGCGATGAGAAAGGCTTTGCCGCCGGGAGCGGCGCAAGCATCGAGGATTTTTTCGCCGGGTTTGGGTTTGAGGAGTTCGACGCAATGGCGAGTAGCGGGGTCTTGGATGTAGAGGTTCCCTTCAGCGAGAAGTTTTGTAGGAATTTTCCCGTCTAACAAAAAGTAATCGGGTGCGTGCTCGCAGGGAGTTCCGGGGATTTCGGCATTGGTTGGGATGAGGGGATTGAGTCGGAAATACGTTTCGGCGGGTTGGTTGTTCCACTCCATGATGGAGAGGGCTTTGGCTTTTCCAAAAGATTTGCGCCAGCGGTTGTAAAGCCAGTCGGGATGGGAGTGGAGGACTGGGGTAGAAAGGTCGTCGAGTTGTTCGAGTAGGCGGTTGCGGTCAGTGATGGCTTTGCGCAGGACGGCATTGATGAGAGGGCGGACGCTGGTTTTTCCGGCTTCGACGGTTTCGTTGACGGCGGCGTGATCGGGGATGTTGAGGATGAGGATCTGGCAGAGGCCGACGCGTAGGATGTCGCGGGTATCGGCATCGAGTTTGCCTTGGCGGAGTTTTCCGATCCAGTGATCGAGAACGCGGCGGTGGCGAAGGACGCCGAAGAGGATGGCTTGTAGGAGTCCGCGATCGGAGGAGGAAAGCATGCGACGCTGGGCGTGGCGATCGACCAAAGTTTCCGCGTAGTCGTGGCCTTTCGCCCATGCGCGGAGGGCGGAGACTGCGGCTTGGCGGACGTGGAAGTTTTTAGCAGGCATAAGTTTCAAGTTTCAAATTTGCCTTGCGGCTATGAGGATAGACTATGTTGATTTGGATAGTTCGCTAATGCTCACAGGTCATTCAACTTTCAATGAAGATCACTAACCTATGAGGACGTCCATTAACTCTGGGGAGAGGAAGTCTTGGTTGTGGATGATGTGGTCGAGGAGCGGGACGTTTGTTAGGGATTCGATGATGCCTTTGTTGGTGATCATCGGGGTGTCCATTTCATCTTCGAGTTGGTTGAGGATGATGCCCGCACATTTCAGGCCTTTGGCTTCGATGGCGGCTAGGGTGAGAAGGATGTGATTGAGTGCGCCGAGTCGGTTGGCGGCGACGAGGATGACGGGGAGGTTGAGGTCTTTGGCGAGGTCTGAGACGAAATAGGTTTCGGTGATGGGGACCTCCCAGCCGCCTGCACCCTCGACGATGACGGGATCGTATGTTTCAGAGATCGTTTGGTAAGAAGCGAGAATCTCAGCGGGGTTGATGGTTTTGTTTTCTAAAAGGGCTGCTACGTATGGCGCGACTCCGGATGAGAAATGGAGCGGGTTGACTTCGTCGAGCGGGAGGTTTCCGGAAGCGGCGGCGAGGATGGCGGCGTCATCGCGATCACCGCAGGAAATGGGTTTGAAGCCGACGGCATATTTTCCATCGGCGCGAAGCGACTCGACCAAGAGCTTGGTGATGTAGGTTTTGCCAACGCCGGTATCTGTGCCTGTTATAAAGAAATTCACAAGGTATGTAGGGTTTAGCCGAAGGTTTTGAGGAAACCAACCTCGAGGGCGAGCGGTTCTGAAGCGTTGGTTTCGAGAGTTTGGCGCAGACGTTCGAGCGAATCGAGGCGTTGGCTGATTTTGAGGATGCTCTCGGAATCGGCGATGGTTTTGAGGAGGGGAGCGGAGTCGGGAAAATCCAGGCCGCCTGCATTGTTTTTGATGCGGATAATATCGGCGAGCCATGCGAGGATGACATCGAGGTAGCGGCCGCGGGCTTCGAGGTAATCGGCTTGGGCGGCTGCATCATGGAAATCCTCGCGGGCTTTGAGCCAGGTTCCATCAGTCGCGTCTTTATAGGCGGCGGATTCTTCTTTCGCAGCTGCTTTGGCGGCGGCTTCGACCTCGGATTTTTTCGCAGCGAGGAAATCGGCGAACACGGCTTTGAGGTGGAGAGCGGCGATGGGATTTCCGAACCCTTTTTTGGCGGCTTGGTTGAGCGCGGCGACGAGTTCTTCACCGCCATCGAGATCGAGGCTGCGGCCTCCGAGGAGGTTTACCTGAAAGCAGCGAGAGAGAATAGTGGGGAGCAAACGCTGAGGTTTGGTGGTTAGGAGCATGAGGAGAGTCCGGTTTGGCGGCTCTTCTAAAGTTTTCAGGAAAGCATTTTGGGCTTTGTCGTTCATGCGATCGGCATCGACGATGACCCCGACTTTGGTTTCACCGGATGGCGCGGCGAGGTGGAGGGTGTGTTCGAGATCGCGGATGTCGTCGACGGAGATTTGGCGGCTTTTGGAGCGGGGGCGGAGAATGCGAACCCAGCCGTTTTCCTGTTCGTCGAGCGGGAGGATTTTTTCTTCGGTTGGTTCGCCGAAGAGATCCATGCCGCCGCTGTCGGGCGATCCGTTGACGAGTGAAATGAGACGGGAGGCGAGTTGTTCTTTGCCGCTGCCGAGAGCGCCGGTGATCAGGAAAGCGTGCGCGAGGCGTTGGCGCTCGTGTGCGGTTTTGATGAGTTCGAAGGATTTCTCGGCGGTATGGGACACGGGCTGAGGATGAGAGATGACTGAAAAGGTTGCAAGCTGTGATCTGCGTGGAAATGTTTTCCTGAGAGATTACTAAAATTTTCTTTGCGCAAATCGCGGTCTGCGATAGTTTGGCGGTCTACTGCTGTGCTCGACCGTTTTGGAAGCATGCCCGGACCGATGTATTAAAATACGGGATCAATATCCGATGGGCCATTGTCATGCCTTCTTAGGAAGACATGCAACCCATTAGACGATCCCACTTGTTGAGCGAACGGAACGTGGCTCATAGCTCCAAGGACGGCACAGCGGTTTTCTTTTTTCTGGGGCTTGAATTATTTATCCAGCGGTTCATGTTTGATCTCATATGAAAGTTATTTTCAGGCTCATTTTCCTTCATTTGGTAGGCTTATGCTTTTTAGTTATTCCTGTATCAGCCGATCTCAAGAAGGACGAGGCTGGGACTTGGATCAAAGATTTATCTTCGGATACATTTAGGGTTAGGGAGAAGGCGTCTCGAGAGTTGTGGAAGTTAGGTGATGCCGCATTGCCAGCGTTGCGGGAAGCGATTTTATCGAGCGATCCTGAAGTTGCGATGAGAGCGAGGGATGCTGTTGATAAAGTGGAACTGAGGATTACAGAAAATACGCCGGAGAGCATATTGTCATTGATTGAATCTTACCGAAAGGCGCCAACGAGGGATAAATTGAGTCTTCTGGAGCAGTTGAAAGAGGAGGAGGCATATTTTCAGATGTTGAAGCTGTACTCGATGGAAAATGCGGAGGAGCAGTCTAAGTTGGCGTCAGCGGTTGAATACGTTGCGTTGTTTTCGGCTCGGGAGGCGATTGTGGAGGAGGATGTAGATCTAGCGATTGAGCTGTTGCGCATGGCACCACTGAATCATAACGAGTTAATGGCATTGGCTTGTCTGTATCGGAGTATGGGTCAACTGGATCATCAACTCGCAAACCTCACACCACCCCAGACGTTGAAACCAGAGGTATGGAAAGGATATTTATTACGGGCAAAAGGTGATTTGGATGGTGCGATCGGGAATGCAGAGGAAACGAATCAGCTTCAGATCTTGGCCGGACTTAAAGTGTTTAAAGGAGATCCTGTCCCGTGGTTGGAGTTGAATAATGCGCCAGGTCAGCAACATGAAAACCCGCAGCGCGCACAAAGTGCTTATGTTGATATTGCCTTGGAGCGCTGGCGTGGTGAAGAGGTTGACGAAAAAGATTTTGATCCACTTATAAAATCGCTAGAATCTAACAGCAGATTGCAGCGAAGTTATGGAGTGATATCACTGGCATCATTGGGTAAGTTTTCCTTAGTGGAAAAGGTAAAGCATAAGGAGAATCCACTTATGGCTTATGTGTATTATATTTCCCGAGAGGAGATTGATAAAGCGCTGGAAGCTCTGGGATTAGACCCGAAAAAGCCGGATTTTAATAAATGGGTAAAGGTGAAATTTGATCAGATCAAAAGCGGAGAACAATATGATATCGTTACGATGGAATTGGCGATGATGGCGTCTTTCATGGAAAAGCGGGGGTTAGAAAAAGAGCTCGAAGAAGCATTTGATGAGCATCTCACCGTGATTCGAAAAGACGATGTCGAGGTGTATTGGGAAATTATCTCAAGATTATTTATGGGAGATCTAGGAGCGCCAAATTACACCATCCAGCATCTTTCGAAATGGGCTGGTGAAGACGAAGAGCGCTGGGGTGAAGTATTTACCGCGGCGCTAGGTGAAGAGGCCGAGGTAATGGACTGGTTAGTCTGGATTAGGGAGATCGATCCTAAAATGAAAGATCGGGAGGCGCTTGAGGCCATGTTAGCGATATTCAAGATGAACAGCAGCTCAGGTAAGTTGCGCGAAAAGTGGATTGATCGGATCTGGCAAGTTGTGGTGAATGAGAAGGATGGAGATGTCAAGATGGAGCGGGCTACACAGTTTATGCAGCTTTGTATTTCCCAACAAGATGCAAAAAACACTTTAAAGGCATGGGATATACTCGATGAGAAACGCAAAGACACGGCAACTTGGGAATCGATTGATATATATTTGACCGCTGCGGGACGTTGGAAAGAGGCAGCTGAAATTTTAATCAAATTGACCGAGGATAAGAAGCACGCCTCGCCAGAAATTCACGCGCATATGGCAGCTACGATGCGCCGTGGAGGGATGGAGAAAGAAGCTAAAGTGCATGATGAAATGGCAGATAAGTTGGCTCTTGGATCGGCCGCTAGCTCGATGCAGATTGGAGCATATTATGCTTATGGTGGAGATTTTGAGCGTGCTGATGTGTGGTTCCGGCGCGCGGCGTTGGAGGCGGATCCGACAAATGCTGAGTTTCTAGCAGTATTAGAGATGTGCGCGCAAAAAAACATTCGGATTAGAAACTGGAAGTTAGCAGCTTCTTGCTATGAGGTGATTGTGCACATCAACGCGAGCCAACAATATCGTGACAGTTCGATCGACATATTTGCGAAAGCTAGGATGAACGCAGATCTTTCAAGGGCGATGTCTATCCTTCCTGAAAATAAAGAGCGGGCGCTAAAAACATTGAAGACGATCCATCAGGATTTTATGCCAGATGGGGTTTTGGCTGATAATTTTTTTCCTGCTTTGAGAGAGGTGGGATTAGACAAAGAGCTGCAAGCGTGGTTTATGGAGTCTTGGGATTTAATTGTGGGGGTTATTGAAAAATATCCGAAATCGCACAACTCGCGCAACACGGCGGCATGGTTTGCATCGCGTGCTGGTATCAAACTTGCTGAGGCGGAAAAATATTTAATTGAGGCGATCAACATGTCACCCGAGCAAGCGGCATACCTAGATACGATGGGGGAGTTGAAATTTGCCCAAGGTGACCGCAAGTCAGCGCTGGAATGGTCACAACGCTCCGTTTGTTTTGCGCCATTTGATGACATGATTCGTTTTCAACATGAGCGATTTCGGACTGCCCCCTTGCCAAAGAATTAGCCTCTCTGGATGTTTTGGGTTGTCTGTAAGGTTGAATCACGAACAACTAGTTTCCGATGAGCGAGATACAAAAAGATGCAGAGCCGATCCGGATCCTATTTTTAGGTGATATTGTAGGCGAGCCGGGACGTCAGGCAGTGATTAGCCATTTGGCTGAGATTCGTGCGCAGCATGGGATCGATTTTGTCATCGTGAACGGGGAGAATGCAGCAGGTGGTAAAGGGATTACACCGAAGATCAGTATAGATTTACTGCGCGCCGGTGCAGCAGTGATTACCACGGGTGATCATGTTTGGGATCAGCAGGAGATTGTGGATTATTTTCCGGGTGAGCCACGCTTGCTGCGGCCTATCAATTATTCAGAAGGCACTCCCGGAAACGGTAGCGTGGTGTTGGAAACGGGGAAATGTAAAGTCGCTGTGATCCAAGCACAGGGCCGAAGTTTCATGCAGCCGCCTTTGGATAATCCGTTCATTGCGGTGGAAAATGAGATCAACCGGCTAAAAGAGCTGGGAGTGAATGTCATCGTTTTGGATTTTCATGCGGAGACAACTTCCGAGAAAATTGCAATGGGTAGGATGTTAGATGGGAAAGCGACTTTGGTGGTTGGCACTCATACTCATGTGCAAACGGCAGATGAAACCATTTTTCCAGGTGGGACGGGATATCTAACAGATGCAGGAATGTGCGGCCCTGAGAGATCGGTGCTCGGGCGTTGCGTGGAATCTGTGGTCTGGCGGTTTAAAACCGGAATGCCCACGCGTTTTCCTATAGCGGAAGGTGCGGTGAAGCTCTGTGGAGTTATCGTTGCGGCTGATGCTACAACTGGCAGATGTCTCGAGATCGAGAGATTTGCTTTGATGTTAGAGTGATAGAGGAGATGCGGATTAGCCTCCGATTTCTGTCCGACCCGTTAATTGAGCGCCTTCTTCCATGGAGAACACCTTGGATTTGATGTCGCCGGTGATTTTTGATTTATCTTTGAGCTCGCAGCGGTGAGAGGTGATTTTCCCTTCGATTTTACCGAAAACTTTAACCTCGCCTGCAGTAATATCGCCTTTGATTTGGGCATTCTCACCGATGGTGACTTTGCCTTTATCTGAAGTGATTTGACCTTCGACTTTTCCATCGATGATCATGTCATTCGAAAAACGAATGGAGCCGATGATTTCAATTCCGGTGGAGAGGACGTTGGTAGCATTTGACATAACGGTGAGAAAGGAAGCAGATGCTTGCTCGGCTGGCAACTGGAAAGAATTATGAGAATGGTCGAATTTACTGCTGCACAATGCGAATTTATACGATAGGGGTATCTTCATTACCCCATATTTCCATGCCACGCGTCACCATTACCGTATTAGAACATAGCCCACAGCCTTATCGTTTTGACCTACATCGAGAGATCGTCACCGTTGGTCGCGGCCAAGATAACGATATTGTGGTCGGGTGTGGCTCAGTTTCGGGCAAACATTCGGAGATGCGTCGGGTGAAGGGTGGTTATCAGTTGATCGATGTAGGATCGACCAACGGCATCAAGGTTGACGGTATCCGTCACCAAACGGTGGTTTTGCATACGGGAATGACCGTAAAACTCGGAGATGTGGAATTTGGATTTGTGCTCAATGAAGAAGAGTTGGCCGTATTGGCCGCCGAAACGGAAGCTGAGGCAAAATCTGTAAAAAGTGAAGATAGTGAAGATAAGGATTCTGAAGAAAAGGATAGTAAAGCAGAGGAAATCCCAGAGAAGACCGTTACCGAAGTAGTTGAGAAAAAAGACGTGGACGATGATGGCCCAGATGAACTCCCTGACTTGTCTCCGGTCAGATTAAACAAGCGCGCAGAGAAAGCGGCTAAGGAAGCTGAAAAGGAAGCTGAAAAGCAGAAAAAAGCTGAAAAGGAAGAGAAGGCTAAGAAAGAAGAGAAGGCTAAAAAGGAAGAGAAAGCGAAGAAGGAAGAGAAAGCTAAGAAGGATGGAGCAGACAAGGAAGATCGGCCCGAGAAACGTGAGAGGCCGGCAAAATCTGGAAAAGGCGATGAATTTTCTGAATCTAAAGCGGTCACGATTGGATCTGGATTCATCCTATTTGCCCTGATTATGGTTGCTACTGCATTTTTCTATGGGGCAAACTCCCGTCATAAAAAAGATACGGGGGAGAGTTTGTTGAAAGGAATTGTCAACAAAGAGGACGTTAAAAAAGACGCGCCAACGGACGCTGACGACAAAACCGATGGTCGTAATAAGTGAGTCAATCCGCTGATTAAACGTTGAAGCGGAACTCAATCACATCGCCATCTTTGACGACGTATTCTTTCCCTTCGATGCGGACTTTGCCCGCTGTCTTTGCAACGGCTTTTGACCCAGCAGCGACGAGATCGTCATAGTGCACAATTTCCGCGGCGATGAATCCGCGTTCGAAATCAGTGTGAATGACTCCAGCGGCAGCAGGAGCTTTGTCGCCTTGGGTAATAGTCCACGCGCGGGTTTCCTGGACGCCGGTGGTCAGGTAAGTGCGCAGGCCGAGTAGATGATAGACCCCACGGATCAGGCTGGAGACACCGGAATCTTTCACTCCCATATCGGCAAGGAATTCAGCGGCTTCTTCGTGGGATAGATCGGAGAGTTCTTCTTCGATGCGGGCGGAGATCACAACAGCTTCTGCACCGGAATGTTCGGCAGCAAATTTACGCACTTTGGCGACTTCTACATGCGAGTCTGGATTTTCAACAGCAGATGCCAGTTCGTCTTCGGCAACGTTGCAGGCGTATATGGTGCGTTTGGATGAAAGCAGGAAAAATCCTTTCACGATCTCGAGGTCGTCTTCCGAGAAATCGATGGTGAGAGCAGGTTTGCCCTGATCGAGGTGAGGCATGATGATGTCGATGAGTTCGACTTCCTTTTTCGACTCCTTATCTCCGCCTTTGGCTTTTTTCTCGCGGGTATGGCGGCGTTTTTCGAGAGCGGACATATCGGCGAGGATGAGCTCGGCGTTGATGATCTCAATGTCGCGGATTGGATCGACGGAGCCGAGTTCGTGGATGATGTCATCGTTTTGGAAACAACGAACGACCTGGACGATCGCATCGGTCTCGCGGATGTTGGCGAGGAACTTGTTTCCGAGGCCGGCACCTTCGGAAGCCCCAGCAACGAGGCCGGCGATATCGACGAACTCGATGGCAGTTGGGACGAGTTTCTGGGATCCGGAGATTTTGGAAAGCACGGCGAGGCGTTCGTCAGGAACCATCACGATTCCGACGTTTGGGTCGATCGTGCAGAACGGATAATTCGCCGCCTCCGCCTTACGAGTGCGTGTAACCGCGTTAAAAAGGGTGGATTTTCCGACGTTTGGTAGACCTACAATTCCAGCTTTGAGCATAGCGCGCGGAGATTGGGCGGCTTGGGAGGCTTGGGCGAGAGAAATTTCACGAACATCAAATTCTTTTAAATAGGAGCTTTTAAGGGGGGTGGAAAAGATTTAGAAAATTCTCAAGATTTCCCGATTGACAGGTAGCAACCGGCTGCCTAGTTTTCGCGCCCCTTCAGTTGGGGGCGATCTCAAGTCCTCAAAAAGTTCCTTTATTACATCGAAATGAAAACATTTTCCGCCAAGCCACACGAAGTCGAACGCAAATGGTACGTGATCGACGCCAAAGGCAAAGTTCTCGGCCAAGTTGCTGTAGAAGCTGCACGCTTACTGCGTGGCAAGAACAAGCCGATTTTTACCACTCACGTTGACACAGGCGATTTCGTCGTGGTTATCAATGCCGATCAATGCGTATTGAGTGGAAACAAAGAAACCGAAAAGATTTACACCCGTTTCACCGGTTACGTTGGCGGTAAAAAAGTTGAAACTCCACACAAACTCCGTGAGCGTCGTCCTACCATGATGGTTGAGCGTGCTGTTTGGGGAATGATTCCTAAAACCCGTCTCGGTCGTGCACAATTCGGCAAACTGAAAGTTTACGCCGGCCCATCTCACCCGCACGAAGCGCAACAACCTGTTGCACACGAAGTTCGCTAACTTAAATTTTCCTAATTATTATGCCAGCTACTGTCACTCATAGTTCCACCGGACGCCGTAAAACCGCTGTTGCCCACGCACGGGTTACCGAAGGTACCGGAGAAATGACCATCAACGGTCTTACTTTCGAAGAATACTTCCCAACGATCGACCTTCAAAACGCCGTCATCGCCCCTTTCCAAGTGGTCAACATGGTAAATAAGTTTGATGTCCAAGTCATCGTCAAAGGCGGTGGTAAGAACGCGCAAGCGATTGCGATTCGTCACGCGATTTCCCGCGCCCTTACTAAGGTCGACCCCGCAAACCGCGGTTTGGTGAAGCCTCAAGGTTTCCTCACACGTGATCCACGTATGAAAGAGCGCAAGAAGCCAGGTCAGCCAGGTGCTCGCGCCCGCTTCCAGTTCTCGAAACGTTAATTCGCCTTTCAGTTCATTTTTACAAAAAGCCGCATCCTACGATGCGGCTTTTTTGTTTTTGGGTAGAAATGTCTCTGCGCAACTTTCAAAAGGAAGCGGGGTTTTGGACGGATCTTATGAAAACGACTTTTTTGATTCCGGGTGCCGCGCTGGCGATTGGTTTGGGTGTGGGGTTTGGGATAGGAAAAACGGGGGATGCTTCGGAGTCGGACACGGCCGCCATTGAATCACAAATGCTCACTCGCGGCTCAGATCGTGGCGGTTTGGATTCGTCACGCGGTTCCAAGAACGACAAGAAAACACGAAGCATCGATGAAATCTATCGCCAACCCGGCCAGAGTAATCGGGTGCAGTCATTGTTGGATTTTTATTCCAACTTAGGACCCGGTCAATTTTCCGCCGAGGCAGATAAGCTTGAAGCCTTACCCTTTAATGAGCGTATTCTCGCTGGGGTTTTACTTTTCGGAAAATGGGCGGAAGTGGATCCAACCGCGGCGATGGCTTACACCGATACCATGGGGTTTGGTGGTGCGTTTGTTAGGCCAACGGTATTACAAGGCTGGGCGAGTACAGATCCAGTAAATGCTGCGAAATATTATTCAGAAAATCCTGCGCAGTTCGCAATGATGAATATGATGGGCGGTCGCGGAACTGGTGGCATGGGCGCGCAAGGACCAGCAGAAATCATTGCTAGCGAGTGGGCGAAGCAAGACCCCGCAGCAGCCATGGCTTGGGCATCGGCTTTACCTAGCAATAGCTCGGCAGCCATGAGCACGGTGGTTTCCGAAGTTGCGAAATCAGATCCCATGAAAGCAGCTAGTATGGTAGCTGAGATGAAAGAGGACGCTCGTGGCGAAGCTTATGAAAGCATCGCCAAACAATGGGCGAAGAAGGATTTTAATGAAGCCGCGACTTGGGTGGCTAGCCTGCCTGAAAGCGAGCGCGCTGCGGCCATGTCGGCAGCGATTGAGGGATTGTCCATCAGTAATCCCGCATTAGCTGCAACTGAACTTGGAAAAATGACCGATCTCGAAGCGCGTGCCGATGTTGCTCCGATAGTCGCTAAAAGTTATGCAAAGACGGATGTTAAAGGATCGATGGATTGGCTAAATACATTGGATGATGAATCGAAGCGTGACTCGATGCGTGAGGTAATGCCGATTTGGGCGTCTGCGGATTCGGCAGCGGCGTTAAATTTCATTCAGACGCAAACATCACCCGAGGTAAAAGACCGTGCAGCAGAGAGCTACATTTGGAGCAATCGCAGCACGCCGCCAGCGGAGCTTGTCGAAGTGGCTGGAATGATCAGCGATGAAGGTGATCGGAGTCGTGCAACGGGAGTTCTCGCGGCTCGTTGGATGCAGGAGGACAAGGCCGCTGCAACGGATTATATCAATTCCACAGAATCGATTCCTGCGGAAATGAAGGAGCGTCTCTTGAGTGGTCAGCCGATGTGGGGCGGTGGTGGCCGTGGCCGTGGTCGCGGACGTTAATAAATTGTTGAAATTTTAAAATAGCCATCGAGTTATAGGTAGATTAAAGATTTCGCCATTATGAACACAGGTTTGATTATTGTAGTAGTTGTTATCGGATTGCTGGCAGTCATCGGTATTTTTGCCGTGGGTGTATACAATGGCCTAGTGCAGTTGCGGAACATGTATAAAAATGCATTCTCGCAGATCGATGTGCAGTTGAAGCGCCGCTATGATTTGATTCCGAATTTGGTCGAAACTGCCAAGGCATACATGGGTCATGAGCGCGAAACGCTTGAGGCGGTCATCGCAGCAAGAAACTCAGCATCCGATGCACGTGTTGCAGCTGCGGCAAACCCGGGAAATCCAGCAGCGTTGAGCCAACTCGGTCAGGCCGAGGCTGGACTTGGTGGAATGCTGGGTCGCTTGTTCGCTGTTTCTGAGGCTTACCCCGATCTCAAAGCGAATCAGAACATGATGCAGCTCACCGAGGAGTTAACGACCACGGAAAACAAAGTTGCCTTCTCACGCCAAGCCTATAACGACTCGGTGCTTGCGTTTAATAACAAACGTGAGGTTTTTCCTAACAACATCATTGCCGGAATGTTTTCTTTCCAAGAAGCGGCATTGTTTGAAATTGAAGCTGCCGCAGAGCGTGTGGCTCCCAAGGTTCAGTTCTGAACTCCGTCACCTAATTCATATCGATGAACTTTTTCGAGGCACAAGAACGTGCTAGAAAATCGAGCCGCTTGCTGGTTTGGTGGTTCGCTTTAGCTGTGCTCGGCGTGATCTTGGTGATGTATATTCTCGCCACCGTAGCTATGCACTATGGTGCAGGTTACACGGATAGTTCTAATCTAATAACTCCTACGCCAGCCATGAGTTGGTGGAATCTGGAGCTCTTTTTAGTCATCGCTGGTGTGGTGGGTTCTGTGATTGTTATCGGGAGCGTTTCGAAAACCTCACAGCTTTCCGCTGGTGGAAAAGTCGTTGCGGAAAGTCTCGGTGGCCGGCCGATTGAGCAGAATACCAGAGATCATTACGAGCGACGTCTGTTGAATGTCGTTGAGGAAATGTCGATTGCTTCTGGCGTGCCTATTCCTGAGGTCTGGATTATGGATGATGAACCCGGGATCAACGCGTTTGCAGCTGGAACAGATCCAGCTAATGCGGTGATCGGAGTGACGCGCGGAACGTTAGAACGGTTGGATCGCGCGGAGTTGCAAGGGGTCGTCGCGCATGAGTTCAGTCATATTCTAAACGGCGACATGAAACTCAACATGCGCTTGATGGGATGGATTTTCGGCCTGGTGATGCTCTCGATGTTGGGACGCGTCATTTTTCAATCGGTTCGGCATTTCCGAGGTTCACGGGATTCGAAAGCTGGGGGAGTAATTATGGCGCTGATCCTTGCAGGATTAGCGGTGTGGTTGGTGGGATCGGTCGGGGTTCTTTTTGCAAGGATGATTCAAGCAGCGATCTCGCGGCAACGTGAGTTTTTGGCAGATGCCTCGGCGGTGCAATTCACCCGATTGCCGGATGGAATTGCGGGAGCATTGAAAAAGATCGGCGGATTTCCTGAACACGGTCGCATCATGGCTCCTGCCGCCACCGAAGCGCGACACATGTTTTTTGCAGGTAGCAGTTTGAACTCGGTCATGGCGACGCATCCACCTTTGGATCAACGCATCAAAGCGATCGATCCGCATTGGAATGGACAAATGTTAGAGGCACAGGTTTTGGATAGTGATCAAGCGTTCAACGGCACGATGGGCTTCGCGGGAAAAGTTGAGCAAATCGCGGCGAGTGATCGTCCAGAGATTCTAGGAAACGATACGCGCATGGATAGTCATGTGGGTGAATCAATCCGAAGTGGTCTTGTCTTAGAACAAGACGGGCAAGAATTTTCCAAGGATCACGCGAAGTCACTGTTGTTAGGTCTGCTAGTATCGGCGAACCAAGAAGGGCTTCAACTGGCTGGAAATATTCTCAGGGCGCGTGGATTTGATGATTTAAATGTTGGCTCAGTCATCGGCTGGAGTGAAAAAATGGCGCAAAAGAGCTCGATTGAAAAATTGGCCATGGTTGATCTCTCACTGGTTTGGTTGCGGAGAATGGATGTACAGGAGGCGCGGGATTTTATCAGTATAACCCAAGAACTCATCGAAGCGGACGGGCAAGTGGAGATGTTCGAATTCATGCTGCAACAAGTGATCCGCAGGCATGTTGAAATTGGGACGGGCATGGTGCCGGTTCCGAAGATCAAATTCCGTAAACTTGCCGAGATTGAAGCGGAGATGATGAATCTTTTATCGGCCTTCGGTAGTGTTTCCGGCGGGGAAGGGGTGTTAGGTAAAGCTTTCCAAGAATATCGCGAACACACGGGACGCGAGCCGTATCAAACTGAGGTCGGGCTTGGGCATGTAGCGGAAGCGTTGGGTAAAATGGATGCTTCGACACCCTTGGTAAAACAACAGGTTCTGCGCCTTTGTTCGTTGGTAGTGATGGATGATGGCAAGGTCGATGATTTGGAAATGGAATTGTTGCGCGCTACAGCGGAGGCTATGGGCGCGCCGATCCCTCCGATGGTTCGCATAGTTGCCTGATGAAGATCAGTTCTTGCGTTTATACACTTTCGCTGGAAAGTTTGCGCCGTGGAAGGAACTCGCAAGCCATGGTGGCAATACGTTTATCTGCTGGGAATCGATGCCCCGCTGATCGCGATGTTGTGGCTATTTCTTTTTGCGAAGACTTGGAGAGTAAACTACCATCCATGGGAGGCCTATGTTGCTATGGGTTTGATGGTGTGGGCTGTAAGGATTGCAGCAAAATTATTAAGAAGTGCGATGACGGTAGATCCCAAAGACCCACTTCAAGAAATGCGCAAGTGCCTGACAAGAGCGGCTGTCAGCGCTGTGATTATTTCGCTCTTGTTGATCGTCATTTTTTTCCCGACGGCAATTTACCTGCGACTGCTTATTTCAGGGGTATTTGTTATTGTTTATTTTGCGCTAACAAATTTTTCCGCAGAATCTGAAGGATACATATCTTACCCCAAGCATGTGTTGGCGGGATTTGCGTTCGCGTTTGGAATTTCGATGATGGCGCATGTCTATCTGCCATCATTGGAGCTCGATGAACTCTATTTATCGAGAGAGTTCATTTGTTTTGGATTGCTCTGCACAATCGCCTCGGCGGCGGTGGAGCATTGGGCACGGGCCAAAGAACATGAGAAAAGTCGCTTTCCAGATGAATGGCAGATTGCATTGCCACTGACTTTGTTGGGTGCTTTTGCCTTGGTTTTTGCCGTGAAGGCAGAGGAGCAGACGACTCGCCCTTATTTCTACTGCATTCTCACCGCTGCCGCTTTGCTTCAGGTTTTGAACCGCACCTTTTATCGGTTTCAAATCAACGATATCAAAATTTTGACCAGCGTGTGTTTTTTGGTTCCGGGTCTGATTTTTCAGGCATACCAGATGAGCCGCTGAATTCCCTTTTTACAGGTAATTGGCCGGTTGACAGCAAGGCATCTCCTGATAGCCTGCCGCCCCGCGCCAGAGACATCTGGAACCCTCTGTTTCTGTGTTATCACGGTGCGCCATCCAACCCGACAATAACAATACGATGCCAACTAAGAAGAAGCCTGTAGCCAAGAAACCGGCCGCGAAGAAATCCGCCGCAAAGAAATCCTCCGTTAAAGAAACCAAATACGTTTACACCTGGGGAGCAGGTAAAGCTGATGGACACGGAAAAATGAAAGAACTGCTCGGAGGAAAAGGTGCAAACCTTGCCGAGATGACCCTCATCGGTCTTCCAGTTCCAGCAGGTTTCACAATCACCACTGAGGTCTGCACCTACTACTACGATCACAAGAAAACTTATCCAAAAGTTCTCCGCTCCCAGATGGAAGCAGGTGTGGCCAACATGGAAAAAATCATGGGTTACAAGTTCGGCGACGACAAAGGTTTCCCACTTCTTCTCGCTGTTCGCTCCGGTGCACGCGACTCGATGCCCGGCATGATGGACACCGTCCTCAATCTCGGCCTTAACGACAAAACCGTCGAGGCACTTTCCAAAGCGACCAAAAACGAGCGCTTCGCATGGGACTGCTATCGCCGCTTCATTCAAATGTATGGCGACGTTGTTCTCGGAGTGCAGAAACTTCCTAACGAAGATCACGAGCCGTTTGAACACGCGATTGAATCTTTCAAACACGCAAAATACAAAAAGGATATCGTTGATTCCGAGCTCACCGCTCAGGACAACAAAGACATGGTAGCGATCTTCAAAAAGCTCGTTCTTGATCGCACCGGTAAAGGTTTCCCAGAAGATCCATGGGAGCAGCTCGAAGGAGCAGCTGGTGCTGTGTTCAGCTCATGGATGAATGACCGCGCGATCGTTTATCGCCGTAAATATGGTATCCCTGCAGCATGGGGCACAGCCGTTAACGTTCAGGCCATGGTCTTCGGTAACACGGGTTCCAATTCCGGTTCCGGCGTTGCTTTCACACGTAACCCTGCAAACGGTGAAAACGTTCTCTACGGTGAGTTCCTCGTCAACGCCCAGGGCGAAGACGTTGTTGCAGGTGTCCGCACTCCAGACGCAGTTGCAGGAATGGCGAAAGCACTTCCAGCTGCATTCAAGGAACTGATGAAAGTTCGTAAGATCCTTGAAACCCATTTCAAAGATGTTCAGGACGTCGAGTTCACCATCCAAGAAGGCAAACTTTTCATGCTTCAGACTCGTAACGGCAAGCGCACCGCCGCTGCTGCTCTCAAGTTCGCAGCAGACATGGTGAAAGAAAAACTCATCGATTGGAAAACCGCTGTGATGCGCAACCCTGCTGATCAGCTTGACGCGCTCCTCGCACCTGTCTTCGACATTGCTGAGACCAAGAAGGCGACCATCATTGCCAAAGGCCTCCCAGCAGGTCCTGGTGCTGCTTCTGGAAAAATCTACCTCAATGCAGATCGCGCCGAGGCAGCTTCACATCGTGGTGAGAAAGTTCTCCTCGTTCGCGTTGAGACTTCTCCAGAAGACCTTCGCGGCATGATCGCTGCGGAAGGTATTCTTACCTCACGTGGTGGTGTTTCCTCTCACGCAGCTCTCGTTGCTCGCCAGATGGGCAAAGTCTGCGTCTGCGGTGCTTCCGGTGTTGAAGTCGATTACGACAAGAAAACCGTCAAAGCAGGTGGTAAAACCTTCAAAGAAGGTGACTACCTCTCCATCGACGGAACGGCTGGAACGGTTTACGGCGGTGAACTCGCTACCGAGCCTTCCGAAATCATCACTGGCCTGATCTTCAACAAGAAATCATCCCAGAGCACCGAGAAGTTCAAAAACTTCGTCAAACTGATGGATTGGTGCTCGCAAGCAACTCGCATGGGTGTTCGCACCAACGCAGACACTCCTGAGCAAGTGAAAAACGCAGTTGCGTTCGGTGCAGAAGGCATCGGCCTCACTCGTACTGAGCACATGTTCTTCGAAGGTGACCGTATCGATTCGATGCGTGAAATGATTCTCGCAACTAACGAAGTGAATCGCAAGAAGGCTCTCAAGAAACTCCTTCCGCATCAGCGCAAAGATTTCTTCGGAATCTTCAAAGCACTCGAAGGTAAGCCAGCGACTATTCGTCTTCTGGATCCACCACTTCACGAATTCCTTCCTCACAGCAAAGAGCAGCAGCTCGATCTCGCGAAGAAGCTCGGCGTTAAAGTGGAAGAAATCATGCAGCGCGTTCACGATCTGCACGAGTTCAACCCGATGCTCGGTCACCGTGGTTGCCGTCTTGCGATTTCCTATCCAGAAATTGCTGAGATGCAGGCACAGGCCATCTTCGAAGCCGCTGCTATGTGTGTAGAAAAAGGTATTCCTGTTCAGCCAGAGGTCATGGTTCCACTTGTTGGCTATGCTCGTGAGCTTGAGCTTCAGGTTGAAATTATCCACCGCGTAGCTAAAGAAGTTAAAGCAGCTAAAGGTGTTAAATTCGATTACCTCGTTGGCACGATGATCGAAGTCCCACGTGGTTGTGTCACCGCTGACGAAATCGCTAAGCACGCTCAGTTCTTCTCCTTCGGCACGAACGACCTCACTCAGACCGCACTCGGCGTCAGCCGCGACGACATGGGATCGTTTCTTAATAGCTATCAGGAAAACGACATCTATCCGAAAAACCCATTCGCTTCGCTCGACACCTCAGGTGTTGGCCAGCTCATGGAAATCGCTGTAGCCAAAGGTCGTAAGACCAAGCCAGGCATCAAGCTTGGCATCTGCGGTGAGCACGGTGGTGATCCAGATTCCGTGACCTTCTGCCACAAACTCGGTCTCGCATATGTTTCTTGCTCGCCTTACCGCGTGCCAGTAGCTCGCCTTGCAGCGGCACAGGCAGCGATTGCAGATGGCTCCAGCCCAAAGCAGCCAACTGTAAAAGCGAAAAAGAAAGCAGCTAAGAAAAAGTAATCCTAGCTGCGGTCTTTGATCGTAATGCTATTTAAATCACAAGCCGCCTCGGGTTTTATCCCGGGGCGGCTTGCTTTTTTGTGACGCCTGAACATGATCCGCCGCGTGCACCGTCAATCACTTCTCAATCAACTCTCTGAATACGCTTCGCGTCATCCGGAAGAGGCGGATGTGATCCGTGATTTCAGCGAGTTCGTGAAATCCGAACCGCGTTGTTTTGAACGTTCATTGGAAAAAGGTCACATCACCGGTTCTGCGTGGGTGGTGAATGCAACTGGCTGCGAAGTGTTGCTCACGCATCATCGCAAGCTGGATCGCTGGCTGCAGTTGGGCGGCCATGCCGATGGAGAGAGCGACGTTCTCGCCGTGGCGATGAAAGAAGCGGAAGAAGAATCGGGTCTAACAGATTTTTCGCCGGTTGGTGAAGGCATTTTCGACATCGATATCCATCTCATCCCCGAGCGCAAAGGCGAGTCGGCGCATTTGCATTACGATGTGCGTTATGTCCTGCGTGCGAATGGCGAGACGGATTACATCGTGAGTGATGAATCGCACGATCTACGTTGGGTGAAACCGGATGAAGTGAAAACCCTCACCACCGAATCATCCATGATGCGCATGGTGGCGAAGTGGCTAGGGTTGTTCTGATTAGCTAAATATACACTTGCTTGAATATGCCTGATTTTGCGCCAGACTCTGTGGCATGGGGTTGAAACAACTGGGAGATTCTGCATGGCTGTTTCAGGCCGAACTGGGTGATCTCGAAAGGAATCATCGGTTCATCCTGCGATTGCGGAAGCTGATTGAGGAAACTCGGATTGCGCAGATCGTGGATATGGTGGTGTCCTTTGAAACCATCGCCGTGCATTTTCAGCCCATGCATGGTGAGCGGGTTTACCAACACCTCATCGATTTGCAGTTTGAAGATATTCCGGACGATGAGGAAATCCGATCTTCCGAGTTTGTGATTCCGGTTTGCTATGGGAAAGGCGATGAAGTTAATCGATTGGCCGCGCAGTTGGGGATTTCCGTTCAAGAGCTGATCGATCTCCACAGCGGTGCATTGTATTCTGTCGCGGCGATAGGGTTTTCTCCTGGATTTCCTTATCTGTTAGGTTTGCCGAAGAAGCTTCGAATTCCGCGTCTCCCTACGCCGCGGAAAGTGGAATCCGGATCAGTGGCGATTGCTGGAAGTCAGGCAGGGATTTATCCGAACGCGTCTCAGGGCGGTTGGCATGTTTTGGGTAAGACGTCAGTTCAGTTGTTTGATTTAAATCGAGAGAAGCCATCACTGCTGGAGCCAGGAGATCAGGTACGATTTCAGGCAGTGGAATGTTTTGAACATGAAGCTGTTCCATCAGTTGAGGAAAATCATATAGAGGATGGAGATGTTTTGATCCTTGAGCCCGGACCGATGACTTCGGTTCAGGATCACGGACGATATGGATATCAGGCGATGGGAGTTTCTCCGGGCGGAGCGGTGGATCCGATCATGGCGACGATTGCGAATCGGCTCGTGGGCAATGCCGATGATGCGGCGGTGCTGGAATGCACCATGGCGGGGCCGAAACTGGAGTTTTTGAAAGACTCGAGGATCGCGTTTGTGGGTTGGAAGGATGAGAGAAGTGGTAGGCCGATTTCTGTGAAATCGGGCGAAGTGATCGATCTATCAAAACCGACCCAGCCGTTGCGCGGTTACATCGCGATCGCTGGTGGGATCGATGTGCCGGTGGTGTTGGGTAGTCGATCCACGGATTTGCGAGCGAAGTTTGGTGGGTTTCGTGGGCGAGAGCTGCGGCAGGGGGATAGACTTGCGGTTGGCGTAGCTGGCAAGGGACCCGTTGCCGGAGCGTGGCATGTTGCGTGTCCGCATGTGGTTTTGCCGCAGGTGGAAGTGCGGTTTCTCCGTGGCATTCAGACGCATTGGTTTACGGATGATGCGCGTCGTCAGTTTGCGGAAACGGTTTATCGTGTGAGTCCGACTTCGGATCGGATGGGAACTCGACTTGATAGCGCGGCATTGGAACAGAAAGAGCCGCGTGAAATGGTTTCGCAGCCGGTGATTTTCGGATCGGTTCAAGTCCCTCCGAACGGTCAGCCTATCGTGCTGATGAGTGAGCGGCAGACGATAGGGGGATATCCTCAGATCGGACATGTGATTTCCGCGGACTTACCACTCATGGCTCGCGCGTGGCCTGGGACGGCGATTCGTTTTCGTGAAGTCTCCATCGAAGAGGCGCGGCATGCGTGGTTTGAGTT
Organism: Akkermansiaceae bacterium; assembly: GCA_031422775.1. Lineage (GTDB taxonomy): Bacteria > Verrucomicrobiota > Verrucomicrobiia > Verrucomicrobiales > Akkermansiaceae > Luteolibacter. Next base: position 7,494 of record JANPMK010000110.1, on the reverse strand, counting down.
GCAACGTGATCTGGGAATTCTTCAGACTGGCTTGGCTTTGTTAGGGACGGGAAAATGAAACATTTCATCATGAGGACAATCGATCTAAACGCGGACCTAGGTGAGGGCGGAGAGCAGGATGCGGAAATCATGTCGTTGATCAGCTCTTGCAACATTGCGTGCGGAGGTCATGCGGGAGATGACGAAAGCATGCGCGCTGCGGTTTCTGCGGCGAGGGCGAATGGTGTCGCGATCGGTGCTCATCCGGGTTACGTCGATCCCGAATTTTTTGGCAGGCGCTTTCTCGATCTTCCTCTGAACGTGGTGATTGGGCAGATTCGGAATCAGATCAAACGCCTTTTAAAAATCGCCGGCACACTTCATCACATCAAGCTGCACGGAGCGCTTTATCATCAGGCGAACCAAGATTCCGAACTAGCCAAGGCTTTTGCTGCGCTGGTGGTTGAGCTTTTGTCGAAGCCGCTGATCTATGCGCCACCGACCGGTCAGTTGATCGATGCTGCAAAAGCGATGGGATTACCCGTGCTCGCGGAGGGATTCATCGACCGACGTTATTTGGAAAACGGTGAGCTTTGCCCGAGAGGCGAAGTGAATGCTGTCATCACGGATGTCGATGAAGCGGTTGAGCAGGCGATGAGGATAGCGACCGAAGGTCGAGTGATTGCCACGAACGGAAAGGTGATTCCGATGGATGTTCAGACCTTATGCGTGCACGGAGATAGTCCGAGTGCGTTGGAGATTTTACGATGCGTGCGGGAGTGTTTTAAGGGGGAGGGGGCCGATAATAGTTTTTAATGTTTGTAAATGCACTTTTCTGAAGACCTTCGCCTTTTTTCATTACAATTTCCCCTTCCTCAGACGGCTCTTCAGTGTATTCTCCACGCAAGGTGTAAAAGCAAATTCCTAGCAATTAAACCTTCATAATGGTGACTCATGCAACGATACTCTGATACTGAACTAGAAGCCCTCCTGAACGACATCGAGTCTGACCTTTCTGAACGCAAGGAATCGCTCCGTGGTGACGTTTCCACAAAGGCTCGTGAGGCAATTTGTGCATTCGCAAACGATTTACCTAATCACAACCGAGAAGGAGTTCTTTTCATTGGAGCAAAGGATGACGGATCTCCCTCTAATCTGGTTGTAACCGACGAAATGTTGCAAACACTTGCTGACATGAAATCAGATGGAAACATCTTGCCTATGCCGGTGATTACGGTGGAAAAACGTCATCTCAAAGGAGCTGATATGGCTGTGGTTACTGTAACACCATCGGATATGCCTCCCGTGAAATACAAAGGACGCATATGGATACGAACAGGACCACGACGAGCTACCGCAAATGAACAAGAGGAACGTATTCTTAATGAAAAGCGCCGTCATAAGAATTTACCTTTTGATATTTATCCTATTCCAACGGCCACATTGGATGACCTTTCCAAAACGATCTTCTTAAATGAATATCTTCCCTCCGCATTTGCGCCTGACATTCTTGAGGAAAACCACCGTACTTATGAGGAACGCCTTGCGTCATGTAAAATGATTGTTTCGCCTAGTGATCCTACCCCGACTGTTCTTGGTCTGCTGGCCATAGGCAAGAGTCCGCAGGACTTTCTGGAAGGCTCTTACATTCAGTTTCTTCGCATTGATGGCAATGAACTCGCAGATCCAGTGATCGATGAGGAGGCTCTCAGTGGTTCAATCACAGACACATTGCGTCGCACAGAAGAAAAACTTCGTTCCCACAACCGCAGTGCTTTAGATGCGGTTTCTACAGCTACACACAAAAAAGAAACGCCCTATCCTCAGCCGGCTATCCAACAGCTTCTTTACAATGCTGTACTACATCGTACTTATGAGGGCACGAACGCTCCCATACGCATCTATTGGTTTAACGACCGCATCGAGATTCACAGTCCCGGAGGTCCTTACGGTAATGTTACGCCTGATAACTTCGGTCAACCAGGCATCACTGATTATCGTAACCCGAATATCGGTGATGTCCTGAAAACCTTCGGATACATCCAAGCCTTCGGGCGCGGCATAGCTATCGCCCGTAGGGAACTTGAAAAAAACGGCAATCCACAACTGGACTTCGGCGTTAGCAGTAGTGCTGTGGTTGCCATCATAAAATCAAAACCATGAGCACACCTGTCCTAACATTTTTTAATAACAAAGGCGGCGTCGGCAAAACCTCGTTGATCTATCACCTTGCATGGACACTAGCAGAGATGGGAAAATCAGTCCTCATCGCCGACCTCGATCCCCAAGCTAATCTTACCGCTGCCTTCCTCGACGAAGATAAGATTGAGGCCCTTTGGAATGATCCGAAGCCAGGTTCAACAATGTACCAAGCAGTTAAACCGCTGACGGGGGTAGGTGACATAGCAAGCCCTCTCTTGCGCCGTATCTCGTCCAATCTTCATCTCATTCCTGGTGATGTCGAACTCTCTGGCTTTGAGGATACACTCTCTACTGAATGGCCCAGCAGCATGGGAGACAATAATCTTTACCGACCTATGCGTATTCTCAGTTCTTTTTGGCAAGTCATGCAACTTGGTGCCAATGAGGTGAAAGCTGATATTATCTTAGTGGACATCGGACCCAACCTAGGCGCAATCAATCGCTCCGTATTAATTGCCACGGACTATGTGGTAATTCCGCTTGGCGCTGATCTTTTCTCTTTACAGGGTCTTAAGAACCTAGGTCCTACCTTACGTAGTTGGAAAAATCTATGGAAAAAACGCATAGAAAACTGGAAGCTTAGTATTGATGCTAAAGAGCATTCTGATCTCGTTTTGCCAGATGGTGGGATGTGGCCCATCGGATATCTCTGTCAGCAGTATGGTGTTCGTCTCGATAGACCTGTTAAAGCCTACGACAAATGGGTGAAACGTATTCCTTCAGTCTATCGAGAAGCAGTATTAAACCAAAATCCAATAACGGAATCACCAGTCACTGGCGATCCACATTGCCTTGCTACTATCAAACACTACCGCAGTCTCATTCCTATGGCACAAGAACTGCGAAAACCCATCTTCAAGCTTACTGCAGCAGATGGTGCCATTGGTAGTCACGCGGGCGCAGTCAATGATGCCCGCAAAGACTTTGAAGAGTTAGCCCTCAAGATTTGGGACAAAATCGAAACCTTTGAATGCATCTAATCTTTTTCTTGCCTAATCCCTGATCACTTCTGACTCGGCACTTCATTCATATCTAAGACCGCCTCGGGTGTGAGTCCTTGTTCGCGTTGGGTCCGGATCGATCTAGCGTCATCGCGTTTTGCTAGGCGCTTGCCAGTTTCGTCGCAGATGCAGCGATGATGGAGATAGATTGGTTCGGGAAATCCCAGAACGGCTTGGAGTTGGCGATGGATGTGGGTGGATTCTAATAGATCGTCGCCGCGGGTGACGTGGGTGATATTTTGAAACGCATCGTCCACGACGACGGCTAAGTGATAGGCGATGCCGATGTCTTTGCGGGCGAGGACGGCATCGCCGTTGGCGTTCGGGTTCACGCGGGTTTTTCCGAAGCGGAGATCTTCGAAGGTGAGTTCGCCGTGTAATGCAGCGGCTTTGTTAGAATTGAATCGCCACGCATGGGCTTCTCCGGCGGCGATGCGTTGGGCGGATTGTTCTTTGGGAAGATTGCGACAGATGCCGGGGTAGATATTTTCCGCTGCGCCGTGTGGTGCGCTGAGACTTTGTTGGATGTCTTTGCGGGTGCAGAAGCAGGGATAGACCAGGTCTTGCTGTTTTAAGATTTCCAAGGCGTTGCGGTAGGCGTCTTGTCGGCTGCTTTGGCGAAGGGCTTCGCCATCCCAATCGAGGCCTAGCCAGCGTAAGTCTTCTTCGATGAGAGTGTAATATTCTTCGCGGACGCGTGAGGAATCGATGTCCTCGTGGCGGAGTAGGAAACGTCCGTTGTGTTGCCGTCCGAGATCGTGCGCGACTTTCGCTGCGTAAGCGTGACCGAGGTGGAGTTCACCTGTCGGGCTGGGAGCGAAGCGGGTGGTAGGAATGAGGTTGGAAATTTTCACCGCCGAGTCGCAGAGGTCGCAAAGGGTCGCAGAGATATCTTATGAGTTGCCTGTCGTGGCTTTGATCAAGAACGACAACTATTGATAATTGAAATTTGAAAATTGAGATTTGAATTTCAATAGAACACCGTGAAGTAGATGACGAGGAGGACGCCGAGGCCGAAGGTGAAGGCGTAGGCTTGGAGGTTGCCGGATTGGGCTTTGCGGAAGACGTTTCCAAACGTTTCGGCGAGGCGGGAGAAGCCGCCGACGAGAAGGCCGTTGATCACGAACTCATCTAAGAAGTGAACGATGGCGGCGAAGCCATCTTGGAAATATTTCACGATGCCTTTTTCGTAGATGGCATCGAGATAGAAACGGTTGCGGAAGAGAGGGATGGAGATCGGGTCTTTGGCTTTTCCGGCGTAGAGGAAGAAACCGATGCCGACGCCGGCAACTAGTGTCCCGATAGAAGCGAAGAGCACAATGTTGTTTGCGCTGTGATGAGGGCGAATCGCGGAGAGTGGATCGGAGAGGAAATGGTAGCCGGAAAAAACAGCCATCGCAGCGAGGAGGATGAGCGGAATTAACATCAGTGGGCCGACCTCATGGGCGTGTGATGCATCTTCAGAACGAGTTTTTCCGAGGAAGGTAACGACATACGCGCGGGTCATGTAGAATGCGGTGAGGAAAGCAACGAAGACGGCAATGACGAATAAGAATTTATTTCCGTTGTATGCAGCAGAGAGAATTTCCTCTTTCGACCAGAATCCAGAGGTGACATAGGGAACCGCAATCAGTGCTGCGGTGCCGATGGCGAAGGTGATCGCGGTGATCGGCATTTTTTTCATGAGGCCGCCCATTTTCCAGATGTTTTGCTCGTGGTGGCAGGCGTAGATAATCGCACCTGACCCGAGGAAGAGCAGGGCTTTGAACCATGCGTGGGTGAAGAGGTGGAACATCCCGGCTTCGCCTGCGAGGAGGCCGACCGCCATGACCATGTAGCCGAGTTGGGAGAGGGTGGAGTAAGCGAGGATTTTTTTGATATCGTCCTGTTGGGTCGCCATCAATGCGGCCATAAGAGAAGTGATGCCGCCGATGTATGCGATGGTGGTTCCGGAGAAACCTTCGAAAGCTTGAAACGTTTCGGTATCAAGCGAGAACTGGACGCGAACTAACATGTAAACACCCGCAGCGACCATGGTGGCGGCGTGGATGAGAGCGGAAACGGGAGTCGGGCCTTCCATCGCGTCTGGAAGCCAGACATGGAGGGGAAGCTGAGCGGATTTTCCGATGGCACCGCAGAACACGCAGAGCAGAGCCGCGCCGAGGACTCCAGCGGAGACGGTGGTGGGGATTTCCATTTCAGAGAAGGTCAGGGTTCCGGTGATGGCCCACAGCATGAGGATGCCGATCATGAAACCGAAGTCGCCGATGCGGTTGGTGAGGAAGGCTTTCTTCGCCGCATCTGCAGCGGAGTCTTTTTGGTACCAATGACCGATGAGTAGGTAGGAGCTGAGTCCGACCAATTCCCAGAAGATGAAGGTCATGATGAAATTGGATGCGAGCACGATTCCAGTCATCGAGAACATGAACAACGCGAGGCCGGTGAAATAACGCGCTTTGGAGGCATCGTCCTTCATGTAAGCCAACGAGAATACATGCACCAACAAGCCGACGCCCGTGACCACGATCATCATGCCAGTGGAAAGCTTATCCAAGGTGATGCCGATATCGATATGGAAATCCTTTACCGATACCCAATGAATTGGCTTTGGCTCGGTGCCGTTATTAAGGAGCCAGATCGCGATCCCAAAAGTCACCGCTGCGGAGGCGGTAGAGACGAGGTGGGCGATGCCGAGTTTGCGTAGGAAAAGCTGATTTGATACAGCGGCAACGAGTGGGAGAATGAGGAGAAGCCAAGCCATGGTTGTGTGCGCGGGAGGATGGGGCGGAGAGTGGTTAAATTCCAAGCATGAAATTGAGAAGCTTGGGAAGAAATACAGGGTGAGCGGTGTTCATACTGACACTGCAATGAACGAGCGTTGTAGATTATTGAAATCAGTCGACAGTCTACGTACCCGTAAATTAAAAAGATACTTGTTAAATAACACCGAGAATAGGCGGCGCCCTACCTAATAAAAAAAGCCACGATCCGTAGGGACCGTGGCTTCTTGGGAAATCGTGGATGACGATTATTTTTTGAGCACTTTGAGTTTGTTGATTCCGTAGACGGCATCATCGCCGAGTTCTTCCTCGATGCGGAGGAGTTGGTTGTATTTTGCAATACGGTCAGAGCGCGACATCGAGCCGGTTTTGATTTGTCCGCAGTTGGTGGCAACGGCGAGGTCAGCGATCGTGCTGTCTTCGGTTTCACCGGAGCGGTGGGAGAGGACGGCGGTGTAGCCGTTTTCCTTGGCGAGCTCGACGGCGTCGAAGGTCTCGGTGAGGGTTCCGATTTGGTTCACTTTGACGAGGATGGAGTTTGCAACACCGAGATCGATTCCTTTTTGGAGGAACTTGGAGTTGGTCACGAAGAGGTCATCGCCGACGAGTTGAGTGGTCTTACCGAGTTTGTCTGTTAGAACTTTCCAGCCAGCCCAATCGTTTTCGTCGCAACCGTCTTCGATGGAGATGATTGGATATTTCTTCTGAAGTTTTGCGTAGTAAGCAACGAGTTCTTCAGCTGATTTGACGGATTTGTCAGACTTTTTGAAGACATATTTCTTTAGCTTTTTGTCGAAGAATTCGGAAGAAGCCACGTCGAGTGCGATGGCGATGTCGTCACCGACTTTGTAGCCAGCTTTTTCAATCGCTTTGCAGATGGTGGCGAGTGCTTCGTCAGCATCTTTGAGGACTGGAGCAAAACCACCTTCGTCACCGACAGCGGTGGAGAGTCCGCGATCATGGAGAATTTTTTTCAGTGCGTGGAACACTTCTGCGCCGTAGCGAACTGCTTCGGAGAAGGTTGGTGCGCCGACTGGCATGATCATGAATTCTTGGAAGTCGATCGGTGCATCGGAGTGTGCGCCGCCGTTGATGATGTTCATCATTGGGACGGGAAGAGTTTTTGCGTTCGGGCCGCCGAGGTATTTGTAGAGCGGAATTCCGAGTTGTGCGGAAGCTGCTTTGGCGACTGCGAGGGAAACGCCGAGGATGGCGTTCGCACCGAGTTTCTTTTTGTTAGCAGTGCCATCGATTTCGATCATTGCGGCGTCGATCGAGGCTTGCTCGGTTGCATCGAAGCCGAGGAGTTCGCCGGCGATGGTTTCGTTGACAGCTTCGACGGCTTTGAGCACGCCTTTGCCGAGGTAACGGTTTTTATCGCCGTCGCGGAGTTCGTGTGCTTCGTGTTCGCCGGTTGATGCTCCTGAAGGAACAGCTGCGCGGCCAACGGCTCCGCCTTCGAGATAAACGTCTACTTCGACGGTGGGATTGCCGCGTGAGTCGATGACCTCGCGGCCCCTGATTTCTACAAT
>JANPMK010000109.1:0-2768 GCA_031422775.1 Akkermansiaceae bacterium | reverse complement strand
TTGATCGAACCCGATTGGCTTTCGCTAACAGAAAAAGAAATCCCTCTGCCCAATCTTCCCGCTTCCCTGGACGGCTTGCGCGTCGTCCACCTCGCCGATTTTCATTTCCGGCCCGATGATGACGATGTCCTTATCACCGAGATGGTCATAAGAGTTAACGAACTCGACCCCGACCTCATCGTTCTCACCGGAGACTATATAACCAGCAACTCGGTCGTCATCCCACCTCTCCTCGGCCACCTCGCCAAACTCCGAGCCGAACACGGCGTCTTTGCCATCATGGGCAACCACGACGGCTGGAACATGGAGGGTCGCGACCTCAAACGTTCATTCGAAAAAGTGGGAATCACTTTTCTTATCAACGAGAACACCCGGCTCAATATCCAAGGCGACACCTTGGCCATCGCCGGACTCGATTTCATTTGGCTCGGACATCCTGATGCCGACCGCGCCTTCCGAGGAATAGCCAACAAGACCCCTACACTCGCCCTCGTCCACGAGCCCGACTATTTCGATCATCTCATCCGCGAAAAAAACTTCCTGCTCCAACTCTCCGGCCACACCCACGGTGGACAATGCCGTGTCCCCCTCATCGGCTACGCTCCTGTAAAAGTCCGCTATGGTGAAAAATACATTTACGGTATCTACGACAGTAAGCAAAGTGGCGACGCAAAAATACACGTCACCCGCGGCATCGGCACGACGGGCATCCGAGTCCGCATCGCCTGCCGCCCAGAAATCGCACTGCTGACTCTACGCTCAATCGCTTAATTAGAAATGTACTGTTGACGGGGACTCTTACAGTTGTTGTATGCTTGGCAGTTTTTTAGTGGTTAATCCTCTTATTGTTATCTTTCCAGCGATGACGGATTCGCTATTGATGAAGTAATGGATAGCCCCTCAGAACCAGCTCTACCTTTTTGCAAGAAGCATAAAAAGCTATTCATCCGCATCATCTGCTATGTGCTTTTTTTCACTGTGTTCAGTGTCATTTCCTATGAATGGATCAAAAGAGATTCAGCTACTGCTGCCCATCGCTATGGGATGAACAATGGGAAACAAATTGCCTCAGCGCTCAAAGAATTCGAATCCGAATATGGCCGCTTTCCAGATGAAACCACTGCCAAGGCAGTCACCGAGTTTCTCGCACCTAATGAACTAGATTTGAAAGATGATTTCGATAAAAGGTCATCCAATGCGAGATTCAGACAAATGATCCATTCGGGTATTTGTATGAACGAAAATATCTTTCATGCCGCCACCTCTTACACCAATCACATGGCTGATGGGAATGATTTACCCGGCGCAGCCATCAAACACGACGAATGCGGCTTCGCCTACGTCGATAACGTTAGAACCGACGACAAAATCCCCCGCCCCATCGCCATCGCACCCGCAAGCTTAACTCAAGGCGAATTCGAATACGATCCCTTCCGTGGCAAAGCCGTCGTGGTTTGGACAGATGGCAGCGTCTCTTCCCTGCCTATCGATCCATCCACAAACCATGTCATGCTCGATGGAAAAAATCTGTTTGATCCAATGCATCCCATCTGGGGTGGCACGAAACCTAGGTTGTTGATGCCTGAGGGGAAGTGATAGTCGGTAAATAAAAAAAGGGCGGCTCGTTAGAACCGCCCTTTGTGATTTTATATCGCAAGGTTTACTGACAAGCCTCGCACTCCCCACCGTTCATCATCGCATCGATGGAGCACGCCATTTTCTGCTCAGCGGTAAACGTCTTGGCAGCAGCGGTTGCGGCTGTTGCAGCAGTAGTCGTCGCCATGTGACCGCGTTGTTCTTTTTGGACGTTGAGGGTGGATTTCTCGACGCCGGAGGCTTGCATGGTGCGGAGGTAGTAGGTGGTTTTGAGGCCTTTGTCCCATGCACGGCGATACATGTGTGAGAGGGTTTTGAGGTCCGGAGTTGCGAGGAAGAGGTTGACCGATTGCGATTGGTCGATCCATTTCTGGCGGCGAGCTGCGGCATCGATGATGTATTCGTAGCCAACGCCGAAGACCGTTTTGTGTTTCTGTTTGAGAGCTTCCGGGATGTCGTCGATGTTCTCGAGTTCACCATCGAAGTATTTCAATTGATCCACCATTTCTGGGCTCCAGAGATTGGCTTTTTTGAGGTCACGAACGAGCTCGGTGTTGAGGATGGTGAAATCGCCGGAGAGGTTGGATTTCACGTAGAGGTTTTTGTAGTTCGGCTCGATGCACGGAGTGGTGCCCATGATGTTAGAGATCGTCGCTGTCGGAGCGATCGCTAGCACGTTGGAGTTACGCATGCCGTGTTTCTTGATTTTATCACGCACGACGGACCAATCCATTTTTCCACCACGTGGGACATCGATCTTGCGACCGCGCTCGTCTTCGAGGAGATCGACGGTGTCTTGCGGGAGAAGTCCCCTGCTCCATTTGGAACCTTCGTAGGTGGAGTAGGTTCCAACTTCAGCTGCGAGGTCGGAAGATGCGCTGTAAGCGTAGTAAGCGATGGCTTCCATCATCTCGTCATTGAATTCGACTGCGGCGTCGGATGCGAAGGAGAGGTTGCGTTTGTAGAGCGCGTTCTGGAGACCCATCACGCCAAGGCCGATGGGGCGGTGGCGTGAGTTTGCGGTTTTCGCGGCTTGGGTTGGGTAGAAGTTGATATCGATGACGTTATCGAGCGCACGGATCGCAACGGTGATGGTTTCCTTCAACATTTCGTGATCGAGAGCACCATCGCGGTTGATGTGTGAATCGAGAACGACGGAACCGAGGTTACAA
>JANPMK010000108.1:0-1665 GCA_031422775.1 Akkermansiaceae bacterium | reverse complement strand
AACCTGCATGAATCACAATCAACAAACCAATCAAATCCACGCTCTGTTTGCGCGTCTTCCGAGGAGCCTAGTGCGGTAATTCCGCACGCTGGGATCTGCGAGGGGGGCGTCGAGCAAATCGGCGTCCCTACCTCAATCTCCGAGAAATTTCTAAGAAACCCCACGTTGGTGTGTCGTATCCTTTGTATGAAAACAATAGCCCTAATTGCTCTTCTCATGTGTTCTATTTGCTCGGCTGCTGATCGGATCTCGCCAAAGGTGGATTTAATAGACCCCGAAGAGTTACTTCCGGCCCTTCAAGCGAAGGAAGATTTCCGGACTCATGCCGCGACGATCCGCCGTGGGCTTGTGGGATCGCAGATGACATACCGAGCGTATTCGGCTAAGTGGTTTATCGAACATGGAACTATTGAGGATGTGCCATTCCTGATCGACGCATTATCAGATGACTCGATGCATGAGGGAGCGAATTATCCATTAGCAGGAATGGCGACGACCCGCTACTGGGCTAATGTTGCCCTGATCGTAATATGCAAGACGAGCTACGACTATCAGTGGGATTCTACAGAAGGGAAGCGAGAGTATTCGATTTCTCTATGGAAGCAGCACTTGGATCGAATAAAGCCAAAGGACAAAGATTAGGAGAACAAGCCATGGATTTCAACCGCTCATCAGCTCTTCAATTTCTTTTCATGTTCACCTCAATAACGCGGTGACATCACATCTAACGTTCTGCTAAGAAATAACCATCATGTTGGCGCAAATAGCTATAGTTATGATTTCAATAGGGGCATGTATTGCCGCAGAGGAATATCCCTTCGTTAACGACCTCCCAAAGGCAATCGAAGAGGCGAAAAAATCCGGAAAACCAATCATCCTTTTCACTGGGAGGTCAGTTTTCTGCGAGCCGAAGACCCCCCAAGAGTGTTTTCGAGAGGTTCTGTTTAAGCGCTACCCGGACCTCAAGAAGTTGGCAGCAAGAAGCATCTTGGTCGATGGCTTTATCTATTCGCCCATGAATGACGCTAAGGGAAGGATGACCGATGCTTTCAATAAGGATTTTGCGAGGTGGTCTCCCATGGCAGATAAGTACGGTCTGACCGTTTTTTATCCGACTATCACGTTTCTTTCGTCGGACGGGGAGAAGGATCAAGGACCGTTTTATTATTACGGCGGCGATTTCACGAGGACTGACAACAAGGATGATCTCGGCCTTGAAGAATACCTGAAAAGAAAAGCAGAACAAGCCGGCGCTGGGCAACCCGCTACCCGCCCAGAGTCGAAGCCGGAGGTTGGAGACAAACCTCAACCTGAAGCGGAGGGGCGCTCCCGTTAGCGAGTTGCCAGGCCTCCAACGTTCGGAAGAAAAATGACCACACACTTCGTGAGAATCAGAAAATTTACAGTCTATGCGCGGATCATGGCGCCTATTCTAGTATTTTCATCATTCCTGCTTTATGTAAAGTTTGGGATATGGGCATCGATGTTGTCCTCCTTGGCCAGCGTCGTAATTCTCTTTATGTTTCTTGGATTCAAACCGGAAGTGCGCGGAACGAATTGAAAAGCGGATCAGGAGCTGATTAAAGTCAGCACTGGTTCCACCGATCAAAATCGAACCCGTGCCAAATGAAATACAAACACCTGACCCGCGAAGAGCGTCATACC
>JANPMK010000107.1:0-50252 GCA_031422775.1 Akkermansiaceae bacterium | reverse complement strand
GGTATGACGCTCTTCGCGGGTCAGGTGTTTGTATTTCATTTGGCACGGGTTCGATTTTGATCGGTGGAACCAGTGCTGACTTTAATCAGCTCCTGATCCGCTTTTCAATTCGTTCCGCGCACTTCCGGTTTGAATCCAAGAGACAAAAATGGCACAGACTCATACAATTGTAACGTCTGCTTGAATTCGGTATAATAATAAAAAATACAAAAAAATGTCATTATCTCGAACTTATTCCAGAAGGCAGATACTTTATCTAATGGCCGCTTTCACAATGATTGGCTGCAAACAAAAGCCGTCCTATGTCAAAGAAAGAGCAATTTCGAGAATGAAAATTCGAGAGCATTTTTCGAATTCAAAAACCATAACTGTTACAATTCACGAATCTAACGTAGTTGCAAATGATGACAAAAGTCCTTATGTGGAATACGCGAGATTTAATTTATCTCCTGCAAAGACTGATGAACTTGCGCGAATATTTGATGATAATATAGCTATCCAAGATATAGGAGATATTAGCTTAAAGATGATTTCTCCAAAGCATAGTATCATCTTTCTCGATGCAGGCGGAATCGAAATTTTTCAGATAGATATTGATTTTGAAGCAAGTCTACTTATGGCAAGTGATTCGAATAAAGAAATTGTGGATTTTCAGTATTCCAACTTATTGGTAAGAGCGCTCCGAGATTTCTTCAACAGAAATTCATTAATGCATCACCCATAATCCTAATGTCATTAGGATTATGTATCTCATCTTAACATCACAATCCCAACGGGATTACGCATCCCAGCCAGGGGTTGAACAACCCCTGGAATGCAATCCATGAATGACATGAACGCTGAAAGCGTTCTGGAGGCGAGGCATACGCATTTTCCCCTGCGAATGTTTTAACCTAAACCTATTCGAATACGGAATCCACACTCCAAAACCCTGTCAGGGTTTATCATCTTATCGGCATTATCACCTAGGGTTGTGCCAACCCTAGGCTGGAATACGTAATCCCGTTGGGATTCAGAAATCGGCTGGAGAATACTCTAAACAACCGTCCGCTCGCTAGCGATCGCTTCACCGCGCGCAAAGCGAGCGATGCTGTCGATCGTCATCTCGGCAATCGCGTGCAGGGCCTCTTCGGTTAGAAAAGCTTGATGGGATGTCACCAACACATTTGGAAACGTTAGCAAGCGGGATAACACATCGTCTTGCAGAGCCGTTGCCGAATGATCTTCGAAAAACACGCCCTCCTCTTCCTCATAAACATCGAGCGCGACTCCTCCGAGGTGTTGCGATTTCAGAGCATCAATCACCGCCGCGCTGTCTACCAGTTTTCCGCGACTCGTATTGATCAGATACGCGCCTTTTTTCATCTGTGAAATCGTCTCCGCGTTGAGTAGGTGGAAGCTCTCTTTGTTGAGCGGAAGATGTAAACTCACGATGTCCGATTTTGAGAGCACCTCTGCCTGAGAAACATAACTCACGCCGTTTTTATCCGCCCAAGCTAGATCAGGAAAAAGATCGTGCACCAAGACATCACAACCAAACCCAAGGAATATCTGCGCGGCGATTTTTCCAATTTTTCCCGTGCCTAGAATTCCCACGGTTTTCCCATGCAGATCAAATCCCACCAAACCACTGAGCGAGAAATTCAACTCACGAACGCGATTGAACGAGCGGTGGATTTTTCGATTCAGGGTGAGCAACAGCGCAACTGTGTGCTCTGCCACGGAATACGGCGAATATGCAGGCACCCGCACCACTTTGATGCCATGGGATTTTGCAGCTTCTAGATCGATGTTATTGAAACCCGCGCACCGCAGAGCCACCAAACGAATCCCCTGCTCCGCCAAGTTTTTCAAACACTCCTCATTGATGGGATCGTTCACAAAAACACAAACCGCCAAAGCTCCTCTGGCCGATATTGCATTCGCTGCCGAGAGCCGAAACTCGTGATACTCGATGGAGATACCGAGACGCTTCGCTTCAGGATCAAAATACACCCTATCGTAGGGTTTGGTGTCGTAGAACGCGACTCTTGGGAGTTGATCCGTTGTTTCAGTCATGGCCGTAGGCTACACATGTGAGCCCGATGCGCCAGACTCAAGGTAAGGGCTGGACGTTAGGCACCGAAGGGCCTGTTGCCTGCATAAAATTGGTCTTTGCACGAAGAATCAACGTTCCGAGGAAATAGTCAGCCAAGGGGAATACCACGTTGAAATTTTTATGCATGTAACGGTGATGCAAGAGATGATGACCGTTGAGTTTACGGAACCACATCGGCTTTTCGACGCGGCGTGCTTTTGGCAAATGCATGCACCAATGAATGTATTCGTAAAAGCAGTAATAACTCGCAAATGCTAGGAATCCTCCGAGCGTTAAACCCCATTGGCCGATTATTAACGAAATTAAAGCAAACGGGATCATCCCAATCGCAATCAACACCGGACCGTTCCACCAAGCCATCGGGATGGTTTCTTTGTCTTTCTCATTCAGAAGATGATACGTCTGATCCGCTTTAAAAGTCTGATGGTGCACCACCGCATGCGCTTGGAAGGCATAACGGAAATTCCAGATCGGGCGATGCATAACGTAACGATGAAGGGTCCATTCGAAAAACGAGGCGAAAACGACTCCTACGACAAAGCCACCGAGGCACCAAAGGGAAAATACGAGAATAGGATTCATGTGTAATGGGTTAGCAGAGGCGCAGAAATATAGACGAGCTTCCAATACCGCAAGCCTAGCTTTGTAGAAATTTAGTCAGCTTATTTCCGAAAAGGTTACACCCAAATCTTCCTCAAATTTACCAATTTTCTTGCGTTCACGGGGATCAATCAACGCGATCGACGTCCCCTTTTTCCCCGCCCTTGCGGTCCTGCCGCTGCGGTGTGTGTAATATTCCAACTGCTCTGGAAGTTGGTAATGGATTACAAAGGACAAGCCCTCGACGTCGATCCCGCGTGCGGCGACGTCTGTGGCGATCAAAATCTGGGTTTTTTGGTTTTTAAACCCGCGCATGACCTTGTCGCGCTCACGTTGGGAAAGATCTCCCTGAATGACATCCACGGCGAAACCGAGTTTCTCCATTTGCCTGCCCAGTGTGATCGCCCCTGCCTTGGTGCGGACGAAAATCAAGCCGCGCTCTTCACCACGTTTGTGAAGAAACTCCGCGAGAAACTCATTTTTCTCATCCTTGCCACACACCGCAAATCGATGATCGATGTTTTGGTTCACGACATGCGCTTTGTCGATTTTGATCGTTTCCGGAACCCCAGGCATCGCGCCTTTCACGAGGCTCTGAATCGAATCAGGAAAGGTTGCGGAAAACAGCCAAGTGCTGCGACGCCCACGGGTCAGACCGAAAATTGTGACGAGATCTTTTTTGAAACCCATGCTCAACATTTCATCCGCCTCATCGAGCACGAGATGTTTCACGTCGACCAAACTCAGCGCCTTTTTCTTAATCAAATCAATCAACCGACCCGGGGTAGCCACGATGATGTGGGTGGGGCGCGTCAAATTCGAAATCTGACGCTCCATCGGTTCACCACCTGCGAGGACTTCGATGAAAATTTTCTCCTTCGCGTATTTCGTATAGCGAAACAAATGTTTGCCAATCTGCTTAGCGAGCTCCCGTGTAGGCGCAATCACCAAGCCTTGAATCACCGGTTTTCTGGAATCCATCTTCGTCAACAAGGGCAACCCAAATGCCGCGGTCTTGCCTGTTCCCGTCTGCGCCTGCGCACAAAAATCCCCACCGTTCTTAATCAAAAACGGGATCGTTCTTTCCTGTACCTCCGTCGGCGTAATGATTCCCAGCTCCTGCAAGCCCTCAACCAAATCCCCCGGTATTCCCAATGTTCTAAATGCGCTCAAAATCGTAGTGTCGTGTGATTCCCAGACCCTGCCTAGCCATTTCGAAAAAGACGAGCCATAAGAGTTTATTAAGCCATAAATGACAAAATAGGGTTGACGTTGTTCTCGGTTACCTAACCCATTTCACCCTCTCCGACCTCGCGGACTTTGTATTTCAATGTGCAATCGGTATTTTAAAGCTACGACGATAACATCATGGACGATCCACACCGATTCTCAATCAACGCCAACCTGCGCTACAACGTCTATGTAGAGGGATGGCTTTTATTGAATATCGCGGTCGATACATCTGGAATGCAGGAGGTGATCCATGAGAAATTAACCAGCAATACCGACAGGGCCTTTCGGGAAATGATCTCCCCTCATGGAGCCATCCGTTCCCATGCAATCAACGTTTCCACCGGTGTTCTTGAAATCCAATATCAGGCAGAGGTGGCCCGTTTAGACCCCGGATTCCATGGATGCTGGCAACTCGGAGAAACCGACCTTGTGGATCTCCCCCCAAGCGTTGCGCGCTACTTGTATCCGAGCCGCTATTGTGAGTCCGACAAGCTGGTCCGCTTCGCTAAAATGGAATTCGGCGGGATGAGTTACGGTCACACCATGGTCGCGGCGATCTGTAACTGGATTTACAAACACATCGAGTATGACCCCTACGCGACCTACGAGTTCAAGAGTGCGGTGGATTGTTTGATCTCCCGCGCCGGAGTATGCAGGGAGTTTGCTCACTTGGGGATAGCCTTCGCACGTGCCATGGGAATTCCCGCCCGCTACGGAAGTGCGTATGTGCACAATTTATCCACACCGGACTTTCATGCATTTTTCGAAGTATGGCTGGATGGTCGCTGGTGGTATTACGATGCAACCCGTTTAGCTCCCCAAGCTGGATTCATCCTGATCGGAACAGGACAAGATGCCGCAGACACATCTGTGGCTACGATGTCAGCAGGCGTCCATTTTGCATCCATGGAAATCGAAGTAACCAAACTTTCCACGAGGGAATTATCATTCACGAATAGTCCGATCTCTTTTGAAGCGCACCCCACTCATTGAGACATAAGAGTTTTTTAACCACGAAAAACACGAAGTTCACGAAAAAAAGAATGGCAGATCAAGGATAGATTATATCATCCTAGTTCCAAACTTTTGTGTCATTTGTGTTTTTCGTGGTTAAAAAAAAATATCCAAAACAAAAAAGCCAGCCGGACATACATCCAACTGGCTTTTGAAATTTCCTAAAACGGAATCTTAGTAACGGTAGTAATCCGCTTTGAACGGACCTTCCGGTGAGATGCCGATGTAGTCCGCTTGATTTTGAGTGAGCCTTATGCAGATTTTCTGAAACTTATTACCTAAAAACGCCGTCAATCGACGGAAAGTCCCGGAAACAAATCTCGGATCTTCTCCCTCATCGCCTCAACTCCGACATTACCCTTTAGAGTCACATAGCAGACCTTGTCTCTCCGAATATGTGCAATGCAGTCTATGTCGCCACTAGCTGAATTCAGGATATAGATATCAGTCCTGTCGGGGGAAAAAATACCAATACCTCGAGAAATCTGATCCGGAAATCGTATTCTTAGAGCCAGTGGAAGTGGCATAGAAGATCCAATCAGATGAGTGTCCATTGGGCTACCTGTCAGTTTACGTAGCGCATCGAGAAATTGATAACTCGGAACGGATGTGGCCTTGAACATCGGCAGAAGGATGCACGCAATAGCCACACTGAAAGCGACGATCCCAAGAACGATGATAGAGCGCGCCATCAGTTCTCTCGCCTTTTTCATTTCAGTTTTCTAACTCTCCTGCACCGGCACGCCAAGTTTTAACTCAAAAACCTCTCCGTGATTTCGATCTTCCTCTTTCCCGCAGTGCTAATTTCGCCGAATCACTTTTTGAACTCACGATTCCAAAATAAAAAAGCCAGCCGGATATAACTCCGACTGGCTTTGAAATTTCCTAAAACGGAAAATTAGTAACGGTAATGATCCGCTTTGAACGGACCATCCGCTGAGATACCGATATAGTCCGCTTGATCTTTAGTGAGTTTGGTGAGCTTCGCTCCGATTTTTGCGAGGTGTAATCTTGCCACTTCTTCGTCGAGGTGTTTCGGAAGCACGGTGACTTGACCGGCTTTGTAGGTCTCGCGATTTTCCCATAGATCGATTTGAGCGAGCGTCTGGTTGGTGAAACTGTTAGACATCACGAATGATGGATGGCCTGTTCCGCAACCGAGGTTTACCAAGCGACCTTCTGCAAGCATGTAAATGCTGTTGCCTGTGGCGAATGTGTATTTATCAACCTGTGGCTTGATGTTCAAACGAGTCACGCCAGGTGCTTTGTTCAACTTATCCATTTGGATCTCGTTGTCGAAGTGACCGATGTTACAAACGATCGCCTGATCTTTCATTTTGGACATGTGATCGAGAGTGATGATGTCTTTGTTACCAGTGGTGGTGACATAGATATCTCCCCAACCAAGTGTGTCTTCAATCGTAAGAACGCGGAAACCTTCCATCGCGGCTTGCAATGCGCAGATTGGATCGACCTCGGTGACAACCACCTGAGCGCCGGACCCACGGAGTGCTTGCGCACAACCTTTACCGACATCGCCGTATCCGCAGACCACGCCGACTTTTCCGGAGATCATCACATCGGTCGCACGCTTGATGCCGTCTAACAGCGACTCGCGGCAACCGTAGAGGTTGTCGAATTTCGACTTGGTAACGGAATCGTTTACGTTGATTGCAGGAACCAGAAGCTTTCCAGCCTTCGCCATCTGATAGAGGCGATGCACACCAGTCGTGGTTTCTTCGGAAACACCTTTCCAATCTTTCACGATCGTTTGAAAAATGCCGGGTTGTTTGACTTTGATGTCTTTCAAGAGGTCTTTGATGACTTGCTCCTCTTCGCTTTCGCCGGGACTGTCGATCCAGTTGGATCCGTTTTCCATTTCGTAGCCTTTGTGAATGAGCAAGGTTGCGTCGCCACCGTCATCAACGATGAGTTGCGGGCCGAGTCCGTCTCTATTGACGAGCGCCTGCCATGTGCACCACCAATATTCTTCCAAGGTCTCGCCTTTCCATGCGAACACTGGAATTTCACGAGCAGCAATCGCTGCAGCCGCGTGATCTTGTGTGGAGAAAATATTGCACGAAACCCAACGCACCTCTGCACCGAGATCCGCAAGCGTTTCGATCAAAACTGCTGTCTGAATCGTCATGTGCAGTGAGCCCATGATGCGAACACCTTGAAGCGGCTTCGTTTTGCCATACTTCTCACGTGTCGCCATCAAGCCCGGCATTTCATGCTCGGCAATGTCGATTTCCTTACGTCCGAAATCAGCCAAGCCGATGTCTCTTACTTTATAGTCTGTGAAGCTCATATTATTTTATTAAATTATTGTTAGATTATTTTAGGAATTACAGATTGGAGATCGCAGATATTTCACTCTTCACCCCTCACTATTCACTCTTTTACTTGATCGCTTTTTTAAGTGCGGAAACTTTGTCCGTCTTTTCCCAAGTGATGTCGGAGTCGTCTTTTCCGAAGTGACCGTAGTTGGTGGTCTTCGAGAAGATTGGACGAAGCAAGTTGAGTTGCTTGACGATGTCGGATGGATTGAAGGAGAAAACTTTGAGAACAGCTCCGAGGATTTTCGCGTCGGAAATTTTTCCTGTGCCAAAAGTATCGATGTGAACGCTGCAAGGTTCTGGGTGACCGATCGCATAAGCGAACTGCACCTCGCATTTGCTGGCAAGTCCTGCTGCAACAACGTTCTTCGCAACCCAGCGACCCATGTATGCTGCGGAGCGATCGACTTTCGATGCGTCTTTTCCAGAGAAAGCACCACCACCGTGGCGACCCATGCCACCGTAGGTATCAACGATGATTTTACGTCCGGTCAAACCGCTATCACCCTGAGGACCACCGATGACGAACTTACCAGTTGGGTTGATCAGGAACTCGGTTTTCGAGGTAAGCATTTCTTTCGGCAGAACTTTTTTGATCACCTGCTCGATGCAGAATTTTTCGATGTCTTTGTGAGCCACATCAGCGGTGTGCTGGGTGGAGATGACCACGTTAACGATGCGTGTCGGTTTGTTATTCACGTATTCAACCGAAACCTGAGTCTTCGCATCTGGACGAAGCCATGGTGCGAGTTTACCGGCTTTGCGGATTCTTGTTAGTTCACGACCGAGGCGGTGTGCGAACATGATAGGAGCTGGCATGAGCTCAGGAGTTTCGTCACAAGCGAAACCAAACATGATGCCTTGGTCCCCTGCTCCTTGCTTTTTGGTTTTCTTACCTTCCGCCGCTTTTGCATCAACGCCTTGCGCGATGTCTGGGCTCTGAATGGTTAGGTAGTTGTTGATGAAAAGTGTATCAGCATGAAACACATCGTCGGTATTAGTGTAACCGATTCCACGCACTGCATCTCGGATGACCTTACCGACGTTGATTACTTCATCGATAGGCTTGGTTGTGCCTTTCTTCTTATCTTGAAGTTTCGGGATGGTGATTTCGCCACCGACGACAACGATATTGCTCTTTACGAATGTTTCGCAAGCAACGCGGCTGGTCGGATCGATTGCCAAACAGGCATCGAGGATGGCATCGGAAATGGTGTCCGCGACTTTATCTGGATGGCCTTCGCCAACCGACTCTGAGGAAAAAATATAGGTACTCATGTGTTTTTTGATTTTCGTATCGTCAAATCGTGATGCGTTGATGTAACATGCAAGCCATGTCGTCAACAATCAAATGCCTGAAACTCATTTCCGACCCCACTCGGCTGCGGATTCTTGCGCTTCTCAACCAAGATGCCCTCTCGGTCGCTGAGCTTCAGGAAATTCTCGGCATGGGCCAGAGCCGGATTTCCACCCAGCTTTCACAGCTCAAAACAGCTGGCTTGGTCAACGACGAGCGCGCCGGAAAAAACAATGTCTACTCCGCATCCATCCCGAGCGAGTTAGCACCAGTCATTTCCCACGCGATCGCAGAAATCCCAGAAACCGCCACCGATAACCTCGCGCTCCAACACATTCTTTCCAAACGCAAAGACTACGCCCGCGCCTATTTCGACGAGCTCGCGGGTCGTTTTGGAAAAGATTATGTTCCCGGCCGTTCATGGAAAGCACTCGCCGAGGCCTTGATCAAATCCCTCAACTACCGCCACGTCGCCGACCTCGGCGCGGGTGAAGGCACCCTTTCCCAACTCCTCGCCCAACGCGCAGAGAAAGTCATCGCGGTCGATCTCTCTCCGAAAATGGTCGAATACGCCCAATCGCTCGCCCACAAAAACGGCCTGCATAACCTCGAATTCCGCATCGGCGATATTGAGAGCCCGCCCATTGACGAAGGCACCATCGACCTCGCCATCCTCAGCCAAGCCCTACATCACGCGGAAAACCCCCAACGCGCGATCGATGCCGCACATCGGATTCTCAAACCCGGCGGGCGCATCATCATTCTCGATCTCCTCCAACATAACTTCACCGAAGCCCGCGAACTCTACGCGGATCGTTGGCTGGGCTTCTCCGAAAGCCAACTCGCCACCATGCTCAAAAAATCCGGATTCACCGAAATCGAAACCCTCATCGCCGATAAGGAAGAAGCGGCGCCAAAATTTCAGACACTTTTGGGCATAGGCAGACGCTTAGAATAGAGAATGATGAAGAGTGAATAGTGAAAAAGAGATACCTATATCTGACTGAACTCATTCTACTTTCATTATTCAACCTTCACTCTTCACAACTCACCATTTATCCCCTAGCTTCCATCTCAACATGATTCGCCTCAGCCTCTTTCTCGCTCTCACAGCAATCAGCCTGCCGTTTCTGCATGCGCAGAATCAATTCACCAACGGCTCTGCCATTTACCGTTCTGTTCTTCGAATCGCTGTAGATACTCAAAATCCCGACTACCAAACACCATGGAACTCTGGCCGATTCAGCGGTGGTATCGGCACGGGCTTCATCGTGGGTAAAAATCAAATTCTGACCAACGCACACGTCGTTTCAAATCAAGAACAAATTCTCATCACCGTTCACGGCAGCCCGAAAAAATACCCGGCTAAAGTCTTATACATTGCGCACGATTGCGATCTCGCGTTGCTCGAGCTTGAGGACTTTACCGACTTCAAAGAATTCCCGGTCTTTTCTTTCGGAGATGTTCCGCAACTCGAATCCGAAGTCACCGTCATCGGCTACCCAGTGGGTGGAGCACGGCTTTCGGTTACCAAAGGGATCGTCTCGCGTATCGATTTCCAACCTTACTCTCACAGTCGCGCCGATTCCCATCTCATCGTTCAAATCGATGCAGCGATCAACCCCGGCAACTCTGGCGGCCCCGTGCTTCAAAATGGCAAAGTCGTCGGTGTCGCTTTCCAAGGTCTGCGTCAGGCGGACAACACCGGCTATATTATCCCTACTCCTGTCATCAATCGTTTCATCAAAGACATCGCCGATGGAAGTTATAACCACTACGCCGAACTCGGAACCAACGAGTTTCCACTTCACAACCCTGCAATGCGCAAAGCTATCGGCCTGCCTAATGATGACAAAGGCGTCCTCATCACCCGTGTCACTCCCACCAGCTCTGCGGATGGCATTTTAAAATCCGGCGACGTACTCATGGCTCTCGATGGCCAGCAGGTCGACTCCGCCGGACAAGTCCTCATTGATGGTGAAAAAGTAAATCTAGCAGAAATCGTCGAGCGCAAATTCAGCGGAGACAAAGTCGCTGTCCGAGTCATTCGTGGTGGTGCACCCGTTGAAGTCGACATCACTCTCAAACCCCTACCCGCCGCGCAGATGTATTCCGTCCGTTATGAGGCACAACCTCGCTACGTCGTCTTCGCCGGACTCGTTTTCCAACCCCTCGATACCAACCTCTTTGCTACCTCGAAATTCACAGATGTCACTGTGCGCAGGCTTTACACCGATTATGTTTCAAAAGGAATTTTCGAGGAAAAAAAAGACATCGTCATCCTCACTCAAATTCAGCCCGATTCCGTTACTTCTCAAATGGATAACTTCACCGGACTCGCCGTAGAAAAAATCAACGGCATACCGGTCACCAGCCTCAGCCACGCCCACGAACTTCTCTATCAGAAAAATCCTCCGGAGTTTCACACCATCGAGCTCTATGGCGCAAACCGACCCATCGTCGTTCCCTCCGCTGAGGTTGAAGCCGCGAATGGTCGCGTCCAAGCCAACTACGGAATTGCAAAACTCCACAACCTCGTCGAGTAAGCCCAGCGAGTTTGAAACATGCCCCGCGTCGCCATTGCTCTCGGCTCTAACCTCGGTAACCGCGATGCGCACATCGCCGCCGCCATCGAAGAGCTGCGCCAAATAGCCAGCCCCGGCGAACCGTTTCTCACCGCCTCACTCCACGATACGGAACCTCAAAACTGTCCGCCCGATTCCCCACGTTTCCTCAACACCGCCGTCGATTTCCACTACTCTGGGACCGATCCCTTAGAACTCCTCCAACAAACCCAAGCCATCGAGAAAAAACTCGGTCGCGAACCCCTCCCCATTCGCAACGCCCCTCGCATCATCGACGTCGATATCCTGCTTTTCGGTGATGTCATCCTCGATCATCCCGATCTCCAACTCCCCCACCCACGCATCCACGAGCGACCGTTCGTTCTCAATCCACTAAGAGAGATACGCCATTTGTAAGAGGTAGGGTCGACACGCCGTGTCGACCCAAATCAAATATATCAACGCGCGATTCATATAACGGGCGTGTGACCTTCCTAAACGCCAACTCTCTGAGAATCACTGTAGGCGTCGGCGCGCCGACCCTACCTTATAGCGATCATTTCCCCAAAGGATCTCGCTACATCCCACCAAATCAAATCCTTGACCCTGCCCCAACACCCGCCTAAACCCAGCGCCTCATGGGATTTGACACACTTGGCCTCTCCGCACCCGTTCTCGAAGCAGTTCTAGAAACGGGCTACACCAATCCAACACCGATTCAGGCACAAGCCATTCCGGTTATCTTGGAAGGCAAGGACGTGATCGGTGCCTCGCAAACCGGAACCGGCAAAACCGCCGCCTTCGCTCTGCCCTCTCTTTCCAAGATCACCAAAATGGGCAAACCCCAGATCCTTGTCCTGGAACCCACCCGTGAGCTCGCCCATCAGGTCGCCGAACAATTTGAAAAATACGGTGCCAAAACCGGCATGAAAGTCGCGCTTCTCTACGGCGGCGTTGGCCTCGGTGCCCAAATGGAACAACTCCTTTCAGGCGTCGATATCGTCGTCGCTACCCCCGGCCGCTTGGTCGATTGCTTCTACCGCGCCGCCATGCGCTTCGGCGAAGTGAAAATCCTTATCCTCGATGAAGTGGACCGCATGCTCGACATGGGCTTCCTCCCGCAAGTCCGCAAGATCGTCAATCTCTGCCCATGGGAAGGCCGCCAGACTTTGTTCTTCTCCGCCACCATGCCACCGGCGATTCAAACCTTCGCTCAATGGTGCCTCGTCGAGCCCGTGAAAATCGAGATCGCACGCCGCGAAGTCGCATCCACAGTCTCCCATGCGTTTTATCCCGTCTCTATCGATCAACGCGACGAGCTGCTTCTAGCCCTCCTCAAACAAACCGATTATCATTCGGTCATGATCTTCACTCGCACCCGTCGCGAGGCAGATGAAGTCACCGGTATGATCAAAGGCACTGGCCAAAGCAAAGTCGCGGCCATGCACTCCGACATCAATCAGACCGACCGCATGAAAGCCCTCGCTGGATTCAAAAGTGGTGAGTTCGAAATCCTCGTCGCCACTGATGTTGCGGCACGTGGGATCGACGTCTCAGGCGTCACCCACGTCATCAACTACCGCGTCCCAGAAAACGCCGAGGACTACGTCCACCGCATCGGCCGTACAGGTCGCGCCGAAGCCGAAGGTGATGCCTTCACCATTCTAACAGCCGACGAACTCGACTTCGCTAAATCCGTTGAGATCTACGTCAACCAAACCATCCCTCGCCGCAAGCTGGAAGATTTCAGCTACACCTACACCGCCCTCCTAGACGACGAACCATCCAAACCAATTCGCAAGAAAAAGGTTGGTGGGAAAAAGCGTAGGTAAGCGTGGCGGATAAAATCCGCCGCCACTTGCCAGCCGCATATCCATTTCTCTCTAACACGTAACGCGATTACAAAAATGAAGAGTTTAGCGATGATCCTCGGCTTTTTGATCTTGGGTGCGATTGCGTGCTATGTATCCATGTTCGGGTTAGTTACGCCTCAGCATAGTGGTGGAGGCAGTTGGGATCTCAGTCCGTTGGCGGGATTCATAATTGGAGCTCCTACTTGGCTTATTTCATTCCCCATAATCTATTTCCCTTTATACTCAAAGATCAAGCACCGCCCAACTAGCTACATGATTGCCACAATCATTGCATTTATTCTTACTCTCCTCATACCCTATCTTATCATTCGTTCGTAAATTATGAAAATTATAGCGTTCGCACTCACATTCCTAATAACTCCATTATTCGGAGAAGATGAAGCAATCAAGCCCAAGGTCGGATCAACGTTTGGTAAGGTCATGGTTGTAGAGGTTCAGTTCGTTGAAAAAGAAAACACTTATTACCAACAAAACATTGTAGATGAACCTTGGCTCGCAAAAGTCATCAGCATCAATGGCACGAAGTTAAAAGAGCCAGTTGT
This sequence comes from Akkermansiaceae bacterium, assembly GCA_031422775.1. Lineage (GTDB taxonomy): Bacteria > Verrucomicrobiota > Verrucomicrobiia > Verrucomicrobiales > Akkermansiaceae > Luteolibacter. The sequence goes on along the minus strand of JANPMK010000107.1, from coordinate 36,691 downwards.
GATTGAATACCAAATCCGTGATGAAAAAGAAAAGAAATACGCTAAGCTGCAAATCTACGAGTTTTTAGCTTACGAATCTATTTTAAGCCTTGGAACTCCAGATAAGTGGACGGAAGAGGTTCAACAAATACCATATATGATTCAGCAACGATTGGTCATGCAAGAAATGACCAGAAAAATCAGAGAACGACTCGAAAAGCACAAGTGAAGACACAGTCAACATAGAGATGGTTCCGAACTATCCGTTATCTCCTCTGTATCTGAATACATGAGATAATTTAAAATCATCTCGCACCTTTTCTCCAACTCCTCATCGCCTCACAAATTTTTGACGCTGTATCACTGGCGGTGCAGACATCGCCATATGCATCATATAAAAGCTCCGCTGCATGACCGCACAACCATGCACCGTAAGCGGCCGCATCAAATGTATGAATCCCACCCGCAAGCAGGGCTCCGATAACACCTGAAAGCAAATCCCCTTGTCCGCCGTTAGACATGGCTGGAGTTCCAGTAGAGTTAATGCGCAATGGTTCACCAGCTTTAGCGACGATGGTCCGCGCGCCTTTCAGCAAGAGCACTGCATCATTTTTCTCCACAAACATCCGCGCCTCATCTTCGCGATTCAAATCGATCAACATCGGAGCCAGACGCGAGAACTCACCGGGGTGAGGTGTTAGGATGTGATGTGAAGTCGGTTTCAAACCACGCTCCGCCATGAAATTCAAACCATCGGCATCGATCACCATCGGAACTTTCGTTTGAGCGATCAACTCCGCCAATCCGTTTGTAAAAACATCATCCATTTCACCCAACCCAGGACCTACAACGATTGCATCCAAATGATCCCCTAACAATTCCTCAGGATTCTCATTAAGCTTCAACATCGCTTCAAAAGGCAGCCGCGAGCGTATCGCTTCAGCAACTTCTGGTCGCGCATACAAAGTTACCAAACCAGCCCCCGCGCGAATCGCACCGAGCACTGAAATCAACGCTGCGCCTGAGAATGAAAGCGATCCCGCCACAATCCCCACTCGACCCGCCTTGCCTTTATGAAAATCAAACGGCCTCGGTGCTTTTCCGAAATCTATACTCTGCGGACAGATCAGTTCCATTTCTCCAATATCATCGGCACGCAGCGCATCAACCTCCACCAAAGCGAGTTGACCCGTCGCGTTTGCCGCATGTGAAAACAGTAACCCACGTTTCGCAGCACCTATCATAAAGGTTCGATCCGCCACAACGGATCCCGGAAAAACCTCACCGCTATCTGGATCAACCCCAGAAGGCAGATCTACCGCCACTACCATAGCGCCGCATTCATTTCGCAACCGATTCATCTCCGCCGCCATTTCCAACAGCGAATCCCGCAATGCGCCTTTTGCACCTATCCCGATCAATCCATCGATCAGCAACAGCGGCGCTTGAACCTGCTTTTCAAATCCATTTTCTAACAATTCATCCGAATCTAAATCAGCCCACTGCACCCGCGTCAGATAAGCCCATTGATCGATTTTAAACCCTGACCTTACTCCAACTTGCCATCCAAAATCTTCTTGCAGCACCCGCAGCGCGATCAACGCATCGCCGCCGTTATGTCCTTTTCCGACATAAGCCACAGCCGTCCCGACTTCGCGATATTGATTTCCGATAGCCCGTCCCAACGCCATGCCCGCGAGCTCCATCAACTCTGCCTCAGAAATCCCCGAGTCCATCGCTCGTTGCTCGATCGCTCTCATTTGTTGGGTTGTGACTGTTGACATGGCATCATATTGCATCTGATCTCAAATGGATCAAAGAAATTAGCTCGGGGTTGAGCAAAGCGACACCCCGAGACAAGATCATAAAGAAAAATCCCAACCCTGAAGGGGTTGTAGACAGTCGTCGAAAGTTCTGCGATCTATGATTCTGGCACACCCTTCGGGGTGCTTATCTTTGAAGATTTATTTCACGGGGTAGTCGTCGCTCTGCTCCTTGACCCCGTGCTAATGTCTGTAATCCCTTTGGGATTATCTCACTCGAGAGTAGCTTGATTATTTCCAGTCCTTGAGAGTCTCGCTCAAAATGTCATCGATCCGCTTTCGCTCAGATTCTTTCAAATATTCAAAACCTTCTTCTTCCCCCGCAACCACCCGCTTCATCCGCGCGATCACTCTTTGTTTCAATGCAACTGGCATTCCTTTGAACGCCTCGGAATAAACCATGTAAGAGCAGCGGTTTTTAAAAATCCGTCCATACAATCGGAACTCCGCCAAGCTCTCGCCGTCTTTGCTTTTCGGAAATCGTTTCATAAACGCCTGCTGAAATCCAGGATCGCCTTCCACTCCATCACCGAGATCCGTCTCATCTTTAAAAAACAGATAATTCACAATATCTTTCGCGCCACTGTCCGCGATCTCACCCGCCGAACCTTGGGCCGGATCCGCATCGGGATTCAGTGTCTGCATGAAATAAACCGAACGCCGATAGTTCATAGCTGCTGCATTGATTAAATTATGCATCTTCACCTGATGCTCCAGAACCAATAAGGACACGATATCACTGGTTGGTCTCAGGTAATTTTTTACATCCACCATCCCTCCCACCGATTTAATCGGGATGCTTGAGGGTGTTAGATCGGATTCTTCCTTGAAAACCCGGTTTCCTAAATGCGGAAGCGAGCTCCGCCCGGTCACAAACCATCCACCCCATCGATCCGCCAACGGCGTCTCATGTGCCACATCGTGTGTTCCCAACTGCAAGATCGGATGCCCGGTTTCCTCAGCATAAACCGAACGAATCAACATCCCCGGAACATTTTCTGTCCGCGATGTTGCATGACATGATAAGCAGCGATTCGTATCCCGCTCGATCTTCATCGCGCCCTCTTTATCCGGCTCGACCAAGTAAAACACCGGCCCCAACACCGCATCGTGCGCGATCACTTCCACTGCACCACCCGGCACGTATCCCACGTATGCATTTTCAGAAAAAAACAAACTCCTCGGGTTTTGCGGAGTGATCCGGCTGTTTTGCAAGCTCGTCTTGGAAAACACCAGAACTTGGGATTCTTTCGGCACATTCAAATAATCCAAAACAAACTCCAAAGCTTTCAAGCCCTGCCCCGGCTGACCTTCCGCCTTCCTTTCCTCCAGCTTTTTCGCCAACACAGCCAGCTTATCTGTCGGCATCGTATCCGAATACCGGATCGGCTCCAGATCCCAGAAATCAGTATTTCCCTGTGCCAAAACACACTGAAGCCAAAAAAGGTTAAGTGCGCAAATTTTCAGCAACGGGTTTTTGAAATTCATCACAAGTATCCTACGCTAGGATAGTATCCATAAATACCGCATTCCTCTCATAATCACCGCATATATTACCAAACAAGGGCTAGGAGCCAGCGATGACTCCTAGCTTCTGGTTATTTCTCTAGCGGATAATCTTTCAACAACTGCTCAACTTGGAGCAATCCTTGTTGACCCTTACTCTCATCCCTGACCTTTTTCACCTGATCCGGTGTGATGGCAGATGCCTTATTGTTGAAGGAGTTGCGGACGTAGGTGAGGACGTTGGCGATTTCTTGATCGTTCAACATGCCGCCGAAAGGAGTCATGGGAACCTGGCCGTTATACTTTTTGCCGTTGACCTCCATCGGGCCCATCAAGCCATGCAACGTGATTTTGATCAGTCGTTCCGGACTACCGTGAACGTAAATGCTTTCATGCAACGGTGGAAACGCCGGATCCAAACCTTTACCATCAGGCTGGTGACAAGTCGCGCAGTGAGCATCGCGGGAGTAAATTTCGTGGCCGGCAATAAATGATTTTTTCTCCGCCTCCGCAAGATGTGCGGGAGCTACAACTTTGGGTTGTGGTTCCGGACCTGGTGGCAATCCGCCTTTCAACCGCCCTTCAGCAGCCGGAATGACTTTTTCGCTCCATACATCCATGCCTTTGGATTTGGCGATGGATACCACTTCAAGAGCCTCCGCTTTATCATACCAAGTCGCGGCGATGACAGCTTCCAAACGAACCCGACCGTGTTCATCCCCTGCTGCGGTTTTGAGCAAACTCAATGCATCAGGAAACAATTCGAAGTTATAGCGCAACACACGAACCGCCGCCGCACGCACACGGAAATCTTCGCTCACGATCAATTTTTTCAACAAGGCGGTGTCAACGCGATTGATCGCCCATGTCGTCCACAATGCTTCGAGCATATGATGATTGTAACGCGGATCTTTCTTATCGAGTGCCGCCACCCATTTAGTGAGAGCAGGCAATACTTCATCCGCTTTATGTTCTCTCAGTTCACGACGGCTGCGATAGCGACTGCGATATTCCGGAAGCTTGAGATTTTCTAACAAGGTAGCGATCGGCGCGCCATCGACTTTTGCCGGCTTCACCAACGGACGAGACGGATAGGTGATCCGGTAGACGCGACCGTGCACATGATCGCGGAGTGGATCACGCGCGTTGTGCTGCATGTGACCGATCAATACACTTTGCCAATCGACGATATACAATGAGCCGTCGGGTGCTAATTCAAAATCTGCAGGGCGGAAATTACCGTAATTGGATTTCAATAATTCCTGCCTGAAAGCGGTTTTGTAACCCGTCCCATCATCTTGGATAGAATGTTGTTTCAATCCCAAATATCCAATGCAGTTTCCAATCAAGAAATCTCCCTGAACCTCATCTGGAAAATGGCGTGATGAGATAATTTCCAAACCAGAGGTTGGACGAACCGCTTGACCTTGCGGAATCAAATTCACGGTTGCCGGTGCTTTCTCACCATGCGCGGGTTTCAGCGAGACTGGTAGGTTCCAGTTCCATGGTGGGCCTGAAGTATGAATGAAAAAGTCTTGGCCCCATTCATCAAATGCAAAACCCCATGGGTTTGGAATGGAAAGCTGGGAAGTGCGCTCCAGTTTGGTTTTCTGAGGAGAAAAACGATAGAATCCACCATCAACTCCACGCACTGGACCGTAAGGCGTTTCCACATTGGAGTGAAGGAAAACACCCTCACACATCATGATTCCACCAGATGGATCCGCAACGAATGCACTGACGGCATGGTGGGTATCGTGTGAGTCAAAACCCGTGAGCACGATCTCTTTCGAATCTGCTTTATCATCGCCGTTTTTATCCGCCAAGAACACCAAATGCGGTTCTTCCGCAACGTAAACACCACCAGGTGCAAATTCGAAACCAATCGGCAGATTCAAACCATCCGCGAAAACGATTTCCCTGTCGGCTTTGCCATCATTGTTGATATCTTCATAGATCAATAATTTATCATTCGGCTTTGCGTCGCCGGGACGATAATGCGGATAACTCGGCATCACCGCCACCCACATCCGACCTTTATTATCGAAGGAAATCTGCATCGGATTGGCGAGGTTTGGAAATTTCTCTTCTGAGGCAAAAAGCTCAACTTTATAGCCCTCTGGAGTAATCATTTCTTTCAACGCTTCACTGCCTTCTTTGTATTCGGTATTTCCATTTTTCTCGCTCACCTTGTAGTTAGTTTTAACCTCTGGAAGCTGATGCGTATTCTTATCAGCCGCAGCGACATCGAAAGTCTTGCCCTGTGCCGCAGCCCAGATCGCTTGATCGCGAATCTCCGTCATCTGGCGGTTTTTCTTCTGCTCGTCTGGATAGTTATCCGGGCCGAACGGCTTGAAACGACGTCCATCAACATGAACTCCGTTGAGCATGCGGTATTCGTTAAACCAGAACCAGTTTTTGTCAGCTACAGCAGCCAATAGCTCTTTGCTTGGAGCCGCTATACCAGTCTTAATCACAGCCTTTCCATAAAGAGCATCGGCGAGCCACTCACCGAGGTGATGATATCCGGCATCGTTTGGTAAAAATCCATTCCGGGTAAAGGTACGCTTGTCTCTTACCGTTCCGTAGAAAGACTTCGTATTATTGAAAGCATCAACGAACTCAACTTTGTTAGCCACTGCTACCTCTGCCATCGCCTTGGAATAGAGCTCAAGATTCGCATTCTCGGCTTTTCCATTTGGTAAATCACGCGAAGCGGAAAGATCCTCGAAAGCGATGGGAGAAACCAACACCAACCGCGGCGATGCCACGCCGTTGTATTTCTGCGCTTGGGTGTGCTTCACGAAAGCATCCAACTCCCCTTTGAAGTTACTCAAACCAGCCTGACCGTCGAACGATTCGCTGTATCCGAAAAACGCCACCAGCACATCAGGTTTCAAGTCGGTCAACCATTGATCAGGCGTCGGGTGGAATCCATTTCCCGCATGCGCTTTATGTTGTGGATGAAATTTCTCTGCTCCCGGAAACGCCCATTGCGAATTACGCGATGGATGCGGACGAAAACCCGCGGTATCTGCTGGGCGGCACAGATTCCTGATATAGAGATTTTCTGCAGGAAACCGCTGATGCAGCAAAACTTCAAAATGCGGGTGATCCACCATCCGTTCGCCAAGACCATTTCCGATCAAAACGATTCGTTCAGCTTTTTTAGGAGTAACCGCCTGCGCAGCCAAGTGGGGGGCACTGATGAGAATCAGTGATAAACTTAGGATTAGTTTCTTTGACATAAATAATGCGATACAGGCAGTCGATACGTTCCCCGCCCAATGCGTCGATCAAAAAAATGCAATTTCGGAACTTTCAGCCACACTCTGGCCTTGTATAAGAGTGGTATGAATCATCTGAAAATCTGGGTCATCCTCTCCGCCATCGTGCTCGGTGGCTGCACGAGCCAACCCATCACACCCCCGTCCACCAGCAGTGGAAAGATTCCAAAGGACCGAAATTCCAGCTCCCCCCGCCTCCCGCTATCGACCGTTTTCAAGGGAGAATCGAAATTCCAAGCCGTCGTCGCCAAAGCTGAACGCGAAAATTGGCGCAGCCTGCCGATTGGCGACCGCACGGTTCGCGTCGCACGCGAACTCACCGGCACCCCCTACGTGAACTACAGCCTCGAAGTGGATAACCACGTCGAATCCCCCGTCGTGAACCTCAACGCCATGGATTGCTGGACTTTTTACGAAAATGCCCTGGCCATCTCCCGCATGTTGGTGGCGAAACCCGGTCCTTACCGACCCGATGACATGCTCAAAATGATTGAGATTGAGCGCTACCGCAACGGCACCTGCACCGGAAGCTACCTCTCGCGCATGCACCACCTAGAAGAGGTTTTTTACGACAACCAACGCCGTGGCCTTGCCAGAAACGTCACCCCACAAATCCCCGGTGCAGTGCGCATCCAGCGCGAGATCCGTGAGATGACCGTCCAGTGGAGAAATTACCGTTACATGAAAAACAACCCCTCTCTCATCGCGCCCATGGGGAAAATCGAAGCCCGCATCTCCAAACTCTCCGTTTACCACATCCCCAAAGACAAAGCCCGTGCCGCCGAGGCATACCTCCAGAACGGCGACATCTGCGCCATTACCACTCGCGACCACGATGCCTACACCTCACATGTCGGGCTCATCGTGAAACTCAACGGCCGCGCCTATTTCACCCACGCCACCTCAGAACGCGATAAAGGCCGCATGACCATCATCGATCGCCCCATCACCGATTACCTTAACGCCAGAGACAAACACGCCGGAATGATCATCTGCCGCCCCCGTGACCTTTAAAAAGACCCTTTCCAAACTCTGAACTCTAACTAAAAATATTCCTATCCCGCAACCAGCAGAATTTCACGGTGTTCAAACCCCGTATGCTCTTAAGCGGAAACCCAACTTTCAGTGATTCGATGGAGCTGCCCCACTCATCCATGCCGTTCGACCCCGAAACCACCATCGACCACGAGTTGATGGTGAAAATCGGCAACGGCGATCACGCGGCATTCCGCAGTTTGGTCGAGCGACATCAGAACTCCCTCGTCGGCACAATCAGCAAAATGCTCGGCAATGAGAGCGACTCCGAGGACATCGCCCAACAGGTTTTCATCCGTATCTGGAAACACGCCAAGCGTTACAAGCCGGATAACAAATTCACCACTTACCTCTACACGATCGCGCGCAATCTGGTTTATAACGAATCACGCCGCCGCTCCCGGAAAAGAACCACCTCAAGCGATCAGCTTGAAGAAGAACACCATCTGCAATTTCCCGCTGATGCCAATCAAGAACCGGATAACAACCTGCTCGAATCAGAACTCCGCAAAGCCATCGATGCCGCAATTGAGAAACTCCCAGAAAAACAACGCCTCGCCGTGGTGCTGCGCCGTTACGAAAACGTCCCCTACGAGGAAATAGCCGTTATCCTGAAAACCTCCGTGCCTTCCGTCAAAAGCCTCCTGTTCCGAGCTCGTACTACTTTACGTGAGCATCTCGCGAAATATTTGGATGAGTGATTTCGCCATTCAAATCCTAATGTTTTTTACAGAAGGAAACGAAGAGAACGAAGGATGTTCCAACCACGTATTCTCAAATTTCCTGACAAAGGATTGTAAGGCGAAGCCAAGCAGAGCGCAGAGCTCCTTCGTTGACTTCGTTACCTTCTGTGAAAATTTTAAACTGCAGAAGATACCATTCAACTGAGGATTTGATTTCAAAGCATCACCGCAAACTCTTGTCCAATCTCGGTCAATCTCGCCTTTTCCACCTCGCTAAACTCATAAGGCACGATTTTTCCCACACCAAGCGTCCCGAGAACTTTGCCCGTATCATCCAAAATCGGCACCGCCAACGAACCCGAAACCCCCGTCTTGCGCGCATCTTCTTTCGCAACTCCACCGAGATCTTGCTGAAGATTACAAAGTTCCACCGGCTCCTTACTCTCCGCCGCCACTCCAGCAATCCCTTTTCCAAACGGTATCGTGGAAATCTTATCCATCAAAAACTCCGGCACTCCCACCTGCGCCACCAAATACAACCACTCCCCCTCAGCTCGATGCAAAGTCCCCGTCTGACATTCAAATTCCGCCATCGCTTCCTGTAGTTTTATCAATGCTTCACTCATATTTTTTCTTAAAATTTCTTCAAAACCGAATCATCAGCCACCCACACGCCTAGATAAGGCAGCTCCGCTTTATCTCTCCACATGAAAATAAAAAATGGTCTGTCATAGAAAAATTCACGGGGTGTAGGAGGTAATGGTGGCGGCCCACCAAATGGCGCAGCTTCAATCGAGACTTCAACTCTCACTTTCGCTCCTTTTTCAAACAACTCAAACTCGGTCTTCTGCTCAGCACGCATGATTCTCCATGGAACGCCTGAATTACTATAAAATCTCATGCCACTTAACTGCCCTGCTAGATCCTCTGAAGCACTCAATGAAATATAAGGAATTCGCACATCATCAACATCGTTAAGCATGGGTGATGTTTGAAATTTATATACCGATTTTGAAGCTTCATCATCGAAAACTTTACGCATCGTCCGAATTTTTTCCAAAGCCACAGAAAAGTCTTCAGGTTCTGATGGCAGATAAAGCACAACTTTCTCATCTACTGCTTTACAAGAAATCTCCAACGCATGCGATTTTTCTGAATGACTCAATATTCTAACTGAATTTCCGTAAGAACCTGTCGATCTTCCTCTTACTCCGAAAAATTGAACATTAATGTTATTTTTTCCCGCACGAAATTCCAGCGGATTTATTTTTGATTGGTGAAATTCTTTTTCAAATTCCACTTCTCGATTCATAAGACCAAAACAAGCAATCGATGTAGGTGAAGGCGCTTTTAATATAAAAGGACCCTTCTCTTCGCCAGTCATCTTTGCCGCATCCTCATTTACCTGATTTAAGAATTCCTCCGTAGCCGGCCCTGCCCATGTCTTCCAATTCCCCTCGGGCATGACTTTCTCTGGCTCCCAAGTGAAATTATCCAACGAAGTCATGAGTTCATTCGCGGGTTCAATCTTTGTCGGCTTCCCTCCAAATTTCACATTCATCGCGTCCCACGTCGCCTGGAAAAGTGGCGACCAAACGACCGTCTTTCCTTCCGGCATTTTTTGCGATGGCTCAACTATAGTCACTACATCAGCGCGTGTAGTGACAACCACTAGCCATCCAACACACAGCGTCGCGAAAATGACTTTCATGAGGCTCCCTGTTTATCAGTCCTACCCTCTCCGCCAAGCCAAAAGCTTTAGAGATCAGATGGATTATTCACTAAGAATCTTAAGTGTATCTTCATCCATGCGCACTGGAATGCAGTCAATCGGAGTGATAACACCCTCGGGAGTGCGAACAACGTTAGCAGAACGAAGGTCAAAAACGGCAGCATCTTCTCTCACAAACGCTAGAGAATCAGAATAGCCAACAGAGAACCGCGCCGGTAATTTTCTAAAGCCCAGATGATTGACCATCAAAGTAACGATTTGATCCGGACTCGCTCCCACACCCTGAATATGAGGTTGGCGGGTTATGATCCTAGGCTTCAATCGAGTTCCACCTACGCCAACAAATGACACGCTATCGGCGAAAAGTTCATTTTGAAGAATGAGTCTCTCCAAGTATTCGAGTGGAAGAGCGGGCTGCAATCTGGGAGCACCAAAATTAAAATCAACGACGTAACCCGCAGATGCTGGTTTGGTAAACTTGAGCCAGAAAACACCCTCCTCAACAAAGGTTAAATCATGTTCACGACCGCCGTCTTTTAACGGTTGGAGACCTTCGTAGAAGCATCCGGCTTCTTCTGCCCAACTGACGAGCCTTCGGAGACTTTCGTCGTAAACTGACCATTCGTCGATTTCGCCATCTGGTCCACTTGGGCGTAGGCTTTTCGCGAGGTCGTAGCAGGCCTCGATGAGCGAACGGTCGCGATCTGCTGAAGGTATGAGGTCTGATTCATTCAATTTCAGAAAGGATGAAACTATATTTCTAAGCAAAATCCAACCGAAATCATCGCACACCATTTATCATTTCACAAAAGCACCTCAACCTAACGCCGCGCATCGATGGATTTTACGTGAGTGTAGTTCAAAATCAGATCATCAGCAGTTAACAGATGGCAATCCAGTTCTATCGCCGTGGCGACTAGCATTCGATCAGTCGGATCTTTGTGGAAGTCATCGGGTAACTCGTAGCTTCTAATGGCAATGGAGTGGCTGAATTCGGCATCTTTGAAGCCAAGGTGAAGGCGAGCCTCCTTCAACCAATCATTCAATGATTTACTGAAATGCAATCGCTCCAAAGAAATGAGGCGTGATATTTCTAAACTGCTCACAGGCGAGACCAGAAGAGAGTTCGATGCATCCAATAAAAGTTGGCGCGTGACTTCACCAAGTTGACCATCCTTAGACTCAGCCCAAATCAGGACATGAGTATCGAGTAAAAGATTCATGATTCCCAGTCGTTCTCAAAGTCCGAGCGAATCAGCGATTCTTGGTTTGCAGGTAAGCTCACCACACCGTTTTGCCCACCTAATACCCGCTGCGGTTTTCCACCAACTCCAACCACACGGACAAGCGGCTTTCCACGAAGAGTCACAACAAGTTCTTCCCCAGAAGCTTGAGTATGTTTGAGCATTTCTATGCACTTCGCTTTAAATTCTGAAATTGCTACTTGCATATCTAATAATTGACCTAGTCATCTGACTAGGTCAATATGAAATTCTAGAAAAATGGAAATCAGAATAGCCGCCAAAACTCAGTGTTTGAAAGGTAGGGCACCATCGCCGAGGGTGCCGCGCAAAGCGAATCACATTCAATACTTCCTCAAAAAATCATATTCTCCCTCATACCATGCGGCGCTCTCGGCGATAGCGCCCTACCGAACTCTTGATTCATCCCCCTCAAACAAACCGCTGCGCGATCGGCATTCTTCTTCCTATACCGAAAGCTTTCGACGTCACGCGAATTCCCGGCGCGGCTTGCTGACGTTTCCATTCATTGAGGTCCACCCGTCGCTGAATCCAGCGCACCATGGTTTCTTCAAATCCTCTCTCCACAATTTCTTCGGCACCGAGATGCTGCTCGACGTAGAGTTCCAAAATTTGGTCCAAGACATCGTATTCCGGCAAGGTGTCCTGATCTTTCTGGTCCGGGCGCAATTCCGCGCTCGGAGGTTTCATTATGGTATTCCATGGAATCCGTTCCTGATCTCGATTCACCCAGCGCGCGACTTCGAACACTTTCGTTTTCGGTAAATCGGAAATCACCGCCAAGCCACCGCACATGTCGCCGTAGATCGTGCAATAGCCCACCGCCAGCTCGCTCTTGTTCCCCGTGGTGAGCAAGAGGTGACTGTCTTTATTAGACAACGCCATCAGCAACAAGCCACGCAGCCTTGCCTGCATGTTTTCCTCGGTCACATCCTCACGTCTTCCCTCAAACAGCGGAGCCATGGTCTTCTTAACCGATTCAAACGCGCCGGAAATCGAAATCTCATCGCAACGAATCCCCAGATTTTTCGCGAGATCAAACGAATCGCTCACACTGCCTGTGGAGGAATAAGGACTCGGCATGGTCAGGCCATGCACGTTTTCCGTCCCCAACGCATCCGCCGCGATCACGGCTGTTAGAGCCGAATCAATCCCGCCACTCAAACCGAGGCAGACCGATGAAAACCCGCATTTCTGTGCGTAATCACGCAGTCCTAAAACCAACGCTGAATACAACTGCTCCGCATCCGTAGTGTCGAGCGATTCCATACTTCCACCCACCGCGACATCAACGACCCGGCACTGCTCGGTGAAGCCCGCAAACTGCGCAGTCACTTCACCCGTTGCATCGACCACAACCGAGTGACCATCGAACACCAACTGATCATTTCCACCCATCGAGTTGCAATAAACCACTGGCACCTTCGCATCTTTAGCCACATCAGAAAGCATTTGTCGGCGACACGCAGGCTTACCGAGATGAAACGGCGACGCGCTGAGGTTCACAATCACGTCCACCCCTTTCGCACACAACTCCGCCACCGGATCACGATCGTAAAACGGCCGCTGCAAATAATCCTCGGTCCAGATATCTTCACAAATGGTCACGCCTATCCGTTTACCATTCCACTCTAACGGCGTGCAACTCTCCCCGGGCTCAAAGTAACGCCGCTCGTCGAACACATCATAGGTCGGCAACAAGGTTTTGAAAAACCGCTCTCTGATTTTCCCTGCTTCCAACCACGCCACCGCATTCCGATATGGCTTGCCGATCTCACCCGTATGGAAATCGACATATCCCACCAAAAGCGGAACAGCCTTGGTTTCATCTGCAAGATAATCGAGTGCCTGCAAACATTTAGGAACGAACTGGCTTTTGAAAACCAGATCGCGCGGAGGATAGCCGACCAAGCTCATCTCCGGCGTCACCACCAAATCTGCGCCCTTTTCCAAGCACTCACGATAAGCCGCGAGGATGCGTTTCGCGTTCCCCGGAAAATCCCCCACCACGGCGTTGATTTGTGCGATGCCAATCTTCATGTCGTCGCCCACAGCAAACAGTCGATCCGCGCGATGACCAACCCAAAAAATCAACCTGAGCGAGAAACCTAGAGTTTCGCGAAATATTCCCTCGCCGCAGCGACGATTTCTTCCGCCCGTACCTCATCATACTTGAGCTTCCCATCAAATGACCAAACCACCCCAGGCCATGCCAGATCGTCGGTAAAACGACCGACCACATGGATATGCATCTGCCGCACCATGTTTCCAATGCACGCCACATTCAGTTTTTCCGGTTTGAAATAGCCACTCACAAATTCCGACATCTCCCGAATCAACAAGGTGACCTCGTGAAATGAATCCACATCAAGTTGATGCAAATCCTCAATCCCTTCCGCCACCTCGGGCACAAGAATGAACCACGGAAAATTCGCCTCGTTTTTCAACAGCACCCGACAACCCCGTCGCCGCACGATTTCAAAACCACCTGCCGCAAGACGAGGATTCAGCTCAAATTCCATACTACTGGTTTTTCCGAATAGCTCCGGCAATATCATCTGACAAGCGACCTAACAGCTTGGACTGCGCGGCAACCATCGCTTCGAAATCTTCCTTAGAGATCGGCTCTTTTCCCACAAAAGTTTTCGACGTTACCATTTTCCGACTCGGCAGCGCGTAAATCCTCCAGCTCGCTTCAAGATGCGCGTAACCATCATCTCCCGCGATAAACTCACGGATATCCATCGCGATCTGATAATCCACTTCACTATCGCGCGCCCATGGATAAGTGCGAACATTTCCCGTCTTTAACTTGCGACCCAAATTGATCGATAGCACCCGCGAGATTGAGTTATCCAAATCCCCCGCCCAACGATGATTTTCCGCGATTTCTAATTTGTTCTCACTGGTCTTAACCACCAAGTTAGAACGATCCACATATTCCGCCAAAATCACCGGACCCACACCAATCCCAACTCCACCACCTGTTGGACTCGGTCCTTCCGCACTCAACGTGTAAAACGATGGATGACCCGTGCCACAACCCACGAACATCCCAGCGGCTATAATAATGAGGAAAATTCGTTTCATGATCTAAAAATTAGCGACGTGGTCCCACAGATTTTGGAAGCGGATCTTTTGAAAATTCATTACCGAAGAAAATCGAATTCGGTTTCTCTTTGATTGTATCGGAAAGGGCTTCCATCGATCTCATCGCGGCACGAAACTCATCCAACGTGCGCAATAAATCTCCCTGCACCGCGCCATCTGGCCCGAGGCTGACGATGGATTTCTCTAATGCTGTAATGGTATTTTTTAAATCCCCTGGCAATTCCTTGAACTCAGGATTCTCCATCGTCTCACGTGCCGCTTTGGCAACTAAACTTAATTCTTTCAAAACCGCCCTCGATTCCTCAGCCGTTAGCGAAAACTGTTTAACTGCATTTTCTAACGGCAGCTTATCAATCTTCTCCAAAATCGAAGCCAGCTTAACTTCAAGCTGCGCAAAACCAGAATTCATCGTTGGTACCACTGGCAGTTCACCCTGATAGACTAACTCCTCAGGTAACTCATCAGGATAATAATCAAAATCCACATACATCGCACCTGTCAGTAAACTACCTGTCTTCAAAGTCGCTCGCAAACCCTTGCGCACAGCATCCTTCAACTGATTTGCCACTTGATTCACATCGCCCAACCGACTCGCCCGCAGCAGACTCGGATCAATTTCCACCAAAACCGGAACTTTCTGATTCTCTAACTCAGGAACATAATCGAAGGAAATATTTCTCACCCGACCAATCGTGATACCGCGGTATTCGACTGGTGCATTTTTGGATAATCCTCTCACACTCTGATCAAACAAAAGCAACAACTGCAAAGATGGATTGAACGTCGATGAAGCAGCGGAATCCGCATCCTGATGCAGATCAAATATCGCACCATCCTCAACTAACTCACCCGCAGCGAGTCCTTCAGGAACCGCGAAAGAAACTCCTCCAGAAACCATCGCCTGAAATGATGGGGTGCGGATTTTAAATCCATCAACCCCCGCCGAAATATCAACACCGCTCGTGTTCCAGAACCTCGTATTTCTTGTCACCAAGTTCTGATATTTTTCCTCGATAAATACCTCATACTGAATCCTTCGATTCTCTAAATCCAAATAGCGCGACTCAACCCTCCCCACTTCAAATCCACGGTAATACACCGGTGAACCGATAATCAATGAACGAGCCTCATCCGATGCAAGCGTCAAACGCCGGCCCGGGATAGTCCGACTCGTCGCAGGTGGAGTCTCGAGGCCATCCCATTTATCTCCGCCTTTATCTCCATTACCCGGGTCTAACTCGATGTACGCACCCGTAAACAAAGTCTCCAAACCAGAAACGTCCGCAGCCGTGACTCGCGGCTTCACAACCCAAAATCGCGTCCCATTTCTTAGCAAATGTTCACTGCCTTTATTTAAATCGCAGTAAACCAAGACCGACTTCAAATCATCTGAAAGCTCAATTCTTGAAACCTTACCCACACTCACCGAGCGACACTTCAATTCCGTCTTACCAGCCGCAATCCCATCCGCCGTTTCAAAACGAATCCGAATCTCTTGCCCACTCGAACCGAGATTTTTGAAAAGCAACCAACCACCAATCAACACCGCTAAAATAGGAACAACCCAAACCATGCTCCATCGCTGGGCGGCTTGTGTAAGTGGCTTTTCGGCTTGAATCTGTTTTCTACTCACAATCTGCAATTATTAAATCTGGTGAAGTTTTGCGCTCAAGCTGATCCCAAAGCAATCTGGGATCAAAACTCATTGCGGCAAACATCGTCAGGATCACGACACCCGCAAATGCAAGTGCCCCGGGTCCTGGGCTGACCGTCATGTAGTTACCAAGCTGCACCATCGCCACAAGAATCGCCACCACAAAAATATCCACCATCGACCACCGTCCCAGCAACTCCGTGACCCAATAAACCTTGCCCAACATTTTAGCAGAATAGGGAATCATACCCTTCGCCGCCGCACACAACCAAAACAATGCGGAAATCTTGAGCAAAGGAATCAAAACCGAGGCCGTGAATATCACAATCGCAATCGGATATGAACCCATTTCCCAAAACTCGATCAATCCACTCATAATCGTTTTTTCTCTGGCAATACCCAACTCACGTATCGTCAGAATCGGCAACAAATTCGCAGGCACATACAAGATCGCTGCCGCAATCATCAACGCCATGGTGCGATTGATACTGTCAACTTTCCGCGTGTGCAAATGACCGCCGCAACGAGGACATACTCCAGCTGTAATCGGCGAGACTTTCTCGCAAATATGACAACTCGCAAGCCCTTGGCTTATGCCGCGTGGCACGTGTTCGGGAATCTCATGCATGATTTTTCGCCACCTCCAAGCGATCCCATAATTCCTTCTTATCAATCGCCGCAACCGCAGCTGCCATACAAAACATCAAAATTCCAAACGCCCAGAAACCCATCCCAAAATGCAATTCCGCAATTTTACCAAGCTTTAACAAACTTACCAAAACTCCTAACAGAAATACCTCAATCATATTCCAAGGCTCGGTAATACTGATCCAACGAGCCACAATCATCGCCCCCGGAGCGATCCGTCCGAACAATAACGGCACACAAACATAGACCAATCCCCCAGCTAAAATCAGAGGTGTAAGAATGGTGAAAATGGCAACCCCCCAACCAACAAATGGCGTCCCCTCAGATATCAACGCATGCGCAGCCCCAGGCAAAGTAAGCGTTGTCCTCAAGCTCCCCGCATCCATCGTGATAAACGGGGACGAGTGCACAACAATCATCAGCAACAATGCCGTTAGAGAAAATGCCGTCACCCGCACCAGAGAAGCCGGACGATTCTGATACAAAGCAGCCCCACAACACATGCAACTCACCCTATGTCCTTCAGAAACCGGCTGTGCCACATGCACCGTATCACAGAAGTGACAGATCGCGTAATGCGGTCCACCTCTCGGCCTAGGCCATGACAATATGGAAAGACGTATTCTCAATGTGACTTACGTGACCTAGTCGCGACGACTCGTTGTTTCAACTCTCCCAAATGCTCAATCCCGCACTCCACCAAATCTCCCGCTTGCAAATAGCGCGGCGGTTTCATCCCCATCGCCACGCCACTCGGCGTTCCCGTGGCAATCACATCGCCCGGCAACAGCGTCATGAAACGGCTTATATAACTCACAATATGTTGCACCCCGAATAACATATCCTTCGTCCAACTATTCTGGCGCATCTCCCCATTCACCTGACACCACAACCTCAACTCTTGCGGATTCTTAATCTCATCCGCAGAAACTAACGAAGGCCCCATCGGTGCAAAACTATCGCAGCTTTTCCCCTTCGTCCACTGACCGCAATGATCCTTCTGAAACGCCCGCTCTGAGTAATCACAAAACACCGAGTAACCCGCCACATGTGACATCGCCTCTTTTTGAGAAATATCCTTCGCCAACTTCCCTATCACCACCGCGAGCTCCACCTCGTAATCTAATTTCTTCGCATCACGCGGAATCAACACATCATCGTACGGCCCACTCCATGCCGTGGATGCTTTCATGAAAAGCACCGGTTCAGTTGGAATCTCACCACCCATTTCTTTGGCGTGCTCCATGTAGTTCTGCCCCACACATACAATTTTCGAGGGCCTAGCAATCGGCGGACCCAGTCGAACCATAGGATCAACCTCCGTCGCCCCCGGACATCCCTGCTCCACCCACTCACCCAAACTCTCCATTCCTCCCATCGCAAAAAAGGCCTCATCATAATCCATAAACTCTCCGCTCGCATCCATGCGCCGCCCATCTTCCAATAAAACCCCCGGCTCCTCTCGCCCAGCTTCGCCAAATCGTATCAGTTTCATCGTTTCAAAATCGAACGCGATCCTAAGCAAAACCCAACAGATATCCAGCCCTAATCCCAGACGACTTTTCGTAAATCATACTGGGAAAACCCCATTTAATAAAAACCTCCTCTCACTCGATTACCTGCCTAAGAAATCAAGTCCGTGAAGCCCCAGGAATACAAAGAAATTGAGATCACTTAGCCTCATTCTTCAAAATTCTCATCATTCCGTGTATTCCGTGCATTCCGTGGTTCACATTTCTGGATTTTCTCTGAATTATAGCCCCGCTCCAGTCAATCGGAACTAGGAACCAAGAACTAAGAACCAAGAATTTTCCCATGTCCCACCAACACATCGATGTCAGCTACGTTGCCAAATTGGCACGCCTCGATCTCACCCCTGAGGAAGTCGGCACCTTCCAGTCCCAACTCGATGCAATCCTTGAGCACGTCGAAACATTATCATCCATCGATCTCCCCGATGACCTCGAACTCGACGATCACAGAAAACTCGGCCTGATGCGCAATGACACACCAATCCCAAGCCTCGATCCCGAACTCGTCCTACGCAACGCCCCGGATCAGTCACAATCCCAAATCCGCGTCCCAAAAGTCGTCGCCGACGCGTGATTTGAATGATGAATAGTGAAGAGTGAATGGTGAAATGATTCAAAATCTCTCTTCTTCTTTTTTCACAATTCTCTCTTCATCCTTCACTCTTAATTTCACTCTTCACTCTTCATCATTCACTATTCAATGACACTCAACCAGCTCCGCCAGCAATTCCTCTCTGGTGAATCCACCCCAACCCAAGCTCTCGAATCGCTCGCCGCAGCCATCGCCGAGCGCGATTCGCAGACGAAAGCTTATATTTCATATAACCTAGAAGAAGCACTCCAGGCCGCTGCCAAAGCCGACCTCTCAAAACCGCTCGGAGGCCTCCCCATTGCCATCAAGGACAACATCAACACCTTTGGCCAACCCTGCACCTGCGGCTCCAAGTTTTTAGCGAAAAATTACATCTCTCCCTACGACGCGACGGTCATCCGGAAACTCAAAGAAGCCGGTGCCATTCCTTTCGGCCGGATGAACATGGACGAGTTCGCCATGGGTTCCGCCACGGAAAACTCCGCCATCCAGCTCACCCGCAACCCGCGTGATCCGGAGCGCATCGCCGGCGGTTCGTCCGGTGGCTCCGCCGCCTCAGTCGCCGATCTCACCGCCTACGCAGCCCTCGGTTCAGATACCGGCGGCTCGATCCGTCAGCCCGCATCGCACTGCGGAATCGTCGGACTCAAGCCCAGCTACGGACGCGTTTCCCGCTACGGCTTGGTTGCCTTTGCATCGTCTCTCGATCAGATCGGCCCCCTCACTCAGTCGGTTGATGACGCCGCCCTACTCCTTCAAACGATCGCTGGATACGACTCTTTGGATTCGACTTCAGTTAACCTCCCCGTCCCGGACTATTCCGCCACGATCAACGACGGAGTCAAAGGTTTGAGACTCGGAATCCCCGCTGAATACTTCGCCGACGGCATTCATCCCGGGGTTCGAGAAAATGTGGAAAAATGTATCCAACATCTTGAAAGTCAAAGAGCGGAGATAATCAAGCTATCTTTACCATATACCTCCCATGTGGTCGCGACCTACTACGTCATCGCCCCAGCCGAAGCATCGTCGAACCTCTCCCGTTTCGATGGAATCCGCTACGGAAATCGCGCCACGGGCGCCTCGGATATCATCGATGTTTACCACCAATCCCGCGAACAAGGTTTTGGTCCCGAGGTAAAACGTCGGATCATTTTGGGAACCTACGTGCTCTCGTCCGGCTACTACGACGCCTATTACACCCGCGCCCAGAAAGTCAGAAAACTGATCACCCGCGATTTCACACAGGCATTTGAAAAAGTCGACGCCATCCTTTCCCCCGTCACCCCAACCCCCGCTCGAAAAATTGGCACCTGCTCGGAAAACCCGCTCGAAGATTACCTCGCCGACATCTTCACCATCGCCGCCAACCTCGCCGGCATCCCCGCGATTTCCGTCCCCTGCGGCACCACCGCCTTCGACGGAGCCCCCGCCCTCCCTGTCGGCATCCAAATCATGGCCCCAAAATTCGGCGAAGCCATGATGTTGCGTGTCGCAAAAGCCCTTGAAGCCACCGCATAAAACATCCGAAAACTCTTCATTGAGATTTGAGATTTGAGATTTGAAACTTCCCCAATGATCCTAGGCTACTGCACCAACATCCACCCCGCCGAATCATGGCTGGAAACCTTGCATGCGCTTGAAAAGCATGTCCTTGCGGTGCGGGATCGACTGCTCGCATCGGGTCACCAACCCGCCAACCAACCATACCCCATCGGTCTGCGGCTTTCGGCTCGCGCTGCGGCTGAGCTACTGGAGGGCGATCAATTGGAGCGATTCAAAGATTGGCTCGCTGCAAACAACTGCATGGTTTTCACCATCAACGGCTTTCCCTACGGTGCGTTTCACGGCACTTCCGTGAAGGAAAAAGTCTTCCAGCCGGATTGGACAACCCAAGAGCGCGTCATCTATACCCAGAACCTTTTTGAAATTATTGCCCAGATCGCCCCGAAACGCTCTGGAGGATCGATTTCCACCCTTCCGGGCTCACACAAGACCTTCCATGCCGATGAATCCATCATCCGCAAAAACCTCATCGAAATGGCTTATTTCATCGAGGATCTCTCCCAGAAGCACCAAATTGACCTCCACCTCGGCCTCGAACCCGAACCGCTCGGCCATTTTGAAAACACCGCAGAAACCCTGGCGTTTTTCGAACGACTCCACCGCGATGCCGCCAACCCCACCCTCATCCAAAAACGCATCGGCCTGAACTACGATTGCTGCCATTTCGCAATCGAGTTCGACGATGCCAAAGAATCGCTCAACGCCATCGCGATCGATGCGAACATCCGCCTGTCGAAAATTCATCTCTCCAACGCCCTGCGCCTGAACCCCGCCGATCCCACCGCGCTCGAAGCGATCCGCAAGTTCAACGAGCCGACCTATTTTCATCAAGTCATCGCGCGCCGACCCAATGGCTCACTCGAGCGTTTCAAAGATCTCCCCGTATTCTTCGAGGCGGTCGACTCCGGAAACCTGCAACCCAGCGACTTCAGCGAGGCCCGCGTGCATTTCCACATCCCGCTCGACGCCAAACCCACCAACCCGCTCGGTTCAACCCACGCTCACGTGGAAGAAACCCTTCATTGGTGCGTCAAACATCCCAACGCCTGCCAGCATTTCGAAATCGAAACCTACACCTGGGGCGTCCTCCCCAACACCCTCCAGCGTCCCGTCGAGGAGCAGATCGCGGCAGAATATCACTGGGTGTTAGAGAATTTGAAATCATAATCCTAAAAGGATTACAGACAGAACATTCTTCATCCTGAAGGGATGACAGACATTAGCCTGGGGTCGAGGAGCGAAGCGACGACCACCCCAGGTGATATCATCCCACACACCCTTATCGCACCCTGAAGGGGTGCCAGAAGCGAAACATCTCGAACATCTATCCTCTGCGACCCACTACCGGGGTCGGGTTTTATTTTTCATCATCCCCGGGGTAGTCGTCGCTGACGCTCCTCGACCCCGGGCTAATTTCTTTGATCCCTGTTGGGATCAGAATTATTAGAAACACCTCTGCTTTCCCTCCAACTCCACCAACCGCCTACATCTTCTTATAATTCCTCAAATCGATAATTTAAAATCGAAACACGACCCAAAAACATTCATCAGCCCAATCGCGACAAGGAGCGCCAAAACACACAACCCAATCAAGACTCTTCTCGCGATGACGAAAGAGATTTTACTCGGCATCCATCTCCCGACAACGATCAACACCATTCCGACTAACAGGAATGGCATTGAATAGATAATAAAACCAGTCCTGAAACGCGGAGTTACAAATAACATCCCCCAGAAATCATCCGATTTCACGGATGCACTGAGAATCACCAAAGCTAACAAATAAGCAATGATGGCGACGCCTACTGCTTTCCAAATTGGGATTCTTGTAGATGTCATATTCTACTTCCCCTCCAACTCCACTAAACGCCTGCGCAATTCCGCTTTTTCCTCCTCCACCGAACGTTCGGGCCGGTCTTCCACGACGTGGTCATTGGTTAGATAAACACCACTCATCATGGAAGTTTTGACGTGTGCCCGATGCACTCTTCCTTCGCGATCTCGATAGACGATCTCGTAGATTCTCGAATCCTTTTCACCAAACCATCCCGGACCAAATGGATCCCAGCTTTTATCGATGAGCTCGCAGCCCATATCACGAACGTATTTTTCGACCCGATCTCCATCAAAAGAACCAGCTACGAAACGAATTAAAATCGCGATAGCGATGACAGCTATGATGATGACGGGTTCCATGTGGAAGGCATGATCTAAATCCCATTCAAAGCAATGCCAAGCCTGAAACCTGCGGTATATCACGAACATTGAAAAAACCTGGGCGAATACACGATCCAAGCTTGCCGCCTCCGGCTCGGCAATTAGCATCCGCCATTATGGACATCGACGCGCTCAAAGCAGCACTAGCGGCATCGCCTGACAACGTTCCGCTGATTCTCCTCATCGCCAAGACTCACGAAGATCGGTTTGAGCTCGCTGAGGCACAGACCTATTACAAACGCACTCTCTCCACCGATCCTAACAACGCGGCCGCATTGCTTGGAATCGCGCGCTTGTTGGATTTTGCTGGTGAAACCTCACAAGCGATTGTCCGTCTGGAAAGCTTGTGCGCCGCCCAGCCCAACTACGCGCCTGCGTGGTTGTTGCGGGCACGCATCGCTCTGGAAGAAGGCGATGCCAAATCCGCCCGCGAATTTCACGACCGCGCCGCAGCCATCGATCCCTGCATCGCTGATGAAGAACTGCTAAGCCAGATTCTCAATGCGGGTGGTGGCACTCGTAAAATCGCGATGACCAGTGAGGGCTGGCAAGAGGAAGAAAACGAAAGCGATCTATTTGAAGGCATGGATGCGGTCGCCGCCCGCGAGCTCGATCTCGAGTTTCGCCTGAAAGCGGATATCAAATTCGATGACGTCGGTGGCATGGATAAGGTGAAAGATGACATCCGCATGAAGATCATCCATCCGTTGAAAAACCCCGAACTGTTTGCGGCTTATGGCAAAAAGGCAGGCGGCGGCGTATTGCTATACGGCCCTCCGGGTTGTGGAAAAACCATGCTCGCCCGTGCCACGGCTGGCGAAATCAATGCGTCATTTTTCTCCGTCGGACTTCACCAAGTTCTCGACATGTATATCGGCCAGAGCGAACAACGACTTCACCAAATCTTCGAACTTGCCCGCAAGGCAGCCCCTTCTGTTTTGTTTTTCGATGAAATCGATGCGCTAGCCGCCGACAGACGCGATATGCGCCACTCCGCCGGACGGGGCCTGATCAATCAATTTCTAGCAGAACTCGATGGCGCCCAAGCCGCGAACGATGGCGTTCTGGTTCTCGGTGCAACCAATGGCCCATGGCATGTCGATGGCGCTTTTCTACGTCCCGGACGGTTTGACCGACTCGTCTTCGTCCCGCCACCGGACACACCTGCAAGAGCTGAAATCGCCAAGATTCATGGCCGGGGCAAACCGCTCGCAAACTTCGATCCCGATGAGCTTGCGAAAAAAACCGAAGGTTTTTCGGGTGCCGATTTACGTGCCGTGTTCGATATCGCGACCGAGCAGGCCCTTGCCGAGGCGATGAAGCGCGGCTCCATGGTTCCGATGAGTGGAAAATCGCTCATTCAAGCAGCTAAAGACGTCAAACCCTCGACGCGGAAATGGTTTGAAAGCGCGAAAAATCATGCGCTCTACGCAAACCAAAGTGGGTTTTATGACGACGTGTTAGTTTATCTTGGATTAAAAAAATGAGCTCATCCATCGAACGTGCCCAACATCTCCGCGAACGCCACCGGCACGAAGAAGCTGTCGCGTTACTCCACCTGCATCTCGCCAATGAACCTGACGATGCTCAAGCCTATGTCGAGTTAGCATTCAATCATTTGGAAATGCCCGGCCAACGCGCGCTTGCGAATGATTACATCCTGAAAGCCCTCGGGATATTGCCTGATCTCGGCCACATCCACGCACTACACGCGCGCATCCTCTCTCAGTTGGATCGGCCTAAAGAAGCTCTCGCCGCAGCAGACAGAGCCATCGCGCTCGATCCGGAAAATGATTTTTGCTGGGTGAGCAAAGGTGAAGCTCTGCTTGGCATGTCCGAGTGGAAAGACGCCGAGAAAGCGCTGACACATGCGCTGGAGCTGGATCCGGATGACGAAACCGCATCCAATTTGCTAGCCATCGCTCTGCGCAAACAGAATCGGCTCGATGAATCGAACGATGAAACAAGTCGCCGTCTCGCACGCGATCCGGAGAATCCAATCTCGCTCGCCAACGCCGGCTGGTCAGCCTTGCAAAGCGGTAAAATCGAGCAAGCGGAAAACCTCTTCAGGGATTCACTTCGCATCGATCCCGAGTGCGAATACGCACGCGATGGCCTGAAAGAATCCTTCCGTGCCCGCTCCGGATTTTACCGGCTTTTCCTGCGTTGGGTTTTCTTCATGCAACGGTTTAACGAGAAAAACCAGATGTTCATCATGATCGGGATCGTGATCGGATTTCGTTTCTTACGCACAGCCGTCCAGGCCATCAATCCTGCGCTACTACCGCCGCTTTTCGTTCTCTTCTATCTCTTTATTTTCGGAACCTGGCTATCCAGCGGTATCGCCAACCTGATGATTCTGCGCGATCGATCCGCCAGGCTATCGTTGGATCGCAGCGAAAAACTCGATGGCATGGTTGTGGGTGGAGGTTTCATGATCGGACTTATCCTCGGCCTAACAGGACTCGCACTCGGACAAGATATACTGATGCTCACAGGTGCCATGTTTATGCTCGCCGCAATCCCAAGTTCCATGTGCTTCGTCGATGCATCATTGAAAGCACGTATCGTATTTGGCGGCGCAGCTATACTCATCTTTCTCACAGGAACACTCGGCATCATCGGTTACACAAATATCACAGATGCCACACTCGTAAAGCATGGTGCGGGAGCCATCGTCGGCCCGATTCTCATCACCTTCGTGAGCACATGGGTTGCGATGATTCCCTCAATGAAAAAACCAGATCCCGCGCATTAGGCCGAAGAATTTCCTGAAGAAAATATCAGGATTTGACCAACTCCCCGTTCTCTACCGGATTGAGAGTTTTTTGATTTGCTGAAAATTTTTCTAATAACATGACCGCAATTCCATAAAATAACACGATCATAATGGCACCATAAAACATATAAAGCGTGCTCTTTTTATCCGCGGTAAATCCATAACTATGCAGTCCTGTATCAAGGAAATTAACATGCCACCATGAAAAGGTGACAACGCATGCAGTAAATAACGAAGTCAAATGGAGCCCCCATTCCTTAATAATACCTCCAATACGTGCGTGAAGAATTGCGAGTGTCCACAACACAATCATAAGCGCTCCGTTTTCTTTAGGATCCCAGCCCCAGAATCGACCCCAAGAATAGTTAGCCCAAATTCCACCAAGCACGGTTCCGACCAGTGAAAGAAAAACGGTAAGACAAATACACCCATAAACCGCTTTGGTAAGTGAACGACGTAATTCCTTATCTTCTCCATCTAGATTTAACCCACGCATCAAAACATATCCGCACGATAGCATTGCGGCTAATAATCCCGCAGAATACCCCAGTGCTATGGTGATAACATGAGTTAACAGCCAGAAATTCGAATCTAGTACTGCTACCAATGGATCAAGATGATCTCCCGCATCACCGACTTCGTAACGCCTGGAAAGTATAATTAGCGCAGTCCCTAAAACCGGCGCTAGACCTAATGAAAAACGAATACGACTAATCCATTCGATCAACAAAGCGATAATCACTACGGTCGTCCCAATGAATATAACCGTATCATAAAGGTTTCCAATCGGTGCACGCTGCATAATAGCACAGCGCATCAAAATAGCAGTTATACATAGTATCACTGCGATGATGGTGGAACCTAATGTTATCCAGTAAAACACTTTTGCTAAACGTGACTGACTCAATCCCCACATTGCCAGAGAACTTATCGAACCTAAAAGAAAGAGAACCATCGCATTGAGGAAGAGATCCTTTTTAAAATAGAACACCTCCAGCGATAAGAATTTTATATCGCTGGGCTTGGCGCGATCGCTTGTGCGCTCGATCAATGTTGTCATCGCCTTACGAAATGCCTTTTCGCCGTTTGCTAATTCACGAACAGCGATTTCCGTTGTAGCGATATCTTTGATTGCAACATCAGGTTGATCAATTTTCAGAGTCATCGTTTCCATGATTGCGTTTCCAGCCGTTAACCAATCTTTTTTGGATGCGTCGGTCGGCGGCAGCATGAAAAGCCCGTATTTGGAGTAATTAGCACCATCTTCCATCTGTTGGAGCAGAGATAAAAGCCGCTCTGGAACCTTTCCTTGTTCGGATTTCATTCGTTCCAGTTCAGGCATTAAACCAGGAGCCGATGACATCACGGCACTGAAATCCACACGCTGATCCGGCGCTCCATCTACGCCTGTCCCATCGAGTTTGACACCGATTCTCGCGTAACTGAAATATGCTAACAACGCTTCGTAATTTCTGATGTTGTAAGCAAGATCAATGGTCTGCTGCTGTTCAGGATCACGTTTTTTCTTTTCGATGGGCTCGTAAGATTGTGCGAGCTGGATCAATTTTTCGCGACCCTCAATGATCTCCTCGTAACTGTAACGATCGCGGCGGCCTTTTTGTTTCACATCAATCGCCTCCAATACATTGGAGTTATCGATACGGAATGTAGGCAGTTTGATCGCGAGATGAGGACGGAAAACGGTATCCATCAACCATGCGGTGGGTTTAATTTTATGAACCACACCGGCGTCGTCCTTCACTTTCATCGAGCGGGCACCATGATAGCCTAGCATTCTGAAACCAGCGAAAGTTGAAAATGGCTTGATACGACCTCCATCTTGAAGTGGCAGTTCGGCCACCAGATCAATCGTTTCCTCGTCCCATGGCTTGTAACCTTCAACTTTTTGAACCTCACCTTTGGGCATGTTATCGATGAAAAGATTCATCAACGCCCCCACCAAACCGATGGCCGCGAGGATCGCGAAAACCCAGCTACCTACTTTAGATTTTTTTTTCATGATTCTGTCTCTTTTTTGATACGGTCTGCACGTGACCGATGAGTTTGGTTAGAAAAGTAACGAGCATACCAAATGCAACGATGTAGAGGCTGTATTCCGGCCACATATCCGAAGGATTTTTCACCACTTCCAAAACCGTAAACATCACGTCACTCGATTTCGCATCTGGCGGTCCGTAACTCGCTTGGAAAAATGTGAACCCCTCATAACGCATCGGCTCGTTCATCTCGATGCGCACCTTAGCCTCTTGGCCGTTTTCAATGCGGCGAACATCGCTGACGAACTCCGCAGGTCGAGAGGTGCCGGGATGGAATTCTGCTTTGAATTTATCTAGCTGCACATCAAACGGCATCTGCCACAAACGCTTGTGCATATCTACCGTGAAAAGCCTGTCTCCATCCCGAACGGTGAATGGATAATAACTAGCTCCAAACAAAATAAACGGCGCCGATTTCTCACCATCTTCAAAAACCACCTGGGCATACGCGCCAGCTATGTTTCTTTCAGCCGTTTCATCTGCAGGGCGTTCGAATAGATAATAACCGTCAACCACTAACTCATCCTTATTCGGAGCTTGTTCAACAACACTCACCGGCTGCGAATTTTTCAAGTGTCCGGAGACAACGAGGGAAAACGGCACATCCTTGAAATCAAAACTTCGTTGATTTCCGGCTTTAAGATCGGTTAGGAAATTACCACGAATGATGTGGAACTTATCGCGTTCACCGTTTTTCACCTCAGCAACTTCGATAACATACTCATGGTAGTCTTCAGCCACGTTACTTCTTTCGCCTGGATAAATCGCCATGTTTCCGCGCTCTTCAAAGTGGTGTGCCACTCCACCAGCGATCAGCATGAAAATGATTCCGAAATGAGAAATGAGATTTCCGATCTGCTTCGGCCCTTTACGGATACGAACAACCCCACCAAGGATCATGTTCACCAGCAACAAAGCGCAGACATAATAGCCTCCGGGTAAAATAAGCGGTATTTTCTTACCGTTGATTTCAGGAATAAGAAAATAAGATTTCCAACTGAAATATTTATTCAAAGTTGCGTACAGTCCATGGTCGATCTGCTCAAGCGTTGCCAGCCATGTGAGCACTAACAACAGCAATAAAAGCACTGTCGCGAGAGCAAATCCTGAAAGGAAATCATAAAGCACACGGAAGAAAGATTTCTCGCGGGGCATTTCCTTGGTGTAAGTTTGGTTATCCATTTATAAATCGCTAAAAAAATTCAGATCATTTTGCCGTCATCCGTAAGCTACCGATGTATTCACGCAGTGCGGGTTTTTGAGCATCCACTTCGTTCTTCGGTCCGATCATTTTGACAGTGATGATTTGTCCACCTGTCTCGGCGATCACACCCGCCAGTCCATAGCCCGGTTTCGAATCAGCACCCATGCCTGCCCCATAGTCGCCTTCTGATTCAATCCATACTCCTTCGATACCAACCACTGGGATTTTTTGCATCGCTGAGAAATTCTCTACAGTCATCGCTTCACGACCAAACTGCTTGAGCCAGCGATTCGTATTTTCCAGCACTCCACCGGAAGAAATCGATACGTATACCTCCCCGAGCCCTGAATCTCCGAAGCGATAATTCAACAAACGGAACTGATTTGCAGGCAAGGCCAACCAATTCTCGGGAGGATTTCCCTGCACCGGACTGGGTTTTGTGTCGTGAAACCTTTCAGCACTCGTCGCGAACATTTTCGGAGCCACGTCTTTGGTGGTCTTGCCTCGTGCTTCCTCAACCAAAATCCGTTCCTTGTTCTTCTCACAACCTGTGAGGCAGAGGCAGATCATGATGGTAAAAAACGAGAAAGCTTTCATTTTCGGGGAGATAGACGCGGATTGGATAACCCGCAAGTTCAATTCGACGATACTACGTAGCTTCAGCCCCACTTATTTCCACTTTCATACTTCTTTGACTTTCATATCCACAAAGAGTTTCCTGCCGATGTGGAAACCATCCGATACTTCAACCGCCATACCCAACAGCAAGAAACCGAGCAGGTATATGGCGAATCGTTCCTTCGTTGGACCTACGGAAATCCTCTCGGAAAACTCTCGCTCCACGCCTTGGTAAAGCGCCATGGGTTTTCAAAATGGTATGGGAAACGCATGTCAAACCCGGCATCCGCCAGCCGAGTTCAGCCATTCATCGAGCAATACGAGATGAATCCAGCCGATTTCCTCGATTCCCCAACCTCTTACAAAAGCTTTAACGAGTTTTTCTACCGAAAACTCAAACCAGAGGCCCGTCCCATCGTCTCAGCACCTATCGTGTTTCCCGCCGACGGTCGCCACCTCGGCTTTCCGGACATCTCGAAAATCGACTCATTCTTCGTAAAAGGCCAAACTTTCAACCTCCCCGCCCTTCTCGGCGATCCCGCCCTCGCCGCCAAATACGCTAACGGCTCGCTCGTGCTGTCGCGGCTGTGTCCGGTCGATTACCACCGCTTCCACTTCCCCGCCGCAGGAATCCCCTCCGAAACCCACACGATTCCCGGTCCTTTATTTTCCGTCTCCCCCATCGCTCTTGCAAAAAAACTCTCCTACCTCTGGACCAACAAGCGCACTCTCACCCAACTTCAAACCGAAAATTTTGGAACGATCCTGCTCCTCGAAATCGGAGCCACCTGCGTCGGCTCTATCCATCAAACCTACACTCCCAACCAACCCGTCGAAAAAGGAGCAGAAAAAGGCTACTTCGCGTTCGGCGGATCGTCCACCATCACGATATTTGAGTCCGGAAAAGTCACCCTCGCGAATGACCTGCTAGAAAATTCCAGCAAGCAAATTGAGCTCTATGCCCGTATCGGAACTTCAATGGCTGAATAATTATTTCAACCACGGATTGCACGGAATACACGGAGTGAAAGAATCGAATAATAGAGTGAATGGTTAGCGTGCAAGTAACCATTCCGTGTATTCCGTGCTCTCCGTGGTTCCTTCTCTTAAATCAAAACGGAATATCGTCATCGAAATCATCCGTCTTACGGAGATCTTCAGGCGAAGGCTCTGCTGGCGATTCTTGAGAGTATTCGTTACTACGACCTCCGCCACCACCCGTGCCACCGGAAAGCTTCCAGCAGGATAAGTTCACGTAGTATTTGCCGTTGTATTCGTTTCCACGGACATCGAAGTTCACCACGACATCACTGCCCTCTTTATAGTTATCCAAAATCGAGCACTTGTCTTTCACGACCTCGAATTTCAAATCCTGCGGATACTTACTGTCTGCTGTCGTCACCACAAATTCCCGCTTGGAAAATCCACTCGGAAAACTCTGCGTATCATAGATCACTTTAATTTTGCCTGTCGCTTCGTACATGCACCGATCTTTCGCAAACCCTCCCAGATGTCATGACAAAAAATCCTGCAATCGCAGAAAAAAAGTTTGCATGTAAATTATTAAAGAGGTAACACATGAGCAGATATGACTCTATCAGAACGCCACCAAGCGAAAAAGCTACACCGTCAAACCACCGGTTACGCCGCGTGTTTGTTACCATTCAACCCTGATGGCACGATTGCAGAGGCTGCATTTCAAGCCGCCGTCGCTCGCACCACCGATGCAGGACTTGGATGTGCGGTAAACATGGATACGGGCTACGCAAATTATCTGACCTCCGCCGAGCGCACTCGCATCTTGGAGCTGACGAATCAAATGATCGCCGGGCGACGAGACTTCATTGCCGGAGCTTTCGTCGAAGGCCTCGAAGGCGATCTGGTGCAACTCTATAAAACCCAAATGGACGAGATCGTCTCTCACGGCGGCACACCTATCCTTTTCCAAACCACCCGTTTTCATCAGTGGACGCCTGCGCAAATCGTCGACCTTTATGCTGAAGTTTGTGAGGGCTACGAGGCTGTGGTCGCCTTCGAACTCGGTGCCATGTTCGCGCCGAACGGGATGATTTTTAACGAAGAAACCTTTGAAGGCCTGATAAAAATTCCATCACTCAAAGGCATCAAACATTCCTCATTGGAACGTGACATCGAGTTGCGCCGCCTCGAAATCAGAGATGAAGTTCGTCCAGATTTTAAAATTTTCACCGGCAACGACCTCGCGATCGATATGACCGAATACGGCTCCGATTATCTGCTAGGACTTGCGACTTTCTGTCCTGAGTTGTTTGCCTTGCGTGACAAATATTGGTTAGAAGGCGATGACCGTTACGCGAAACTCACAGACGAAATCCAATACCTCGGCAACATCGCGTTCCGCGCTCCGGTGCCAGCCTACAAACATTCCTGCGCGATTTTCCAAAACCTCATCGGTCGCTGCCCTTCTCCGCTCACGCATCCCAAGTCCGCTAAACGTCCGGAATGGGAAAGCGAAATTCTCTCCGACTGCGTAGCTCGTCTTGGCTACTAACATCGAAACCATGACCACCATCACCGACATCGCTCAGAAAATGCGGATCTCCACCGCAACCGTGTCACGTGCGCTCAATCAGTCTCGCTTAGTTGACCCAACTCTGATTGCAAAAATTCAGCACCAAGCTGAACTGATGGGTTATAAAAAACGCAACATCAGCAAGCACCGAGGACGTTCGATTTTAAATATCAAACTCATCCTCCCCCGCCATATCGAGTCAGAGAGATCCTTGTTCTACGACTTTGCCTCACTCATCGAAGGCATCCAATCCGGCTTCAAACAATGCGGCATCAATCTCGTCTGCGAGACTAACAGCAAAGATTACAAACCCTATCCGCACAAAAAAGGTGGCGACATCAATGGATTCGTTTTCGCATTCCATCGCCCTTCCGAAGACACGCTCAAGCAACTCAAGAAAAACAAAACCCCATTCGTCGTCCTCAACCGTGATATCCCCGGCATCCCCTGCTTGGCATCGGAAAACATTCTCGGCATGAATGAGATTGTCTCTCACCTCTTCAAACGACGCGGAAAAAATCTCAAACCTGCCTTCATCACGCTAGATGAACTCGGGCAAATTCATGAGGAGCGCTTGAGTGGTGTCGATGCCGCGTGCAAAAAACTAGGGATTCATTTTGATCCCATTAAAGACACCCATACCTTTCCGAATATTGGCGGAGTCACCAGCGCGAAGATACTCAGCCTTTCAAAAAAATATAACGCACTCATCTGCATCAACGACATCATGGGCACCGTGGTTCTCAGTGAATTGGACCGACTCAGCATCGCCGTCCCCAAAGACATTTCCGTCACCGGCTTCGACGATTCACCAGTGCGGCAATTATCTCGCCCGCTACTCACCACCGTAAGCATGCCCATCCTTGAACTCGCAAGAACCGCAGCAACCGGGTTGGAACAGGAAATCATCGATCACATTCCACAAAAAGCTATCCACCGAGTCGTAGGAAAATTCATCGTCGGCGAATCTTCATAAACCATTTCATCCATCGTAATGACTCCGGAACAAATCGCCATCCACACATTCACCAACCAACCTTGGTCGATTGTTGAATGTATTGAGAATTATTCGCGAGCAGGCATCGGCGGTATTTCGATTTGGCGTGAAACCATCGCGGGTCAGGATTTGAAAAAGGTAAGAACGCATATCGCCGATAGCGGACTGACGCCCATTTCACTCGTGCGTGGTGGTTTTTTCACAGCGCTCTCTGCACCAGATCGAGAAGCAGCGATTCAGCAGAATCTCCAAACTATAGAAGAAGCTGAGCTCGTTGGCTTACCCATGATCGTATTGGTTTGCGGGGCAACGATTGGCCAATCCCCTGAGCAAAACCTCGAACAAATCGAAGCCGGCATCCGCGCTCTCTTGCCACGCGCCGAGGCCACAGGCATCAAACTCGCCATCGAACCACTCCACCCCATTTATGCGGGAGATCGCTCGGCTGTCGCTTCTCTCCGTGACGCCAACATCCTCGCACAACGCATCAATCACCCACTCGTCGGAATCGCGGTCGATACGTTTCATGTCTGGTGGGAAACGAACTTGGAACAAGAAATCCAAACCTGCGCCAACAACGGCCACCTCTTCGCATTCCACATCTGCGAGTTCAAACCAGACTTCGATCACCCACTGTTAGATCGAGGCCTCCCCGGCGAAGGTGTGAACGCCACACCACGCATATTGAAAATGATCCGCACCACCAACTTCACCGGCCACTCAGAAGTCGAAATCTTCTCCCGCAAATACTGGGCCATGAACCAACACGATTTCCTCCAAAAAATCCTAACCTCGACTCAAAGTCTCTAGTTCCTGGTTCTTAGTTCCTAGTTCTTGGTTATATTTCCAATCGCCACATCGCTTCGTCTCCCTTGAAATTTGAATATTGAAAATTGAAACTTTATGAAAAAAATCGGCATTATCCTTAACGGCGTCACCGGACGCATGGGCACAAACCAACACCTCGTCCGCTCCATTCTCGCGATCCGCGATCAAGGCGGCGTTCTCCTCCCAGACGGCTCACGCCTCATCCCCGATCCCATCCTCACCGGCCGGAATTCTAACAAGGTTTCCGATCTCGCGAAAAAATACGGAGTCGAACGTTTCTCCACCGATCTCGATGCCGCACTCGCTGATCCTTACAACGAAATCTTTTTCGATGCCTCCGGAACACCTCATCGCATTCCATTTCTTGAACGCGCCATCGCTGCAGGAAAACATGTTTACTGCGAAAAACCCACCGCCAGCGTGTATTCCGAAGCGATACGCATTGCTGAAATCGCTGAGAAAGCCGGTGTCAAAAACGGAACGGTTCAAGACAAGCTCTGGCTTCCAGGAATTCGCAAATTCCAGCTTTTGAAGGAACAAGGTTTCTTCGGAAAAATCCTCTCCGTGCGCGGCGAGTTCGGTTACTGGGTTTTCACTGGTGAACACGAAGGCCAACCCATCCAACGCCCTTCATGGAACTACCGCGCCGAAGACGGCGGCGGCATGATCGTCGATATGCACTGCCACTGGCGCTACGTGATCGATAACCTCTTCGGCAACGTCACCCGTGTGTTCTGCAAAGCCGCCACCCATATCCCCCAGCGCTTCGACGAAGCAGGAAAACCTTTCGCCTGCAACACCGACGATTCCGCCTACGCCATTTTCGAAACCGATACCGGCGTCACTTGCCAATTCAACTCCTCATGGAACGTCCGCGTCCGTCGCGACGATCTGCTCACCATGCAAGTCGATGGCACCGAAGGCTCCGCCATCGTCGGTCTCCGCAAATGCTGGGCTCAACATCAGTCCGTCACCCCACGCCCCATTTGGAATCCAGACATCGACTCCCCAATCGATTACTACGCCAACTGGACCGAAGTCCCCGACCAACTCAACTTCGACAACGCCTTCAAAATCCAGTGGGAAATGTTCCTCAAACACGTCGCCATCGACACCCCTTTCAAATGGACCCTCCGCGAAGGAGCAAAAGGTGTTCAACTCGCCGAGCTTTCCATCAAGTCCCATGAAAAAGGCTGTTGGGTAGATATTCCACAGTAGCGGCGATCTTCTGGCACCTCGCTGGGGTGCGGAATAATTTTCGCGAGATACCCTGGGTCTGTGGACCAGGGCTAATGTCTAGCACCTCGCTGAGGTGCGGATGAATGCCCCCCGATCCCAACGGAATCAAAGAAATTAGCCCGGGGTTGAGCGCAGCGACACCCCGGGATGAACGCCCCCTCCCTGAGCTCAATTCTTCACCAGCATCGGCATAGGCACGGTGACGACTTGCATCCCGGCTGCCAGAGCTGCGATCACACCCGGAGGTGCGTCTTCAATCACTAGGCATTTTTCTGGAGCAACGCCGAGCAATTCTGCGGCTTTCAGGAAAATATCAGGTGCGGGTTTGCCGTTGGCCACGTGATCGGCGGTGACGACTTCATCGAACCAATCTGAGCAACCCAAAAGACTCAAAGTCTTTTCTACCACGTGGCGTGAACCACCAGAAGCTACCGCCATCGGCATTTTGCCTCTGAGCGATTTAGCGAAATCTGCCACTTCATCGATGAATTCAACGAGATGAAGCTTTTTCAAATAGGCATCCCGCTTCGCTAGCGCCACGGCCTCTGGATCGAGCTTCAGGTCATATTCTTCATTGAGATCGACCACAATGTCTCGGGTCGGCCTGCCGCCCATGGCGAAAAACACGTCCTCTTTGAAAATTCCTCCCGCACCATAAGCTGCGAGGGCTTCGCACCAGGCATCGAAGTGCGCAGGCATGGAATCGACGAGTGTTCCATCACAATCAAAAATGACTGCTTCGTAACCGGTTTTTGGGAAATCAATCGCTCCTACTTTAGACATGGCGCGGAGGAATTACTGGGCTGCCGCGAAGTTTGCAAGACCCTATCTTGCTATTTAGAGTCTTTGCGAAATTATCTCTTTTCGCTACAATCTTGATCATGCAGCAATTGGCACAATGGTTTGACTCGATAGAAACCGGAAAACCCTTTATTTCCTGTAAGATTTGCCAAAATACCCTCTCCACGACTGGTAGGAGTTGGGTTATCAACAAGCATTACCACCGCAAGGAATGCGTCTTGGAATATGCGATCTGCGACCACTGCCGGGATGAGGTGGCGGGCAGTTTCAGCGAGTCATCCAAGGCTGCAATCAGAAATTTCCTCGAAACCAAGATCGATTGGGAACAGCGCATGCTCGAATGGAAAAAACTCAAACAACCCATCAAGCGCATGGATCACTGCGTAGCGTGCACGATGCCGCGCGAGTGGATGTTGGGATTCACGATCTCCGCGCAATTCCGAAATGATGGCTCATTGATCGAAGGTGCGTTGCCGCTTTTACTCTGTAGCCACTGCGTTTCTCAAATCACCGAAAGCCTCTCGCCAGAAAGCCGGGAAACATGGAATCGCTTCATCTCCATGTATTTTGAGGGACCCGATTCAGAGGATTACTATCCGGGAATTTTCTAAAGGACGAAAAACGACCGAGTTATAGCCATCACTATCTCTCCTCAGTCGCGTGGCGCGTAGCCTTTTAGGTGAAACCGTATGTATATCAGAAATCTAAACGCTGGCTCCAACCCCACCCAAAAAAATCCTGATATACACACGTCAGAAGAAAAAATCCTTTTCAAATCAAGGATTTTTCTATCAGATTTAGAAATGAAGCCCTCCTGATATACACACGCGGGGACCTACTAATAAATACTGTTAGATACGAAACAATAGTGAATCGTCCACGGAAGATCGAAAGAAAGCAGTTCATCTGAACATTGCGCTAGACACGTGAAAACGTGTCGGTATCATCGACGCAGGAGGACATGAAACCAAAAGGGCTATGCCCTGGTTT
>JANPMK010000106.1:0-59895 GCA_031422775.1 Akkermansiaceae bacterium | reverse complement strand
GCGGTGTTGATGAGGAAGGCGGAGGATTTCATTTTCTCGATGGATTCCTTTGAAATCAGGCCTTGGGTATCTGGGGTGAGGGGGCAGTGGAGGGAAATGACATCGGATTGTTCGAGGATTTCATCGATGGATGCCCATTCGAAGGGGAAGGAGGTGTTGGCTGAGCGCGAACGGGAATTTGCCAGAATCTTCATTTTAAAGGCAGCACCGAGCTCGGCGGTGCGTTGGCCG
Organism: Akkermansiaceae bacterium; assembly: GCA_031422775.1. Classification (GTDB taxonomy): domain Bacteria; phylum Verrucomicrobiota; class Verrucomicrobiia; order Verrucomicrobiales; family Akkermansiaceae; genus Luteolibacter. The sequence continues at coordinate 59,664 of JANPMK010000106.1, read as the reverse complement.
ATGCGACCGAATCCGATTACGCCGAGGGTTTTGCCGGCGAGCTCGGTAAAGTTGGGGTTTTGCCAGAAACAGAAATCCTGGCTGTTTTGCCATTCGCCACCGTGAGCCATGATGCTGTGAAGGGCGGGCTTTTTGAAAAAATCGAGGATGACGGAGAATACGAACTCCGCGACAGCATCGGTGCTGTAGATGGGGACGTTGGAGACGGGGATGTGGTGTTTGGTGGTATAAGCGGTGTCGATGATGTTGTAGCCGGTGGCGAGGACGGCGATGAATTTGAGATTGGGAAGTTGGGCAAGGGTTTCCGCGTTGAGCGGACATTTGTTGGTGAGGATGATATCAGCATCTTTGGCTCGCTCGACGATCTGGTCGATGGGTGTGCGGGGATAGACCGTCAAATCGCCAAGCTTTTCAATTTCAGTCCACGGGTTGTCTCCAGGATTAAGGGTGTGGCCATCGAGGACGGTGATTTTCATGGAAGGTTTCTAGTTTGCTAGTTTTCAGTTGGAAGGGAAGAAAGTGCTTAGGGGGTAGATAGCTTAAATGATGATTTCCGATTGGGCGGAGTGCAACGTAGTCAATCATGAATCGTCAATCCATCGTGAGCCTTTGAGTGAAGCGGAAGTTCAGATAGTGAAGCATTATTTAGCGAGTCGGTCGTGGAAGATATCGATTTTTTTCTTCTCGAATTCGCGCAGCGCGGAACGGAACTCATTGACGGCTTGGTGCCGCTTGATGGTTGCGAGGGAGGTTTGAATTTGATCTCGGACGGCTTCCAGCGTCGGAGTTTCCTCCGGTGCTCTGTCGGTAAGCTCGACGATGTGGAAACCGAGTTTGGTTTGGATGAGTTCGGGTTTGTTCTTTTCTAGGAGAAATACGGGATCGGCGAAATCTTTGGGGAGTCGATTTCGTGACATCCAGCCAAGGTCACCAGCTAGATTTTTTGTCGAAGGATCCTCGCTAATTGCGAGGGCTAGTTCAGCAAAACTTTTGGAGCCGCTTTGGAGTTCGGCGAGAGCGCTTTGAAGTTTTTGTTTCACTTCATTTTCTGGTGTGTCGAGGGTGGCGATAAAAATGTGGCGTGCACGAATGCGCTCGGGGATTTTGAGATCTTCTCGATAGGTTTCGAAAAAGTCGGCAATCTCGTGTTCGGAAACGATGACCAATGGGTCGACTCGCATGGCAACGTATTTTTCCTGTTGGATACGGGCGCCGATACGATTTCTGAAATCCTCTAGGTTGCCAAAACCTTGGGTTTTGAGGGCATTTTCCAATTCCTCACGGGTAACGAATTTTTTCGTAAAGATATCGAGGCGAGCGTCGATTTCCTCATCGCTGACTACTAAATGCTCGGTATTCACTTTGACTTTTACGCGGATGAGTTCGTGATCGATGAGATCACCAAGTGCAGCGTATTCGACAAGTTTCTTCTCGGCTTTACTGAGGTTGTCGATGGATTTTCCCTCGAAGAAAAGTCGCTCATGGATTGCGCGATCGAGTTGTTTGCGGGTGATTTTATGTCCAAACACGCGAGCGACGACTCCTCCGGCTTTATATTGTTCGCTGTTAGGATCTTTCTCTTTGAGCCGTTGGCTGATAGGACCGTGAAAAAGAAACAAATCAGCGCAAAGGTATCCGACCAAGACGAGGTAAATGGCGAAGCGGAGTGTAAACTTGGTGAAGGATTTCATTGGGTAATCGTTATGATCTAACGGATTTCAATGGTGGCGCCTGGGCGGATGAGATTTGGGAGGCGGATGGCGTCCCAGTTGCAGAGGCGGATGCAGCCGGCGGAGCGGGAACGTCCGATGGTTTCGGGATCGGAGGTGCCGTGCATGCCTATGCCGGCACGGGTGGTTCCGCACCAGATGATGCCGACGGGTGAATTTGGCCCAGGGGGAATCATCAGGGCTTTTTCAGAGCGTTTTCCGGTATCGAGAAGTTGTTGATCGTATCTCCACCATGGCAGTGCGACCATGTTATGGAGTTTCCAGGAACCAAACTTGATGAACTGGGGTTTTCCCGGGGTGATGGGAAATGAGGCGAGCAGGGAGGCGTTGGCGACAGGGACGACGGGGGCGTCAGGATCAGTGATGATGGTTGGACGCGGAGCGGCGGCGAAGATGCGGACCTGGTTCATCTTGGTATCGACCACAGCATAGCGATCCGATAGATCCTCAAGTTCTTTCCATGCGCGATCTGCTAGTTCTTCTACAAGAAAAGGTGTGACGTTTGGAACGTTGATGCTGGCCTTGGGCTGTAGGCCGTAGATTTTAATTTCCGGGTTCAGGCGAATTAGAGTTGGGATGTCTGTGTGGTAACGTTCCGACATGAATTCTGCGATGGAGCGGTATGCCATGCGTTTGGTTTTGGCTTGTTCGCTGCGTTTGGTTGAGAGCTTGGAATTGACCCATTCGCTGGCAATTTCAGGAACTAACGCGACAGCGTATGGGTTAGTGATCGCTTCGCGAGCGGCGGTGTTAACTACGCTCCAATCATCTAACGGATGGCCATTCACTTCATTCCATGTTTTGACAGCTAGCTCGGAAAATAGTCCGATTTTTCCATCAATCACGCCGGGACCGAAGTTTGCATGATCTAGAAAAATCTGGAGGCGCGTGGCGTCGTCTCCAATGGGCTTTTGGTTAATGGGTGGAATTTCCTCGGGGGCTTCTGGAGGCGTAGGTGGAGTCTCTTTAGGATCGTTAGGTTTTGCTGGAGGAGTGACTGGAGCAGTAGGTTTTGCTGGAGGAGTAACTGGGGCGGTAGGTTTTGCTGGGGGCGTGACCGGCGCTGGCGTGAGTTCTGGCTCGGGTGCGATGGGCTCTGCATCGACAGGTATGGCTTTGAGAATCTTGGGTTCGGACTCCTGCGCGGCGAGCGGTAGTGAAAAAAGAAGAAATGTTAGGAAAAAGCGCATAGTTGCGATTAATGAGGGATCAGGAATTCGTTGAGTTTTCCTGCGATATTTGCGGGGACGATGGCAGTTACGATGATGTCATTTTCATCGTATTCTGTGGAAAGAACTTTCGCGTCTTTGTGGAGGAGGTTGAGGATATCACCACGAAATTGGGGGATGCGATAATTCTCATGGGTGACTCTATCCGCAAGGACTTGTGTGCAGGCTTTGTAAATATCTTCGAGTCCCTGACCGGTGAGTGCGGAGGCGTGGATCGCATCGGGGAATTTTTTTTCCAAACAAACGAGCTCCCATGGATCGGTGATTTTATCGATTTTGTTTAGAACCGTGATGATGGGTTTATCAACCGCGCCGAGTTCTTCTAACACATGCAGCGTTGTGGCTTGGAAGATTTCGATTTCAGGTGAGGATGCATCGAGCACGTGGATGAGGAAATCTGATAGAACGGATTCTTCGAGAGTGGCTTTGAAAGCTTCGACGAGACGGTGGGGGAGATTGCGGACAAAGCCGACCGTATCTGTTACGAGGAGAGGTTGGCCATCCGGTAAATCGATGCGGCGGGTGGTGGTGTCGAGCGTAGCGAAGAGCATGTCTTTTGCCATGACATCTGAACCGGATATCTTGTTCAGCATCGTGGATTTACCGGAGTTGGTATAACCGACGATGGCGACGTGTGGGGTATCGAGTTTTTCGCGTTCTTTGCGTTGGGTTTTGCGTTGTTTGCGGACGATCTCGAGTTCGCGTTTGCAGCGATCGATGCTGAGGTGGGCGAGGCGTCGGTCGATCTCGATTTGTTTTTCACCCATGCCGCGTTCGGCACCGCCGCCGCCACCGGATCCGGAACCACCGCCACCGCCTTCGCGGTCAAGGTGTCCCCACATCCGCGCGAGCCGGGGGAGGGCGTATTGCATTTTTGCGAGTTCGACCTGCAAGCGTGCCTCTTTGGTCTGGGCGCGTTTTCCGAAAATATCGAGAATGACTTCTTCGCGGTCGATGACGCAGAGATCGGCGAGTTTTTCCCACTCACGTTGCTGAGAGGGGGCGAGGTTGTTATCGATGACGATGCAGTCGCATTCGTGGGCTTTGGCGAGAGCGACCATTTCCGCGGCTTTGCCGGTTCCGCAGAGAAACTTTTTGTGCATTTCGCGGGATTTCGCGAGGACGGATTCGGCGATCTCGATGCCTAGTGTGGACACGAGTTCACCGAGCTCCTCTAGCAAAGAGGCGGATTCTTCTTCTTCGCTTTTATCAAAATAAAGCCGGACGAGCAGGGCGCGCTCGACCATTTCTGGTTTCTGTCTGACTTCGAACATCGATTTTTTTTAAAAAGGGTTAGGAGAGGCGTGACATCACGGCGGCGGAAAGCGTTTTTCCGTCAGCACGGCCTTCGCACAATTCTTGGGTGCGTTTCATGACTTTTCCCATATCAGCTTTGGAAGTAGCGCCGGTTTCCTGGATCGCTTGGGCGACGAATTCGGAGATCTGAGCTTCGCTAAGGGCGGCGGGGAGGTATTTGGTAAGGATGGCGATCTCGGCCTTCTCGGTTTCGGCGAGCTCTGGGCGGTTGGCTTTTTCGAACTGCTCGATGGAATCCTGACGTTGTTTGATTTGCTTGCGGACGACTGCGAGAATTTCGGGTTCATCCAGAACCGTGCCGAGCCCGCCTTTTTCAATAGCGGCGTTAGTTAAGGCGCTTTTGAGGGCACGCAGGGAATTGAGCGCGATGGAGTCTTTGGCTCGCATGGCGGTCTTGATATCTTCGGAAATTTGGTCAGCGGAGTTGCTCATGCGGCATTGATACGACGGGTAGAGGCAATCGCCAAGGAAAAGAGCGGGGGGATGTAAATCGATTTTTTATACAACAATGACACAAATTAATTATTGTCTAAATTCCCAATTCCCACTAGGTAGTGCGAGGAAATTCCGATTTATCTGAGTTTCATGTTGCTAGAATCCCCCCGGATCTCACTCCCCGCTGGTTTATGTCGCACACACAAAAAATAAATTTTAGGACTTTTGCTATGAGATTCCTTCTCTCTGCATTTGGTCTCTTAATCGCCTTTGCGACTGGCGTATCCGCTCAAACGACCCATGGCGCGTTGCGGATGGAGGTGACGACAGCCTACAACTTCATCGTGGATTCGAATGTGACGTCGCCATCTTCCAGCGCGCCACGCTCGGCCTACATTTCTGCGCGGATATGGAATGATGGTTCGGTGCCTATTACCAATGTACGTGCATATATCGGAAATAAGGTAGCCAACACCCCAGGTGTATATCCTAGCCGCCCCCACCTTTCCCTCAACGGCCCGTCGAACGGCATTGCGGCTGGTGGTGATTTTTCGCTTACCCATGAAGGCGGCACCTTGGGAGTTCTCGATGCGACGCGCCAGTTTCCTGAGATTCCTGCTGGTGGCTATATTCCTGTCTATTGGCTTGTCAGTTATCCGAATCTCGACTTGAACGGAAATTCAGTCACCGGTGGCTCCAAGCCGGATGATGATCTGTATTTGAATTACGATATTTGGGCCACGGGTGACGAGGGTGTGACGCCGCGTGCTGTCGATGTTCGGCGCACCGCTACCATGCGCAGCTGCATTAGTGCGATGGCTAACAAGATTTTTCCCAATGGAGCAAACAAGGTACCGCAAGAGTATTTGGATCTCCTCGCTAAATATGCACCTGAGTGGAACAATCTAGCAGAGGACGGCAGTCCGGGAACAAGCATCACAACCGAAGGTATTTGGTATGACCTCGGAAACGTTGGACAAGGTTTTGATAATGATGGCAATCTTGTGCCTGACCAAAACGCATGGCTACAGCCGGTAGGTGACCCGACCAAGTTTGATTCTTCTGCTTTCCGTCTTGAACGCACGTTTGCGCTGATTGTTGTGAAGCTCAAAGATGGTGGGGAGCGGGTCTATGATGTGAACGATCAACTCTATTTCACGAATCTCCCGGACAACAACGGAGTGGTTGGCCTTGTGCGCTATGATTACCGTTCTCTGAAATCAGGAGTCACCAGCGTCACCTCACCATATCAGATGGCGGCATCGGGTTTCGAAAACGAGAAGTTCAACGGCGACTACGGAGCTAGCTTTGGTGTACCGATCGCAAACACTGCGCTCACCCTCACTAAGGGTGTGAATTTGGCAACGGCTAATCCAGGAAACACGCTGAATTACACTATCAATTTCACCAACCCCGGCACCAAGACCGTAGGCGATCCCGACATCGGTTTACCTATTGTTATTCAGGAAACGATTCCTGCGGGGACTAAATTTGCTGTTGGAACCGCGGCTTCTACTCCTCCCAGCGGGACCACATTCGAGATACGTTACTCGAGCGACAATGGTGTAACATGGACGACGACTGCACCACTGGATCAGCCTGCGGCCAACGCTGTGGATGAAATTCAGTGGTGGCTCAGCGACAAATTAGCTCCGGCTGGTGCCGGAACAGTAACTTTTTCTGTCATAATTGACAATCCCTACCTTTTGGGTAGTGGATCTCCTATTATAAACGTCGCAGGGCTATCCTTCGGAAATTCTGATACTTTCCTAACGGACGATGCCTTCACTGGAATTATAGGTGCACGTATTATTAGCGGTGCGGTCTATGGGGATACGGGAGTTGGTGGCGGTACCTTTGGCGACGCCATCAAGAACGGCACAGAACCGGTGATCCCTGCTATTACTGTTAGTCTTTATTACGATACCAATAACAACAATCTGGTAGATAGCGGAGATATTCTACTTAATACGAATGCCAACGCTACAGGAGACTACAGTTTTACGGATTTACCCAACGGTGAGTATGTCGTGCAGGTGGATCGCCAAGATCCGCAAATGATCACTGGCTATACTCCTACCTCGCCTCAAGTGATTGCTGTTACGCTCAATAATTCTGACTCTACTGGGAACAACTTTGGCTTTGCGCCAACGCTGGTCGTGACAAAAACCGGAACCACTTCGGCCTACACGGGTGGTGCTGTCTCTTACACCATCGGGGTAGAGAATAAATACACGGCTGTGATCTCGAATGTTTTCACGCGGTATGCGACTGCGGCAACAACCAATGGAACCGCCGGAAAGTCATGGGTCAATTTCGCCAACGCGCAGAATGCGCCCGATACCACTGTGGCAACAGCTGCTTTCTCAAATTCTAGAGAAGAACTTTACTTAGCCAACTTTGGACCCGCACTGCCAGCAGGATCCAGCATTACGGATGTGGATTTGATTTTAACTGCCCGCACCGAGGCTTTCATTACCGGGGCAAGTCACGCGATAACATTCGATATTCCTGGCACAACATACACAGGAAATGCCGATTTATCTGTAAACGCATTTTCTCTAAATTCTGCTACTTTGCTAAACACGTCGTATGACATCACTACGGGTAAGACTCTAGCTGCTTGGAACACCACTGATTTTGCAGCACAGACTATTGATGTGATTGCGTCTCGTCAGGGTAACCCACCAACGGGTGCATCTGGAATTATCGATTCAGTAGGCCTTCGGATAACCGCCACGCAGTCTAACACACTGACCACCGTCCCCCTGACCGACACTTACAACGCTAATGAATTGCAGTTTGTGAGCGCTACGGTTAACGGTACACCAACTCCGCCAACTTCTAACACGGTCGTAGGTTCTGTTGGTACTCTCACTTGGGCTAACATTGGCTCTATTGCTTCCAACGCTAGTGCGACTGTCGTGGTTAATTTCACCGCCAAGGCAATATCAGGAGGGAACTCCATCACCACCACCGACACCGCTCGAGTCACTGGGGCGCTATTTGGAAGCGGCGCTACAGCGAATGACGGATCAGCCTCGGCCAGTACAGTCATTCTACCTACATCCTCCATCGGCGATACCATCTTCATAGACGCTAACCGCAGCGGCAGTCAGGATCTTAGCGAGGCGGGTGTTTCTGGAGTGACGGTGCAACTTTATCAAGCAAATGTGCTCGTCACTTCCCAGGTCACCAACGCGAGCGGCAAATATCTATTCACGAATTTGATTCCCGGCACTTATGAGGTGCGTGTCGTCACAGTTTCAGGACCACTCACGGTAGGTGGAACATGGGCGCTTAGTTCCGATCCTGACCTTAATGGTGTGCCTTACGATCCTTTCAACCCGAACCCACTTGGTGATAGTCGCTACACCAGCGTCTTATTAGCCGGCGAGTTCGACGGAGGTGCAGATTTCGGATATTATCCATCCGGATCCGGGCTTTCCGGCACCGCATGGATCGACTTCGATAGCGACGGCCTAGTTGATACGGGTGAAGTCGGCATCCAATACGTCACGGTCAATCTGTATAATGGATCGAATGCTCTGATCGGCACAACTGTTACGGATTCAGAGGGTGCTTACGCCTTTGTTGGGCTCAGCGATGATAATTATCGGATCGAAGTGATTACGACTCCCACACCAAGCGCATTTCCGTCGAATTTGAATCAGACCTACGATCGTGACGCTACCATTGACAACCAAACAAACGTGACTATCGCCGGCGCGGACATTGGAAATATTAATTTCGGTTACCGCTATCCAGGCACGAATACACTGAGTGGCACCATCGGACTTGATCAAGATCCAGGTTATGATGGATTACTCAACGGCACGAATGCATCTGGAGTTACAACTGGTGAAACCGCCTTGGCTGGTGTGACGGTGTATCTTTATGCATGGAACGACCCGGACGATGACAACATCGTCGATAGTGGCGAGAGTGTGCTACTTGGTTCGACCGTTACCAATGCAAACGGAGATTACAGCTTTAGCGGGTTACCGGCTTCGGAGTTCTATCTGGTGTCGATGGCGGCTCCCTACAATAATCTTCTCATCACATCCACTACGTCCACGCCTAACCACCCGGCAACTCTGATCGTGCCTAGTTCTAACAGCCAAGGTCACACCACTGGCGCCTATGCTGTGGTAGCTGCCGCATCGGCAACCAATAACATCGACTTTGCATTCAGATCGGCAGTGGAATACGACTTCGGTGATTTGCCTACAACTTACTCGACCCTATTCACTAACAACGGCGCCCGCCACATTCGTCCACTCAGCCCGAACCTCTATCTTGGAGCGAGTGTTAGCAACGAGAAAGACGGCCAGCCATCTTCCACGGCTAGTCTCGATACCTTTGACAACGGCGTAACTGTCACTGGGATTTTCTGGCAGAACAAGAATGCTGGCGGCACAGCCTCAGTGAATGTGGTAGGCTCAGGTTTTCTCGTTGGTTATATCGATTTCAACAACGATGGGGATTTCCTTGATCCGAATGAATACATTCCAATCCAAGCGGTTACCACCGGCACATACAACCTCTCCTTCAATATCCCTGCTGGCACCTTGGACGAAGATGGTTCCACCGGTCTTTACGCGCGCTTCCGTCTGCGGCCTACCCAGCCCTTTATTCCTGCACTATCCTATTCCGGTGAGGCTGCCAATGGTGAGGTGGAAGACTATCTCTGGAATTTCCATTCCATCACCGGCACCGTGTTCGGCGATGCCAATAATAACCTTCTTTTCGGCGGCGACATCTTTTTGAACGGCGTGCAGGTTCAGCTTTGGCGTAGTGGGGTCATGATCGATAGTCAGGTCACTGGCTTAGATGGCACTTATTCGTTCTATGGCCTGACGTCTGATAACTATGAGATCAGGATGGTGACTCCCTCTCCCTACACCGCCCTTCTCGATGCGGACGGCAATGGTAATCTCAACACAGTAATCGCTGTCCCTGTTACGAATGCCACCGTTACAACACGTAATTTCCTGTTAGGTAATGGTGGTTCTTTCCCATCTGCATCACTTTCCGGAACCGTATTTATCGATACAGTTAATGATAATAATTTTACTGGAGGTGATGCGGTATACAGCGGTGTATCGGTTTCTCTCTATCGTGACCTGAATAGCGATGGAATTGCCGATGCAGGTGAGTTGGTTGGTTCGCTTGTGACAGACAGCAGTGGAAACTACTCCTTCCCGAATCTGGCTGATGGTGCCTATCTGGTCGTGCCAACTTCGCCTGCTGGCTACATCAAGGATGTTGACCCTGCAAACGGTGATAACAAAATCGCAGCAACCATTGCTGGTGCAAATATTACCGCTCAAAACTTCCTCTATGATACCAATGCATCGATCGCTGGAAATATCAAGATCGATACCACCGGAGATACGGTGGGTGAAAGCAATCAGGCTGGGGTTGTAGTTCAGCTTCTCAGCTCGACCAACACCGTGCTTGCCACGACGACGACCGATGCGAGTGGTAACTACTACTTTACGATCGCGACGGCTGGAAGTTATAAAGTTCGCCAGGTTGTTCCGACTAACTACTACGCGGTGGGTGATATTGACGGAGGTAACTTGGAAATCATTGGTGACAGTGCTCTCATTGTTGTCGCCAACGCAGCCAATGTCACGGGCCAGAATTTTGTAAACCGCGAACTCTGCACTGTTGGTGACTTTGTTTGGTATGATGCCGATGAAGACGGCATTAAGGACGCGATCGAACTGGGGATAAATGGAGTAACTGTGCGCCTACTGAATAGTTCGAATTTGGTTATTGCCACGACGACTACAGCGAACAACGGCAGCAGTCAGCCTGGATACTACTCGTTTGCGAATGTGGAGACAGGAGTCTATAAGGTAGAATTCGTTCTTCCAGATGATGACTATGTGTTTTCACCGCAGAATGCCGATAGCGCTGGATTGTTGACAGGTGGAGCCAACTCGGATGCGGGTCTCTCAACGGGGCGGACTAATTCATTCACGCTAACCGCTGGCTTGGATACGCTCAATGTCGATGCCGGCATCTATCAATCGAACCCTTGCCCGGATGATTGGACCAACTGGAAACAAATTCACCCGAGTGAACTTGCCAACGGAAATCCAGATGCGGATTCATACGTCAACTTTACTGAGTTCGCTTTTGCGATGCCCTACATTAACGGGATCGGCAATGAACACCTCGATCACACGGCATGGATTGTTCGCGAATCAACAACCATTTCTAACACACTTGAAGGGGTATTCGTTCGTCCGAAAGGTGCTTACCTCAATACGGTATACACTCTTCAATACAAAGCTGATATCACTAGTCCGACCTGGCTGGAAATCGTTATCAACACAAACCTTTTGGGTAATGCCACTGTTGTGGATAACGGCGATTGCACCGAAACCGTCACGATTTTCGACCTTGAAACACGGACGGGTCTGCTCGCTGGAACGGGAGTGGTTCGTATTAAGGCGGATTTGGATGATAACGGTGGCAATAACAACGTGGATCTCACAACCTATGTGGAAACCGAAGGTTGGACCAGAACCGGTTTGGCCGGTGTTTGCCAAACTTATAACATCCCTTACGTGCGTGAATCGGTATTTACCGGCACGGTGTCTTCGGTTTCAGGACAGGTTCTTACATTTAGTGGTCACAACCTCACATCACTGTTAGGTGCTGGTAGCTACTATCTTGAAGTGACTAACGGAGATCACGAGGGCAAGCGTTATGATGTATCCGCTACCAGTGGGACCGGTGTGACCTTGCTCAGTGATAGTGTTATCTACAGCGGCGTTCCATACAACAACACCGCGGGTGCTCCGCCTTCTACGGCTACGTTTGCGGGAGATACCGTGGCCATACGTCGTCATTGGACGCTAGGAGATGCTCTCATCGTCACGGATTTCACGGCATCCGATGTTCCTGCCACTGCTGATCAAGTTCAAATCTTTGCCAATGGAGGATGGACGTCCTACTGGGTCAATAACCTTGGGGATTCTAATCCTCTGACTGCGCGTTGGGTGTTGGTAGGGGATGTTACACTGGCTGATCAGGCGGGCGTGGTGATTCCACCGGGCTATGGCGTATTTTTCACTCGCCGTGGCACAGCAACTTCTAACTTAATCTACGGAGAAATCCGTAACAATGATTTCATTCGTCCACTTCAACAAGGAAGTAACTTAGTGGGTGGTGGTTATCCGGTTGATCAATCACCGTTAGGCACGGGTAGTCGCGCGATGATTCGCGGTACTTCCGGTGTGGGTTTCTTTGGCAGTGGTGACTTCAAACTCGCCGACTCTATCTTTGTCTGGAAGCGCGACGCGAATCCTGCAGCGACCAGCACTTATGAGACTTACTATCTTGCCTATGCTCCGACGATTTCTGTCGATAAGTGGATTAGACAGGGTGATGTCGGTCTAGCATCCAAAGATGCCGTAACACTCATGCTGGATGATCGAGCTGTCTTTATTCGATCCAAGGAAAACATCCCAACCTACACCATCCCATCGCCATGGACACCTTGAACCAAATTTACTTTTTGATTCGAACGTCGATTGCGAATCTTGCCATGAACATCTCCTCAAACATTGCTGTGATATTCTCTGCAACACGCTCCTCAATCGCTCGTTTGAGCATGATGGTTTGTGTCTGTGGTTTGTATACCAGTCATGCGCAGGCGGCATTAAGTTGGGGTAGTGTCTTGCCTAGTAATTTACGGGACAGCGACGGTGTCGCCTTAGACTCATCGTTTTTCATGCAGCTCGGATTTTTTGATAACACCTTTACCCCGACGGCAAGCAATACGGCTGATTGGGCTGCGAACTGGAAGGTTTTCGATCAGGCTGGTTATTATGGTGTGAGTGATCCTAATAACAGCTTTGATGCGGCTACGGGATACTTCGCTCGGGAATCTATTGAGATCAATTTAGCAGGCCAGAGCCAGAGTGCATATGCCGATCTCGGAGTGAATTCCTCGGGCAAGGACGCCTATCTGTGGGTCTATAACTCTAAAACTTCCGGTGTCACGACTACCGAGTGGCTTCTTGTAAGAGCTGCAACATGGGTTTTCCCTGCGGGACGCGACTTGAATGAGTGCTGTTCAGATACTCCCGTGCAATGGTCGGTGAGTGATCTTGGATCCGCCGCGCCTGTATGGGGAGCTCAAGGCTTATTTTCAGGTGGAGGTGAACACACGAATACTGGTAACTACAACCTGCAAACCTTTACCTTCATACCTGAACCATCAACCGCTTTGCTCACGGTCTTGGGCACCGTCTTCGTATTACTACGCCGCCGTCGCCAACCCATTTCCGCAGCAGGCTTGAATGTTGTACTAGTAGCCAGCGTGATTGTCGTTGGGATTGCTACTCCCAGCAAAGCCGAGCGAATCAATTGGTATGGACCTACCTTTAAAACCAATCTCACCAGCAAGGGTGAAGTGATCGATGAGACGATGGTTTTTGAGCTAGGGCTTTTCAAAGACAATTTTGTGCCCACTGCAGAGAACGTGTCTGAGTGGTCCACTCATTGGTTGGCCGCACAGCGTGCTGATTACTCGCCTAACGGTAAATTCTTTACTGGTATATTTGTGGTGGATCAAACCGACTCACCATTCACTGGTGGCAAGCCTGCCTATATCTGGGGGTTCCGTGGAGGTGTGGAATCCGGCGAATGGATCTTATTCCGCAAAGATACTTGGAACTGGCCAATCCTCGCTGCAGATCAGGCGGCAGAAGCACGTAATCCTCTCTCCGCACGGGAGTGGAACGCTGCTGAAGCCACGGCAATCGTTGGAACCATCCAAGCTGATTCAGAGCCATTCCTAATGAAGACCGCAAAAGTTTCAGACGCGGGTTCTCCTAAGACCTCTTGGGATCAGTGGGCTAAGATTTACCTGAAAGGCGAGAAACGTGATGGGATGACTGAGGATTCCGATGGCGATGGCATCAACAATTTGCTCGAGTATGTGTTTGGTAGCTCACCAAAAATGGCGAATCAACCAGCCGCTATGTCGATGAAGCTTGTGAAGGATGGAGCTGACGAATTCATGGAGATCACGATTCCCCGCCGCAGCGATCATACGGCAAAGCTCACTTTGGAGGTTTCATCGGATCTGATCAATTGGACATCCGGTGGTAATGTCACGACGACGATTTCAGATACTCCGGCTGGCTGGGTGGTAAGGGATCTCGTTGCGCACGGAGCGGGTAATCCGAAGCGCTTCTTCCGTCTGAAGGCGGAACCATGAGGTCGAAAGAGATGGAAGCGAATCCATCACCGACACGGAGTTGGGTCAGTTGGGTGATTTCTGGACTCGCACTTGCGGGATTGGTGATCAACGGGCTCTTGGTTAACCAAAGTCTATCAGGAGATTCGATTGCCGGCTGCGGAGGTGGTAGTTCTTGTCATGAAGTGCTGGAGTCTCGTTGGTCTGGGCTACTCGGTATTCCTGTAGCGATGCTCGGCTTCTTGCTGTATTTGGTTTTGCTCATCGCTCTGCTGCGTAAAAATTTATTAGTTTTAAGCATTTGTCTGGGATTGATACTTGGCGCCGTGGCTTGGTTTGTTTTTGTGCAAGCCGTCATCATCGGCCGTTTTTGCCCATGGTGCATGGCTGGTCATGGGATTGGGGTGGCGATCGTCGGTTTTGCTCTGTGGCGTGAGAAAATGCGCGGAAACGCGATATGGCTGATAAAAATTGTGGGTCCTTTCGCCATGATGGCCTCGGTTGGAATCGGTGCGATACAGTTTCTAGGTCCTTTACCGGTCACTCACAAACTTGGTGATGTTAACGGCGGGTCGGACTCTCCGGAAGTCGGTATCCACGCTCGCGGGGAAGGGCGTAAAGCCGAGTTTGACGATGGCCGAATCGTCTACAACGTCGCGACTTTACCGCACCTGGGGCGCTCTGATGCAAAGCATGTGTTGGTTGAGTATTTCGATTACCAATGTGGATCGTGCCGCATCATGCGTGGATATTTATCAAGTTTGGTTGAAAAGCATCCAGATGATATCTGCATGATATTACTGCCGGTTCCACTCGATCATGGTTGCAATCCTGCCCTTTCTCCAGGCGATCAGGAGCATGCCGGTAGCTGTGAGTTAACTCGCATCGCCTTGGCGGTGTGGCGAGTGAATCAGGAGTTCTATCCGACGCTTCATCAGAAGTTTCTTTCGGATATTCCTCCCACACCAGCCGAAGCGATGGCATTTGCCCGTGAAAATGTTTCGGCGATCCAGCTTGAGGCCGCCATGCGTGATCCATGGATCGATGAGCTGATCCAGGCCAATATTACTAATTGGGTTTCGTTTTCAGGTCAAAATAAGCACCTGCCTAAGCTTCTGATCAAAGGCAAAAGAATCCTTCACGGACTGCCATCGGGTGAGGCGGATTTTATCCGTGTGATGGAGCAAGAACTCGGAATTTATGAGTAGATGAGTTGTGCCGTAATGGCCAAATTTCAAAGATTGCAAAAGTTGGGATAATCCATTAATCCATGCGCCTCCAATTATGTCCCAAAGAAACTCACTGCTTCTTAGCCTTGCTGGAATCGTCCTTTTGTTGGCGAGTTGTGCCCCGCATCAGAATCCGAATGATCCTAAGTTGGTCAAAACGCATCCTGATTATAAAAATCCCCATCAGCCGGGAACCTATGAGTTTTTCGTAGGTGAAACGACTTATCCGAAGACCTATGATTCTTGGACGAACTCTGAGTTGTTAGCTGCGACTAATTCATCGAATTCATGGTTGAAAATTGAGCTGGCGACCCAGCGAGGGATATTGATGAACGGCGACCAGGTGGTGATCGACTATCCGATTTGCTCTGGCAGAAAGAGTCACCCTACACCTCCAGGGACCTACAAGATTCTTGAGAAGATCGTAGATAAGAGTTCGAATAAATACGGCCGCATGTATGATGCGGCAGGCACAGTGACCAACAGCGATGCTGATAGCACGAAAGACGTGATTCCCGAAGGTGGAAAATTTGTCGGAGCTCCAATGCGTTATTGGATGCGGTTGACTAACGATGGTGTGGGTCACCACATTGGTCCGGTGAAGCGTTACCCGGTTTCTCATGCATGTATCCGTGGGCCACAGAAAATGATGCCCATCATTTACTCGAAGTTAGCGGTGGGATCGAAAGTGGTGGTTGAGTGAGTTTCGACTGAAAAATTTCCAAATAAAAAAGCCCGCAGGTTTGTTCCTGCGGGCTTTTTTTGAGGATTGAGAATTACTCGTCTTCGTCCATGAATTTATCGTGGCCTTGTTTTTTCGAGTCACGCATTTGCTCGACGATGGTTTTGACTTTTGCGAGGTCTTTGTTGTGGAAGGCGAGTTCCATGTCGGCAAGGGTTGAGATGAGCATGCCCATCATTTTGCGATATTCAGCGGAGGCCTTGGCTTTGTCTGGGCCATCTGGCATAGCTTTGACCATTTCTGGAATTTCAACGATGGCTTTGACCATGGCGTCTTGGGCTTCTTTAGCAAGTGCTGCGCCTTTGACTGGGTCTTCTTCCTTACGCATGGCTTTGTAAGCGTCGTTCATGATTTCCATTTGCTTGGCGAGCGGTGTGTCATCGGCCGAAGCAGGAATGACGAACAACATGGATGCTGCGCAGGCAGCGATAAAAAATTTAGATTTCATAGGTGGCAGAATACGAATCGAAATTTTCCGATCTTCCAAGGGAAAAATGAGGGAAGAGACACAAGACTGGAGATCAAGGATTTGAGATTTGAATTTTGAGAATTGAAAATTTTTCTCCGCCCATTGCATCTTGGGAGTTTCGTGCTATCTGGAGAAATGATTCACACGCTTGTCCAAGAACAGTTTTTACCGATCAGCTTGAAAGAGGCGTGGGATTTTTTCTCAAGTCCGAGAAATTTAGATGAGATTACACCGACAGATTTGGGGTTTAAAATTTTGTATCAGCCGGGCGAGAAAATGTATGAGGGGCAGATTATTGAATACAAAGTGATGGTTGCACCGGGAATTTGGGTGCCGTGGGTGACGGAAATCAAGTGCGTGAAGGATAAAGAAAGTTTCATCGATGAGCAGCGGTTCGGGCCTTATAAATTCTGGCATCATCTACATCATTTTGAGGAGGTCGAAGGAGGAGTGCTGATGAAAGATCTGGTGCATTACGCGCTACCTTTTTGGCCGTTTGGTGAAATAGGACATGGGCTATTTGTCCGACCAAAACTTGAGAGGGTTTTCAAATTCCGCAGGGAAATTTTGGATAAGCGATTCAATTCATGAAAGAAATATCGTCGATTTTATAAGATAGGATTGTCTTAGCCGAATTTTATCCTATCACATTCCTCATGCATCGGCTGCCGAATAAATCCATCCTTTGGCGCTACCGTTTCGCTTCATGCGCGCTGTTCCTGATGATTCTCGGATTAATCCCCGCGTTTGGTGTTTTGGGGTACGGAGTATTGAAGCGTGATGTGCCATGGATCGAGATTAGTGGCTGTATT
This sequence comes from Akkermansiaceae bacterium, assembly GCA_031422775.1. Lineage (GTDB taxonomy): Bacteria > Verrucomicrobiota > Verrucomicrobiia > Verrucomicrobiales > Akkermansiaceae > Luteolibacter. The sequence continues at coordinate 42,475 of JANPMK010000106.1, read as the reverse complement.
TTTGTCGGCATCATATTGTTGGTGATATTCAACTGGCTGCTGACCTCAAGGCTGCGTTGTCCGTTGTGCATGGTTTCTCCTCTGCAAAATAGGGGGTGCTCCAAGCATCGGAATGTGCAACGGATTATGGGAAGTCATCGACTAAAAGTCGCGAAATCGATCTTGGTTGAAGGTCATTTTTTCTGTCCGTATTGCGGAGAACAGACGGCGATGGAAGTGAGATCGAGAAGTCGCTGAGGTCTTAGTGGATAAGAAATGTCCTAAAATTGTATTTTCTCTAGGATTGTCGGTTGCACTGTGCGGCTGGAATGGCAAACTAGAGCTTGTTAGCTATGACAACAGAACAACTTCAGGAACAGATTTCGGAAAGCAGCGGATGGATTTATGCGGTCAAACAAGAGATGGGCAATGTGCTCGTCGGGCAGGAGGGATTGGTGGATCGATTGCTGGTTGGGCTATTGTGCAACGGCCATATCTTGCTTGAAGGTGTCCCAGGCTTGGCAAAGACCTTGGCGGTGAAAGCCCTTTCAGGGTCGCTTTCGGCCTCGTTTGCGAGGTTCCAGTTCACACCGGATTTGCTACCTGCGGATTTGGTTGGAACGATGATTTACCATCCCCAAGAGATGAAATTTGAGCCCAAGCTCGGGCCGATTTTTAACAATCTCATTTTGGCGGACGAGATCAACCGCGCTCCAGCTAAGGTGCAATCGGCCTTGTTGGAAGCGATGCAGGAAAAGCAGGTGACTTTAGGGGATCGATCTTACCCACTCCCGAAACCATTTCTAGTTTTAGCAACCCAGAACCCAATTGACCAAGAAGGCACGTATCAATTACCCGAGGCTCAGCTTGACCGGTTCTTGTTGAAGGTGAACGTGGATTATCCGAGTAAGGAAGAGGAGTTGGAAATTTTGAACAGGATGGCAACTTCGGCACCGGTTTATGAAACTCAGAATGTAGCGACGCCGGAGCAAGTGAGTGCATCGCGCGAGTTGGTGAACTTGGTTTACATCGATGATTCGATTCGGAAATACATCGTGGAGTTGATCGATGCGACGCGTAATCCTTCGCGTGTTGATGCCCCCTTGAAAAATTGGATTCGTGCTGGTGCATCTCCGCGTGGCACAATCAATCTGGCATTGGCAGCGCGTGCGCGTGCTTTCATGAACGGACGTGCGTTTGTGACGCCACAAGACGTGAAGGATATGGCGATGGATGTACTGCGTCACCGGATTTTGCTGACGTATGAAGCGGAAGCCGAGGGGATCACCACGGATGCGATCATTGCCCGGATTCTCTCAAAAGTCGTGGTGCCTTAGTCGATGTTTGAGCGATGATTGAAGAACAACACATTGATGAAATGATGGCTCGGGTGCGGAAGCTCGAGTTAAAGGCGCGTCGACTGGTGCGTGAATCATTTTCCGGTGAGTATCTTTCATCGTTCCGTGGGCAGGGCTTGGACTTCGATGATTTTAGGGAATATCAGCACGGAGATGAAGTGCGGTTTATTGATTGGAATGTGACCGCGCGGATGAATGAACCGTTTGTTAGGAAATTTCGTGAAGAACGTGAGTTGAGCGTGATCATGGCGGTGGATGTTTCTGGATCGGCGGATTTTGGAAGTCATCACTTGAGCAAACGTGAGTTGTCTGCGGAGGTTGCAGCGGTTCTGGGTTTCAGTGCATTGCAAAATGGAGATAAGGTGGGGCTTTTGATTTTTGCGGGCGAGCCTTTGATGTTTATTCCACCTGCGAAAGGGACACGCCATTTGTTACGGATGATACGTGAGATCTTGATGGCGCGTCCGCTAAAACGCGGGACTTCGATTGAAGAAGCCTGCCATGTTTTGATCAAATCCCTGAAGCGTAAATCTTTGGTATTCATGATTTCTGATTTTCAGGCCGAGGTAATTGATAAACCTCTTGGCAAACTGGCGCGGAAACACGAAACCGTTGCGTTGCGGGTGATTGATCCGGTGGAGCAGATCTTACCAAGAGTGGGGAAGGTGGTGTTGGTTGATCCTGAAAGTGGAATCGAAACCATGGTGAATACCAATAACCGCACGCTTGGGATGGCGTATAAACAACTCATGCAGAGACAAGCCGAGAGTGTGGCATCGATATTTAAGAAACACGGAATCGACGCAGCAAATTTATCAACCGACAGTGATATGTTGCCTGCGTTGCATCAGCTTTTGAAACGAAGAGGCAAACGGCGAAAATAGAGAGCATGGCCGATAGTAAAACTAATTTTGAACTGGCGGAAAGCCATGAAGCCATGGATCTGGTTCCTACATGGGAGCTGGAATGGTGGTGGATTGCTTTGCCTGCATTTTTTCTAGTCACAATAGTTTTGTTAGCGATTGTGATTTTTAAAAACACGAGAGTTCACAACACCATCAATCTGAAGCGTGAATCATTTCAGCAGGCATTAGCTGAACTTGCTCAATTGGATGAATCATTAGGAAAAGAAAATGTGATCATGGTTTCCTTGGTGTTGAGAAAATACCTCGCGAAGATCATGAAGGATCCAGCGCTGTATCAAACGCATGAGGAATTCATCGGAAGGCATGATGCGATCAAGAATCTGAACGAGGAACTTAAACTGGCGATTTCAGATTATTTTTCAAAGCTTGCAGCGCTCAAATACGGACCAGATGAGGGAGCTGTCTCAGATGTGGAATCACTCAAGCGTGGAGCGGTCAAATTGTTAGAAAGGATCCATTCGGCATGATTGAATCCTTTTTCACGCATTTCCGTTTCGCGCAGTCGCAATGGTTGTTGTTGCTGATTCCGTCTCTGATATTGCTCATTTTACGCAGAGGACGCGGCACAACGGGGGCCGTGATTTTTCCAAACTTAGGCGTTCTTTCAAGTCTAGGAAAGCGGGTGAATCGAATGGCATGGAGCATCGGTTTTCCTTTGGTTTTCATTTCCTTGGTTCTCGCCATATTTGGGATGGCTCGGCCAGTTTGGAGAAATGAATATCAAAGTCGTATCGCAAGCGGGATCGATATTTTAATCGCCTTCGATGTTTCTCTTTCAATGGATATCGATGATTTTAGGTATGAGGGCAGACCGATGAAACGCATCGATGCAGCTAAGAAAGTGGTGGATGCATTTATTGCCAGAAGACCAGATGACAGGATCGGCTTGGTGGCGTTTGCGGGTCGACCTGTTTCCGTGAGTCCGATCACAATGGATCATGATTGGTTGAGAAGCGGCTTGAATCGTCTGCAACTCAACCGGAACGGAATGGGGACGGTAAAAGAACAGGGCACGGCAATTGGGTCAGCGTTAGCAACTGCAGGAACGCGTTTGGACAATAGGGATTCGAAGAGCAAAATCATTGTATTGATCACTGATGGAGCGAGTAATTCAGGAAAAATTTCTCCTTTAGATGCGGCGAAGCACATCAAAACACTTGGGATCAAGACTTACACGGTGGCGATCGGGACCAAGGAGGGTCGGGTTTCTGGAAGTATCCAAGCATTTCCGCGTCAGGAATTTGATCTTCCGACCCTGAAGAAAATCGCCAGCGATACAGGTGGCGAGCATTTCTGGGCGCAAAACCTTGAGGATTTGGAGAAAAATTTCCAAACCATCGATCAATTGGAGAAAACCGAGTCACGCAGCCTAACGGTGACGGAAGATCAGGAGTTATATATATGGTTTATTGGGCTATCGTTGCTGGCAGCGGCAGGGTTAGTGGTTTATATGTCTGTGTATCGGACGAGTGTTTGAAATATGAATTTAGCAAATCCAGAATGGCTCATCGTTTGGATCGCATTGCCGATCTTGGCGATCATTGCGGTTTTGCTGGCGCGATTCAAAAGTCAACCCTGGGAACAGCTCACGGCGGAGCGATTACGAGGGAGGTTGATCCGAAATGATCATTCATTGCCGCGCTGGTTGGCGATGGGATTTTTGTTAGCTGCAATGGCTGCGCTTGCCTTCGCGCTCGCAAGGCCGCAAGGCGATGCCGGAGTGAAAACCGAAACCGCGAAGGGGCGGAATGTGATGATTGCGTTAGATCTTTCACGCAGCATGCGGGTCAGCGATGTGAACCCAGAACGCTTAGGCCAAGCGAAAATTCTAATTTATGAAATTTTAGAGTCTCTGGAAAGTGATCGTGTGGGTTTGGTGGGCTTTGCCGGGACTCCATATTTATTTGCGCCGTTGACGATTGATCATGGTGCGCTGCAAGAAACCGTTGAACAGATCGACGAGCAATGGGTGCCGATGGGTGGTTCTGATATTGCAGCGGCGATCAAGTTGTCCACCGCCACTCTCAAGGAAACCGGCCAGAAAAATAATCTGCTGATTTTAGTTAGCGATGGAGAAGAGAACGAAGGGGATTTGGATCCAATAGTAGCTGAAGCAGAGAGTGCTGGGGTGAGTATTTTTTCAATAGGCGTCGGGACAGAGGATGGCGGATTTGTTCCGCATGAGGATTACGCTGGTGGATTTTTATTAGACGAATCAGGCAATAAAATTTTAAGTCGCTTGCAGGCGGATGTATTGAGAAAGCTTGCGACATCGACTGGAGGTCGGTATGTGGTCGCCGGATCAGGCGGGGATATTCCAGCGATGATTGAAGTAGCCGTTCAGGGAATGGATGTGTTTGAAATGGAAGCGGGCGAGACACGAGTTTTGATAGAGTTTTTTCAATGGGCCGTGTTGCCTGGAATCGCTTTTCTAATGGCTGCCATCGTTGCAGGGACGCGTTGGAGACCGATCACTTTGGCAGTAATGGGTGCATCGTTGTTTCTGTTTTCAGGGGACTTGCAAGCAAGCGAATTGAGCGGGGCAAGGCAGGCATTTTCTGAGGGGCGCTACGATGATGCACGAGATACGTATCGTTTGTTAGCAGATGAGAAAGAGGGAGATGCCGCTGCGAAACTTCGATTAGCCGAGGGTCTTTCTGCCTACGCAGCAAGGGATTTACGCGGTGCTCGCTCGGCATACAGTGGAGCATTGCTTTCAACTGAAGATAAAGTTGTCAGCGAGGCTCATGAGGGAATGGGTAATACTCTGTTCCAGTTGGGTTGGATGGGTATATCTGGAAATCGATATCCCTCAGGAAAAGCAGTTCCTGATATGGACAAATTCGATGAGTTAGTTCGCGATCAGTTGCAAAAAATGGGCGAAGGAAGCGTACCGGAGACCGGTGAAACCAATGGCTATATCCGCATCGAAGCCGTCATGGTGAATTGGTCAGATGCGGTTCGGCATTATCGCTCCGCGATCGCAAAGAATCCCAAAGATGACAAGCCCCTAAGGAATGAGGAACTGACCATGGCTTATTTGAAGCGCCTAGCTGAGTTGTTAGAGGAAGAAAAGAAACAAACTGCTGAGGAAATGATGCAGCAACAGCAAGCTCAGCCACAACAAGGAGAAGGAGAAGGGAAAGAGAAAGGTGATCCTAAAGAAGGTGAAGGTAGCGGTGAGGATGAGCCGGGAGAAAAGGGAGATCAGGAGAAATCGCCCGATTCCAAAGGATCAGACGGCAAAGAAGATAACGAGGGTAAAGGCGATGATGGGGAGAAACCAGAGGAAGATGGCAAACCAGACAAGCCAGACGATGATAGCAAAAATCCCAATGAATCACCTGAAGATGAAGCGCGCAGAAAATTGAAGGAAAACTCAGATGTTGAAAAAGGCCCACTTTCACCGGGGCGCAGAGGATTTCGAATTCCCAAAAAAGATTGGTAACTATGATTGCATGGATTAGAAAAACATTCGTTTTGCTTTTACTGTCGATGACCCCGCTCGCGGGTGTATCGGTTGAAGCGAAAATTTACTCATCGTTTTTAGCAAGAGGCGAAAAAGTTCTATTAGAAGTAAAACTCGATGGAATTGAACCCGATGCCATACCGGTGGTTCCAAAAATGAAAGATGTCGATATCAAGTTAATTGGTTACGGCCCATCTAATCCACGGCCCGGGGAGCGTATCACAAATCGCTATCAGTATGTGGTTTCTAGCTATGCGGTAGGTCAGCACACGATTCCTCCAGTGGAGGTTATCATTGCAGGTGTAACACATAAAACCGCTCCCATTTCCATCGAGATTTTCAATTCTGATGACCTGACATGGAATGAAGTATCTTCCAAGCCAGTAGCTTCTGGAGAGAAGGTGAAATATGCGAGCGTCATCAAAGTTCCGAAGAAGAAAATTTACCAGAATCAGACAGTTCGGACTGAAATCAAAATCTATGTTCCAGAAAATATGTTGGATTCGATCGTGGATTGGGGGGTGCCTGAGTTTGAGCGAGATGGACTTGCTGCATGGAGGTTTGAAGCGAGTGATGCAAGGGGCGAGGTTACTCTTCTAGGTCAATCTTATGTGGCGATGTCTTATTGGACGACGATGAGTGCACTGCGTTCCGGAGCTGTGACGATGGGGCCCGCTACGGTTCGACTCACCTATTACAAAATCATTTTTGATCGTTTCACTCAGCGCTTACAATTGGAGGCTAGTCTTGAAATTCCCAAATATGAATTTCAAGTGTCGCCTCTGCCGGATGGTGCTCCAGAGGGTTTTGATCAAGCTGTGGGTCAATTCACCCTAGGCACTGCTATTAAACAGACCAAGGTCACTGAGGGTGAACCGTTGGCCTTGGATGTCATTGTATCTGGGAGTGGAAATCTCGATAATTTACGTTCGCCAAAAATGTTAGATGCATCGGGTTGGAAAGTTTACGATGCAACGGCGAGCCAACGCGGTGAGGAGCGACGTGAAGAGAGTGGCTCAATCACGTTTAGTCAGTTCATCCGGCCATTGGAGATGAAGACATCTGTTCCGCCGTTTCGTTTGGTTTTCTTTGATCCAGTGCTGGAAAAATACCAAACTATCATAACAGAAGCGATCCCGATTACAATGACTCCTGCTGCGATGACGGGTTTGCAGTCATCGAGTCCGCCGCAATCTTTGCCAATGCCTATTGAACGCATGACAGATATTCTTGGGCTACTTAATGCTGGAAGTGTGTTGACGGAGAGGGGGCGTAAATTCTCTTTAGAGATGATTCAAATGATTTGCGGTCTCATTGCATTTCTACTCATCGCTAAAGGATTGTGGATGCGATACGCGTATTTATTTGAGACAGATAAAACCAAGCAACTGATGAAAAAGGATTTCCAAGTCGTTCTGAATACCGAGGGACGAAATGGTTTGGATTTTCTCAGGAGTGCAGGTGGTTTTGTCGAAAAGTGGCTCGCGACTCAAGTGAATGGCGATATTGCCGAGATCATCCAGGAGCGCGATCGTTTGTGTTTCCAAAAGGACAAAAAAGAAGCCGATGTGCCAGCGAAGCGCCGTCAGCAAATATTGCGCGCCCTGCGGCGTGCTGCATTTGGGATGCTGCTGATTGCTTTTGTTTTACCGCAAGCGAAGGCTGATGATGTAATGGCAAAAGCCACCGAGGCATATGATAAAGCCAAGTTTGAAGAAGCAGCTAAACTGTGGTTAGAGGCTGGGCCGTATTCGCAGCTTTCGACAGACACTCTCTACAATATTGGAAATGCTGCATATCGCATGGGCTCTCCGGGGGATGCCGCGCTTTATTACAGGAGAGCACTTGCAAGAGATGCGAGCCACGCAGAGGCAAGGCAGAATCTACGATTTATTGAGCGAAAATTCGGTTCCATCACTGTTTCGCGTCCCACGTATCAATACGTCTTAGCACGTATTCCGTTAGATATTTGGAGCGGTGGATTGTGGATAAGCGGGTGGATCACGTTACTGAGCATTCTAGTGTTTTTTGCGACAAGACCTGGTAACCGTATGCGAGTTTGTGGAGCTATCGGTTTGATTATTGCTCCTCTATTTATCTCCATCACTGCGTTGGGTTGTTATTATTATCCAAACGATGCGCAATTTGCGCCACTTGCAAAACAAGCAGTGATAGTGGGTGATAAAGTTGTGCTGCATACCGATGCATCACGAACCTCGCCTGAAGTCATCGATGCACCGCCGGGTTCACTGGTAGAGGTTCTCTATGAAACCGGCAACTGGGCCTATGTCGGTTTCGCGAGCAAGACAAGGGGATGGGTGCCTATTGAGAATGTTAAAAAAGTCATTCCTATAAATAAGCCGGAGCTACCTAAAGTTTTAAAATCCAGAACAGATGGCAGTAGCGCCTGAATCAAATTGATGATCGAAGAAATAGCATGGCTTGCCCGCAGAGATGGCAGTGTGGTGGTTGGATACGGACCGTTTCGTGAAGCCGACACTCCACCGGAATCCGGCGTGGCATTTTTTAAACGCAGCTTCTCTGAAATGGACGAACTGCCATGGCAAATTCCACAGCGTTTTGAAAAACTCAGTCTGCAGCATTTTCAGGAAAAGTTTTCTATTAGATCTGCGAAATTAGAGATCGATTGGGAGACTCCGGATGCGATGCCGTTTTCTTTAGTCTTTCAGGAAATCATGAGTTGTATCAGTCAGGGCTTGATTGAGAAAACCGTTCCTGTCGTCACCGAGCGGGGAAGAGTGCTGGGTAGTGAATCGCCGACAGCAAGGATCATTGCAGCGATGTCAGCTCAACGCGCGCCGCTACAAACTTATGGCTGGGTGAATGGCGACTCGGGTTTCGCGGGTGCAACTCCGGAGTTGCTGCTTTCCATGCGCGGTTTGCATTTGGAAACCATGGCGCTTGCAGGAACCGCGAGGCAAGATGATGAAGCAGTTTTCAGTGTCGATGAAAAAGAAATCCGCGAGCATGAATACGTGGCGCAGACATTGGTTGCGAAGTTGCTCGACCTTGGTCAGCTCCGCAGAAAAGAGCGCGAAGTGATGCGTCTGGGATCGATTGTGCATTTTCTAACAGGAATTACGGTGGAATTGGAATCGCTACAAGAGCCACGTCGATTGCTGCGCAGATTACATCCAACACCGGCTTTAGGGCCGTTGCCACGGACGGATCAAACGATGACTATGCTGGGTGAGTGGCGTCAGCGTTTGGGTTGCCCAGTTGAGTTTGGCGCGCCGTTTGGGGTATGGGATAACGGTGCGTTTGAAGCAGTTGTGGCAATCCGTGGCTTATGGTGGCAGGGAAATAAAATCTCCTTACCTGCTGGATGTGGAATCATTGAGGCTAGCCGTTTAGTCAATGAATGGCGGGAACTGCGCCTCAAACGCGAGGCTGTAAAACGTTTCTTGCCGTGATCCGGATCTCGGTTTTAAATTCGGGTATGAAATTGATGCGTCTCTTAATCATTTGTGCCTTGGGAGTGATTTCGGGAAATGCCCAAGAAGGTGGTTTCGATTCGGTCGATGGACCGAACGTCCGGGTCATGCGCCATGATGATGGATCGCGTACGATTTTTATCCGGAGCCCAGATAGTCGGACACTGACCAAGCGGACATTTAGTGACAAAGGCACAGTGAAAATGTTGACGATTTATAGGATGGATGAGCATGGCAACCCGACAGGCTGTAAAATTTTCGATGGAGATAAGAATGAGTTATACAAGTTCAGTTATGGGTATCGTAAATCCGATGGCAAATTAGCAGAGGAACGGATGTTTGATTCACGGGTGAAACGTATCGATCCAAAAACAGGCAATGAAATGCCAGTTCGCCGTTTCCTTTATTCTTACGATGCACTCGGGAATCGCAGTGCGCCTATTGCGATCACTCTGATTCCGGGAGTCGTTCCTGATAATTTTTACGGATCTCCATCCGCACCGGATAAAGATCCATTCAAAGATAAATAGGGTCGATCATTCAAGTTTTAATGATTACTGAAAAACAGTTACTCACATTACTGATTGTTGCCGCGCTAGTGGCGGGTGGTTGGCTATATCGTGGAGAAAAATCGACCACAGGAAGTTCTTCAACGTTAGAGGGTTTGGAGAATCAACTCCGCATCGCGCAGGAGGAGATTGAAATGCTCAAAAATGAGAATGCGTCGCTGCGCTCACTTGCGCAGGGCGGGGGTGAGGTTTCGGTCCCGCAGGAATTGATTTCCAAAGTCGAAAAAGATTACGGGCTGAAATTTCTATCAAATCCCATCGTGCATCGGGTGGCTGGCGAGGAGCTGGGATATCGGATCGAAGCCGCAATGGAGAGCCGGCTCGGTCCCCAAGGCATGGACGACCGCCAAGAGGCATATCAACGGATCGGATGGTTAAGAGCGGATGATAAATTACTCGACCAACTTGTCGCGGTTCGGTCGGTGGGTGCGCTTGCGTGGTTTGACGAACAAGTGGGTGAGGGTTGGGTGACGGATCGTTTCGATTTGAAAAATGTTCCAGACCAAGCGGCGATGCTTCGGCTGTTAGTTCGGATTCTTCTCAATCAACATTTTCCTGCGCCTGTGAGTCATCCCGGCGATGATGCGGCGCGAGCTCGCGAGGCCCTGCACGCAGGTGCTGCGTCCGGTGCGGAATCGAGGTTCTTTGCCGATAGCGCACGAAGCATAGGCTTCATGCCGATGAATGACAACGGCGCGGCCGAGCGCTTGATGCTCTCGCTTCCAGCTTTCATTCAGGGACTCACGATGTTTCCCGTGGTTTCCGGAAGGGCATTGGCTGACACGCTTTATGTGAAAGGTGAAAAAATATTTTCCGAGGCGATGAGAAATCCTCCACAATCAACCTATCAACTCGCGTTTCCTGCTGAGTCAGGTCGCGGTGAAAAGATGGATTTGCCGAAAATCGATGATGAAATCTTTCTCAACGAAAGCGCTGGTTACTTGGGCTTGCGCTTGTGGTTGGAGGAGATGGGCGATGTCGGGATCGCCGAAGAAGTCGCGCGTGAGTGGTCGAGTGATGGATATGCTTTGTTTGCGGATGGGGAGACATCTTCGGGACTGATTTGGGATGTGGAATTTCAAAATGAAACCGCGGCGGAGCAATTCACAGCCGAGGCTAATCAACGATCCCTCGCGATGAAAGAACTCAACCATGATCGATTTTTCGGAGTGAAACGGGTTTCAGAAAAACGGGTGCGTTTTCTCAATACCGCCACGGCAGATACTCTATCAGAACTTTTAAAGAAATAGTCGATGAAGGTCCACACCGCCGAATTCACCGTCACCACCCGAGGCAAAGGCACGTATGAAATTTCCGATGAGATCGCGCGCATCGTCGCGGATTCAGGAATCATTTCTGGTCAGGTCACGATCCTGCTACGGCACACCAGTGGCAGCCTGATTCTCATGGAAAACGCCGATCCCAGCGCGCGTCGCGATCTGGAAAGATGGTTCGATCGTCTGGTGCGCGAGGACGATCCTGATTTCGTTCACACCCTCGAAGGCCCGGACGACATGCCAAGCCATATCCGCATGGTGCTCACACGTTCCTCCGAAGTCATTCCCGTTCACCGAGGTCGCATGACTTTAGGAACCTGGCAGGGAATTTTCATTTTCGAGCACCGCAGACAACCGCATCACCGGAGTATTGCGGTGACAGTGATGGGGGAGTGAGGACAAACTTTCCATTCCATCTTTTTCAAAAACGGGTTAACAACCATCCATGTCGCGAGAGTTGATCAAGATGGCGTTGGAGGAGGATATCGGTGAGGGCGATGTCACGTCGGCTTATTTCATTCCTGAGGACAGGATGGCGCGGGCGTTTTTGACGGTTCGGCATGAAGGGGTGGTTTCGGGGGTGGCGATTGCCAAACAGGTTTTTGCTGAGGTTGATCCGACTTTGGATGTGCAGATCATGGTGGAGGATGGGAGCAAGGTCGGCGAGGGAGCGATGCTAATGAAAGTGGAGGGGAAAGCGCGATCGATTCTGACAGCGGAGCGCACGGCTTTGAATTTCATGCAGCGGCTATCCGGAGTTGCTTCGTTGACTGCGCGTTATGTCGATGAGGTGAAGCACACCCGAGCGCAGATTTTGGATACACGCAAAACCACGCCGGGTTATCGGGTTTTAGAAAAGCAGGCGGTAGTCGATGGTGGCGGAACGAATCACCGCATGGGATTGTATGATAGAGCGATGGTGAAAGACAATCATCTCGCAGCGGAGGGAGGATTGGAAGCGTTGCAAGCGGCGATCCGTTTGCTGAAATCTGAAAAACCCGATGTGCAGGTGGAGCTTGAGGCGGATCGACTGGATCAGGTGGCGGAGTTTCTGAAACTAGAAGGAGTGGATTATATTTTGTTAGATAATATGTCGCTTAAAGACATGCGGAAAGCCGTGGCGATGCGGGATGATAATTCCAAGGTTTTCCTTGAGGCGAGTGGTGGGGTGAATCTGGATACCGTGAAGGATATTGCGGAGACGGGAGTGGATTTCATTTCTGTGGGGGCGCTGACACATTCCGCTCCGGCGTTGGATATTGGTTTGGATTTTGTGCCTGTAGAATAAGCGATGCTTATGAAAAAGTTCATCATCGCGTTTGTAGCTTTCCTTGTTATCGCATGCGGGGTGCTCGTTTTTGTGAATCGTAACCGTTATTCCTCCAAAGCGGTTTTAACTGAGGTATGCAAGAAGTGCACGTATGTAGACCAGTTTACTCCTTTGAGCGGAGCACCCAATCCTTCGGCACTAAAAAAAGTCATTAGCTGGTATAAATACAATTTTTCCAGTTATCGTTATAATCAGATTAAGCCAATTGATCCGTATAAGCCGATTATGCTTTTTTATGGAAATGAAATGGTGATTGTTAAATTATCCTCCAAAATGGGTTTAGTTAACTCTGTGGAAATTAGGGATTTATCAGGTTCAACTCAGTCATCATTGAAACTTAAATCGAGACTTGCCGAGGCGTTTCCAAATTTACCATGCAAGATCACGGGTCAAGCGGGACCTATTGTATCAGAGTAATGAATGACTTATGCGTAGAAAATGGTTCATTATCGCGGCTGTGATATTCTTGGGAGTGGCGTGTGGAATATTGCTTCTAATTAATCAAAGCGGATACTCCTATAATGCGGTTAAAGCGGAGCTTGCCAAACATGGTGTATATCCAGTGTTGATTATGGAGAGTAGAATTAAGATGCCCGTGTTTAGAACGCGCGCTTATCCGCTTGGTCTCGATAAATTGATCAATTGGTATAGATATGACTTCTTCACAAATCGGGATATACCTCCCCCACAGATTTTTATGAATAAGTCTGGGTCTACGTATATTTTGCTTAGCAGTAAACGTAATCGAGTTCACGAAGTAGAATTTATGTATACTACGGATGAGACATTGAAGCTTAAGTCGGAACTATCTCAGGAGTTTCCAGATTTATCTTTCAAATTCTCAGAATTAATAGAGCTCAAAAAATATTTTTATGAATGAATTCAGCGACATCGCAGCTCAGCTACCAGATCCCTTTCGCCTGTTATGGCGAGAGAGTGTGGGATCGACCAATGACGAGCTACGCAAGCTCGCCGAGCAAGGCATGGCTGAGGGGTTGGTGTTGGTGGCGGATGAACAAATAGCGGGGAGAGGACGGCGTGGGGCTGTGTGGATTTCTCCAAAAGGTGAGAACCTTGCGTTTTCGATTTTGCTCAAACCTGTGGCACCGAAAGCGTTGTGGCATCGGTTGTCGTTGGTGACGGGTTTGGCGGTGGCTGAGGCGTTGGAAAACTATGTGCCGCTCGCAGAAATCAAATGGCCGAATGATATAAAGGTCGGCGGTAAAAAGATCGCTGGGATTCTCGTAGAAGCGGGTAAGGATTTCGTAATCATCGGGATAGGGATCAATATCAACTCCACGAATTTTCCCGATGAGATCGCAGCGACATCGCTGTGCGAACTAACTGGGCGTATCTATTCCAGAGCGGAAGTCTTGCAGGAGGTCGTTGCGCGAATGAGTCGTTATGCGGATCAAATCAATCAGGAATACGCGGATGCGTTGAAATCGATACGTGAGCGCTGCGCTCTAACGGGACATCTTGTTTCCTATATCATCGCGGATCAACGACGCGAGGGGATGGTGCGTGGAATCGGCTCCGGTGGGGAATTGATGGTGGAGACAGATGGCAAGCTCGAAGCCTTGGTTCAGGCGGATGAGGTGAGGATTTTGGATTAGGGGATGTGAAAAATTTTACCGCAGAGGCTGGTGTGGGACAGATCTGTCTAATCCGTCGGATCTGACTGATCTGTCAGATGATGCATAGAGCGCGACTGGAGTCACGCGGTCCAGGTTTACGGTGAAACCGAGAGGCGTTCGGTTTCGGGTTCTTGGTCGAAGAGGAAGCCGTTTTCTTTGTAGGTTTTCAGGCGGAAATGAGTGGCGGTGGATAGCACTCCGTCCAAGGAAGAAAGTTTCTCGGAAACGAAGCGGGCGACTTCGCGGAGATCGTTTCCTTCGACAACGACTAACAGATCGTAGCCACCCGATGCTAGGTAACAGGAAACAACTTGATCGAAGCGAGCAATTCTCATGGCGAGTCGGTCAAAACCACCCCCGCGTTCCGGGGTGAGTCGGACTTCGATGAAAGCGGAGACGGCGGTGTTGCCCATGGCTTCTTCGTTGGTGACTGCGTGGTAACCAAGGATGGTGCGGTCTTTTTCCCAAGCGGAAATTTTACTGGCGACATCGGATTCGCTGGATGCGGTGAGATCTGCGAGTTCTTTGAGTGATGCGCGGGCTTTGCGCCGGAGGATGTTGAGGAGAGTCATTGGAAGAGTGAATGATGAAGAGTGAAGAGTGAAGAGTGAAAACAGAGCGAGTGGTAACGAGCTATTTGATTAAGGCGAAGCGATTTTGCTTGGACGGAGCGAAGCGGAGTCAATGATGAAGAGTGAAAGCAGAGCGAGTATTTACGAGCAGTTAGAATTTAGGCGAAGCCGTGTTGGATTGGACGTAGCGAAGCGGAGTCAATGATGAAATAAAGGGGTAAAGAGAGAAGTCACATCATTTCACTACTCACTCTTCATCATTCACTATTTGGAGAATTTGAAGGAGCTTGGAGGAGTTAATGATGATGAGAATTAAGGTTTTTTGGCGAGGAGGTCGCGGATTTCGGTTAGGAGGAGTTCTTCGTTGGAAGGTGCTGGGGGTGCGGGTGCTGGCTCTTCGGCTTTTTTATGAAGGAGGGAGATGACTTTTTTCACGATGAGGAAAACCACGAGGGCCATCAGCATGAAGGAGATAAAGTCGGTGATGAATTGGCCGTAGTTTAGGGTGACGGCTGGAATGGCGGCGATAGCCTCTGATGCTTCAACGGCAGGAACTGCAGCGACACCCTCTGATACTTCGACGGCTGGAACAGCTGCGACAGCCTCTGATGCTTCGACGGCAGGTTTGAGGATGATCTGAAGTTTTTTAAAATCGACCTGTGCCAACAACATGCCGAGAGGTGGCATGAAAACGTTATCCACGAGGGATTTGACCACGGTTGCAAATGCGCCACCGATCATGATACCGACCGCCATATCGACGAGGTTGCCTTTGAATGCGAACTTTTTGAATTCTTTGAACATGTTTGGAAATTAGCGGGGAAGAGTGAGGGATGGGAAGAAGGAAAATTTGTGAGTAAGGAAATGTGAAAGCGCGAATGAATAATAATGCGCGACTGGAGTCGCGCGGTCCAAGGGGTCAAAGATCCCGGCAGGGATCACAGAAATTAGCCCGGTGGTCGAAGACCCCGGGTTGATACGATTCAAAAATATTCTGCATCCCGGCAGGGATGCCAGAAAGCTACGCATGGAGGTGATAGGCGGAATGATGGATAGCTCGGTTCTGCGATCCCAACTGGGATCGAATCTGTCTTTCGGCTGTCTTCCCGGGGTCTGCGACCGCCGGGCTAATTTCTATCACCTCGCTGAGGTGAGGCGAGGCAACCAACAGCTTAAAGTTTCACTCGCGGATCAGTTTCTCGATCTCTGCTGCGGACCAGGCTGGGGCGTCGGTTGGGGTTAGGGATTCGTTGAGGGAATCGGCCAAGGCTTTTTTTGTGGTTTGGAGGTGGACGACTTTTTCTTCGACGGTGTTGCGGGTCAGGAGCCGGAACACGGTGACGGGTTTGGTTTGACCAATCCGGTGGGCACGGTCAGTGGCTTGGTCTTCGGCTGCGGGGTTCCACCATGGGTCGAAGTGAATGACGATGTCTGCGGCTGTTAGGTTGAGGCCATATCCGCCGGCTTTGAGGGAGATGAGGAAAACCGGTGGGCCATCGGGTGATTGGAAATGATCGACCAAGGATTGGCGGTTGCGGGTTTGGCCATCGAGTCGGATGGAGGCGATGCCGATTTCATCGAGTGCTTTGCCGATCTCGACGAGTTGTTTCTGAAACTGGGAGAAAACCAGAATACGGCTGCCAGCGGCGATTGATGACTCGGCGATTTCGAGTAAACGCTCCAATTTGGCGGATCGGCGCGGGATGGGGAGGGCGCTGAGTTTTTCCGAATCGAACAAGGCGAGGTCGCAACAGCTCTGGCGCAGGCGCAACAGAATGGTGAGTTGTTGCATGCGAGCGGCTGCGGTTTGGCCGGAGGAGCGGATTTCATCGATGAGGCGCAGGCCTTGCTTTTGGATTTCGCGGTAGGTGGATTCTTGGTCGCGGGAAAGCGTGCAGAATTCGTCGATGAGGATTTTCGATGGCAGATCGGGCGCGACCTCGGTTTTGGTGCGGCGGAGGGTGAAAGGGGAGGTTTTGAGTCGGAGCAAGGTTGCGGTGCGGGCTTGGGTTTCTGGGGCTTTTAGGGGGATTTCGTAGCGATCCTGGAAATCTTTGCGTGAACCAAGCCAGCCGGGCTGGACGAAACGGAAGATAGCCCACAGATCTCGGGCGGAGTTTTCCACCGGAGTTCCGGTCAGGGCGATCCGATACGTCGCTTTGATTTTGGCGACGGCTTTAGAGTGGTCCGTATCGGGGTTCCGGATCAGTGAGGCTTCGTCGATCACTGCCATCGAGTAGGTCTGGCGGAGGTGCCAAGCGAGGTCTCGGGCAAGGGTGGCGTAGGTGGTCAGGATCACGTCGGTGGGCTCGATTTTTTCTCTCAAACTGTCGCGCTGGGTTCCGTGGAGGGTGATGATCCTGCGACCAGGGGCGAAGCGGTTGAACTCGGATTTCCAGTTTCCGAGCAGGGATGTGGTGACCACGATCAGGACTGGGGTGGGTTGTGAATAAGTTGAGAAAAAATGCTCGATACAAGCGATCGTTTGCAACGTTTTACCGAGTCCCATGTCGTCGGCAAGCAGGGCTCCGCCGAACTTTGTAACTCGGTCGACGAGCCAAGAAAATCCTTGGGTTTGGTAGGGTCTCAACGTTGCGCTAAACTGATGATTGTGAATAACTTGTGAGCAATTTTCCTGATTATTAACAAACGCTGATTGTCTTAAAGAATTAGCTATTTCCTTGATGATCTCAGCGCTGGCTTGCTTGGCTGTGAAACGACCGTTTTGCTGTTGGATATCGAGATCTTCGAACAGTGGATCAATGAGATTTTCGATATCGTCGGACAGGATGATTCGTTGATTTGACGGGGAGTTTTTTGATCTGAGCAGGCGTCGGATCTCGGCGGCGGGTATGGTTTCGCCGGCTTCGTTATGGAAGCTGAGATTGAAATCGAGGGATTCGTCGGATGAAGAAAGGATCTCAATGTGGGGTGATATAACTACGTAGGAGGAGGCGAGTTTTTGAATGGATGGAGTGAGTTCTACCTGCCAATTCGGTGGGACTTTGGTGAGTTGGCGGGTCAGGAAGTTGCGGATTTGTTCGGGATCGGTTAGCTCGTATGAGGTGTCGGAAAGAGGGGTGAGAAATTGGGAAATCTGGCGATTAGCGAGGCTTTCTGCGTTGGGATTTCTTGAAATGAGGCGGGTTCCATCGAGGGCGGGAAGGGCTTGTGAATAACTTGTGTGAAAAGTCGCTTGGAGGCGGGAATCGCTTCCGGAAAGGGTGAGTTGGAAGGTGGGTTCGGCCGAGATGAACTGGAGTGATTCGAACCAAGCCGACGCGCTGAAATCGATGAAACCTTGAATTTTATCGAGTTCCCGAAGAAACACGGGGATTTCGATGGATGTCGGTCTCTGAGTAACGAGGGAGTTGAGAATGGGAAGGATGTTCGGGGAGAGTTCGCCATTGCCGATCTGGGCGATGGATGTGGGGGAAACTTTCCAGAATACGTCACCGATTTTGGAAATCTTGTCTGTCCCCATGTAGGTCTCCGGGGTGAGCTGGATGGTTTCGCCGGAGAGCGTGCAATCGGCGATGCGGAGTTGGGTGCGGGTTTCGATAGCGAGAACGCCGTCGTGGCTGGTGATTTCGGGGTGATTTCTGGCGAGGGTGAGGAAATTCGAGAGATTTTTGCCGTTGAGGGCGAGTTGGAGAGTGGCGCTGGAGGTTTGCTTTTGGGAAATGAGCCAGGTGGTGATGCGTCGATCTGCAGGAGTTGGCGCGTGATCCGAGCCGCTCAGGCAGATGGCGGCGTGGCCATTTTCGAGAGCGGTTTGCCATGAGCCTTGGAAGCGGATTTTCCACGCGAGCTCGGGGATCTGGATTTCGGGCGAGGTCGTGGGTTTTACTGCGACGGGTTTCGGTGGGGAAATCAGGTGGAGTCCGACGGCGATGGCGTGTGGGCAGAACGCTCCCTCGCGTTGGTTTCCGGGGCAGGGGCATTTCGCATCGAACCATGTGGGGGTGCGGGCTACGACCGTGGTGCGGTAAGTTCGCGTGCCGATTTTTAACGTGCCCTGAAAGCCATCGGGGGTTGCTTCGGAAGAGATGACCGCGCCGGTGTTGAGTAAACCCTGTGCCTCCTTGAAATCCTGCCAAGCGGCGGCTTTGCGGAGAGTGGCTTCATCGAAAGACGGCATGTGCGGGGAGCTTGGGGGAAGATCCGGATTTTTCAACGATAAGCGGTGTGGATTTTATTAGCCACGAATGAATTATTTCATAATCATTCATTCACAGTTAAATTCTTCCTCCTGAAAAGCCCTGACAAAGCTTTGCGTAAATACCGTTAATCTATAAATTCACGACCCCATGAAATCACTTCTCCTTCCCTTACTCGCCGTTGGTGCCGTCACCTTGGTTGTTTCCACTAAACCTCCCGCGCCAACGGGAAAATGGGAAACTCATAAAATCAGCCGATATTTCTGGGCGGAAGGCGCGTGTGTAGCAGATGTGAATGGCGATGGGAAAACGGATGTCCTCAGCGGGCCGTATTGGTATGCGGGACCGGATTTTAAAACCCAACATAAGATTCTTCCTGATACGAAATCTTTTAAAGCTGCTGACAATACTGAGATTCCAGGCTTCGAAGGCGAGCTCAGCGGTAAGAATGCCTACTCAGATAATTTCCTCTCCTACGCCCACGATTTCAATGGCGATGGTCGTCCTGACTACCTCGTGATCGGTTTTCCCGGTAAAGAAACCTTTTGGTATGAAAACCCAGGTGCAAAAGGTGGTGATTGGCCGCGCTACACCGCGCTCGCCTCCACTGATAATGAATCGCCCATGTTCGCGGATATCAATGGCGACAAACAACCCGATCTACTCTGCATGTCCGGCGGCAAGATTGGTTACGCAAGTTTTGATCCTGCGAATGCAACCGCAGTTTGGAAATGGAATGCCATCACCCCAGAAGATAAAAAATCCTATCAGCGCTTCACTCACGGCATTGGTTATGGAGATATCAACTCGGATGGCCGCACGGATGTTCTGGAGAAACGCGGTTGGTGGGAACAACCCGACAATTGGGATGGCGCAGCTCCATGGAAATTTCATGCCACAGCTTTTGCAGATAAAGGCGGCGCACAAATGTTCGGATACGATGTGAACGGCGATGGCAGAACCGACATCATCACTTCCATCGACGCCCATGGCTATGGTGTCTGCTGGTATGAGCAAAACGCAGATGCCACTTGGACATGCCATCATCTGATCGATACCGATAAAGAAAAAGGCTCTACTGGTGTGGCATTCACCCAACCACACGCTATCGACCTCGTAGATATGAATGGCGATGGCACATTAGATATCATCACTGGAAAACGCTTTTGGGCTCACGGCCCAACCGGCGATGCCGAGCCCGACCAAGCCCCAGTCATCTACGCTTTCCTCCTCACCCGCAAAGACGGCAAGGCAACCTACACCGCCGAAATCATCGACGATAACAGCGGCATCGGCTGCCAAGTCATGGCAAAGGATATCAATGGTGATAAGAAACCCGATGTGATCGTTGGAAATAAGAAGGGCTGCTTCGTGATCATGCAGAAGTAGGATCCTTTGAGCGCTTTATTTTATCTATACCAAACTGTCACGACAGCGATGTAGTGTCCGAATGAAGAATTGATAGAAACGATTTCATAATGAGGATGTTGGTTGATCCACTGCTGAGCCTGAACCTGAGCTCGGTCAAGCCTCGTGCGATCATGCTCCGCATTGTGAAATCCGATATGCTCTCCTTCGAATCTGATCAACTTGATCGGATCTGGGACTTTGGGAAGCGGTGGTGGTGTTGCACTCATTGGATTCGATGATTGAGATGATAACTGATTTGTCTCCTGTGGATGCTACGATATTTGGATTTTTTATCTCAAGTAATGAATGAGCTTGATACAATATCCATTGAAAGTCCCGTCGCGTCAGGGTTTGGGTGCAGCGTTTTGCTCATCCTCTGAGTCAAGAAGATCAAAAGGACAAAAATTATAAGGAGGGATATTGCGTGATTTCACAACTTCTCTGAGACATTCAATATATTTCGGATTCAGGAGATCCTCACCCTTCAGTTTCTTTGCGGCTCGTTCTAACATTGCTAACAAAATTGTTTCTGTCGCACTGCCTTTTTCAACAAGGTATAGCTGTCTTTTGAAGTAAATGAAGATCACTTGCGGAAAAATTTCCGGGTCCACGTCCACATTTTCAAATGGGTCGTCAGTAGCTGCTGTATCTGGGTAGTGCGGTTGTATAGTAGGCACTAATATGCCTATTTCAGAATCATCCGAAGTCTTAAACCGGAATATAGTTGAGCAATCACCGAGGGTATCCCAATGATTAAACTCTACTATTTCCCATTTCTTGAATTGCTCCTGAATCTTATTCCAATCACCGGTTGCGCCTTCCAAGTCGAGACGCTCGAAGGTCCAGTTATTGCCGTGAAGAATACTCACTCTTGAGTTCCAATCGCCAACTCCTCCAGCTAAGTCGAGGTCGCTAAAGGGCCAGTATTCATCGATAAGAATACGGGATTTCACGGTGTCATGCAGGCGTTCGATATAACTTGGGCGCGTATTTCCGACACCCTTCAGCTTTGAAGCCGCTTGGTTCAACATCAGGAGCAACCTCTTTTCGAATACACCACCTCTCGAAATACTGTAAGCCTTGTTTTCAAATATGAGAAAGATCGGTTGTTGCTCTTCTTTCCAATCTTCTTTCGTCCGCCAATTTGAACAAGCCACTAAAACACCAAACTCTGCGGCGTCAGCTGTTTTGAAATTAATAATGAGCGATCCTCCGTCCGCTACTCCACCCCCGAATTCAAACTCAGCGATCTCCCATTTCATGAAGCGCTCGTTGATCGTATTCCAATCACCCACCATATCAGCTGGAGGTAACCACGGATCGGGATACTCTTTTTCCTCAGCCAAGACGCTCACTTCGAAGCTGTAGCCGAGGAAAAACAATGAGGCTAATAAGGTTGTTTTCATATTACGATTGAGTCTTTCTTCACCTGACGGTGGGCGCAGCTTCGACTACGGATTAAGAGACTGTGATTGAGACAAATTTGCGTGATTGGCGCAATGATTTCCTCGGATAGGTTTCGACAACGCTTGTTGGAAAGGAACCGCGATTTCAAATCGCGGTTCCTTTCATTTAGCCCAGATCATGAAATATGGCTTGGATGAGAGAGAAGATTTCCCCACCATCCGCGGCATCAGCTTTTTCTGACCCTTATGAACGATATTAAAATCACACTCCACACCACCGCAGGCGACATCGACGCAACCTTTTATGCGTCCAAAGCTCCCATCACTTGTGCGAACTTCCTCAATCTTTCGCAGCGCGGATATTACAATGGCGTTGCCTTCCACCGCGTGATCGAAGGTTTCATGCTGCAAGGTGGCGATCCGACCGAAAGCGGCCGCGGCGGCCCGGGTTACAAGTTCGCTGACGAATTTCATCCTGATCTCCGTCACCGCAGCCCAGGTATTTTCTCCATGGCCAACGCCGGTCCGGGAACCAACGGCTCCCAGTTTTTCATCACCACCACCGCCACAGCTTTCCTCGACAACCGTCACTCTGTGTTCGGTCAAGTCACCAACGGTTTGGATGTTGTCGAAAAAATCACCGGTAAAAACAACACCGGCGAGCGCGGCTGCAAGTTCAACGGGGTCGGCGATAAAATCACTTCCGTCACCATCCACGACGATACCACCGAGCTTTTTGCAGATCAAAAAGACAACATCGATCACTGGAATTCCATTTTAGATAAAGCCTGATTAGGTGCCCTTGATTCTTCATTTGGTATTTAAAATTTAGAGTTTAAAGTTTTTCCACCCATGCTCCTCGACGTCAACCACCTAACCACCCGCTTTCATACGCGAAATGGAGTGGTTCACGCGGTTGAAGACGTCTCGTTTCAACTCGAGCGTGGCCAGACACTGGGGATTGTTGGTGAGTCGGGTTCGGGAAAATCCGTCACTTGCTATTCTCTACTCGGATTGATACCGACGCCTCCGGGACGCATTGTGCGCGGCACGGCGTTGTTTGATGGGCTTGATCTGCTCAGCGCTAGCGAGAAAGAACTTCGCGGGATTCGTGGAAAACGGATCTCGATGATTTTCCAAGATCCGATGACCTCGCTGAATCCCTACATGCGGATCAGCGATCAGATCACCGAGCCTCTGGAGCTTCACGAAAACATCAAAGGCAAGGCCGCATTAACCCGTGCGATCGATGCTCTGGCAGAAGTTGGGATTCCTGATCCTGAAAAACGCATCCATTCGTATCCTCACGAGTTTTCAGGCGGCATGCGCCAACGGGTGATGATCGCCATGGCGTTGATCACTAAACCCGAGCTTCTGATTTGTGATGAGCCGACCACCGCGCTTGATGTCACCGTGCAGAAACAAGTGTTAGATCTGATCAAGGACAGACAGGAAAAACTCGGCACTGCCATCATTTTCATCACCCACGATCTCGCGGTCGTTTCCGAAGTCTGCGACCACATTAATGTGATGTATGCCGGTCGCATCGTGGAAAGCGCCCAGCGCAAAGATCTTTTCAGTAATCCTCTACATGCCTACACGCGGTCCTTGTTGAAATCGATCCCAGCGGCCCAGCCCAAAGGTCAGCCATTGATGACCATTCCCGGACTCCCGCCAAATCTCGCAAATCCACCAAAAGGCTGTGCTTTCCAACCCCGCAACCTCCTTGGGAAACCCGAGCTTTGTTTATCCGAATCCCAACCCGAACTTTCTGAAATCGAACCCGGTCATTTTGTGCAAAGCTGCCCGGGATGTCTGGCTTCGTGAGGTTGCAGCAGAGAAAGAACTCACGATTGTCCTTCCCTGCCAGTTGACATTTATTTCGCATCCCTTCATAGCCAACCCATGTCCACTGCGCTGCAACCCAAACCACGAATCATCGGCCACAAAGCCAAGGTCTGTATTGTTGCCTCAAAATACAATGAGCAGTTCACTGACGCACTCGTGGAAAACGCCATTTCAGAGCTTGGCGAGCTCATCCCCATGGCCCGCATCGACCTGATCCGCGTTCCAGGTGCTTTTGAAATTCCAGTCGTGGTCGCCAAACTCATGCAGCGCAGCGATATCAACTGCATCATCGCTCTCGGCTTGATCATTCGTGGAGACACTCATCACGCCGACCTTGTCGCGTCAGCCGTCACGCAATCACTTCAAGATCTCGCAGTTAAAAACTGCGTTCCAGTCATTCACGAAGTTCTCCTCGTCGAGGATGAAAAACAAGCCCATGCCCGCTGCATCGCCGCCAGCATGAACCGCGGCCGAGAAGCTGCCCGAGCCGCCGTTGGCATGATCGACATCTTCTCGGAAATCGAGAAATCGATCCCTAAATCATCCCAAAATAACCTCAAATAAAGACATGCCAAGTCGCAGGCAAATCCGGGAAGCCGCCATCCAATTTCTCTACTGTTCCGATATCGAAGGCGGTGCCTCGCCTTCAGAACTGCGCGAACCTTTCTGGGAGTTTCTAACGGAAACGGATCGAAAAAATTTATCGATCGCCACTTTCCGCACGGTCCAACATTTAGCCCACGGTCGTAAAACCCGACTCGTTGAATTTGTCGAACGCGCCGAAGTGGCGAAGGCCCACATATCCGCCTTGCCCGCTGCCGAGTCCTTGGTGGTAGATTTGAATCGCTTGCTCGCACTTGAATCTTCATGGAGCATTTCCCTCAACCAACTTGAGAAAGCGCCTAAGACCGGTGATGATCAAGACGTCGCAGATGAACTCGACGCCGCTCTCAATCGTTTCTTTGAAATCGATCGCGACCTCGCTTTCAATCGCGATAAATTTCTCAAATCCAGCGAGGATTTCCCCAATCTGAAAGCGCAGTTGGAAGCTCTCAACGCAACCATCCGTCGCTTGCAACGCATTTCGGATCGCATCCGCATGGTCGAGACTCCGGAGAAATTTCCCGAACAAGCAGACCTTGCAAAAATCCGCCAATCGAAAGCAGAAATAAACTCTCTCCGCACGCAGACCGATGCCTTGGTGGACGCCGTTCTCGCCTGCAAACCGGAGATTGATGAAAAGCTTTCCGCTATCGTCGAGAACTACTCGCCAGAACGGATCGACCCCGTGGACCGCGCGGTATTACGACTTGGCACTTACGAACTGATCAAAACCGACACCCCGCACAAGGTCATCATCAACGAAGCCATCGAACTCGCCAAACGTTTCGGCACCACCGATTCAAATCGCTTCGTCAACGGCATGTTAGACTCAGTCGCGAAGTCGGTGGTTAGTTGAATGATTCAAGGAGGGGCTGCATTCTGCTGCCCTCTTCAAAAAATCTTGGTTGTTGGGCAGCAGGATGCAGCCCCTCCTTGTGAATCACGGTCGAGCAGGGCCGCTCGACCCTACCTTTTTTGATAGAGATCTCAGCGATCCCTGAGAATCTCGTTGTTGTCACCCATGAGGAGGTTCTTGGGCTTGATGGGGGTATCCGAATAACCAAAAGCCATAATGGCGACGCGTTCGCCTTTTTTGATGATGTGTGCGGCGCCGCCGTTGATGAGAATTTTTCCGGTGTTGGGTGGACCTTCGAGGACGTAGGTTTCGAGGCGAGCGCCGGTGGTGATGGAGGCGACGAGAACTTTTTCGCCCGGCCAGAGATCGGCGGCGTCCATGAGATCACGGGGGATTTCGATACTGCCCTCATACTCCACATCGGCCTCGGTGATGAGGGCACGGTGGAGCTTGGATTTGAGGACCTCGCGGACCCAGGGTTTGGATTCTACCTTGCGAAACATTTGCGTGGGGAACGAACACCTTGGAAGGTGGTTGAGTCAAGTTTAGATAAAACAATCTGGGTCAGATATAAAGAATTTCAACGCAAAGCCGCAAAGATCGCAAAGGCAACGCAAAGCCGATGTTATGAAACTTTAGGTTAAATAATGAAACCGGACGGCGGAGAGACAGAAAAGGGTTGCGGTTTCGACTCGGAGGACGAGATCGCCAAGGGTCACAGGGATGAAGCCGGCGGCTAGGGCGGCTTCGGTTTCTTTTGGGGTGAAATCGCCTTCAGGTCCGACTAGGATCGTTACGGATTCTATTTCTGGATGCGCGGCTAGGGTTTCGCGGAAATTTTGTGGATTCTCTGCGAGAGAGGCGATGATGTTGAGTTCCGATGGGTCAGGGGATTTGATCCATGTATCGAATGAGATGGGATCGGCGATGACGGGGATGGTGAATTGGGCGCATTGTTTGCAGGCTTCAAGGGCAGTGCGACGCCATTTCTCGGCTTTCTCATCGCCGGGTGAGACGATGGTGTTGCGGGTGACGAGAGGTTGGATTTTTGATACACCGAGCTCGACGGCTTTTTGGACGATCCAATCCATGTTTTTTCCTTTGGGGATCGCTTGGGCGAGAGTGATTTCAGGGAGCGGGGTGGGTTTGGATTCGGCGAGCTCGAGCATCAGGTCGATGCGTTGTTTTGAAACGGCAAGCACACGGGCATCGGCGAAGTTTCCCAAACCATCGAAGACCGTGATCGTCGCGCCAACACCGATGCGGAGGACTTGGGCGAGGTGTTTGGCTTCATCGCCTTCGAGGAAAGGGGTTTCGGTCCAGGCGTTGGGAGATAGATAAAAACGAGGCATTATGGAAAGTTGCTAGTTGGCTAGTTTTCAGTTTGAAGGGAAGAGGGGGCGATTCTGGCGGGTGAGGTGAAGGGCTAGCATTTGCATTTCCTGTAAACTTCTAACTAGCCAACTAGCAAACTTCTTCAAATTTTGAGAAACGTTTCTAACATTTTTTTTCCGTGTTCGGTGAGGATGGATTCTGGGTGGAACTGGACGCCATGGACGGGGTGTTCTTTGTGGCGGAGGCCCATGATTTCGTTTTCCTCGGTCCATGCGGTGATTTCCAGACAGTCGGGTAGGGTCTCACGTTTGACGATGAGGGAGTGGTAGCGGGTGGCTTCGAACGGACTGGGTAAGCCGGCGAACACGCTGCTGCTGTTGTGATGGATGGGCGAGGTTTTGCCGTGCATCAAACGGTCGGCTCGGACAACATCGCCGCCGTAAACTTGGCCAATGGATTGGTGGCCGAGGCAGACACCGAGGATGGGAGTGGTGGGGCCTAGCTCGCGAATCAGTTCGAGAGAAATACCAGCTTCGTTCGGGGTGCAAGGGCCGGGTGAGATACAGATTTTTTCGGGGGCGAGTTTTTTTACATCATCGACCGTGAGTGCGTCGTTACGGAAAATTTTCATCTCCACCCCGAGTTCGCCGAAGTATTGGACGAGGTTGTAGGTGAAGGAGTCGTAGTTATCGAGGATGAGGAGCATAAATTTCAATTTTCAAAATTCAAATTTCAAGGAAGAGGGATTGGATTTAGCGGTAGATATCTTTTCTATGGGCTGCTTTTACTATTTCGATGAAGAGTTTGTTATCGAATATTTCATAAATCACTCGGTAATCTCCAATTCTAATTCGATATGCACATTCGCTGCCTGAGAGTTTTGTGCAACCTGAGGGTCTTGGATCTGCTGACAGTGATTCGACAGCTGTGATAATACGTTCGACCTGTTGGACGGGAATAGACTTTAAATCGCGCTTGGTCGATTTGCGCCATTCAATTTGGTAGGATGCCATCTTCTCGTAGTTCCGCTAGAAATTGATCGTGTGGGATAGTGGACTCGCTTCTACGGTCGGCAATCGCGGCAAGATCCTCGAGATCCTCGATGAGTTTCTCATAGTCAGCTAACGGCAGGATGACTTCGGTACGCTGACCGGTGTTGTCCAACACGTATTTTGGAGAGAGTTTCATGAATGCAGTGTCGTCCATAAATGGATAGGTGTCGAGATTGAGATTGGGGTTTTCTGTATTTAGTCTTTAAGCGTTTTCGCTAATGCAATCGCACGGAGGAGGGCTTTGGATTTGTTGACGGTTTCGTTGTATTCGTAGGTGGGATCGGAATCGGCGACGACTCCGGCGCCGGCTTGGACGTGGGCTTTGCCGTCTTTTAAAAGGCAGGTGCGAAGGGTGATGCAGGAATCGTGTGAGCCATCGAATCCGAAATAACCGACCGCTCCCGCATACGCGCAGCGCTTGTTTTTTTCGAGCGAGTTGATGATCTGCATGGCGAGAATTTTCGGCGCACCGGATACCGTTCCGGCTGGAAAAGTGGCGCGAAGAACATCGTAGGCAGTGTGCGATGGATCGAGTTCGCCAGTGACGTTGGAAACGATGTGCATGACGTGGCTGTAGCGCTCGATGATCATGAAATCGTCGACTTTAACTTTACCATGTTTCGCGATACGACCGACGTCGTTGCGTGCGAGATCGACGAGCATGAGATGTTCGGCGCGTTCTTTGGGATCGTTCAGGAGATCGGCGGCTAGCGCATCGTCTTCTTCTTTTGTTTTTCCTCTCCAACGTGTGCCAGCAATCGGACGGATGTCGATGCGGCCTTGGATGGAGCGGACATGCACTTCCGGCGAGGAGCCAACGAGTGCGAAGTCGCCCATTTCCAAAACGAACATGTAAGGCGATGGATTGACGTGGCGGAGGGCGCGATAGAGATCGACCGGGCATTGGTCGAAGTCGGTGGTGAAACGTTGGCTGGGGACGAATTGGAAGATGTCTCCAGCTTTGATGAATTCTTTGCCGTCGCGAACCATTTGTTCGTATTCAGCTTGAGTGGTGTTAGAAACCGCGGGTTCGTCGATGATTTCCGCGAGTCCGTTCAGGGCTGGGACGTGAAGTGGGCGGTCGAGAATTTCAATGATGGCCGCGATGCGTCCGGAGGCAGCGGCGTAGGCTTCAGCGGGCGATGGATGTTCGTCGAGAAACGCATTGGCGATGATTTGCAAACGGCGCAGGCGGTGATCGAAAACTAACAGAGTATCCGCGAGCATGAACAAGGCATCGGGGATACCGAGGGAATCCGGTGGGGAATCGCCGAGTGTGGGTTCGAACTGGCGCACGGCATCGTAAGAGAGGTAGCCGACCATGCCGCCGGAGAATGGAGGCAGGGCGGGATTGGGGACAGGACGGAACGGAGACATTTCGCGCTCAAGCGCGGCGAGGACATCATCGGGTGCTGTCAGGGTGTGGGATTTGTTGCCTTCGGTGATCGTGATATCTTTGCCGTGTGCCGAGAAAATGCGTTTCGGGCCAGAGCCGATGATCGACCAGCGACCGCCTTTGTCCGTAGCTTCGGCGGATTCCAAGAGAAACGAATGCTTTGCATCGCGGATTTTCAGATAGGCGGAAAGGGGAGTTTCGAAATCGGCCGCAAGCTGGGTAAATACGGGGACGACGTTTCCTAGTTTGGAAAACGCTTCGAAAGCTGCCAGGGATGGCTCTACAGGATTGTGACTCACGGGCGTGAGAATGAGATAAAAAAGGGTGGGAGGTCAATGGTGGGCATTTGGGTTTAATTCGGGTGGACACGGAGTTTCTTTTTACCGCAGAGCGCTGAAAACCTAACCCAAGCTCGATTTCAGATGAAATTCAGGGTTTGATTCTTTTTTTGACCCACAACACTATCCGCGCATGTCATCACCGATTCGCATTCTCTGTGCAGGCGCGGGCCACATGGGCCGCTCACACGCTCTCGCTTACCATCGTCTTCCAGGTTTTGAAATTTGCGGGATTGTGACTCGTTCACCGGAGAGCCGGAAGGCGTTGAATGATGAGCTTGGTGGGGGATATCCGGAATTTGCTGATTTCTACGAGGCGCTCAAAATCACCAAGCCGGATGCTGTTTCCATTTCGACCTATCCCGACACCCATGCCGATTTC
The DNA here is from genome assembly GCA_031422775.1 of Akkermansiaceae bacterium. Lineage (GTDB taxonomy): Bacteria > Verrucomicrobiota > Verrucomicrobiia > Verrucomicrobiales > Akkermansiaceae > Luteolibacter. The sequence goes on along the minus strand of JANPMK010000106.1, from coordinate 13,117 downwards.
GCCGAGGCCGCTTTCGATGCGGGTTGCCATGTGTTTATTGAAAAGCCCCTGGCCGAAACGGTTGTTGAGGCGGAGCGCATCGTCGCCAAAGCCCGTGCCACAAACCGCAAATTAGTGATCGGTTACATCCTTCGTCATCATCCGAGCTGGATCAAATTCATCGATGTCGCCCAGACACTCGGCAAGCCTTTGGTGATGCGGATGAATCTCAACCAGCAATCGTTCGGCGCAAATTGGAAGACCCACAAAAACCTGATGTCATCCATTTCTCCGATCGTCGATTGCGGCGTGCATTACGTCGATGTGATGTGCCAAATGACCCGCTCTAAGCCGGTGCGCGTTTCTGGAATTGGTGCGCGTTTGAGCAATGAATTACCTGAAGGAAAAATCAACTACGGTGCTCTGCAAGTGACCTTCGAAGATGGATCGGTCGGTTGGTACGAAGCTGGTTGGGGCCCGATGATGAGTGAGGTCGCGTTTTTCGTGAAAGATGTGGTCGGCCCGAAAGGTTGCGTTTCCATCGTGGCGGACAAAGCTGCAGCCGAGGGCCAGAGCTCGAACGTCGATGCGCATACCCAGACCCAAGCTCTGCGCTTGCATCATTCCGAGTTGGATGCGGATGGAAATTTTGCGAAGAAAGACGAGACGATCCGCCTTCACGACGAACCGGATCACGACGGACTCTGCCACCGCGAGCAGGAATTTTTCCTCAAAGCGATTCTAGAGGATCTCGATCTCGCCGATCACATGGACGATGCGGTGGCATCGATGCGCATCGTTGAAGCGGCGGATGAAAGTTTCCGCACGGGTAAAACAGTAGACCTTTGATATTTATGAGAAAGCTCCTCCAAATCATCGCGTTATCGGCTGTTGCGAGCGGCATCGCCAGCGCCGAGCAGGAATTAAACATGCGATCTTTGTTCAATGGCAAAGATCTATCAGGTTGGAAAGGGGAGGGCTACATCGTCGAGGACGGAGCGATTGCCTGCACTCCGGAAGGCCGGAACCTAGTGACCGAAGAAACCTTTTCGGACTACGTCCTCGAATTTAATTTCCTGCTCACACCTGGAGCGAACAATGGTTTGGGAATTCATTATCCGGGAACTGGCGACGGCGCATACACGGGCATGGAAATCCAAGTGCTCGATAACACCGCGGAAAAATACAAGGATCTCAAGAATTACCAATTTCACGGCGGAATTTACACCTTGGCCGCCGCTAAGAAGAGCGGCCTCAAACCTATCGGCGAATGGAATCATCAACAAGTGACGGTCAATGGATCGAATGTGAAAGTCGTGCTCAACGGGGAGACCATTCTCGAAGCGAACCTCGAACAACTCAGTGAGAAAAATCCGAAACACGAAGGCGTGAAGCGTCGCGCGGGACACATCGCATGGTTGGGACATGGCGATAAAGTTTCTTACAAAAACATCCGGATTGCAGAGATCGCACCTACGGCAAATGTTGAGCGCATCAAGAATGCCGGCTTTACGCAAATCTTCGATGGCTCCAGCCTCAAAGGTTGGAAACACGAGGAGAACATGAGTAACTGGACCGCCTCTAACGGAATCATCAAACACAATGGTCAGTCCGGAACCATTAAAGATCTTTGGACTGAAAAATCCTATACCGATATCACCCTTATGCTCGACTGGCGCTGGGCGGGTCGCGGACCGATGAAATCTCAACCGATTGTCAAACCCGATGGAAACGACGACGGCAAGGTTGAGATCGAAGAATTGGATAGTGGTGTCTATCTTCGTGGAAATGTTAAAAGCCAGGTGAACTTCTGGAATTGGACCGTTGGCTCGGGTGAAGTCTATGGCTACCGCACCAACAAAAAATTACCTGCAGAAATCAGAGCCGGAGTGACACCTAAAATGAAAGCCGACAAACCGCTTGGCGAATGGAATCGCACGGTCATTACCATGAAAGGAGATCGACTTACCGTGACTCTCAACGATCAACTCGTCATCGATAACGCCCAACTACCAGATGTTCCAAAAGATGGCCCTATCGGTTTCCAGCATCACGGCAGCGCCATTGATTTCGCGAATGTCTGGATCAAAGAACTTTAATTTTTCTCACCATCTTACATCTAACAAAACTTTATGTCTATGACCGCTAAATCCACCGCTATCCGACTCTCCATCATGATGTTCCTCCAGTTCTTCGTCTGGGGAGCATGGTTTGCCACGCTGGGCTTGTGCCTGAGTAGTAATGGTCTCAAAGATTTTTCTGCCGGAGCTTATGGTTCGGCACCATTGGGTGCAATGATCGCTCCCTTATTTCTGGGTTTGATTGCTGACCGCTTTTTTCCATCTGAAAAAGTGTTTGGAGTTCTGTTTCTGATAGGCGGAGCGCTCCTCTTGATGGTCCCTAATGTGGCTGCTGATGGAAATGGAAAGTTGATGGTCTGGTTGATGTTTGGCAACATGCTTTGCTTTATGCCATCTCTAGGATTGGGAAATACGATTGCTTTTACAAACGTGGATCACCAGACGTTTCCTAAGATTAGAGTCTGGGGGACGGTAGGGTGGATTGTTGCAGGCCTTGTTGTGGGTATTTTAGGTTGGTCTGCAAAATTCGAAATGTTTTATGTTGCCGGAGGCGCGTCATTAGCACTTGGAATATACGCATTCTTCTTACCTCACACACCCGCTCCAAGCAAAGGACTGCCAGTAAACATGCGTGCATTGTTTATGGTGGATGCATTCTCTCTCCTGAAGCGACCTTCGTTTCTTGTATTCACGATTTGCTCGATGCTCATCTGTGTGCCTCTAGCCTATTACTATGGAGTCACGGGCAACTATCTTCAGAATACCGGATTTTTGCAGCCATCGTCGACAATGACCATTGGTCAAATGTCAGAGATTATATTCATGTTAATGATTCCTTTCTTCTTCAGGAAGCTAGGCGTTAAATGGATGATTTTGGTGGGTATGTTGGCATGGGTGACTCGATATGTTTTATTTGCCTATGGCGCACCAGATCAGGTTGTTTGGATGATTTTCTTGGGAGTCGCACTACACGGTATTTGCTATGACTTTTTCTTTGTTACTGGATTCATGTATACCGATAAAGAGGCTGATCCAGCTATCCGAGGTCAGGCACAAAGCATGATCGTCTTTTTCACTCAAGGAATCGGGATGTATGTCGGATATGCCATTGTTTTCAGCATTTTGTATCAGTGTCCCCAACCGCTATTTGGAAGAGATGTTAATTTTTCCAAGCTTGGTGAAGGCGTCTTAAGATCGGTGGAACTTGAGGCAGTTATTAAGGAGGGACGAGGTAAGCAGGATATAAGTTTCCTTGAACAAACCGGACAGATGTTTTCCGTATCAATGCCTGATAGCGCGAAGGAAGCTGTTGTAACTGAGTCAACCGGTAATAAAAAAGAGGATATTGAAGTGTCTCTGTTGTCTGAAACCATGAGGCAGTGGAAGGCTTACTGGCTATTGCCTGCTGGTATGGCTGGAGCGATTGCACTTCTTTTTCTTCTCGCCTTCCGCGAGAAAAAGAGTGTTGCGAAGGATGGAGAGTGATTCAAGGAGGGGCTGCATTCTGGCTACTCCGATAAGTCGGGAGCTGCCCTCTTCAAAAAAAACAGCATGAAAGAACTTTTCAGAGAACAGGACATCACCAGGGTCAGCTACTACAAAGCCGTCCTCGAGGATCATGGGATTCCGACCATGATTCGGAACGAGTTTTTGACCGCGTCCGGGCTATCCGATATTCCGATTCCCGAATTTTTTCCGGCTCTTTGTGTCCTGAATGATGAGGATTACGTCCAAGCCGTTGCGATCATTCGAGAGCATTTGACTGCAAATCAAATGAATGCGGAAATGGAGATCACGTGCATTTCGTGTGGTGAAACGAATCCCGGAAACTTTGAAATTTGTTGGTCGTGCGGTGATCAAGTATCAGCCACGGGAAATAAGAGTCATGGGAACGAAAAAATAGATGACATTTGAACCACGAAAAAGCACAACCCGTCTAAGGTAAAGATGACCTGATTGCCGCAGACTTTGAACTGCTGCAATCATTTGCAGCTCTCATGGGGTGGGTTTGATTGACGTAGTTGCCGAGTTGTTAGCTATTGCGTCAATGAAATGGCCGCAGCAATAGAGCTGGGAATCATCCTTGGGTATTACTTCGTATGTCCCTTGGGTTTTTCTGTGGCGAGGATGGCTTTAATCATTTCTTTGACCTCGTCATCGGTGTTCAATACATGAGCGGGCATGGCTTGTTCACCCCATACGCCGACACTGCCTTTTCTAACTTTTTCGAAGAGAGCGTCGACGACTGACGGTTCTTTGCCATACTTGGCGACCATATCCACAAAGGACGGGCCAACCAATTTTGCTTGAGCGGTATGGCAGGAAAGGCAGGTGGTGGCTTGCATGAGTTTCACGCCTTTCATTTTTTCGTTCATGCCTAAGATCCGAGGATCGCCTTCTGGCGCTGCAATTTGATTGAAGGAGGTGGAATAGGAGACACGAAGGAGTCGGCCATTTTTAACATCATACCAGCCATTTCCGTATTCGAGGACGTAGAGAACGCTTTTGTTGAAGAATAGATCAATGGGTTTGCGAAATTTGAAATTCAGCGGGAAATCTTCGACACCGAGATTCTTTTCCTCAGCATCAAGCCTAGCGAATTTAAACCAAGACTGATTCCAATCGGAAAAAAACAGGCAGTTATCGTAGTCAGCGGGGAAGGCATGTTCGTCCTTCGTTGCGTGATAGACACCGCCGATGATGGAGCAACTGCGTCCATAGAAATGAAAGGGATCACGCGGAACGGGGAGATCGTTGATGCCAGTGTTGTTGATGGACTGGTTTTTAAGATTTTTTGGATCGAAGGGTTTCCCGGCCAGATCATTAAAGACTTTTGTATCGGTGATGGCATATGGCCAGCCATAGTAACCTGCGGTCTTAGCTTGGTTGATTTCCTCGCCCGTGGGTTGTTTGTCTGGAGCAACCTCGCTCCAGTAAAGGGTACCGGTTTTTGAATTGATGGTGATGCGGTAGGGGTTGCGCAGTCCCATCGTATAGATCTCAGGGCGAGTTTTGTCTGTGCCTGGCTTGAATAGGTTTCCTGCAGGGATCTTGTAGGTGCCGTCGGGTTGGATCTGGATTCTTAAAACTTTTCCACGCAAGTCATTGCTGTTAGAAGAGGATCTTTGGGCATCCAGTTCTTTCTTATGCTCCTCAATCGGTGTGGCTGGCTTGGAAAATGGATTGGTGTTGTCGCCAGTGGACAAGTAGAGCATTCCATCGGGACCGAAGGCAAGTGAGCCACCTTCATGGCAGGTCGAACCCTCACGATCGCTAGGGACTTCGAAGATCGCTTTTTCAGAAGCAAGATCGAGCTGGCCGTCTTTAAAGGTGAAACGTGAAAGCCGATGTGAACTGACGTCCGGGAGGGAGTAATAACAGTAGATCCATTGATTTTTAGCAAAGTTAGGATCGGCGGTGATTCCAATGAATCCACACTCGCGGGCGGTTTCACCTTTCTTGCTAGCTACTTTGAGAGCGCCGCCCTCGGTGAGTTGGTTGGAGCCGGGAGTCCAAACACGAAGCTTGCCCGTGCGTTCACAGATGAGTATGCGTCCGTCTGGGAGCATAACCATTTCCTGGGGATCGACAAAGCCTTCCGTCAATACTTCGACTTTAAAATGAGCGGGATTGGGCTTTTCGGCGTAGAGAGAAGCGGAAAAAAGAAATGTGAGGAGCAGGGCTTGTTTCATGGTTTTTGGTGTGGGGGTAATTGAAAGGAAGGGATGTTTTCTCGCTTACATTAGACCGGTATCACAAGCTGAATTTTCGCGATTCCATGGAATTTTTATCAAAGCTTTCATTTACCCACCGAGGGGATCTGGAATAGCTTCGCTTCACTATGAAATTGAAATCCTATGTTGTGGCGCTTCTCGGCGTATTTTTTTCAGGATCTTTGGCGTTTGGCGCGGATCCGATGGCTCCGATTGATGCAGCGAAATACGAGGGAAAAGTCAAACTCGCGTGTGTGGGGGACAGCATTACTCAAGGTGCTGGCACGAAGGGGAATCCTTATCCGAAGCAGCTCCAAGAGTTGTTGGGTGATAAATGGGAAGTGGGGAATTTCGGGGTGAGTGGACGGACTCTGATGGATAAAGGTGACTTTCCTTACTCGAAGGAGAAAAAGTATCAGGATGCTTTGGCGATGAAACCCGATGTCGTGATCATCATGTTGGGAACGAACGATACGAAACCTCAGAACTGGAAGTTCAAAGAGGATTATCTGGCCGATTACAAAAAACTCGTCGCTACATTCCAAAGCTTGGAAAGCAAACCACGCATCTTCATCTGCCGTCCCGTGCCGGTGATCGGCAATGGTAATTTTGGTATCACAGAAGCTGGCATCCAAGAACAAATTCCCATGATCGATCAACTCGCAAAAGAACTCAGCGTTGGAATCATCGATATGTATGCCGCTTTCAAAGATAAGGCGGCCTTGATCCCAGATAAAGTTCACCCCAATGCAGAAGGTGCCGCAGAAATGGCGAAAGCTGCTCATACGGTGCTGACAGGGAAGAAGTAAGTCCTCTCATCCGCGTTTATCAGTGTCCATCCGCGGTTCTCTTATATCTCCAGAGGGGCGCGACTGGAGTCACGCGGTCCATGGGCAAAACTTCCGCATTTCTAGGTTGTCGTCTGGGCATGAAATTTTGAACATTCCGGCATGTCGAAATACGCAGGTGAAGAGGTTTTAGTGGTGACACGTTCGTTGTTGGAAGAATTGGCAACCTTTCAAGGGATGCGGGTTGAGGGTGTGGACGATATTGTTTCGGTTCTTCTTACCGAGGATAATCACTTTTTCATGGATCGCGGTGCCGCCGAGGAAGATCCAAGTCACAAGCAGCTGATCCCTTATTGCATTTTCAAATGCGGCGATCGGGTGCTGCATTACACGCGCGGAAAAGCGGGTGGGGAAAATCGGCTTCATGCAAAAATTTCCGTGGGAGTCGGTGGTCACATCAATCCCGTGGACATGGGGGAGGGTCGCCAAGGAGCGGCGGCGTATTACGCAGCGGTTCAGCGGGAGATCGATGAGGAACTCGAGATCGGCGGGGATTATGAAATGCGTATCGTCGGCTTGCTGAATGACGATTCCAATCCCGTCGGCCAGGTGCATCTCGGGGTGGTGCATTTGGTGGAATTGGAAAACGAGGATGTTTCCTCCCTGGAAGATGCGCTAACCGATCTTTCGTGGGCGACCATTGCCGAGCTGAAAGGCGGATTGTTTGAAAGATTAGAAACCTGGAGCCAGCTCTGCGTGGAGCATTTAGCGAAGGGGTAGTTCTTTTTAAACCTGATGTCAGACCTCATTCTCTACCAAACGGAAGACCAGAAAAGCCGCATTGCATTGCGAGCGGAAGGGGAAACCGTGTGGCTGAGCCAATTGGAAATGGCTGAGCTGTTCTTAGCCACCAAGCAGAACATCTCACTCCATCTGAAAAATATCTTTGAGGATGGGGAGTTGGATCAAGATTCAGTTGTCAAGGAATCCTTGACAACTGCCGCTGACGGGAAGGACTACCGGACTAAACTCTACAACCTCGACGCGATCCTAGCTGTTGGATATCGCGTTCGTTCGGCACGTGGCGCGCAATTCCGCCGCTGGGCTACTACCGTGTTGAGCGAGTATCTCGTCAAGGGTTTCGCCATGGACGACGAGCGCCTAAAGAATCCCGATGGACGCCCAGATCATTTCGACGAGATGCTGGAGCGTATCCGCGACATTCGCGCCTCCGAAAAACGGTTTTACCAGAAAGTTCGCGACCTTTTCTCTCTCAGCACCGATTACGATAAAAGCGACAAAGAGACTCAGAATTTTTTCGCTATCGTCCAGAACCTGCTTCTCTTCGCCGTGACCCGTAAGACAGCGGCTGAACTCATTAGTGAACGAGCTAATCCCGAAGATCCGTATTTCGGGTTATTCACGTGGAAAGGTGGCAAAATCCGTAAGCCGGATATTTTCATTGCTAAAAATTACCTCTGCGAGGATGAGATCGATACCCTGAATCGCTTGGTCGTCATCTTCCTCGAAACCGCTGAACTTCGAGCCAAAACACGCTCTGAGACGAAAATGAGCTTCTGGCGTGAAAATATCGATCAGATCATCACTTCTAACGGGTTTCCACTTCTCAATCATGCTGGAAAAATCAGTCACCAAGAAATGGAGCAACACACAAGTGAGCTCTACTTGGAATATGACCAGCGGCGTAAAAGAGAGGAGGCTCGTGAAGCCGATGATCAAGACGAACACGAACTCAAAGCGCTCGAAGCCAAGCTCAAACACCGCAAAGGAACTAAATGAACAGACCTCGATTTATCACTGATTCGGGATTTACCTTCGTGCTGGGTTTGTGAAAGATACGCCTATGTCAGACTTCGATGCATTTGAGAAAAAGATGAGAGCCGCCGGAATGGGCGATGCTCCAGTTGCGGTTTTCAAAAGAAATTACGAGGCCTTATTGCGGAATGAAACTGGGATGATCCCAGAGCAAACGATTGTGCCAGCAACGGGTTTGCCTAAATCTGATGATCTCAACACGGAAAGCTCTGGCGGAAGACTGGGTGAGGTTGCTGTCATTAAACTCAATGGCGGACTCGGAACCGGAATGGGTTTGCAAGGGCCGAAGAGCCTACTCGCTGTGCGGCAAGGAACGAACTTCCTCGATCTCATGGTGCGCCAGACGCTTTCGCTGCGGCAAAAGAGTGGTCAGAATGTGAGACTGCTTTTGATGAATAGTTTCAGCACCAGTGAAGACACTCTGGAACATCTCAAACGCTACGAAGATGAGGGGCTGGCTTCTGCGAATGAAGTGGAAATGATGCAAAACATGATTCCGAAAATCGATGCTGGGACTTTAGCTCCGGTTTCGTGGCCTAGCGACCCTGAACAAGAGTGGTGCCCGCCGGGACATGGCGATGTCTATCCGGCATTGGTCGGAAGTGGTTGGTTGGATCGCTTGCTCGGCGAGGGCGTCAAATATGCTTTCGTTTCAAACTCCGATAACCTCGGTGCGATTTTAGATCCAGCCCTGCTAGATTTCTTTGCAGAATCCGGTGCGCCATTTTTGATGGAGGTGACTCGTCGCACCGCAGCTGATAAAAAGGGAGGTCACTTGGCGAAACGTTTGAGCGATGGACGGTTGTTGTTACGTGAGGTCGCTCAATGTCCTGATGATGATTTGGACGAGTTCCAGAACATCGATAAGCACCAATATTTCAACACCAACAGCCTGTGGTTGAATCTCGAAAAACTCAAAGCACAGCTGAAAGCGGATTCAGGAGTTTTACCACTCCCGATGATCAAGAATAAGAAAACCGTCGATCCACGAGATCCAAATTCCACTCCGGTTTTCCAATTGGAAATCGCCATGGGATCGGCGATCGAATGTTTCGAAGGAGCGTTGGCGATTGAAGTTCCGCGGAGTCGGTTCGCACCTGTTAAAACCACAGCGGATCTACTGGCTCTTCGTTCGGATGCTTATGAAGTCCTGTCCGACGGACAAGTCAGGCTCTGCGAAGAACGCCAAGGAGTGCCGCCAGATGTCTCTCTTTCTGGCAACTACAAGCTCGTGGATTCATTAGATGCCCTCGGAGTTCCTAGCCTGATCGCTTGCAATTCGCTCAAAATTTCCGGGCTGCTTCATTTTGAGCACGGTGTGGTAATTGAGGGAGATGTTGTCTTTCAAAATACGAATGCAGAGCGTAAAGTCGTCTCGGCAGGAACCTATAAAGACGGAAGTTATTAATTTATGTGGAAAGGACGTTTTACTCAGGATACCTCAACATTGGTTGAACAATTTGGTGAATCGATCTCTTACGATTGGCGGTTATTTCCGCATGATATCTCAGGATCGATCGCTCATGCGCGCGCACAGCTCAACGCTGGATTACTGAATCAAGAAGAGTTTAATGCGATCGAAAAAGGCCTCCGCGAGATCGAAGCAGATATCGTAGCAGGAAAGTTCGAGTTCCGGACTTCGCTTGAGGATATCCACATGAATATCGAATCCGAGCTGACCAAGAGAATCGGAGCAGCTGGCGGAAAACTTCACACAGCAAGATCACGCAATGATCAGGTAGCCACCGATACTCGGTTGTATTGCCGGACTCAGATCGATGCAATCACCTCGGCAGTTTCGACACTTCAAAAAGTTCTAGTGGATCAAGCGGGCAGGTATGCAGAGACAGTCATGCCGGGCTACACGCACCTTCAACGGGGTCAACCCGTGACGGTGGGGCATCATCTTCTGGCGTATGTGGAAATGTTGCAGCGCGATAAAGGAAGACTCAGTGACTGCAGAACCAGGCTAAATGTTTCACCACTCGGTTCAGGAGCATTGGCTGGATCCACGATCAATCTGGATCGTGCAGCAATTGCGGCCGAACTCGGCTTTGACGGAGTCACCCACAACTCGATGGATGCGATCGCAGACAGAGATTACATCGCGGAATTGTTGTTCACGATTTCGATGTGCGGGGTTCATCTTTCACGTCTCAGCGAAGATCTAATTCTATGGTGCACAAGTGAGTTTGGTTTCGTCCATCTCTCGGATGCTCATACCACTGGCTCATCATTGATGCCTCAGAAGAAGAACCCTGATGTTTGCGAAATCACTCGTGGCAAGACGGGCCGCTTGGTTGGTAATCTGATGAACCTCTTGGTCGCCATGAAAGGTCTGCCGATCACTTACAATCGTGATCTCCAAGAAGATAAGCCACCGTTGTTCGACTCGGTGGATACGATCCTGCTTGTACTCGCCGTTAACACCGAAATGATCACCGCCATGAAAATGCGTGAGGATAAATGCCTCGCCGCAGCCAGTGACCCGATGCTACTCGCTACCGATCTCGCCGATGCTTTGGTAAAATCCGGAGTGCCATTCCGCACCGCTCATGAATTGGTTGGTAAAGCCGTCGCTGAATCGATCAGCAGCAACGTGCCACTGGATCAGTTAGATTTGAAAAAAATCGATCCCGCTTACACCGATGCGATGAAGTCGGTTTTCTCGCTGGAAGTCGCTTTGAAAGCACGGACAAACATTGGTGCTCCGTCCATCGATAACGTGAAGCGCGAAATCGAAAGATGGCGTGCTTGTCTGTGATTTCATGAGTCATTGACTTGATTCATCGTTCATATGACCTGTAAAATATTTCTTTCACAGAAGGTAACAAAGGAAACGAAGTAGCTGCGCGCTTAGCTTACGATTTTGGAATTGGGTTAAGAAGTTCGCAGACAGAAAAATGGAGGGCAGAAAAATAAGAGGAATAGCTGATGTTGAGTTATGAAGGTAAGAGCTACGAATTGCCTGTTCAAATATCGCGGCTTTGAGATAGTGGATTAGCTAGTTTCATCACTATGTCTCTTCAGGAATCCGAATCCACCAGTCCACGTTTCCAAGCCACTCGTTGGAGTATGGTGTTGCGTGCTCGTGGCGAGGGTCCGTCAGCGCGGAGAGCTCTCGAAGATCTTTGTGGCATCTATTGGTTTCCTCTCTACGCATGGTGCCGTAGCCGTGGCTATCCTTCGCACGATGCTGAGGACTTCATTCAAGGCTTTTTTCTCAAGATCTTACAAAGCCATCTCTTCGATGCGGCCGAGCCTTCGCGAGGCAAACTCCGCACGTTCCTTCTAACCGCGTTGCAACGTCATATCCGCGATGAGGCAGACAAAGCCAGCGCATCCAAGCGCGGTGGAGGAAAGGTCATTTCCATCGATCCCGCCACGGCGGAAGCCTACTACTCTTCTTCCCTTATTTCTGGTGAAAGCCCCGAGCAAGCCTACGACCGTCAATGGGCGCTCACCGTGCTCGATCACGCTCTCGGCGCCATGGAAAAAGAAGCGATTGCTCACGGTAAGCATAATCAGTTCACCGCCATGCGTAAGTTCCTAACAGAAGAAGGGGATATGGAAGCATACGCTGCAGCGGCAGCAGCTGTTGGCATGTCTTCGAGCACATTCAAGGTGGCGGTTCATCGACTTCGAGGACGCTTCCGTGAAACTCTGCGCTCCGTGGTGGCCGATACCCAACCCGAGGATTCCAATCCCGAAGAGGAAATAGCATATCTTGCACGTATGCTGGCGAGTCAGTAATTTCCCGTATGTCGTCCGCCTTATGAACACGCATCCCGAGTCAAGCCAGCCACCGTTCCGCCCGCATCTTTCGGGTTTGGCGGCCGGTGCTCTCATGGCACAAGCGCTGGACGACTTCGCAGCCGGCTCTCCATGGCCGGACGGCTATGAGCGCATCGGTTTGCTCGGAGCGGGAGGCATGGGGGAGGTTCACCTCGCACGTGATCCAGCGCTCGGACGTGAGGTTGCCATCAAGCTAGTCCTGCCAGATTTGCATGGCGAACCGATGATCCTCGAGCGTCTCCAACGTGAAGCGCGGATGATGTCGAAACTCAATCACTCTGGCATCGTCACCATCCATCGACTTGTGCTGCTAGATGGAGAAAGCGCGGCGATTGTCATGGAATACGTCGATGGCGGAAATCTTCGTGATCTCCTCAATAAGCAGGGCAGGGCATTCCCTGTGGCCGACGCCCTACGCATCGCCAGCGAAACGGCATCCGCCATCCACGCCGCGCATCAACACGGCATCGTCCATCGCGATCTCAAACCAGAGAACATCCTCATCGCCTCTGATGGCCGCGTCAAAGTCACCGATTTCGGACTCGCCGCGCCAGTGGATGCGCAACTCACTCGACTCACCATGGCTGGCACCACCACCGGCACCGCCGACTACATGTCTCCCGAACGACATGCGGGACAAGATTCAGGTCCGCTTGGCGACGTGTATGCCCTTGGGGTGATTCTTTATGAAATGCTTACTGGTGTTCTGCCACGCGGACATTTCGATCCACCGTGTATCGTCCGAAGAAATATCCCCAAACCAGTGAGCGATGCTGTGATGCGCGCGTTGAAAAACGACCCTGCGCAACGCTTCCCATCCATGGATGCGTTTGCGGCAGCTTTGGTGAAGCGCAAAAGTAACCGTTTGCTGCTTTTGTTGATTCCTGTGGCTGTGGTGCCCTTGTATTTTCTAACACAAGTAAAA